>CAYTXC010000008.1:1492-119165 GCA_964441425.1 uncultured Sphingobacterium sp. | reverse complement strand
CGCCAGAATTCACGCAAATCAAATTAACACACATCACATAATTTTTTAGAAGCCTGGCTACCGCCAGGCTTTTTGTTTATTTAGTTTATAAAGGTCTTAGGTTCGCTGCTTGATTGCGGTATAGTATATTTGTATATGATCGAAAATCTTTATAAGATATACCTGAAACATCCCCATGTTCAAACGGATACAAGAAGATTAAAAGAGGGTGAAATCTTTTTTGCATTAAAAGGTCCAAACTTCAATGGTAACACATTTGCAGCAAAAGCTTTAGCAATGGGAGCTTCTGCTGTTATTATAGATGAAGATCAGGAAATTAAAGATGATCGGATCGTTTTGGTGGAGGATGCCTTAACAACGTTACAGAATCTAGCACTACACCATCGTAAACAATTCAATATACCTTTTTTAGCTATTACCGGAAGTAACGGAAAAACGACTACAAAAGAATTGGTATCGGCGGTATTAGCAACGCATTTTAAAACGAGTACTACACAAGGAAACTTAAATAACCACATTGGCGTACCACTAACCATTTTATCTATTCCTGCTGATGCTGAAATAGCCGTAATCGAGATGGGAGCCAATCATCAAAAAGAAATTGCTTCGTATTGTGCCTATACCTTACCAAATTATGGATTGATCACCAATTGTGGTAAAGCACATTTAGAAGGCTTTGGTGGTATCGAAGGTGTTCGGAAAGGGAAAGGTGAATTATTCGATCATTTACGCCTTAACGGAGGAACTGCCTTTGTGATGTGGGATTACGATTATTTTCATTCGATGTGTACAGGGATCTCCAAGATCATTACCTATGGCTTGAAAAATGCGGATATAACCGGAAAGGTTAATAGTAGTGAGCCTTTTCTACAGATAGAATTAACAAGCGGTAGCAAAATCGGATCCCTAAATACGAATTTAGTAGGAGATTATAATTTGCCGAATGTTCTGGCTGCTGTCGCCATTGGACAATACTTCAATGTACCGGAAGAAAAGATCAGACAAGCCATTGAAAACTACTTTCCCAACAATAGTAGGTCTCAGTTAATCAGCAGAAACGGAAATACATTTGTACTAGATGCTTATAATGCTAACCCTACCAGCATGAGAGCGGCAATAGAGAACTTTGCCAAACAGCCTAATCCATCCAAATATGTATGTATTGGTGGTATGATGGAACTTGGTGAAGAAAGTATAGCAGAGCATCAGGGTATCGTGAATCTTCTTAAACAATATACCTGGGCCGGAGTATTACTGGTAGGTGGTGATTTTTCTAAAGTTGATCATCATTATCTGTTTTTACCCGATTCAAATACAGCGATGGAATGGTTGAAATCAAAATCGATCACAAATGGTATGTTTCTAATAAAGGGTTCCAGAAGCATGAAGATGGAAACATTAATGCAGGCTTTTGAATAAATAAGACATGAGTAAAAAACCTAATTATCTACTGAGTACCCTCAATAATCGATGTCCGCGTTGCCGTTCGGGTAAGATATTTGCCTCTTCCAATCCATATAATCTAAAAAATACAGTAAAAATGAATCCTGCCTGTCCAGTATGTGGACAACCAACGGAGATTGAAGTAGGGTTTTATTATGGTACCGGATATGTGAGTTATGCGTTGACTGTAGCTTTAAGTGTTACAACATTTATAGCCTGGTGGGTACTTATTGGATTCTCAACAGAAGACAATAGATTCTTTTATTGGTTAGGTAGTAATGCAGTCCTTTTAATTATTTTTCAGCCTTTACTAATGCGATTATCCAGGAGTTTATGGCTTTCCTGGTTTGTGAAATATGATGCTGATTGGAAAAATCATGAACCTGAGAATTTGGATCGAATTATTCCGGATCAAATGGAAAGTATTTAATTTGTTTCAGCTGATTCGTGTAAGATCATATCTGCGGCTTTCTCGCCTATCATAATAGTTGCTGCATTTGTATTTCCACTCGTTATGACAGGCATAACAGAAGCGTCGGCAACTCGTAATCCCCTTATCCCCTTTACCTTTAATTTCGTATCTACTACCGCCCAATCGTCATTACCCATTTTACAAGTACCAACTGGGTGATACAATGTTTCAAGTGATTTTTTGATATGATCAATGATCTGTTCATCGCTGGCATCTCTTGTGGGAACTTCAATAGTACAGTGATCAGCCATAGCAGAAGCAATTTCCAATGCTTTCCGCATTCCCTGAATTAACAAATCAAGATCCTCACTTTGTTCTAAAAAATTCGGTTGGATAACAGGATGTGCGAAAGGGTCATTCGATTGTAGAGTAACATATCCTCTACTTTTTGGTTTTAATAGTATGGATAAAATCCCAAATCCATCCGTTCGTCGGTACGTACTCAGATCATAGATATCGGTAGAGTAATCTGGCGCTATACCCAACGGAACAAAATGGAATTGAATATTGGGATGACGATCATTTGTTGAAGACCAAAACGCATTTGCTTCAAGCGGACTATTACACAATGGACCAGATCGCTGAAACAGATATTGAAGTATAGCCTTTGTTTTTGGCCAGGGTTTAAGTAGTGAATTCCCAGAAGAAAGTTGAGTTGAACCGCTAACACCACTCCAAATATGATCATGTAAATTCTTACCAACGCCTGGTAAATGATGAACTACTGAAATATGATGTCGCAAAAGCTCATTTCTATCTCCAATTCCGGACAACATCAAAATGTGAGGAGATTGAAAAGTTCCGGCAGATAGAATTATTTCTTTTGATACGTTGATTCGCTCTTTTTTTCCGTTTCGAATATATTCTACTGCTACTGCCCGTTCATTTTCTACAACAATTTTTGTCACTTGCGAATTGGTATATACTTCCAGGTTAGTACGATTTAAAACAGGTTTTAAAAATGCGGCTGCTGTACTTTGACGTCTTCCCTCTTTAATGGTGAACTGTAGCATATGGCAACCCAACTGCTCCTGACCATTATAATCTTTATTAAGATGGATACCGGATTGCGTACATCCTTGAATAAATATTGGTGAAAGTTCTGAAGGCGATTCCCCATACTGAATATGGAGTGGCCCATGCTGACTATGATATTCATTTTGAAAATCTACATTATGTTCCGATTTTCTAAAATATGGCAATACATCATTATAACTCCATCCATCATTTCCCATTGCGGCCCAGTCGTCAAAGTCTTTTTTATTTCCACGTACATATGCCATGGCGTTAGTACTGCTTGATCCTCCTAATACTTTACCACGAGGCAGATAGAGTTTTCGGTTATCAACATGTTGCTGAGGCTCTGTCCAAAATTGCCAATCAACAGGGGTTCGATGTAAATTTCCATAAGCACCAGGAATATGTATTTCTGTTTTTTTATCCGGAGAACCAGCCTCTAAAAGGATCACCCTATTTTTAGGGTTTTGTGAAAGGCGATTAGCCAGTACGCAGCCGGCTGAGCCGGCACCAATGATGATATAATCAGCAAGCATATATTAAATATATGAAATTCTGAGTTTGCTAGTCGGATGGTAATAAGTAACATTGTAATCGGAAATTTACCTTCATGAATTTTAGAAATGAGCGGATCAATATAGCCACCAAAAAAGATATTTTGAGGATTGTAGAGCTATTGAATATGGGTTATAGAGGAGAAAAGTCCCGAAAAGGATGGACTACAGAAGCCGATCTCATTAGTGGGGAGATACGAAGTAATGAAGATGATGTGAGGGGTGTCATGGAAGAAGAAGGCAGTGTTTTTTTGGTCTATACGCATGATGGTGGTGAGTTATCAGGCTGTATGAATTTAAAAAAACAAAGTCGGCGGATATATTTAGGGATGTTTGCCGTTGAACCAGAATTACAGGCCAGAGGTATTGGGGGAGAACTCATGAAAGCCGCGGAGGAGTATGCCACTTATCAGGACTGTAGTTCTATTTACATGTATGTGATATCGGTTCGAGATGAATTGATCTCTTGGTATAAGCGAAAAGGTTTTGAGGACACAGGGGAGCGTGTACCTTTTCAGGAAAATTTTACAGGCAAGCATGTGAGGCCGTTGGAGTTCGCGATTTTAGAGAAGAATATATAGGTATTTTACTTACATTTGCCCCCCACTCGGAGGAGTGCAGGAGTGGTTGAACTGGCACGCCTGGAAAGTGTGTATACGGGAAACCGTATCAAGGGTTCGAATCCCTTCTCCTCCGCCAGACTTATTCAAAACCCACGAATATTCGTGGGTTTTTATTTTTTGTACGAGCGAAGCTTGCTTCAGCGAGTATGAAAAATAAAAATACCGCGGCTCTGCCGCTGGGTTTTGAAGGAGAATGCAACCCCCTCCACTTGGGATCATAAAATAATCCCTTCTCCTCCGCCAGACATTTTCAAAACCCACGAATATTCGTGGGTTTTTTATAAAATAGTGAAACATCACTTCTGCTTATATTGCTCTAAAGCTTTTTGCATGATCTTTTGAATATCCTGTTTGAGCGATAAAGGTTCTATCACCTGTAATTCATGCCCAAAGGATAATAGCTCTTTTAAGAAATCGTATGTAACATATATATTCAACTCGATCAACACATATTGCTTATCCTCTTTTATCACTCGTTGAGAATTATGCAATGGATATGTTTTTACATATTGTCCCTGCTCGTAACTAAACCGAAGTATAACCTGTTGGATCTTCAATTTATCGTGGGTAAGTATGCCAAAACTTTCCCGATACTTATCTCTAAGGTTAATATCATATTTTTCCCGGTACCTTGTCTTTTGAACAAAGACATCTGAAATACGATCCAATCCAAATGTTTTCAATTTATTATCCCGGGTATCAATGGCAATTATATACCATCGTCCTAATGCCTCTTTTAATGCTAAAGGATGAATAATACGAGTAGTGGATTCCGTATCTGAATATTTCTGATGAATAATTTCGGTTACTCGCTTATTTCGGATGGCATGAAGCAGGGAATGAAAATGTTCCAGCCCTTTTGGCTGACGATTCTCCAGAAAAACAACATCCTGAAAATCATAGGAAGTATTTATAGCATGAATGATCTGATAGGATTCCAGCATCCTGGCCCCAAATCCTATGGTCTCATTTCGATCTACAATACGATAACAACGATCCCCCTTTTTGTCGTTGGTGATCTCAATATTTAATTGAGAATAAATATCCCGAATATCCCGCTGTAAGGTTCTAATGGAAATAGAATAATCTCTACCATCAATTTCAGATGCCTGCTCTAAATAATCCCGAATTTGCTCAAAACTTGCCGGTCCTTTTTCAAGCCGACTGATAATATGCATATACCGGGCGAGATAAATTTCCTTTGCCATAAACTACAAGTTACACCGCATTTGCGAGAAATCCGATCTGTGGACGAGGAGGATCAATCAGTATGTCCGACTGACCATAATTATAGATCTCCGCTAACGATAAACTATGATTGATCTGAACATCTTTATGACCCAAAGTGGAAAGAAGAATCTTTGATCTTTCCGTTTCCAACTTCTTAAACTCATATAAGGCAATCAATCTACCCTTCCGCAATAATGCTTTATCAATTTTTCTGATATCGGTATTAAAAGTAGCAATGATCTTAATACCCAAACTTTCACCAAGCAATCCATCAGTAAGATTAAGTATCATGGAGATAGATGAATTCCTTCCAGACTCCCTTGATGTGATCAATTCTTCTGCATCTTCAATAACAAAAACCGTATTCGCATTTTCAATCAAAAAACTGGTAAAAGAAGGAGCATCCAAATTCCCTGCCAAGCCAGGAGGGAGAAAAATAATTTTCTTATCCGTAGATCGGATAAGATAACGGATATAGGTTGACTTTCCAGTACCTGGCTCACCATGGAGTAAAACCAGACCACTTTGTTGCTTATGCTTAATAAAGGACATGATGGTATCATGTGTCGGCTTGAGATCCTCATTGTAATGTGTAGAGAAACTAAGTTTGGGCTTGGGAATGGTAAGATCAGTGGTATCCAATCCATGAGGACCCGAAGTAACCATTGAAATTTTAGAATTTTTTTCCTTTTTACGCTTAAACTTAGAAAGCGTCTTGAGTAAGTCGCGAGAAAATTCTTCCTGCTCAGACGTATATAAAATCTTCACAAAATGATCTGTCTCCACATATACCATGACCTGATTACTCAACACATATACCACTACATTACGCACCATTTTAAATGTAACAGTAGCATATTCACGAGAATGCATATTGCTGATCTGACCATCAAAATGTTTATCCATATAATTCAATACCGCATCAACACTAAGATGGTTGGATTGAATAGTAGATGGAACCATTGAATAATAAGACATGTAAAGCTTCAACGGATCCAGATATCGGTAATCCCCAAAAACACTGTCATTGGCAATCTGCATGGGCGCATACTTCATAGTAAATAATTGAAAAGCAAATCTAAATTAACAAAGCGTCAAAATATGTCGTCAATTACAAAGAAGACGTTAAAAAAAGGTGAACCGCATCGGGACTCTGATTTAGCGTCATTATTTGTCGCACTTTTAACAGAACTTTGTACCGCTGAGGTTAGTAAAGTGTGTTTAGCTGATCCACTATAGCATAAAAATGAAGATAGCCATTGTAGGCAGTCGTGATTTTAACAATTACGAGATACTGGAAGAAACCTTATCTACACTTCAAGAACCCATCACAGAAATTATTTCAGGTGGTGCCCAAGGTGCTGATACCCTTGCAGAGCAATGGGCAAAAAATCATAACGTCCCAATCACCATCCATCAGGCAGAATGGGGTAAATATGGACGAGCTGCCGGCCCGAAACGTAATAAAAAAATTATAGAAGACTGTGATCTATGCGTAGCATTCTGGGATGGTAAATCCAAAGGAACAAAACACTCCATTGAAATGAGTAAGAAGGCGGGTAAACCAACAAAGATAGTCATAGGCCAGTAGCCAATGATACTACACTAAATGCTATCCCCTCATAAGCAGTTTTTACACCTCCTTCAAAAAGACAAGCCAACCTTCCATCTGATAACAACACCAAATTAGAATACGCAGAAGGTCCTTCCCATAATACCTTTTCTCTTGCCCATGTTTTCCCCTGATCGTAGGATAGTCTCACCGTCATCCCAACTCGTTGTTTTGCATGAGCAGGATTTGAAAAAGCAAGTATTGTCTTTTTTTTATTTTCTAGTCGCAATAAACTTGCCTGACAAATAGGCTCTATTAATGATGTGTCAGGCCTCAATGCAGACCATGTTTCTCCCCCGTCACTACTGATTGATGTTTGTCGCACCCTTAACTGATTATAGTTTCGCATATTCAGTAATAACCTACCCTTTTTTATTTCGGCAACAGTAGATTCATTCACTTGATCCGTTGGTGTACTCCCTCCTAGCTTCCAGGTTTCCCCTCCATCATCAGAATGTATCGTATGAGAATAATATTTTTTGGTTCCCGCTTCAATATGGTCACAAGGAATGATCAACCGATTTTTAAATTTTCCATTCTGTACTTGTACTCCATTTACAGGGCCAGTAGCATACCATGTCCAATCCTTTAATTTAACGTCCGTGGTAATTTCTCTCGCTGATGACCATGTAGCACCATCATCTGAAGATGAAAGTAAAAAAATTCGGCGGGTATCTTTACTGGTCTGATTGATGATCATGGATTCATGATCAGTCCCCAGATTCCATGTAGAGAGTAGTAATATTTTACCCGTTCGCTTATCTACAACAGGTGCAGGATTGCCACAGGTATTCCCTCCATCATTCCATACTAATTGAATAGCTGACCAGGTTTTACCATTATCAACCGAACGTCGCATTACCAAATCTATATCACCGGTATCGCCACAGCCATTTTTTCTCGCTTCTGCAAAAGCCAGTAAAGTACCGCTATTAGTTCTAACGATAGCTGGAATGCGAAAACATTTGTATGCATTATCACCGGGCTTGAAGACATACTGAAGATCCTGTGCAGATGCAGAGAGACATAAATTGAAAAAAATAATATAAAATGAACGTCGCATAAGGGAATTTGTATAAACCTAAGAACTCTTTTCGGGATTACAATGATTTTTTCATTGCTGACATAACATTTTGCCGAGCTAGAATAAAACCGAACAATAGTTAAGATTTTTTGAACAAAGAAGCTACTTCACGAATAGTTGAAGATTTTTCTTTTTCATCAAATAAAGTGGATGATATTATGATTTCATCTACACCCGTTTGATTGACAAAAGATTGCAATGATTGCTCTAAAGAAACTTTATTACCAAAGAATGAATACCAAAGCCGCTTACGAATTTCCATCATATCCTGCTCAGTAATGCGTTCATCTATAGATTGAATGGGTGGTTGCAATGGTCTGTGTTGATTATGGATCATATCCTGAACCATTTGATATAATGAACTGGCCAGATACTCCGCTTGGAGTTCGTCTTCATTATATATAACATGTACACATGCCATAGAATAAGGATCACTTAAATTTTGTGAGGGAATAAATGATTCTCTGTATATTTCTAGCGCATCCATCAATAATGCCGGAGCAAAATGAGCAGCAAAAGCGTAGGGTAACCCTAACCTCCCGGCTAATTGAGCACTGTATATACTAGAACCAAATATCCAAATTGGATAAAATGATTGATGAACAGCTATGTTCTTGATTCCCGAAATCTGATACCGGCTATTTAGGTCATGAAGGAATTCGATATCATCCTTTGAAAAAGAAGAAAGATCTGATGAAATGTTGTGTAATGCTTTATTTTTTTCAGGACCTCCAATCATCTCAATTTCCAAGGCAATATCAAAACGCGCGGAATAAAGCGCATCTAATGTCCCATATTGTTCAGCGATATAATAAGGAGTAGCATGGGAAGGTTTCATTCCGCAAGTACCCAAACGAATACGTGAACTGGCTTCAGCCATAAATCCTAATAATACCGGGGAAACGGAAGGAGTTGAACCTACTTGATGTTGTTGCTCAGAAAACCAATATCGATTATATCCTGCCGATTCAGCCTCTTGTACAAATTTTCTACTTCTACGGAAAACTTGACTAAAATCCGTATCGCCTTCTATCGCAGTGATAAAATCTAAAAAAGAAACAGGTATTTCGGTAAGACGCTTCGGCATGATACAAATTTAGAGGATTTGCAGATTGGCAGATGAATGAATTAATTTAATTTAGATAGACGATCATGTTACCATTTGCTGAAATACATAATCTTTCCGTCTCACTTGGAGGAAAAAAAATACTCGATAATATCAGTTTTGATTGGAAAAAAGGAATGTGTCTTGCCGTAATCGGAGGAACAGGATCGGGTAAAACCACCCTACTCAAATCGATCAAAGGAACGCTATTCCATCATGGTATAATTACGTTAACAGAACCAAGATCTCAAATCGGTTATATTAGCCGACAACATTACTTTACTAACCGATCAAATCTTTCCTCTTTTTACTACCAGCAACGTTTTAATTCCGCTGATTCAGAGGACTCGCTTACTGTCGAGGAAGAATTATCATCTATTCATGCTGAGACAACAAAGGTCGATATGTACTTACATGATATTGGATTATACGAATGTAAAAAATCTAAACTTTTATCACTATCTAATGGAGAACATAAGCGATTACAGATCGTAAAAGCGCTATTAAAGGATCCAGACGCACTACTACTCGACTCTCCATTCACCGGATTGGATAGTAATGCCCGTAACCAGCTAGAAGAATTATTACTGAAATTACGCAAACAAGGCTTGCCTCTTTTAATAGTAACAGGAAATTCCAAGCTCCCAAAAGCAGTTACCCATTATGCCAAATTACATTCTGGTAAATTAACGGAGATCAAACCCGTTGAGTATTATGTCCCAGAACAACGTGAATATTTGTCCATTGACATAGACGCAATCAAACAGATCGATCCATATTTTCCTGAAGAACCTTTTCAATACGCTGTAAATATGATCAATACTTCCATTCAATACGGCGACAAAATAATTTTAGATAAACTAAACTGGAAAGTTCAAAAAGGAGAAAGATGGAATCTAAGTGGTCATAACGGTTCAGGTAAGTCAACTATCCTTTCGCTTATTAATGGCGACAATCCTCAGGCTTTCTCTCAAGAAATATATCTTTTTGATAAACGAAAAGGAAATGGCGAAAGTATCTGGGATATCAAACAGAAAATAGGATTCGTTTCCCCGGAATTACATCATTATATTGAAGTGGGATCAAACGCCTTTGATCTGATTGCATCCGGACTTTTTGATACTATGGGTTTGTTTAGAAAATTATCCGAAAGGCAAATCAGGATAGTAAATACATGGATAGATGTTTTAAAGTTAGAACCCTTCAAACATAGAATGTTTCATAGCTTATCAGATGGTGAACAGCGAAAAATATTACTTGCTAGAGCACTGGTGAAGAATCCACCTTTATTAGTATTTGATGAACCCTGCCAAGGTCTGGATGATGAGGCTACAAAAGAATTTTTAAAGGTTGTCGATACCATATGTCACACATTCGACAAAACACTGATCTATGTATCCCATTATGATGCAGAGATCCCAGAGATAATTAATAAAAAACTGATTGTAGAAAAAGGGCGCATAATCTATTCGGATTAATTATTTCTACTTATCTTGATCTGGGATGAGCACTCAATATAAACTTAAGGATCTGGCTAAAATGCTACATATGTCACCTTCAACGGTGTCTAAAGCATTGAATGATTACCCATCGATCAGTAAAATGACAAAAGATCGGGTAAAAGAACTGGCGAAAAAACTAAACTTCACACCAGACCAAACCGCAATTTCCTTCAAAAGCAAACGAAGTTTTAGCATTGGCGTTATCATTCCCAATTTACTGGATCAGTTTTATACCAGAGCTGCGAGCGGAGTAGAAGAATATGCTATGGAAAATTCATATAAAGCCATAGTTACGCAGCATTACGACGATGTTCAACGAGAGATCGAGATCTGCGAAATGATGAGTAAGAACAGGATTGATGGGCTAATCGTATCCATTACCAAAAACACTACGGACATTTCTCATTTTAAAAAACTTGAGGATATGGGAATTCCTGTGGTTTATTTTGTACGAAGACCAGCGAATTTGCCTTGCTTCAATGTAACCAGTAATGTTTATAAGGGTACAATCGATGCTGTATCTTTCCTTGTTGATCGAGGTCATCGCAGAATTGGTCATATTATGGGCCCTCCGGGATTATTAACTACAAAGGAAAGAAGCCAGGGGTATATGGATGGATTGAAAATGCATAAAATTCCATTTGATAAAAGCCTATTGTATTCATCAGATCTTACAACAAATAGTACGACCACAGCTTTAGAAAAATTGTTACAATTGAGAGCTGCTCCAACGGCTATCATTGCCTTCAAAGATCAAATAGCGTTGGATGCAATGCATCATTTAAAACAAATGCCAAAGAAGAATAGAAAAATTGAATTTATTGGATTTGGAAATCATCCTATGCTGAAATATCTAGATAACCCACCCATAGCTTCTCTTGAGGAAGAATGTACCAGTATTGGAAGAGCTGCCGGTGAAATATTGATGAGCCGAATAAAACAACCCGATCAGCAAACGCCTGCCAAATCCATAAAATTTGAATGTACGTTGAAGGTACTTAAGTAGAGCTACTAGCTACAAAAGGTTTATTCCCAACCATTCGCTTTCCGGATACCCAGTTCTAGTCCTCTAAGTTCTGCGAGCCCTCTCAAACGACCGATGCATGAGTACCCCGGGTTGGTTACTTTATTCAGATCATCCAACATCTGATGGCCATGATCCGGACGGAATGGAATGGATTCATTCTTTCGTTGTTGAATGATAAGCAGCTCTTTTACTACTGAATACATATCTACATCGCCACCTAAATGATCATCCTCATAAAAATTGCCTGCAGCATCTTTCTTTACATTTCTAAGATGGATGAAGTGAATTTTATCACCAATTCGTCGGGCCATCTCAGGAAGATCATTCTCAAAAGATGCCCCTAATGATCCGGTACAAAAACAAGCACCATTACTTTCAGCAGGAACTGATTGCAGGATGTATTCGTAATCGGATATATTACGTACGATCCTGGGTAAACCTAAAATATCATATGGAGGATCATCTGGATGGATGGCCAACTTTATGCCTACTTCATCTGCCACAGGAGTGATCTCAGAAAGAAAATAACTAAGATTCTCCCGTAATTCCTTGTGGCCAATTTCTTTATATAAAGCTAACTTATCACGCATTTCCTGCAGTGTAGATTTCTTTTCACCAGGAATTCCGAACATCACTACATTGGTTAAATGCTCTCGTGATTCGGGAGTGGATGTAGAAAAACGATGTTCCGCTTCCCTTACTACCTCTATAGGATAATCACGCTCTGCTCCCGGACGCTGTAAGATATGAATATCAAAAACCGCCATATCATACCAGTTGAAATAAAGGGCTTTTGATCCGTCAGACATGGTAAGATCGAGATTTGTTCTTGTCCAATCATTGACCGGCATGAAATTATATGTAACAATCTTAATACCACAGGTGGCCAGATTGCGCAAGGTTTGTCGATATAGCTCAATCCAATGAGCATATCGTCCACTGCGAGTTTTAATATCTTCATGAACGGTAACACTTTCCACAACATCCCAGGTTAGGCGAGCACGGCTAATGATATCTTTTCGTTTTTGAATTTCATCGACCGACCATACTTCACCATGAGGAATATGATGTAATGCGGTAACAATTCCTTCTGCACCGGTTTGTAATATATCCTCAAGAGTCACCGGGTCACTAGGCCCAAACCATCTCCATGTTTGTCTTAATCGCATATTATTAATTTATACTCCCGAAAAAATACTGAATCCACCATCAATACTAATAACCTGACCAGAAACAAATGATGATGCATCACTCAATAAATAAACAAGTGCCCCACCTAATTCTTTCGGATCACCAAATCGCTTATAGGGCGTATTATTGATCACGGATTGACCACGTGGTGTTAGACTACCATCCGAATTAGTTAGTAATGCCCGATTTTGATGTGTGATGAAGAATCCTGGGGCAATAGCATTCATTCTGATCTTTTCACCATACCGATTCGCCAGTTCTACACTCATCCATCGCGTATAATTATCTATTGATGATTTTGCCATTGAATAACCCAGGACCTTGGTAATGGCTTGATTGGCTGCCATTGAAGATATATTTACGATACTCCCACCACCGGAAGCTGCTATAACTGGGCCAAATACTTGAACAGGAATGATGCTCCCAAATAAATTCAGATCAAATACTTTTCTTTGGGCATCAATATTAATACTGAATATATCTTCAGTGGGATCTACTACTGCTTCCTTGATATTACCTCCGGCAGCGTTGACAAGGCCATCTATTCTTCCATATGTCGATAAAATCAGTTCTTTACCTGCTTGCAGCTGGGCTAAATCCAACACATCAGCTACAATAGCTAATGCTTCACCTCCACGAGATATAACCATTTCAGCTCTAGCCTCCGCGACTTCCCTATTTCGGCCAATGAGTACAACTTTGGCACCAGCATCGGCCAAACAGTCCACAAATGCCTCTCCAAGAACGCCTGTTGCACCCGTTACCACAATTACTTTCCCTCGAAGAGAAATCGAATATGTGTATGACATTATTATTTATTTAATATTGAAAATAACCCATTATGAGCGTACTGAAATTGTTCACAAGCGGAAATCGTTTGAAATCTCAAATATCTTTCTTTTTCATCAATCATTTATTACTTTTAAACTATGTCACTTATCAGAATGCTTGCGTTTCCATTACATCATCTAGTAAATCAAATGAAAAAAATAACCCTCTCCACCATAATCACCTTTATTACGTTGACAACGATAGCCAAATCTGTTACCGATACATCTAAACCTTGGACATTCATAACATTGGATCCCGGCCATTTTCATGCAGCCCTAGTGCAAAAGATCATGTATCCTGATCTAAATTCGAATGTTTATGTGTATGCACCTAGCGGGAATGATCTAAAGCTACATCTTAACCGAATAAATAGTTACAATACAAGAACGTCGTCTCCAACAAAATGGAATGAAATAGTATATGAGGGAAGCGATTTTTTTGATAAAATGCTTACAGAAAAAAATGGTAACGTAGTGATGCTATCGGGAAACAATCAAAAGAAAACAGAATATATCCTGAACAGCATAAAATCAGGCTTTCATGTGTATGCTGATAAACCGATGGTAATACAACCAACTTCTTTTTCTCTATTAGAAAAAGCATTTCAAGAAGCAAAAAAAAATAATGTGTTATTATATGATATCATGACTGAACGTTATGAGATTACTACTATGATACAAAAAGAATTATCGCATACACCTGCAATTTTTGGTTCATTATTAAAAGGCAGTCCAGAAGACCCATCCATAACCAAAGAGAGTGTTCATCACTACTATAAAGAAGTTTCCGGATCACCACTTCAAAGACCAGCATGGTTCTATGATACCGATCAACAGGGTGAGGGCATTGTAGATGTTACCACACATCTCGTTGATCTTGTACAGTGGGCGGCATTCCCAGAGCAAGTGATAGATTATAAAAAAGATATTAAAGTAAACAGTGCAAGATCCTGGAGTACCGCTGTGACACTTTCAGAATTTACAGCTAGCACTAGAGAAAAAACATTCCCCGATTATCTGAAAAAATATATTGACATCAATGGAGTATTACAAGTCAACTGTAATGGAGAAATCAACTATACATTGAAAGGGGTACATGCCAAAGTTTCTGTTATCTGGAATTATAAAGCAGCTCCTGGCGGTGGAGATACTCATTATTCAATCATGAAAGGAACATTAGCAGATCTGATTATCCGACAAGGTCTGGAACAGAAATTTAAACCTACTCTTTACATTGAGAAAAAAAACGGTTTAACTGAATCGATCGTATTCAACGCATTTTCAGCTGTTGAAAAAAAATTCCCGGGTATTTCTTTACAAGGAAATGAAAAGGGATGGGAAATTGTAATTCCTGAAAAATATCATGAGGGACACGAAGCTCATTTTGGAAGAGTTACCGAAAAATACCTCGGTTTTTTAAAATCCGGTAAACTACCTGATTGGGAGGTACCGAATATGTTGGCAAAATATTATACCACCATTACAGCCCTTAAAATGTCCAAGAAAAAATAATACTAATCCCTTAGGTTATGAATCACCCAAATAAATCGTACGCATTTCGGGATGTACTAAATCCTACCTCTTCCATACTCATGCACAGTACTTCAGCTATTTTTTCGGCAATGGGTAGCAAATAGGCCGGCTCATTTCTTTTTCCTCTAAATGGGACTGGAGCTAAATAAGGTGCATCCGTTTCTAAAACAACGCGTGCCAATCCAGTTTCCTTCAATAAAAGATCCAATCCTGCTTTCTTGAACGTAACTACCCCACCAATACCAAGGTACATATTCATGTCTATGATCTGTTTTGCCTGTTTACTATTTCCACCAAAGCAATGAAATACCCCTCGTATTTTTCCATTACCAATTTGCTTTACCATTTCGATACATTGCTGTGTAGCTTTTCGGGAATGTATGGATACAGGCAGATCATAGATTAAAGCCCATTTGAGTTGCTGTGCAAATACTTGTTCCTGCTGAGTCTTAAAGGTTAGATCCCAATGAAAATCCAGTCCAATTTCCCCAATAGCTGCAAACTTCCTTATAGCTAGCCAATCTCGAACAATCTCCAATTGATCCTGCCAATCTTCTTTCACATAACATGGGTGAATACCCATCATAGGGTAGCAAAATTCAGGGAAATCGTTCTCTAATTCCAACATCGGATCAATAGAGGTTTTATCAATATTAGGAAGATAAATAGCCTGAACACCAGCTTGCTTCGCTCTAGATACAACTTCCTGTATTTCAGGTTTGAATTCCTCGTCGTATAAATGACAATGACTATCGACTAATTGAATCTTACTCATTTTATATTCTTCAAATTTCGTGAATGTTTACCCTTCCTTATGGTTACTAACTACATATTGATGTAACTGTAAAATAGCCTCAAATAAGATCATACTGAAGTAAAAAAATTGGATATAATGAATAAATTATTAACTTGAAATAGTTTTCATAGGGTACGGATTAAAAACGGGCTAGGGTTTTCACCCTGGCCCTATTTTTTTAAAGAACTTTACATACAAATCCTTTATCAGTTAAATATTTCATCACTACCGGCAATGCATATTGTAAATTTTCCATAGCCTTTACACTATCGTGAAAAACTACAATGTCGCCATTTCGTATATTATCAATTACATTTTGGGCACATTTTTCAGGTGAAATATGTTGATCAAAATCTCCACTGAGTAATGACCACATCACTACATTCAAACCTATCTGCTTTCTGATTTGTTTCAACTGAGTAAAACGAATCTTACCATATGGTGGACGAAATAATGTGGATGGGATCACCTCCCTTGCTTTATGGATATCCTGGATATAAAGTTCATCTTTAGTTTGCCATCCATTCAAATGATGAAAGGTATGATTGCCTATGCTATGTCCTTCTTCAGCGATTCTGGTAAAAAGTTCAGGATACCGCCTAACATTTTCTCCAATACAAAAGAAAGTGGCTTTCGCCTTCCATTTTTTTAATTCATCAAGTACAAATGGTGTAACAGCAGGATGCGGACCATCGTCGAAACTCAGGTAAACCGAAGATTCAGCCTGGTTTTTTGCCCATATACAGCTCCTGAATACCCATCGCATAATAGCGGGTGTACGAACGAAGTACCACATACCCCAAAATTAGGCGAAACACGGGACTATCCTCTGTATCTTTGCTATATGGAAAATGTTCGAGTTCGATTTGCTCCCAGTCCAACAGGTGGACTTCATATTGGAGGCGTGCGCACGGTGTTATACAATTATCTATTTGCACGCAGACATAATGGAAAATTCATCCTACGCATAGAGGATACTGATCAAAATCGTTACGTTCCTGGAGCTGAGCAATATATAATGGATTGTCTAAGCTGGTGTGGATTGAACCCCGATGAAAGCCCTGCCGTTGGTGGACCTTTTGAGCCTTACAGACAAAGTGAGCGTAAATCGGTATATGCAACGTATGCCGAGCAATTGATTGATGCCGGTTATGCCTATTATGCTTTTGATACTCCCGAAGAGCTGGAGCAAATGCGTAACCATTTTAGAAGCCCTGAAAACCCATCGCCTCAATATGACCATAAGGTTAGGGGTAACATGAAAAATTCTATTGCGGATCCAGAGAGCGCAAAAAAATGGATTGCTGAAGGCATACCCTATGTGATCCGTATTAAAATGCCCGAAAATGAAGAGGTCTCTTTTACTGACATGATCCGTGGTGAGGTGCATTTTAATACCAGCCAGTCTGATGATAAGGTACTTTTAAAGGCTGATGGAATGCCTACCTATCATTTGGCCGTAGTAGTAGATGATTACCTTATGAAGATTACCCATGCATTCCGGGGGGAAGAATGGCTTCCGTCAGCACCCGCACATATTTTACTTTGGAAATATTTAGGATGGCAGGATCAGATGCCAAAATGGGCGCATCTCCCGCTTATTCTTAAGCCAGACGGACATGGTAAGCTTTCAAAAAGAGATGGCGATAAGTTGGGATTCCCTGTTTTTGCAATGAATTGGGTGGATCCAAAATCTGGAGAATTAACGGCGGGTTTCCGTGAAAGAGGATTTCTTCCAGAAGCCTTCATCAACTTACTTGCCATGCTTGGGTGGAATGCCGGAACCGAACAAGAGATTTTTACACTTGAAGAGTTGATCAATCAGTTTTCCATTGACCGAGTTCATAAAGGGGGCGCCAAATTTGATTTTGAAAAAGCAAAATGGTATAACCATGAATGGATAAAAAGATCTGAGGCTGACTATCTCCTTCCACTGGTTAAACCCTACTTTGATGCTGCTGGAATTCAGGTTAATGAGGAGCGATTACGATCAATGATCGAGCTCATAAAAGAAAGATGCCCGTTATTACCTGATTTTGTAGAGCAGGGAGGCTTTTTCTTTAAAGCCCCTGAACAAATCGATCTCGATAGTATCAAAGGAAAATGGAGTGTAGAAAAACAACTTTTCTTTAAAACGTGGGCAGAAGGTTTACAGATTGATATGGATGCTGCCGCTATGGAACAATACTTTAAAGACCAGGCACAAGCTGCAAATCTAAAAACCGGAGAACTACTACTACCCTTACGGGTTATGTTAGTGGGTGGAAAATTTGGACCGGCGGTGTTTTCTATAGCAGATTTTATCGGAATAGATGAAACTAAGCGTAGGATAAAACATGTACTGAATCAATTAGCATAAAACAAACATATGACATCAACAAAACCCATACGCGTATTGGTTGCTAAAGTAGGTTTAGATGGTCACGACAGAGGTGCTAAAGTTATTGCGGCTGCACTGCGTGATGCGGGCATGGAAGTCATTTATACCGGATTGCGCCAGACCCCTGAAATGGTAGTGGCTGCTGCATTGCAGGAAGATGTTGATGCTATTGGTATCAGTATTCTATCCGGCGCTCACATGACCGTATTTCCTAAGATCATCAGTTTAATGAAAGCCCATGAAATGAACGATGTTTTACTAACTGGTGGTGGTATTATACCAGATGAAGATATGAAGGTGCTGAGTGCATTAGGAGTAGGAAAATTATTTTCTCCTGGCTCATCTATGGAGGAAATTGCCACTTATATCAAAGAATGGGTTTCTAAACAATAAAATTAAATCTTGCCCATATGGAAACATTACTGACCAATCTATCTGAAGGGATATTAACGATTACGATCAATCGCCCAGATAAATTAAATGCACTAAATGCAAAAGTGCTATCCGAATTGGATACTATTATGCAGGAAGTGTATAAAGAACAAACTATTTATGGTGTAATTTTGACCGGTTCAGGCAATAAAGCCTTTGTAGCAGGTGCGGATATAACAGAATTTTCTGGACTGAATTCAGATGAGGCCTATCGACTGGCCAGAAAAGGACAGGATATTTTCACTTCTATTGAACGATCTCCCAAACCCGTAATGGCAGCCATAAATGGCTTTGCATTAGGTGGAGGATGTGAGTTAGCTATGGCCTGCCATATTCGGATAGCCTCTACATCTTCAAAATTTGGGCAACCTGAAGTAAATTTAGGATTGATCCCTGGATACGGAGGAACACAACGTTTACCTCATTTAGTAGGGAAAGGAAAAGCAATGGAGATCATACTCTCGGGTAATATCATTGATGCTTCTGAAGCACATCGTATTGGTTTAGTTAACCATGTAACTCCTCCAGAAGAATTAATGGATTACACATGTAGTTTGTTAAAAACAATTTTATCAAAATCACCAGAGGCTATTCGTAAATCTATTGAGGCCATAAATGCGGTATATGATCCAACTATTTCAGAAGGTTTTGAAAAAGAAGCACGATTGTTTGGTGAATGTTCTGGAACTGCAGAAATGAAAGAAGGGGTTGCGGCATTTTTAGAAAAGCGAAAGCCGTTATTCAGGAAATAATCGTAAGGAATTTTATAAAAAAAGCCATTTGCTTTTGCAAATGGCTTTTTTTATAATGGATCACCAACCCGTTTAGGCTGATGATGAGCTATTAATTATCCCACCATACACGTGCATTCCACACGTCTGAGGCAGGGGTAAGACCGCTTAAGCCAGCATTGTAGCTTGTTCCGTTAAGGGACGCTTCAGATGTTGGGTAAAGTTGTCTTCTTGGAACTTGACCTCCAGAGAAGTTACCTGCAGCAACAATAGGAGTCAATACAGGGAATCCTGTACGACGCCAGTTACTCCAAGATTCTGCAAAATTCATCAGGATACCAGTGGTAGCCCAGTATTGCGTATTGATCTGTGCAAGAGAGGCGTTTGTACTGGTAACATCAAGAGGTTTTGCTGTGAGTAATGCATTCACTGCGGCAGCAGAAACAGCCGCATCAGCACCATATTTGGCTAAAGAAGCTACTCCCCCACGAACACCATTCGCATAGAATTCCGCAGCACTTGTAGAACCCACATTCCACCCACGAACTTTAGCTTCAGCCAATAAAAGCTGCACTTCTCCGTGTGTTAAGATGAATACTGGGGCATTAAGGTTACGATAGAAACCACGAGGGCGTGAGTACTTACCAATCTTAGTAGCATCCCCACCAGTACCCGTAGCTCCAGGGAAGCCGGGTGCCGTGCTAATATCTGTTGCACCACCATTCATATCATACCCATTTGGTAATCCTAATTGGTTAGCAGCAGTGTTATCCCCAGCAGATCCGCTATTATTAGCGGCAAAACCTGCAGCAGGAACTTCAGCTATTGCGCTTAAGCGAGGATCGTCGTTAGATTTCAGATAATCTACCAGCGTTTTAGCCCAACGAACTTCGTAAAGATCAGCAGGTGTAGCCAATGCCCTTGAGTTAGGGTTAGTGTAGCCATTCGCCTGATCACCCGGTAAGAACACATCATCTGCGTCGCTAGTAAATACACCACCAGCAAAGGCTTTTTCAGCCCACGCTTTTGCCGTTCCAGCATCTTTTTTGGTCATGCGCATAGCAATACGCAACATCAATGAATTTGCCAGACGCTTCCACTTTGCAACATCTCCTTTATAGAAAAGATCTGATGAAATAGGAAGTTTAGAGGCATCAAACATAGCAGCTGCTTTTTCCAGATCAGCCAACATAGCCTTTAATGCTACATCTTGCTTATCGTACTTAGGCGTACTAAGTCCTTTTGCACCCTGAAAAGCTTCCGAGTATGGAAGATCTCCATAGATATCAGCAGCATAAGCCATTGCCATTACTTTCATCACCATGGCAGCACCTACAGCATTTGAACGCGTTGGTTCAGCTCCATATACGTTAATGATTTCATTGGCTAAACTTGCCGCACGATAACAGTTTGTCCAACTGTTTGCAGTATAGGACATAGTATTGGCTGACTGTACGTATTTATCCATGTTACTGTAATAGATAGCACCACCTGTTGTAGTAGATGATAATATCTGAACCCAGCCACTCTGGAATAATATAGGACCAGCATAGCCTGCAATTGCTTCCTTATACGTATTCTGTGCATTGGTCAGGAAGAATGTTGCATCGAAGTTATCTGGCGTAGCCCTTGTGGGGTCCGTGTTGAGTTTTTCGAAGTCCTTAGTACAACTCAGTTGGGTTAGTACTAAGGTTGTTATGAATAAGTATGATAACCATTTCATGTTAAAATAATTTTTGATTACTAATGCTTTTCTTTTAGATATTAACCTTTGAACTTAATGTTAACATTCAAACCTATTGATCGGGTTGTGGGCAGTGAAGTACCCTCAATACCAAAATAGCGAACATTAGAACCAAAAGTTGCTTCAGGATCGATGTTCTCTGTCTTCTTCATAATTGTCCATAAGTTACGTCCCACCAAAGCAATATTCACAGAAGAAACAAACTTCAGTGACTTAATAGCAGAAGCAGGCAGATTGTAACCAAACGTCAATTGACGAAGCTTGATAAAGTCGCCTTCCTGAACGTGAACCTTTGTAACATTCTGCGCCAAAGATCTGTAATAACCTTGTGCATCAGCTGATACATTGTTCGTATTGCCATTGGCATCTACGCCCACTTTCAGACCAGTTTCACGACCTGTAAGTGTCATTTTGTTTAGACCGCGAAGAATAGAATAGTAGCTAGTTGCAGACAATACTTTGTTACCAAAGTTGTAATCAACCAGGAATCCAAAATTAAAATTCTTGTATCCGAATTCATTGTTCCATCCACCATATAAAGTTGGTAATACGCTTCCCATAGGAATCAGATTACCACGAACTGGATAACCAGATGCATCAACAACGATTTGACCTTTACTATCGTATTTATAGTCATATGCCATAATCTGAGGGCCAGGTAAGCCAACAACATAGGCAGTAACTGCATTACCCAACGTAGCACGGTTAGATCCTAAGTTGATTCGATTACCATTAAGATCTGTTTTAAGGACCTCATTCTTAACCGAAGTCAGATTGAAGGTAGAAACCCAGCTGAAATTCTTTGTACGAGCTATAGTAGCTTGTATTTGAAGTTCAAGACCAGTATTTCTCATAGAACCATTTGGTACGAAACCGGAAGTATAGCCAGAAGCAATGCTGTATTGAGCTGACATTACCTCATTAGTGGTTTTCTTGGTGTACCAAGCGATATCAAAGTTCAAGCGACTGTTTAGGAAGCGAAGGTCGGTACCAATCTCAATTTCCTGCGTAGTGAATGGTTTCAATAAACCCGATGGCAGTGATGTTGGGAAAGAACCAACTGGTGTACCTAAATAGGAATTACCTGTGTTGTAATACACTCTTGTTTGGTAAGGGCTAGTTAACTCATTAGAAGTATTTGCCCATGAAGCACGAATCTTACCAAAATTCAATGCATCAATTTTTACTAATTCAGAGAATATAAAACTTGCATTCACAGAAGGAACAAAAATGGTGTTGTTTCCATCAGGAAGCGTTGAATACGCATCATAACGTCCGGTAGTACCTAAAGTCAGGAAGTTCTTGTACGCAAAATCTAAAGTATAGTAAGCAGAATTTACCTGAGATTTTGAGTAACCATAACTTTGACCACGGTTAACTGTATTGCCTATTGCGTAAATATATGGCAGGATGAAAGGTGAACCACTTATGCTTACTCCTTCATATCTATTTACGCGAAGGTTAGCACCAAGTGCCACATCAACACTAAGATCAGAAGTGATTTTACGGCTACCGCCTAATAATCCATCAAAGTTATATTCACCAAGCGATGACTGGCTTTGACTGCCCAATCCACCTCGTGCTCCATTTGAATAAGCAGTACCCCAAGGGGTAACATTCAACCCACGATCATTCATATTATCGAAACCGGCACGACCTTGTGCATACAACCAATCTGTTATATTATAACGAAGAGTAGCTGCCGTAATCAAGCGCTTTCTGTCTTGATTATTCACAAATTGATTTACCACAAACCATGGATTACTAACGTACTCATCATCACTAAACTGAATCTCTCTGCCCGTTGTTCGATCAAAACCAGGATTCAGAATATTCTGATCAATGTTGGTTGCCAGGAACAATCCATTATTCGCATTCAATGGACCATCAGACAAATAAGGAACATTCTTGTTACGTTGATCGATGTACTGGCTATAAAGCTTAAGATTCAACTTTTTACTTAACTGCTGATCTACATTCAACGTGAACGTATTCCTGTTCAATCCGCTATTTCTCAAGATTGCATCACTTCCCAAGTTAGCAAATGAGAAACGGAAGGAACCATTTTCACTACCCTTAGAAACCGCCAAAGTATTAGTTAAAGAACCACCTGGACGATAGAAGTTTTCAATATTATTCTTTTGAGCAGTATATGGATAAGTCTTGCCATCTAATTGGATCACCTGACTGCCATCCAGCTTGGTACCCCAGCTCATACGAGCAGCATTCCGAGCTTCCAAAGCCGTTGTTGGCTTTTTGCCACCAACACCCTGTCCATACTCATATTGGAAATCGGTAAAATCAAGTGCATTTTCAACCATGTAGTTCATATTGTACTCCACAGAGAATTCATTGCGCTTACCTGATTTAGTAGTGATTAAGATAACTCCATTAGAAGCTCTTGAACCATAAAGTGCTGAAGCAGACTGGCCCTTCAATACGGTCATTGACTCGATATCATCTGGATTGATATTCCCTATACCATCACCATTATCACCGCCACCCCACTCACCAGCACTACCGCGCTGGGTGTTATCCATGGGGATACCATTGATTACGAATAAAGGAGTACCGGATGAATTAATAGAAGGATTACCACGAAGCAGCATTTTTACAGTTCCCTGAGGACCAGAACTAGTTCCGGAAACTTTAAGACCGGCTACCCGTCCAGTCAGCGAATTTGCCACATTCGTTTCACGAGCCTGTGTCAAAGCGCTACCATCTACCTTGGTAATGGCATAACCCAAGCGGCGAGCCTGCTTGGATATACCCAAGGCAGTAACCACCACATCAGATAACTGAGTGGCATCACTGGAAAGATTGATCACCACTGTATTTTGGTTTGGACCTACAGGAACTTCCTGAGCAGCAAAACCAACTGAAGATACTTCCAGGGTGATCCCACCTGCTGGAACACTAAGCGTGAAAGCCCCATCAGCGTTGGTACTGGTGGCCGCATTGCCCCCTTTTACCTTTACCGTTGCAGACGGTACGCCTTTGTTGTCAGGGCCTAACACCTTACCCGTGATCTGACGGGATTGAGCATAGGATAGTAATCCTATCCCAAATGCTAGGATTGTAGTAAGGACTGATCTCAACATAATTATACTGTTTGGTTATAAAAAACTTGTTTGCTAAAAAGAACTTTTCCTATGTAAATTGATAGAGGATAGAGGTGAAAGAGAAGAAAAGTGCTGCATCCGTTGAATTGTTTTTTTGACTTTCCGGTGACAAATTACACAAAAATGTTAAAAAAAAGCATTTTTTTAAACATTTAAGTTGTAATAGGATTTCAGGGCATGGGCTTGAACTTTTCCCCCTTTCAGCAGTACCTTCGCCCTCAGAAAAATCTGTTTATTATGGAATTTAGGATCGAAAAGGACACAATGGGTGAGGTAAATGTTCCCGCTCAGGCTTACTACGGCGCTCAAACTCAACGTAGTATTGATAATTTTCGAATTGCACAGGACATAAATAGGATGCCTAAAGAAATCATTTACGCGTTCGCCTATCTAAAAAAAGCAGCAGCCCTCACAAACATGGATGCGGGTATTTTAACCCAAGAAAAAGCAGTATTGATTGGGAAAGTTTGCGATGAGATCCTGGAGGGCAAATTGGATGAGTTTTTCCCATTAGTGGTTTGGCAAACAGGAAGCGGAACCCAAAGTAATATGAATGTTAATGAAGTGATCGCCTACAGAGGTCATGTACTGAATGGTGGCTCGTTAACAGATAAAGAAAAATGCTTACATCCAAATGATGATGTAAATAAATCCCAGTCATCCAATGACACCTTCCCAACGGCTATGCATATAGCTGCATATAAAATTCTATTGGAAGTCACTATCCCTGGAATTGAAAAACTCAGAAATACACTTGCTGACAAAAGCAAAAAATTCATGAATGTCGTAAAAATCGGTCGCACGCATTTCATGGATGCAACACCATTGACTGTTGGACAAGAATTCAGCGGTTATGTTTCACAACTCGATCATGGCATTCGGGCTATTAAAAACACTTTAACCCATTTAAGTGAACTGGCATTAGGTGGAACCGCTGTTGGTACCGGCATCAATACACCAAAAGATTATGCGGAAAATGTCGCTAAACATATTGCACAGTTAACAGGACTGCCTTTTATTACAGCAGAAAATAAATTTGAAGCTCTTGCTGCTCATGATGCTATTGTAGAAGCGCATGGTGCGTTGAAAACGGTGGCGGTTAGCCTGATGAAGATCGCAAATGATATACGGATGTTGTCTTCAGGACCCAGAAGCGGAATAGGTGAACTATTCATTCCAGATAATGAGCCAGGTTCCTCGATCATGCCCGGTAAAGTGAATCCTACACAATGTGAAGCACTAACCATGATTGCGGCTCAAGTTATGGGTAATGATGTAGCGATAAATATTGGTGGGGCAACCGGACATTTCGAATTGAATGTCTTCAAACCAGTCATGATCTATAACTTCCTTCACTCTGCGCGCTTAATCGGAGATGGATGTGTAAGCTTTACTGATAAATGTGCAGTTGGAATAGAACCAATTGAAGAAAATATTAAAAAGCATGTCGATAATTCGTTAATGCTGGTCACATCACTCAATACTAAGATTGGTTACTATAAAGCCGCTGAAATTGCTCAGAAAGCACATAAAGAAGGAACGACCCTTAAAGAAATGGCCGTTAAACTTGGTTATGTTACTCCAGAACAATTTGACGAATGGGTTAAACCTGAAGATATGGTCGGACTTTAACAAAACGATCTACATAAAAAAAGGCGAACTGTGTTCGCCTTTTTCATTATCTGCAGAAATAATCAAATCTGGTTTTGCCCACAAATATTCCAAAAGGATCAAAGCTATCTCCATTAACCGTCCACTCCGTAACCAATCGATCATTATCTAATTTTGGATTCACTATTGTGGATACATATTTATCTGTTTGAGCTCCTTGCTGATCATAGTAAATGATCGTCATAGTTTTTAGCAGATTTTTGTTTTTCTTCCCATAATTAAGTGCATTTAAGAAGAGAAAACTTTCTGTAGCCTCTGGGTATATATACATAAAATTTAAGGGTTCCAGTGCCGGATCAAAAGCCATTTCCGCTAGAAAAATCCGAACAGAAGACGTGCCCATATTTACTCTGCCTTCAATACGTGTCAAATTACCACCACTCCAGGTATAGGTATATTTAAGCAATGGGGTTCCTGGAGGAGATTGAGGTCTAGACAAAGCTTTCTCCATCAAATAACCGTTCGCATCGTATATATATTGGTAAATAAATACATTACTATTGGGATCCGTGGGATTCTCTAAAAACTGAAATCGCTTTACTCTATTTACACTATCTAACACTATGAACTGACCATCTCCTAGTAAAATCGAATCTTTATTATATACGAACGGCTGGGTCAACTCTACTTGTTTGGTAATACTATCCACTGCCTCTATTGATTGAGCTTTACCGATCACTGAAAACAAAGTATTAAAAGCATAAACTGGAGTCCCAGAAACGCTATCCAGTAAAACCATACTTTTCACCCTACAACCATTAGCCCCACCTCCAGCTTCAATACTGGTTTCCTTACTGCAGGAAGTCAGTAAAACAGTAATTAAACTGATGACCAAAAAAAGATTCTTATACATAGTATAAATTTAAAATCAAAAATTAAGCTTATGAAGACATCTCTGTTTTAGACACTTCTTCTTTAGCAGGTTCAAAAAACTTTTTTTGAAATAAAAAGATTATAAACACCCCTAGAGAGATAGATGCATCTGCTATATTGAAAACAGGTCGGAAAAATTCAAAGGGCTCACCACCCCAAATGGGGAACCACGATGGATAAGTCGCATCTGTTATGATTGGAAAATACAACATATCTACAACCTTACCATGTAAAAATCCTGCATACCCGCCAGAGAAACCATGCTCCCAAAAAGGCAATGCCAAATTTTGAGTGAACGGATCGCTCGCTTCAAAAATCATCCCATAAAATAAACTATCGATCAAATTACCGATCGCTCCGGCATAAATTAATGAAGCACAGACAATGAATCCAAAATGATACTGTTTACGAACGATCATGGTTATGTACCAAGTACCAAAAAAAACAGCAATCAAACGGAATGTTGTCAAGGCAATCTTACCCCATTCACCTCCCAATTTCCACCCGTATGCCATACCTTCATTTTCAATGAAATGTAATCTGAACCACTGGCCAATAACCAGATGCTCTTCCCCAAGAAAATAATGAGTCTTTATATAAACCTTACATAGCTGATCAAGCAATATGATACATAAGGCTAGAAGAAACGCATATCGTAATTTCACAATATTGATTTAAAGGCAAATATAACATTCTAGCTATTGAAGCTAGCAAGACGGCAAAATTTTAATCTTCTATATACACTCTTTTAACACGTTGGGAAATCCCGGTCAGTATATCATAGGAGATGGTTCCAGCTAAATAGGCTAATTTATCGACAGATAAGTCTTTACCAAACAAAATGACCTCATCCTGCATATTGATGGAAGGGTCATCCGTAATGTCAATCATGGTCATATCCATACATACTGACCCAATTATGGGAAATGATCTGCCTTTTATACGAACATATCCTCCCCCATTGCCCAGCACTCTTGGGAAGCCATCTGCATACCCTATCCGAATGGTTGCGATCAAAGAATCGCGATTCAATTTGCCTTTTCGGTTATATCCTACTGTTTCGTCTTTCTTAACTTCCCGGATCTGAGCAATAGTAGTGGTCAGTGTTGCCGCCTCTCTAAGATCGGTAGCAAAACCAGTTGGATCAATCCCATATAAACCAATCCCCAATCTGATCATATCATACTGGAGATCCGTATGTCTTAAAACTGCTGAAGTATTGGAAACATGTTTAATAAAATCATAACCCAATATTTCCTTTAGTTCGTTAACAGCACGATCAAAACGATCTTTTTGTAAACGGGTAAACTGATCATCATCCGGTGATTCACTGCCCACAAGATGAGTGAATACACTCATTACCCTGAATGAATTCAACGCAACGAGCCGTTGAGCTAATGTAATTGTATCCGCAGGGTCAAATCCAAGCCGATGCATTCCCGTATCTATTTTTATGTGAATGGGGAACTCCATTAGCCCTTCTTTTTCCAGGTAATGATTGAATTTATCCAGAAGATCAAACGAATAAATCTCTGGCTGTAAATCAAAATCAATAAGTTGATCAAATGAATGATCATCCGGATTCATGACCATAATGGGAGTAGAGATTCCAGCTTTGCGTAATTCAACACCTTCATCAGCATACGCTACTGCCAGATAATCCACTTGATGGTATTGGAGTAAACGGGCTATCTCATCACTCCCACTCCCATACGAAAAAGCTTTTACCATAGCCATGATTTTTGTAGTCGGTAAAAGTTTCTTTCGGTACTGTGTTAGATTATGCGCAATGGCTGACAGATTCACCGTCATGACTGTTTGATGCCGCTTTTCCTCTAATGCCCTTTGTATGCGCTCAAAACCAAACTTACGTGCACCTTTTATCAATACTTTCTCTTCTTTAAAGGCCGATAATGTAAACTGTTCCATAAAGGATTCCGTATTCACAAAAAAATTGGTTTCAAGATCCTTTATTAATGCTGCTTGTCGAAAAAATGCAGGACCAATAGCAATCAAGCGATCAATTTTGAATTGCGTTAGCATGCTGGCCACCTGCTCGTATAATACTGATTCTTGGATACCCGTTTCAGGAATGTCGGACAAGATGACTGTTTGCTTTTGCGATCTACCTTGTTGTTGCATGAACTCAAGTGCCAACCTTAATGATCTGATGTCGGTACTATAACTATCATTGATAAGTGTACAACGATTAATGCCTGTTTTCATTTCCATCCTCATGGACAAAGAAGGAAGTAAAGGCATACGATCTATCAATAATGCACCCCATCCTAATTGAATCATGACTACTGCACAGGTGATGGCATTTTCAATAGCGATGGCATCTGTGAATGGAATAGTAAAACGAATACAGCTTTGCTCAAAATGGATCATCAACTCCGTTGAGTCAATCGATCTATTTTCCTCAATTTTGTAGTCGGCCATCTGCTTTTTTGACCAAGTGATCAGGTTGATATTTTTGGTCGATGCAAAAATTTTTATCTGTTCATCCAAGTCTGCGTAATCTGCACCATAAATGATAAAATCAGCATCTTTAAACAGTTTTAATTTCTCGTTGATTTTTTCCTGTTTAGTAGAAAATCCTTCACTATGTGCTTCCCCAATATTGGTGAATATCCCTACACTAGGCCTGATGATTTTTTCGAGATTTTCCATCTCACCGCGCTGAGAAATTCCAGCTTCGAATATGGCAAGGTCTGCATGCTCATCCATCTGCCAAACACTTAATGGAACACCGATCTGTGAATTATAGCTCCGAGGGCTTCGAATGATTCTAATGTGCTCATGTAGTAAAAAGTGCAACCACTCTTTAACTATTGTTTTCCCATTGCTACCTGTTATTCCAATAACAGGATAATGAAATTGATTCCTGTGATGGGATGCCAACTGTTGAAGGGCAAGCAAAGTATCATGAACCAAAATAAATGACACATCATCAGTCAATTCAACAGGTGGTTCAGAAACCAAAAAAGCTTTTACTCCCCGTCGGATAAGGTCCGCTATGTAGGCATGTCCATTACGCTTATCCCCAATGAGTGCGATAAATAAAGATGTTTCAGGTTCAATTAATTTACGACTATCGGTAACTAAGTGCTGTACCTTCCTATTGGATGCGCCTATACATTTACCATGAACAATTGAGGTAATGGCAGAGGTACTGTAGAGGGTCATAATTTATAGCTTTTTTAACGCCCTACGTCGTTCGTGGTGTATGGAATAAAAAATTGAACCCGTGATACAGGCAATAATTACAGCAAGAGAAACACCAATATGAATTTTGATATGGAAGATTTCCAATAACATTTTTACCCCTATAAAAATAAGTACAATGGCAATTCCTTGTTGTAGAAAATCAAATTTATCTACTGCACCTCGTAATAAAAAGAATAACGAACGTAATCCTAAAATGGCAAAAATATTTGAAGAATAGATAACCAGGATATCATCAGAAGTAAAAGGTGATCGAGCGTTATCTCTAACCAGTGATACTACAGTTGGAATGGAATCAAGTGCAAAAGCAATATCCACTGCAGCCAGCATGATCACAACTACAGCAAGTATAGTAAAATATGTTTTTTCATGTAACGTGATAAAATACCTTCCTTTAGGCTCTACTTCAGAAAGCCTCAGGTATTTTTTCATGAATTTGTAAATGCCTGTGTTTGCAGGATCAAATTCAGCCTCTTCTTTCTTGGCAAAAAGTTTAAAACCCGTATATACCAGAAATAATCCAAAAACATATAAGATCCAGTGAAAACGTTCGATCAGTTCAATACCAATCGCGATAAAAATAATTCGGAATACAATAGCCAGCAATATACCGATAAGTAATGCACGTCCTGCATCAGTTTCTTCAACTTTAAAAAACGTAAAGATTAAGATGAAAACAAATATGTTATCTACACTAAGCGACCACTCCATTAAATATGCAGTGAAAAACTTGGTTGCCACCAGAGGTGTTTTCTCTATCCAGAGAAATATGCAAAAGGCAATTGATAATCCAACCCAAAATAAGGTTTGCCATAATGCCTTCTTAATGCTTATCGTCTGATTTTTTTTACTGAGCAATCCTAAATCAAGAATCAACGCCAATACCAATACAATCCCAAATGTTAGATACGTAATCTGATCAGGTGTCATAATGCTTCAAAGATAAGCATTATCCCTCCAAACTATTTCTATGTGCATACATGCGTTTTCTCATTAGTTGAAAAACAACACCCAGCGAGGCTATGATACTGATTGGGATGACAAAGGCTAAGATCTGCCAAAGCGTTTTATTTTTTTCTACTGCAGACGGATCAAGCAATCGCAACTTAAAATCTTTTGAGCGAGTTTCCATTATTCCAGATGGATCCAACATATATTCTAATGTATTGAGCAAGAAATCCCGATTCGCATATTGCATTTTGCTAAATACATTCATGCCCATAGGCAAAGGTCCATCAGCTTGTGTTCCTCCATTTAGGAAAAGGTCCCCATCGGAAATGACCACCATTTTGTTTTCCGAACTATTCTCCGCGATAAAGGATTGCCCGCTCAAACGAAGTGAATCAGCTTGGGACGAGGTGATTCTATTGGCAAACAATGATTTGAATTTACCTTCTAGCAAGATGGCTATTGGAATAGAAGTACGATTGAATAATGTTAAGTCGTCTTCATTACGAACAGATTGCCATTCAACTTTTGCAGGGGTGTTCAACACCCTTGATGTTGAAGATGTAGCCAAGAGCACAGTTTTACGTATTCCTGGTGCTTGAACAGTATCAATGGATTGAGGGAACTGTGCTACAATATAATCGAGATTACCCGATATCGGATGGGCAGATGGACTGGTCAACAAAGGGAAATAAGGCCATGGAAGAAGTTGTATCTGAGGCTTTCCGCCCATCGTGCCTATTACGGATGGTATTTTATCACATTGTACATCCTGTACCAGATCTTGATTGATCCTTACTCCATATCGGAATAATTGATCTTCAAGATTCAATCCCATATCAAAGGCAATAAACGAACCCTCTGAACGCTGTAAACTATCGATACTTGCAAATAAATTATCAAGAGCCCAAATTAGTTTGCCACCCCGCATTACAAATTGATCCAACTTTAATTTTTGCTGATCCGTAAACCGAATCGTTGGCTTTACTATGATCAACACACTGAACTCTTCGGGTATTATAGGAAACTGATCAAGGGGTAGTATGTTTACAGGATAATTTGGCTTAAGTGTCTGCTGCATGAGATCGTAAATACTATTATCCAGCGGCTCACCATTCCCTGCCAGATATCCAACTCTTGGGATTTTTTCTTGAATAATCTTTCGAATAGAACTGGCTAGTTTATATTCCAATAACGTTTCTGCTTTATGGAGTGTTTCAAGTCCACCAGACATATTTTGACCCTGCAAAAAATCGATGCCCAAAACTCTACCCTTATATTCAACCAAAGCCCCTGGATAAACTAACTGCTGCTCCTCGCCTTCCTTTGTTCTTGCTTTTGCATTAGTGGCATTAACCCCTAACTGCCGAAGAGAATCTATAAGCTGATATCGAAGAGAGTCTGGTAGATCTTCGCCTGGATATTCAAAACGATAATTGATTTTATTATTAGAGATCAGGCTGAACTCATCAAGCATTTCTCGTGTTCGGGCTGAGAGCTGACGAAATCCAGTAGGGAGATCTCCATGCAAAAAAACGGTGATCTCAACCGGTTCAGTAAGTTGACTGAGCATGCTACGTGTTGAATCAGATAAAGTATATCTTTTTTCTGATGTAAGATCCATCCTGAAAGAGGTGGTGGAAAAAATAATATTTAATACCCCCAATACAAGAATAACAAAGATCCATCCAAAACGTGAAGACAGAATTTTAGCCATATAATATTAACGTCTTACCAGATTTCGTGCTGTCAAAAAAATAAAAAAGCATATTACTGAAAAAAAATAAACCAGGTCACGCAGATCAATTACACCTCTCGACATACTTCTGTAATGGTGATCAATTCCGAATACCTCAATATAGTAATCAGCTCCTCCCTGTAATCCAGGAATACGACTGACTGCTTCGAATGCATAATAACTTACAAAGCACACAAAAACACTAACCATAAATGCTATTACTGCATTAGTTGTAAAGCTACTGCACCATATACCAATGGATATAAAAACAGATCCCAAGCATATCAATCCAATATAACTTCCTGCTATGCCTCCAGTGTCAATTCCAGATGAAGAAAGATAGTCTATGATCCACACAAATGAAATAGTGGGCAATACGGCTAATATCATTATAATTAAAGAGGAAATATACTTTCCCAAAATGATCTGATGGATGGTTAAAGGTTTGGTTCGAAGTATTTCATATGTACCTGTTTTGAACTCTTCAGACAAACTACGCATCGTGATGGCTGGAATCAATAATAGCAGGATCAGGGGTGCCAACTGAAAAAAAACATCCATTGTTGCAAACCCTTCATCAAATAAGTTCGTATCCGGAAATACAAATAAAAATAATCCATTCAGTATGAGAAATAACATGATCGCTAATATCCCGATCAGGCTACTAAAAAACTGACGCAACTCTTTTTTACATATAGACCACATAGGCTATTAAAATAAAATGCAAGATTACAGCAAACTCATGGTAATCGTATGTCAATAACGTTAAAACCAATTGGTCAGGTATTAATTAATGTTCAACTGGAAAAAACTAGCCAAATCCAGTCTGGAAAAAATTTTCATTTTTTCTTTACATCCATGCAGCATTCTTGAATATACTATTGTCAATATGCACGGAATAGTACTTCAGAAGTAGAAGTTGAAAGATAAAATGTTGGATATTAGTGATTTAGCTTCAGAAATGTACTTGCTCCGCTAAACAGGTTGTGTTGAATTTATTGCACTTCCGTTAACTAAAAACTAATCGGTTTCAACCAAAACCAACTGCGTATCCCGCCATATCAATGGCGGGATTTTTTATACGGAAAAGCTTTCCCCACAGGCGCAGGTTCTCGAAGCATTAGGATTGGCGAAATGAAACCCTTTACCATCCAGGCCATCAGAATATTCCAAAGTCGTGTTAAACAGGTATAGAACACTTTTCATATCCGTTACGATCTTCATACCCTTATCTTCAAAAACCTGATCAGTTGGGCTAATTACTTCATCAAAATCCATTTTGTAGCTTAAACCGGAACAACCACCACTCACTACACTTACACGAAGAAAATGATTGGCTTTTCCTTGTTCTGCCATCAATGCCTCTACTTTTTCCTTTGCCTTTTCGCTTATGAAAATACCACCATCGAATGTCATAGCACAAAGTTAGTAAATATGGGGATTTAGGTAGCGATTAGTGTTTAGATTTGCCTTATGCAAAAAATCGAACATATCGGAATAGCCGTTAAAAGTCTGGAGGCAGCTATACCCCTTTATGAAATATTATTAGGGACCGCATGCTATAAAAAGGAAGAAGTAGCTGCTGAAAAAGTAACCACTGCCTTTTTGCAAGTAGGCGAAACAAAAATTGAATTATTAGAAAGTACAGACCCAGATGGGGTGATTGCTCGTTTTATTGAAAAAAAAGGAGAAGGCATTCATCATATTGCCTTCGAAGTAGAGAATATTGTAAAAGAAATGTCAAGGTTAAAAAGTGAAGGCTTTACATTACTCATGGATGAACCTAAAAAAGGTGCAGACAATAAACTCATTTGCTTTGTTCACCCAAAATCTGCCAATGGAGTATTGGTAGAGCTGTGCCAATCTATATAATTTAGATCCCTAATTTTTCAACAGCTTGCTGAGCAGCAATTTGGGAGGCATCTTTCTTATTGAAGGCTTTACCCTCAGCAATAAGTTCTCCATCTACCATGGCACCAACCCTGAATAATCTTCTACCCCGCTCAAAACGTTCCTCCAGTGTCTCAAATTCCAAGTTTTTTCCATTTTTATTAGCCCAACCGTATAAACGATTTTTATGATTGATCTCCAGACTTTCAAGATCATCCACAAACATGTGAGTAGTCACAATTTGTTTATACACCCAGCTTTTTGTCTGCTCATATCCTTTATCCAAATAAATCGCTCCTACTAATGCTTCTAGCGTATTGCCGAAGATCTGGCTTACTTTGAGGGAGTTGTCATTTTTGTTGTACAGGGTTATTTTTTTAAGCCCCATTTTAATGGCGATATCATTAAGGGTTTGTCTATTGACCATTTTACTTCTCATTTCGGTGAGAAATCCTTCGCCTTTATATGGATATCGTCTAAACAAATAATCTGCAACAATGCCGCTTAATATTGCATCGCCCAAATACTCTAAACGTTCATTGTTTTCATCAGCGTGTTCTTTAATAGAACGATGACTCAATGCCATCATATATAAATTCAGCCGACCGGGTTGGAAACCGAGAACATTACAAAGTTCACGATAATAACCACGCTTGGATTTATCTATCCAAAAAAAAGGTAACCAGGATGGCACACGAATCATATATGCCAACAAAAGTAATGAGTAATTTATGAATTACCGACCATCAAGCCCTACCGATTAGGCAATAGAGATGTTATTTGAATTTCTTAACTATAACAGAAGCATTATGACCACCAAAGCCAAAGGTGTTGCTTAATGCAGCATTTACAGTTCGCTTTTGAGGTGTATGGAAAGTGAAATTCAATTTAGGATCCAATTCATCATCATCTGTAAAATGATTGATCGTTGGAGGAACAATATCATGAACAACAGAATAGACACAGGCAATAGCTTCGATGGCACCCGCAGCACCTAGCAAATGGCCCGTCATGGATTTAGTAGAACTAATATTAAGATTATAAGCATGGTCACCGAATACATTGAGTATGGCCTTTGTTTCAGCGATATCACCCAATGGAGTGGCAGTACCATGAACATTAATATAATCGACATCTTCAGGTTTCATACCTGCATCTGCCAGTGTTTGACGCATTACATTCAACGCACCCAATCCTTCAGGATGGGGAGCTGTAATATGATGTGCATCGGCAGTGGCACCACCTCCACCTATCTCGCAATATATACGAGCACCACGAGCTAATGCATGTTCAAGTTCTTCGAGAACGAGCATTCCTGCACCTTCTCCCATTACAAAACCATCTCGATCTTTATCAAATGGTCGGGAAGCAGATTTTGGATCATCATTACGCTCACTCAAAGCTTTCATTGCATTGAAACCCGCTACGCCTGATTGCGAAATAACGGCTTCACTTCCACCGGCAAGAATAATATCGGCCTTACCTAATCGGATCCAGTTGAAGGCTTCAATAACCGCGTGGGTTGATGAAGCACATGCACTAACAACTGCAAAATTTGGCCCTCGAAATCCATGTCGCATGGAAATCTGACCAGCTGCAATGTCCAGGATCATCTTAGGGATGAAAAAAGGGTTGAATCGAGGGGTTCCATCACCCTTGGCGAAATTGATTACTTCCTCTTGAAATGTAATCAATCCTCCAATTCCGCTGGAAAAAATCACGCCGATTCGGTCTGCATCCATAGTATCCTTGTTGATACCAGCATCCTTTACTGCTTCGTCGCTAACGATTAACCCAAACTGGGTGAAGCGATCAATTTTCCTGGCCTCTTTGCGGTCAAGATAATGAGTAGGATCGAAGTCTTTCACTTCACAGGCGAACCTTGTGCGAAACTTTTCAGCATCGAACTGAGTAATGAAATCAGCGCCTGACTTTCCCTCCAGCAATCCGTTCCAATATTCGGTAGCCGTATTGCCAATGGGTGTCAAAGCGCCGATCCCTGTTACAACAACTCTTTTCAAATTCATATATAAACCTAACCGGTTTGCAGAAGATTACTTAGCGTGTTCCTCTAAGTATGCAACAGCCTGACCAACCGTGGTAATGGTCTCAGCCTGCTCGTCAGGAATGGAAATGTTGAACTCTTTTTCGAACTCCATGATCAGTTCTACTGTGTCCAGAGAATCTGCTCCGAGATCGTTAGTGAAGGAAGCTTCTGGTGTTACTTCTGCTTCGTCAACACCTAATTTGTCAACAATGATTTTCTTTACTCTTGTTGCAATGTCAGACATGATTTTAATATTTAGTTATTACTTGGCTGCAAAAATATAGTTTTTGGCAGAAAAACAATCTTTTGTGGCATTAATCATATTTTCCCCATTTTTTTGGATTTTTTGGGTAAATCGGCTTATTTTCCACCATGCCTATCAAAATCCTTGAATATCAAAGCCAGGAATATGACCAAATGGTCTCTTTACGCTATGAAATTTTGCGTAAACCACTTGGTTTAGAATTTATTCCGGAGGAATTGGAAAAGGATGCCCATGATATTTTAATAGGTGCGTTTGATGAGGAGGTGATCCTAGCCTGCTGCATCCTCTCCAAAGTTGATAGTGAGACCTGCAGATTACGCCAAATGGCGGTAAAAAACACATTACAGGGAAAGGGTATTGGAGGCAATGTGCTTTTTTTTGCTGAAAATATTGCCCGAGAAAGGGGTTATAAATATTTACATATGCATGCCCGGCAATCCGCACTTGGGTTTTATGAAAAGCTAGGCTATCAAGTTTGCAGTGCTGAATTCCAGGAGGTTTCCATCCCGCATTTTGAAATGAAAAAGTCGCTATAAGGCAACTTATCATTTATTCTTCTTTATTTTTTCTTTCATCCAGCCTCTTGCCAGATGTATGGCATCATCATCAGTAAAAACATCTTTGGGAATCAGAAAAAATGAACGTGTATCAAAATATAAATGAAAGAAGCCTGGGGTTTCGATCATATCGCTGAACTCCCTCCAAGCCCAGAGTTTACTTCCAGTAGCCGTTTCAATACTAAAATGATTTTCATCAAGATCCACCACAAAGGAGTCCCTAAAAGTTTTTGATTTACGATAGATGGACCAAGGCAACCATAACCAAAATGCTCCCATCATGGCTATCCACAACACCGAACTCATAAGAAAAGGTAATGGATTTATGAGTTTAAAATAAAAAAGTACTGCTGATATCAAAGCAAAAACATTGACTAGAATCATCATCAACTTAATTTCCCTTCTGCTGATGAAATGATAACGTAATGCCTGTAAAACCTGACTTTTTTGATAGCTGACCTGTAATTTCATATTCTTTCGCTTCAATCATTATGGCTGGCAAGATAATAAAAAAAGTCCCCGCTACTACGGGGACTTTTAATCAAGTTCTATTCGAATTCTTTTAACTGCAACCCATGCTATTGCCGCAGTTCAGACATTTGTAACAAGTGCCGCTGCGTACCGTAATGTGCCCACATGTGTTACATGCTGGTGCATCACTCTGCATACTCTTCATGAACTCCTGGGTTCCATCAGCTTTAACACCAGCGGCGGTAGCCTTTTGTACCCGAACCTGACTAGGAGTAGTGGAGGGTGATGAAGCTGGGCCTATTACACGCACGTCTGAAAGCTCAGGCTTTTCATTTGCCGGTTCATCCCATTCATCACTACCGGTATTTCCAATTTCAGGCTTATCGGCGATATGAACCAGATCTGCACGATTAAGATACTCATAAGCCAGACAACGGAATACAAAGTCAACAATAGATGTAGTGGATTTGATGTTTGGATGATCTACCATTCCAGCCGGCTCAAATTTGGTGAATACAAATTTCTCTACGAACTCTTCCAAAGGAACACCATATTGTAACCCTACTGAAACGGCGATCGCAAATGAGTTCATCAAGCTGCGAAGGGTTGAACCTTCTTTTGCTAAGTCGATGAAGATCTCACCTAATGTTCCATCATTATATTCTCCGGTGCGGAGGAAAAGAGCTTGTCCGTTGATCTTCGCTTTCTGTGTAAATCCACGACGTTTAGCAGGCAATGATTTACGCTCAACGATCCTAGATAACTGACGCTTAAGCTTAGTATCAGGAGCAGCCTGCATACGCTTATGTAATTCATCCAGTAATTCTTCTACTGTCAGTTTTCCAACATCTATGAACTGACTATCTGATGCTGTATTTTCTGCATCGGTAGAATCATCTTTCTTCTTCTTGTCGCTCTTATTACTAAGGGGTTGAGATAATTTTGAGCCATCGCGGTATAGAGCACATGCTTTCAGACCTAATCTCCAGCTGAGCAAATAAGCATCAGAAATCTCTTCGATCTGTGCCTCATTTGGAAGGTTGATGGTTTTAGAGATTGCCCCACTGATGAATGGCTGTGTAGCACCCATCATACGGATATGACCATGTGCGTGAATATAGCGCTGTCCTTTTTTACCACACTTATTTGCACAATCAAATACAGGAAGATCTTCCTCTTTCAGGAAGGGTGCACCTTCGACAGTCATGGTTCCGCATACATAATCGTTTGCCGCATCAATTTGCTCATCGGTAAAGCCAAGAGCCTCCAGTAAATTGAAGGAGAAATCGTTATACTGATCAGGAGTAAATCCTAAACGCTGCAAACATTCTTCTCCAAGTGTATAAACGTTGAAAAGAAATCCTACTTCAAATGCTGCTCTTGCCGCATCATCCAGCTTTTTAATCTCTTCAGCAATGAATCCTTTTTCACTCAGTGTTTGATGGTTAATAAAAGGAGCCCCATTGAAAGATGCAGCACCAACGGCATATTTGATGATAGCATCGATTTCTTTCTCTGTATATTTTAAGTTCTTCAGTGCACTTGGAATAGACTCATTAATGATCTTGAAATAACCACCACCGGATAGCTTCTTGAATTTAACCAGTGCAAAATCCGGTTCAACTCCAGTGGTATCGCAATCCATAACCAATCCAATAGTACCTGTAGGCGCAATAACCGTTGCCTGTGCATTACGATATCCATATTTTTCACCCAACTCCACAGCATCATCCCATGCCTTGCATGCAGCCTTCAACAGATAATCAGGACAATATTGTGCTTTTATTCCTTGTGGCTTGATGCTAATACCAGCATATGCACCTTCAGCATCATAAGCGGCTGCTCGATGATTGCGCATTACTCGCAACATATCTTCCTTGTTCTCTTCGTACCGTGCGAAAGCGCCTTGAACTTTTGCAATCTCTGCTGACGTTTTATAAGAGATACCCGTCATGATCGCAGTAATAGCACCGGCTATACCACGTGCCTCTTCACTATCGTAAGGAATACCGCTAACCATAAGCATACTGCCGAGGTTAGCATAACCCAATCCGAGAGTACGGTAGTCATAGCTTAACTGGGCAACTTCCTTACTTGGGAATTGCGCCATAAGTACTGAGATTTCCAATACAGTGGTCCACAAACGTACGGTGTACTCGAATCCTGCAACATCAAATGTATTGGTTGGCTCGTCAAAATATTTGCGAAGATTTACAGAGGCAAGATTACATGCTGTATTATCTAGGAACATGTACTCACTACAAGGATTGGAAGCTCGGATACGCCCTCCTTTCGGGCAGGTATGCCACTCGTTTATTGTAGTATCGTATTGAGTGCCTGGGTCTGCACAACGCCATGCAGCATAAGCAATCTTATCCCAAAGTGCTTTAGCTGGAACTTTTTTCATCACTCTTCCATCGGAACGAGCAGTCATTTCCCAATCTTCACCTTTTTCTAATTTTTCGAAAAATGAATTTGGAATACGAACAGAGTTATTGGAGTTCTGTCCGGAAACGGTACGATAGGCCTCCCCTTCATAGTCGCTGGCATACCCCGCTGCAATGAGGGCAGCCACTTTCTTTTCTTCCTCTACTTTCCAGTCGATGAAGGTTTCGATCTCTGGATGATCCAAGTCTAAACAAACCATTTTAGCAGCACGGCGAGTTGTACCACCACTCTTAATGGCACCCGCAGCACGGTCACCAATTTTAAGGAAACTCATCAGCCCGGAAGAAGTACCTCCTCCACTTAATTTCTCTCCTTCTGCACGCAGATTAGAGAAGTTTGTACCCACACCTGAACCATATTTGAAGATACGTGCCTCACGAACCCAAAGATCCATGATTCCTCCTTCATTCACCAGATCATCATCCACGCTTAAAATGAAACAAGCGTGCGGCTGAGGACGCTCATATGCTGAAGTCGATTTCTTCAACTGACCATCTACAGGGTCCACGTAATAGTGCCCCTGTGGCTTACCTTTTATACCATAGCTCTCATATAAACCTGTATTGAACCATTGTGGTGAGTTAGGCACACAAGCTTGGTTCAAAATAGAATACACCAATTCATCGTAGAAAACCTCTGCATCTTTCGGCGTTGCAAAATAACCATAGCGTTCACCCCATACCTTCCAGCAATTGGCCATACGGTGTGCTACTTGTTTAGCTGATGTCTCTCTTCCAGTACTTCCATCCGGTTGAGGCACGCCTGCTTTACGGAAATATTTCTGAGCGATGATATCTGTAGCAATTTGGCTCCATGTTTTTGGAACCTCCACATCTGTCATCTCAAATACTTTCTCTCCACTTGGATTCCGGATTACGGAAGTCCTCAAGTCGTATTCGAACTGATCGAATACACTAACATCATCTTTGGTGAACTGCCTGCGAAACTGGAGGCCGCCTAACTGCTGGTTGGTTTTTTTAGCCATGTCGATTATAAGATATATTGGTGAGTTGTATTGATTCCACCCACACTTTTGTGCGGTGGACGAAAATAATTTTCTAAAGGGTAGAAACCATCGCCGAAATATCAACACCATGTGGATAAGGAAGGCAAATCCACATTGGTAAACTATTTCCCAAATTATCCACCAAATTTGTTAAAATGTGCAATAAAAAAATTTGGCAATACAAGCTTTTTCCTCATTCTCTTTAGGGATTATAGAATTTTCTGCTTTTTCCTTTCCACTTCCAACTAATTTAGGCATTTTTGCTTAGAGTTTTATACATAAATGCGATCCATCTATCAACAATTAACCACTATTAAACAAACCGGACAAAAAGCATTTGCCGTGCTAATTGATCCGGATAAAGTGGACATACAACACGTTCCTGATTTATGCTCTATGGCTGTCAAAGCCAATACTGATTTTATTCTGGTAGGAGGCAGTCTGATGGTCTCCGATCGTATGGAAGAAATTGTTCTTGAAATAAAAAAATCTTGTGCAATACCCGTTATCCTGTTTCCGGGGAGCCCCAATCAACTTACTCCTCATGCAGATGGTCTTTTATATTTATCGTTGATATCTGGTCGAAATCCAGAATTGCTGATTGGTCAGCATGTGATCTCTGCGCCTGTAGTAAAGCAGAGTGGATTGGAGATCATGTCAACTGGGTATATGGTCATCGATGGTGGTGCACCTACTACCGTTTCATACATCAGCAATGCGTCTCCCATTCCACATGATAAAAAGGAGATCGCAGTATGCACGGCAATGGCTGCAGAAATGTTGGGAATGAAATTGATGTACCTCGATGCAGGTAGTGGAGCACAGCGTCCAGTAAGTGAGGCCATGATTCAGTCAGTATCCAAACACATAGATGTTCCCCTGATTGTTGGAGGTGGTATAACCAGCCCAGATAAGGCTTATGCCAGTGCAAAGGCTGGTGCTGACCTAATCGTAGTTGGTAATGCTATTGAAAAAGACATTTCGCTTTTATCCAAGATCAGTGATGCAGTTCATGCCGCCGGCAAATTACCTATTGACCAAGATTAACTCTAGTAGGTGTACGCTTCCCGTTCACTATAGAATGGCTACTGATCGCAATAGCTTTAATGATCTCCGTCATATTGTTAAGATCAAGTGTTTCCACTTCATCATTCACGGTATGATAATATTTTTCACTATCCATTTTAGAAGTGGAAATGGTATGAGCGGGCACACCTAATCTCGCCAGTGTGGCATTATCGGATCGGAAGAATAAATTTTGTTGTGGATATGGATCTGGATGAAACTGAAATGCTGATCCCTCCAGATTTTCCTGTAAGATCTTTCCAAAATCAGAACGCTCGTAACCGGTAATGTATGCACTATTCTTACCCCATTTACTTTCGGTTCCGATCATTTCAATATTAAACATGGCCACTACTTTTTCCGGCGGTAAACTATTGGAGAAAAAAGTAGAACCATAACCGCCAGTTTCTTCAGCCGTAAACGCCACAAATAACAACGTACGTTCTGGCTGCTTTTTCATCTTTGCATAATGGCCGGCCAATGTCATTACTGCTGTAGTGCCCGATGCATCATCATTAGCTCCATTGTAAATCGAATCACCATCAATGGGTTTACCGACTCCTAAATGATCGTAATGACCAGAAAAAACAACATATTCATCTTTACGTTTTCCTTCTATCATACCCACTACATTCTGATATCCTCTGGAGACCAATGCACTATTAGCCTTTATCTTGAATTGGGTTGGTTTTTGAGGAGTTAACACTACTACAATGGAACCATTCCCACCCATTCGCTGCATCCCGAAATTTCGCATACGAAGTAGTTGACGCCTAAATGAAGTATCTGCGAAAATGACTTTATTCCCTTTTGTAGCTCCAAATATGCGCTGTCCCAGTTGGCCTCCTTTTTCAATCCAGGTCGTTTCCACAATACCCGTTTCCCAAACTAATGCAGCCTCATCCGCCAAAACCAAAATATCCAATGTATCGATCCTCTTACCATCTAATTCTGCCTGAACAGCAAGCGTTCTTGACCTTACCATTTGAAAACGCTGTAAAAAATCCTGAGACCCTGGTAATGTTTTCAATCCTGCCTTACTAAACTGACCGGCAATATAAGCGGCTGCCTTATCCGATTGAGGGGTGCCTGAAGCCCTACCCAAATAGGCATCCGAAGCTAATTCAGTGATCAAATCACGAACATAATCTTCTTTGATCTGAGCAAACAGGGATCCAGATAAAAACAATCCATAAAGGGCAAGAATTAGGCGCATGGGTACGATTTTAAACAGCAAGATAATTTTTTGACTCTATTAGCAAATAATTTTGTTGCTTTGTAGGGTTAAAAAATTGACGAAATCTCTCATTTATTTATTAGAAAATGAAAAAAAACCTGACCATTTCAATCGCTGAAGCAGCCAAGGCTGCCATATTGCGTTGGGTTTTTCCTGTTCAGCTCAGGACAGTTTTTGTTACCAGGCCTTTCCCTTTCTGGGTCCGACGTTGATACCATTCTCATTTTCATAGGGGCAACCGGGAGGGTTGTTTCTATTTTGATCGCCTCATGGGCGAAGTGTCTTATTTATTTTAAATACTCTTTTTCTCTCTATAATGAATAAAAAACAGCAATTCCGTGTAATTGTAGCGGATGAATTTCACGCATCTTTTGCAGAAATGATTTGTGAAGAAATGGCTGAGTCTGCCAAGGCCAGAGGAACCGGTATCGCCAAAAGAAGCCCTGACTATATCATTCAAAAGATGAGAGAGGGCAAAGCCGTAATTGCATTGACGACAGAAGGCGAATGGGCAGGTTTCTGTTATATTGAAACCTGGGAGGGCGAATACGTTGCGAACTCAGGTTTGATCGTAGCTTCAAAGTTTAGGAAAAGCGGACTGGCAAGGGCAATCAAGCAGCGAGTGTTTGATTTGAGCCGAACTAAATACCCGGATGCCAAGATATTTGGACTGACTACAGGGCTAGCGGTTATGAAGATCAATAGTGAACTTGGATATGAACCCGTACCCTATTCTGAACTTACGCAAGATGAAGCATTTTGGGCAGGTTGTAAAAGTTGTGTCAATTATGATATACTCATGAGCAAGGAACGTAAAAACTGTTTATGTACCGCCATGCTTTATGATCCCAAAGATCATTATGCTCCTGAGGAGACTACCAAATTTTTTGAAGAACATAAATCGGTTTTCGAACGGTTGTTGAAATGGAAATTCCTGCGCTCATTCCGTTCTTTTAAAAATATAAAATCGATACTCATTACTTTGTTCCAAATCTAAATGATAACCCATGGCAACAACAAGCAAACCTGGTGTAGGTAAAAAATTAGTACTCGGATTCAGCGGAGGTTTGGATACGTCTTTCTGCGTTAAATACCTTGGAGAAGACCTTGGATATGACGTGCATAGCATAATAGTAAATACCGGAGGATTCAGCGATGATGAATTGAAAAAAATTGAAGAGCACGCCTATTTTCTTGGGGTGAAAACCCATACTACCATTGATGCTGTTCGTTCTTACTATGATCGCATTCTCCGATATCTCATTTATGGAAACGTATTGAAAAACAATACCTATCCGCTAAGTGTAAGTGCTGAACGTTTATCACAAGCCCTTTGCATTGCTGAGCATGCACAAAAATTACATGCCGATGCTATTGCTCATGGTAGTACTGGAGCTGGAAATGATCAGGTTCGTTTTGATATGATCTTTCATATCATGATCCCGGGCACAGAGATCATCACACCAATTCGGGATCTGAAATTAAGCCGAGAAGCAGAGATCGAATACCTGGAAAATAAAGGGGTGCATATGAACGCTGAAAAAGCGATGTATAGTATCAATAAAGGTCTTTGGGGCACTAGTGTGGGAGGCAAAGAAACACTCTCTTCAAAAGGTATGCTTCCAGAATCTGCCTGGCCTACGCCCATGACCAAAGATGGCGCTGAAGAAACGGTAAAATTGAGTTTCAAAAAAGGTGAGCTGATTGGGATAAATGATGAAAGCTTTGCACATCCAGTTGATGCCATTCGCAAACTACAATCAATTGCTGGTCCTTATGGGATTGGCCGAGATATACATGTGGGTGATACGATCATCGGAATTAAAGGAAGAGTTGGATTTGAAGCAGCAGCACCTATACTTATTTTAAAAGGTCATCATGCTTTGGAAAAACATGTACTAACCAAATGGCAGCTCTCATGGAAAGATCAATTGGCTCAATTCTATGGCAACTGGTTACATGAAGGGCAGATCTTAGATCCGGTGATGCGCAACATGGAAGCTTTTCTTACGGATTCACAACAATGCGTTACCGGTGATGTATTTATTCAACTGATGCCGTATCGTTTTCAAGTGATCGGAATTGAATCTTCATACGACCTCATGAATAGTAAATTTGGTAAATATGGAGAAATGAATACCGGATTTACCGGACAAGATGTTCGTGGATTCAGCAAGATATTCGGTAACCAAACCATCATATGGAATAAGGTACAGGAGGAAAACAAATGATACAAGTAGGTATAATAGGAGGTGCGGGTTATACTGGCGGGGAATTGATCCGCCTGCTGCTTCGTCATCCAAAAACAGAGATCAGCTTTGTACAAAGCAACAGTAATGCGGGAAATCCGATTACAAAGATCCATATGGATCTGGAAGGAGAAACAGATATTACTTTTAGTGCTGAGCATCACCATGATATTGATGTTCTTTTTCTTTGTGCCGGACATGGTGAAGCAAAAAAGTTTCTGGAACAACATGAAATTCCTGCTTCCGTTCGCATTATAGATCTTTCGCATGATTTCAGACTTAGTGAATCGGCTACACCAAAAAAAAGGAAATTTATATACGGTCTTCCTGAATTAAATCGGGAATGGTATCGAGGAAATACATCTGTTGATATTGCTAACCCTGGATGTTTTGCAACAGCTATACAACTCGGACTGCTTCCATTGGCAAAAGCTGGAATACTAACTGATGTATATACTACCGGCATAACAGGTTCATCAGGTGCCGGACAAAGCTTGTCCTCTACATCTCATTTTAGCTGGAGAGCAAACAATATTCAAGCATATAAAACCTTAAGTCATCAGCATCTTAGTGAAATTGGAGAAAGCCTCCTGCATCTCCAACCTGAATCGGATATCGAAATAAACTTTGTTCCATGGAGAGGAGATTTTACCCGTGGGATTTTCATTTCCTCTACGGTCAATTGCGATTTAAGTGAAATGGAAATTTATAATTTATTCAATGATTATTATGCATCACATCCTTTTACTCATGTGGTAAAAGATGGAGTGCACCTGAAACAAGTAATCAACACCAATAAATGTTTGATCCAACCAGAAAAAGTAGGATCAAAACTCGTGATACATTCAGTTATAGATAATTTACTAAAGGGTGCATCCGGACAGGCAGTTCAAAACATGAATCTCATTTATGGATTGGATGAGTCTATGGGACTTGACCTTAAAGCATCATTCTTTTAAAGGACCAATATGAAACTTTTTGACGTTTATCCTCTCAACAATATAACCATCGATAAAGCGATTGGATCAACCGTTTGGGATGATGCTGGAAACCAATATCTTGATATGTATGGAGGACATGCTGTAATCAGTATAGGACATACTCACCCGCATTATGTAGAGAGATTGACTGCCCAATTACATAAAGTCGGATTCTATTCCAATTCTATTAAAATTCCATTACAGGAAGAACTGGCCGATAAACTTGGGCAACTTAGTGGCAAATCTAAGTATCAATTATTCCTTTGCAATTCTGGAGCAGAAGCAAATGAAAATGCGCTTAAACTGGCATCTTTTCATACGGGAAGAAAGAAAATAGTGGCTTTTTCTAAAGCATTTCATGGAAGAACATCATTAGCTGTTGCAGCTACAGATAATCCGTCTATTGTAGCACCAGTTAATCAAACCGATAATATTGTGTTTCTTCCTTTTAATGATGAAGAAAAACTTCGGGAATATTTTGAAAAAAATGGACAGGAAATAGCTGGTGTTATAATCGAAGGGATTCAAGGAGTGGGCGGTATCCATATAGCTACAGATGCATTCTTACGTACCATTAGAGAATGTTGTGATAAGGTTAATGCAATTTATATTGCCGATAGTATCCAATGTGGATATGGAAGATCTGGAAAATTCTTCAGTCATGATTTTGCTGGAGTGGAAGCCGATATTTACACAATGGCCAAAGGTATGGGTAATGGATTTCCGGTTGCGGGTATCCTGATTGCTCCACATATCCAGGCAAAGCATGGATTATTAGGTACAACATTTGGCGGGAATCATCTGGCCTGTGCTGCAGCTCTAGCAGTTCTGGAGGTGATGGAGAAAGATAACTTGATAGCCCATGCAGCAAAAATGGGTAATTATCTTATGGAGCAATTACGCAACTACACTCAATTAAAAAATATACGCGGAAGGGGGTTGATGATCGGATTTGATGTACCAGAAGAGCATTCCTCATTACGAAAAAATCTGTTGTGGACGCATCGCATCTTTACAGGAGAAGCAAAACCAAATGTTATTAGATTACTCCCCTCACTTGCACTTTCACAAGTGGATGCGGATCTCTTCCTTCAAGCTATTAAGAAAGAATTAACTCCTTAACAACCCATCATGAAACATTTTATTTCAGCTGCTGATGTCAACGATCTTGACGCATTGGTGCAAAAAGCACTCCAATTCAAAAAGAACCCTTTTGAGCACAAGCAGATGGGAAAAAATAAACGTATTGGGCTCTTATTTTTGAATCCTTCAATGCGTACTCGCTTAAGTACACAGATTGCAGCACAGAATCTGGGAATGGAAGCGATTGTATTCAATATCGGTTCTGAAGGATGGGCACTGGAATTTGCAGATGATGCAATCATGAATGGAACAACCGTTGAGCACGTAAAAGATGCTGCTCCGGTAATGGGAAATTATTTCGATATTCTTGCTATACGCACCTTCCCTTCATTGAAAAATAAAGAAGAAGATTACAGCGAGCAATATATTCATCAATTCATCAAATATTGCGGCATTCCTGTCGTTAGTCTTGAAAGTGCTACACTTCATCCTTTGCAAAGTTTAACGGATATTATTACCATAGAGGAAGAAATGGCTACATGGAAAACATTACGAAAGCCTAAGGTCGTTTTGACCTGGGCACCACATGTAAAACCTTTACCACAATGTGTAGCGAATAGTTTTGCACAATGGGTAAATAAATGGGGTAAGGCTGATTTTGTGATCACACATCCAAAAGGATATGAATTGCATGAATCGTTCACTACTGGGGCAACTGTAATACATGATCAACAAGAAGCATTAAAAAATGCTGATTTTGTATATGTTAAGAACTGGAGCACATACCAAGATTATGGAAAGATCTTATGTTCGGATTCTTCTTGGATGCTCACCCAGCAATCACTTGCAGGTACTAGGCAGGCAAAAGTGATGCATTGCCTCCCTGTTCGCAGAAATGTAGAACTCAGCAGTGAAATGTTAGACAGCCCCTTTTCGCTCGTTACTAAAGAAGCATCAAATCGTGTTTGGGCAGCACAAGCTGTTTTACATACAATCCTAGAATCAAATTAATATGCCAAAAGAAAGTTTATATGTGATTAAAATTGGTGGAAACATTATTGATGATGAGCAACAACTTGCTGCATTTCTTCAAGCATATGCGATACTTCCGGGTAAAAAAATCCTGATCCATGGAGGCGGAAAGCTGGCCACCAAACTGGCAGCAGATCTTAATGTTTCGCAGCAGATGGTGGATGGCAGACGGATTACAGATGCAGAAACACTAAAGATTGTAACTATGGTTTACGCAGGGTACATTAATAAAAATATAATTGCCCAGTTACAGAATCTTAAGATGAATGCGATTGGATTAACTGGAGCTGATGGCAATATCATTTTGGCATCAAAGAGAGTTCATCCAACTATAGATTATGGATGGGTAGGTGATGTTGAAAAAGTTAATGATGAATATTTAAAATCATTTTTGGATCAAGAAATTACCGTCGTCATCGCTCCGATTACACATAACGGACAAGGTTCACTTTTGAATACCAATGCAGATACTATTGCACAGGAAATAGCCACAGCAATGGCCAAGCATTATGCTGTACAATTGGTTTTTTCTTTTGAGAAAACGGGCGTTCTTACAGATCTGGATGACGATAATAGTGTAATTCCAGTATTATCCAAATCGTTGTATAAACAATATCAATCAGAACATAAGATCTTTGCTGGCATGATCCCAAAATTAGATAATGCATTTACAGCAATCGAAAAAGGGGTAGATAAAGTGTTCATTGGTAAAGCAGAGCAATTGGAAAACTTAATAACAGGAAAAACAGGTACAACCTTGACGCATGAATAAAGAGACATTATTTCATGATGCACTTGATCTGCTGAAAAAGCTCATATCGATCCCATCTTTTTCTAAAGAAGAAGATAAGTCAGCTGAAATCATTGCTACTTTTTTAAAAGGGCATAATGTTACAGTTGAACAAGTTGGTCATAATGTGTTGGCTAAGAATCTACATTTTGATCCAAGTCTTCCCACATTGCTACTGAATTCACATCATGATACGGTAAAGCCTAATCAATCTTATACACTTGACCCATTCTCACCCATTGAAATGGATGGTAAACTTTATGGATTAGGCAGTAATGATGCCGGTGGGGCACTGGTATCCCTCGTAGTCAGCTTTCTTAATTTTTATCATCGCTCCAATCTTGGATATAATGTGGTTTTGGCCGCAACGGCAGAAGAAGAAATTTCTGGAACTAATGGCATTGAGCTAGCACTCAAACATCTTCCGCAAATTTCTTGTGCTATTGTAGGAGAACCCACCAAAATGGATTTAGCTGTAGCTGAAAGAGGACTATTGGTAGTAGATGCAACAGCAAAAGGTAAATCCGGTCATGCTGCGCGTGATGAAGGTGAAAATGCCATCCATAAAGCGATGCAGGATATTCAATGGTTGAATAGTTTCGTATTTCCGAAACAATCCAAACTATTAGGTCCAGTTAAAACAACAGTTACGGTAATGGAAACGGAAAATAAAGCACATAATGTTATTCCTGATTCTTGTCGCTTTGTGATTGACATACGAGTTAACGAACAATATTCATTTGAAGAGATACTGCAAGAGCTTCAAAAAAATCTCCTATCTGAAATCAAACCAAGAAGTTATCGCTTGCGCTCCACTATGATCCCATTAGATCACCCACTGGTTAAAACAGGTATTGAACTGGGAAGAAAAGTGTATGGCTCTCCTACTACTTCCGATAAAGCATTGATGCCTTTCCCAGTACTAAAAATGGGTCCTGGAGATTCAGCGAGAAGCCATACTGCGGATGAATTTATTTTGGTAGAAGAGATTCGTGAAGGGATTAACCTGTATATTGAATTAGTTAACCAATTGGTTTCAAAAAATTAATGTTATGAAACTCTGGCAAAAAGATAGCACTAAAGTTTCTCAATTGATCGAAGAATTCACTATAGGTAGAGATCATGAATTCGATCTACAGCTCGCAAAATATGATATACAGGGATCTATTGCGCACGTGACCATGTTAGGAGAGGTTGGTTTGATGACTGCCGAAGAAACTAAAACGGCCATTCAAGGATTGAATGAAATAGCTTCGGATATTGAAAAGGGTCTATTTCAAATAGAAGATGGCGTTGAAGATGTACATAGCCAGGTAGAATTTTTATTGACGAATAAAATTGGGGAGACAGGTAAAAAGATACATAGCGGGAGAAGTCGAAATGATCAGGTTGCCGTTGATATCAAATTATTTCTCCGTGCATCCTTGAAAGAAGTACGGGAAGAAATAATTTTACTTTTTGATCAGCTCATATCGTTAAGCAATCAATATAAAGATCATTTACTACCGGGATATACACATCTCCAATTAGCTATGCCCTCTTCGTTCGGGATGTGGCTGGGTGCTTATGCTGAAAGTTTAGTAGATGATATGGAAATGCTTAGCGCAGCATATCGTATTGTCAATAAAAATCCATTAGGTAGTGGTGCGGGTTATGGTTCTTCATTTCCGTTGAATAGGAGAAGAACTACCGAAATATTAGGATTTGATACATTACATTGGAATGCCGCTTATGCGCAAATCAGTAGAGGTAAAACGGAGAAACTGGCTTCTATGGCCTTAAGTTCTGTTGCCTCAACATTGAATAAACTTTCTACTGATTGTTGTTTGTACATGAATCAGCAATTTGGTTTTATTTCATTTCCTGATGAACTTACCACAGGTAGTAGTATTATGCCGCATAAGAAAAATCCTGATGTCTTTGAATTGATCAGAGGAAAATGCAATCGCATCCAATCTATTCCAAATGAATTGACATTACTCACTACTAATATGCCTTCCGGCTATCATCGTGAGATGCAGCTCACAAAGGAGATACTATTTCCGGCCATACAGGAATCCATCATGTGTCTTCGCTTAATGCGGGTCATGCTCAACGGATTAACTGTTAGAGAGAATATTTTGACAGATGAGCAATATAAATACCTTTTCAGCGTTGAAGCTGTCAATGAATTAGTGAATAAAGGAATGAGTTTCCGGGATGCCTACAAAACAATAGGGAATACTATCGAAAAAGGTGAATTCAATGTTGAACTTTCTAAAACATTGAATCATACGCACGAAGGAAGTATTGGGAACTTGTGCAATGAAGAAATTCAAAAAGAGATGATCAAAGTAAGTAATTGGAAATAATGGGCCTAATTATAAAGACATCATCTCCTTAAACCTTACGGCTTGCCTTCTGCTTACTTCAACCTTTTCGCCGCCTTTGATCTCAAGCAATAATCCTCCATTGAAATAAGGCTCTACTTTTTCAATCATGCGCAGGTTGACGATATGTTTTCGATTAGCCCGGAAAAATGTTTTTTCTTCCAAGCGTTCCTCTAGAGCATTTAATGATTTCAAAATAAGGGGTTTATTCGAACCAAAAAATACTCTTGCATAATTGCCTACAGACTCAAACAAACGGATATCTGACAGCTTTACAAACCAGCATCTTTCTCCATCCTTCACAAAAACCTGATCATTTTCAGTTAACATCGATTTGTTGCTATATGCATCGGCATCACTAGCAAGGTCTCCCTTTTCATCAACAGAAAATCGATTTAAAGCATCTGCCAGTCGTATCGGATCTACTGGCTTTAATAAATAATCAAGTGCATTTACTTCAAATGCCTTCAATGCATACTCATCATAAGCAGTAGTGAAAATAACGACTGGTGCTTTTTCCAGTTCTGCCAACATATCGAACCCGGTTTTACCTGGCATTTGAATATCCAGAAAGATTAGATCCGGATTAATACTTTCTATTTTTTCAATTCCTTCTGTTGCATTAGAAGCCTCTCCCGCTATTTCTATTTCAGGATGGGCCGCTAAGAGCTTACGAAGCTCATTCCTGGCTAATCTTTCATCATCTATGATTAATGCACGTTTCATATTATGTAAATTAACTGACTAATGGTATCGTAACTTTTGCTTCGACCATATAATTGGGCAGATTATAAATATCAAAACTCGCCTCATTTCCAAACATCAAGAGCAAGCGACTGGCGGTGCTCTGAATACCAAATCCTTCCTTAGGTATATTATCGTTTAACTTGCCCGTATTCTGTATAGTCAATAACAAATGATGATCAAGTCGCTCTGAAATAATCATTATCACACCTCCATTTAGATTTTTGCTGATGCCATGTTTTATTGCATTTTCAACTAGTGTTTGCAACATCATATAAGGAACAGCAATTTGAAGCGTATCCTCAGCTATCTTATAGTCAACCTTCAATCTATCCTCAAAACGAATATACTCTAAGGCCAGGTAATCTTTCACTATAGTCAGTTCTCTGGACAACGGAACCGTTTCAATATTTTCAGCCTGCATACTGCTTCGTAAAATATTACTCAATGTAGTGATTGCTTCACGCGCGCGTTCCGGATCTTCATCTACTAAAGCACGAATACTATTCAACGCATTAAAAATAAAATGAGGATTGATATGAGATTTTATGGTTTTTAGTTCCAATTCCTTAACTAAGGCCTGTAGTTTTAATGTATCCAGCTGTTGAGTTCGAGATTTATTTATATAATGAAACATGAAGTAAATCATATTCCATATAAAGAGATAAACAAATGCGTAAAATGTATGGCTAAGAATAACAATAGACTCATTTAATAACATTTCATCTACCGTTCTTATCCTTAAAATTTCCGTAACTGGTGCTTCAATTACGCCTATTAAAAAAGAAAAAATAATATTTAATCCTATGAGTCCCCCAATCTGAATTTCCAGTGATTTGGATAAGAGATTTAAATGCCGAATACTTAATCGCATCAAATGAGTGAAGAATAGACCGAATAATACAAATACCATTAAACGAGCCAGAAAAACTTCTGTCAACCGATCATAGGTCACTGCAAAAAAAACATTGATCAGGATAAAAAGTCCCCAGCCCGTTGCCTGAAACAACCAGTATCTATTCAGTTTATGTAATAGCGGCGGCATAAAGTCCACCAAAACTAAATGATTCAGCCACCATAAAAGCTATGTTCTTTACCAATGGTCGAAAAAGCCGCCAAAAGGTGCGTAAATGACCCATCCTCTGTCCCTAGTGAGCTATGCAACTTTATTTAATAAGTTTTGTTATGTTTATGAGTTCAAAACACCCGTTTACCGCAGATGCGTGTAAATTTGCTTAACCGTTAAAACCAGACTAGATGGAATTTCAACAGGGGCCACTACTAAGAAATATAGAATCTCCAGATGATCTAAAGAAACTATCAAAAGAACAGCTTCAGCAGATCTGCGACGAATTGAGGCAATATATTATTGACGTGGTGAGTGTTCAGGGTGGGCATTTTGCCGCTAGTTTAGGTGTGGTGGAGCTTTCTGTAGCCCTCCACTATGTTTTTAATACTCCTTACGATCAATTGGTTTGGGATGTTGGACATCAGGCCTACGGCCATAAGATCCTTACTGGCAGGAAAGATGTTTTCCCTACAAATCGAAAATATAAGGGGCTGAGTGGATTCCCAAAACGGAGTGAAAGCGAATACGACACCTTCGGTGTTGGGCACTCGTCAACTTCTATTTCTGCTGCACTGGGCATGGCCATCGCTGCCAAATTAAAAGGTGAAGATCGGCAATGTGTAGCCATAATTGGGGATGGGTCAATGACTGCTGGTATGGCATTTGAAGCAATGAACCATGCCGGGGTATCCGACACTGATGCGTTAATCATTCTGAACGACAACTGTATGAGTATCGATCCGAATGTTGGGGCTTTAAAAGAATATCTTACAGATATATCTACATCACAAACCTATAATAAACTAAAAGATGATATTTGGAATGCGCTAGGGAAACTACCCATAGGTAAAAGCTTCTCCAGAGAAATGGTTTCCAAATTGGAGCATTCCATAAAAGGGTTTATCAACAAAAACAGTAATTTGTTTGAGGCGATGAAACTCAGATATTTTGGTCCGATTGATGGACATAATATCAGCAAATTAGTTGACACCCTGGATGATCTAAAGCGTATTCCAGGTCCGAAAATCCTTCATATACTAACCGTAAAGGGTAAAGGTTATGAACTTGCGGAAAAAGATCAAACAAAATGGCATGCCCCTGGATTGTTTGATAAAGTAACTGGTGAGATCTATAAGAAAACATTTGATACCCCTCAGCCCCCTAAATATCAGGATGTTTTTGGGCATACTATAATCGAACTTGCAGAAAAGAACGCCAAAATTATGGGCATTACTCCTGCCATGCCTTCAGGATCATCGCTAAAATTTATGATGGAAAAAATGCCTAAGCGTGCCATAGATGTAGGGATATGTGAGCAGCATGCTGTTACATTAAGTGCTGGCCTAGCCACACAGGGTATGCGCGTGTTCTGTAACATCTATTCCTCTTTCATGCAACGTGCCTATGATATGGTTATTCATGATGTGGCGATCCAAAAGCTTCCAGTAATTTTCTGCTTGGATCGAGCAGGATTGGTAGGTGAAGACGGCCCCACGCATCATGGCGCTTATGATGTTGCCTACATGAGATGTATTCCTAATTTGATCATCAGTGCACCGATGAATGAAGCTGAACTTCGTGATCTGATGTACACGTCACAATTGGAAACCCAGACAATGCCATTTGTGATTCGCTATCCAAGAGGTGAAGGGGTCATGCCGGAATGGCGAACTCCTATGAAGGAGATCCAGATTGGGAAGGGCCGCAAGCTAAAGGATGGTGAAGAGATAGCCATACTCAGTTTTGGCCATCCTGGTAATTTCGCAGCTACCGCAATACGGAATCTGAATACCTATGGTATCAAACCAGCTCATTACGATATGCGCTTTGTAAAACCGCTGGATGAAGAAATGCTTCACGAAGTTTTCTCCAAGTACTCTAAAATAATAACCGTTGAAGATGGTACCATCGTAGGTGGATTTGGCTCGGCAATATTAGAATTCATGGCTCAACATGGATATTCTGCTCAAGTTCGAATGTTAGGGATTCCAGATAGAATTATAGAACATGGAACCTTGAAAGAGTTGTATCACGAGTGCCACTATGATGCTCAAGCAATAGAAGCTACTGCAAAAGAGATGATGAACGATCTGGTCAAGATCAATGAATGGCAATAAACTAATCTTGAGGAGTAGTCATGTCCAGCACTTGATGCTCCTCTTCATTTTCATTATATTCAATAATGAAATTATTGATGCCCTCGCCGCTTAACACTTTTAGATATTGCTGCTGAGCTAATTCTAGAACAGTAAGAAATAAGAATATGGCATGGATCCGATCCTGGCATATATCAAAGATCTTTTCAAATGCCATGGTTTGCTCTCTCTTGATTATATCGATCATATACTCACGGCTGCCTTCCATAGTGTAGTTGTATCGATATACAACGTGCTGAGGTTTGTTGTTGCGTGCATGCATCCTCGCCATTACTTTTTCAAACACCTTCATCAGTTTGAATAAGGTAATGGTTTGTATCTCCGTACCCTCTGAAGCATCTTCGCCGATCTGATTTAATTCGCGTTGGAGGTTTCCACGTTTCACCATCAGCATACGGGTAGCTTCCAGCTCAGCCATTTGAACGGCAGCTTCCTTGAATTTTTTGTACTCTAGTATCTTATCAATCAGTTCCTGACGTGGATCAATCTCATTACCTTGTTCATCAAGTTCTTTGCGCGGCAAAAGCATTTTTGCTTTAATGCGCATTAGTGTTGATACGAAAAGGATAAATTCACTACTCAACTCAATATTCAGTTCCTCTGAATTATGGATGAATTCCATAAAATCAGCAATGAGTTTTGTGATCTGTATATTGTATATATCCAGCTCATCACGCTCAATGAAGAACAATAAGAGATCAAAAGGGCCCTCAAATTGAGGTAGTTTTATTTGATAGGAAAATGTATTCATGTGCTAATCTGACCTTGGTCAAGTTTTCAAAAATACTACTTGTTCAGCTAAATCAAACATAAAATCAAAAATGGTATATCCCGTAAATCCTCCTATACAACTGTCAACCTTGGAGGTCGGGAGGAACTTTCTTACCTTCGCGGCCCATGAGGTTAAAATCCGGATCTGCCTATAACTGGTTCCTTTTCATATTACTTTGCCTGATTTGGGGCTCTTCGTTCATCCTTATGAAAAAAGGACTGAACAATCTCAATGCCTTTCAGGTAGCTTCCCTTAGGATCATATCGGCTGGCATGATTTTACTTCCAGTTGGTTGGAATAAATTCAGAACAATTGCTAGAAAAGATCTTTTCCTGGTTTTTGTTTCTGGGTTATTAGGCACTTTCATTCCTGCCTACCTTTTTTGCTTGGCAGAAACTAAAATTGATAGTGGACTAGCCAGTGTTTTAAATGCATTAACACCATTGTTTACCTTGATCATCGGTGCATTTTTTTTCCAATCTAAGTTAGCTCTACACAAATGGATCGGCGTACTTATAGGAATGGTCGGATTAATTCTTCTCTTAACGGCAGGAAAAGAATTAAGATTTAATCATATCGGTTTTGCTGGATTAATTACGATTGCTACCATCTGCTATGGTATAAATGTTAACCTGGTTAGCCGATATCTAAAACATATTTCATCAACACTATTAGCTGCTGGTGCATTTGCCACGCTCATCTTGCCTGCCATAATGATATTACTATGGACTGGCTACACATACACCCCAATAACAATAGGATTCGCCTATTCTACAGGTGCAGCATTAGTACTTGGAATTTTTGGAACAGCTATTGCGTCGATTCTATTTTATGAATTGATGAAAAAGGCAGGGCCATTATTTGCCTCTATGGTAACCTATGGAATCCCTTTTGTAGGAATTTTCTGGGGAATAGCAGACGGTGAATCATTAGGATTGGTCCAGGTTAGTTGTCTATTCTTAATTTTAAGTGGAGTATATCTGGCCAATAAAAAATAACGGATAGACGTTACCGATCCGTTATTTCTTAGGGTGAGGTGAGCGAATTAAACAGACATCACTTCTTTTTCTTTTTGAAGTAGATGTTTATCGACCAATGCGATATACTTATTCGTCATTTCCTGGATGGCATCCTCAGAATCTTTAGCCATATCTTCACTTAATCCATCTTTCTTCAATTTCTTAATATGCTCGATAGCATCTCTACGAATATTTCGGATCGCTATCCTGGATTGTTCTCCTTCACCCTGTACACGCTTAACGATTTCTTTTCGACGCTCTTCTGTTAAAGGTGGTAGCGATATACGAATGATGGTGCCATCATTTTGCGGCGTTACTCCAAGATTTGCAGCAATGATCGAACGTTCGATCTGTTGAAGCATACTTTTTTCCCAGGGTTGTATTACTAATGTCCGGGCATCGGTAACGGTGATATTTCCAACTTGATTAACAGGAGTAGGTGTCCCATAATAATCAACCACCAATCCGTCGAACATATTGGGATTGGCACGACCAGCCCTAACTTTTACCAATTCAGATTCTAGATGTGCTATAGCCTTGGACATACTTTCTTCTGCATGAAGCGAGATATTGCTTAATTCTTCAGACATAATAATTTCATCTTTGATGCCTGCAAAGCTAAAGAAATTAAACCTATTCTGAAATGTTAACAGAGCGATAGGCAGGTATCCATGAAGCCAACGCACCAATTCCGATAACAGTCAAGGAAACCAGTATAAAATCACTCACCACTAATGTAACGGGGTAATAATCGATCAAAAATGATTGACCTTGTAGGGGAACCAATTTATAGTTGATCTGGAGATAATACAAAATCAGGGCAATCATTATACCGGATAAGGCGCCTATGCCCGCAAGTAAAACTCCCTCTGCTAAGAAGATTCGGCGTATCAAAGAGCGATCAGCACCTAATGCTTTTAAAATATAGATGTCTTGCTTTTTTTCCAAAACCAACATAGTCAATGCACCCACCATGGTAAAAGCCGCTACTAATAAAATCAGGGAAAAAATACCATAGATAACCCATTTCTCCACCCGTATAGTAGTATATAGTGATCTGTTTTGTTCCACACGACTCTGCACCAATAGCGCTTCTCCAACAATTTTTTTTATGGCGTCTTGAATCGCCAGCAGCGCATTATTATTGGACACACGAATCTCGACAGCAGAAAATTCGTTTTCTCCATACCCCATGTTTTCTTTTAGAAAAGACAGATTGGTTAATGCATATCCGTTATCGAACTCTTGCTGGATAGCAAAACTTCCTGCCGGCATTACTTCACCCACAGCAAGTCCGTTTAGTGGATCAACCATATCATTAACCCCTTTCTTTGGTAAATAAATGGAAAGGGGCGCAAGTGTTCTGTCGGATAATACACCAACTGCATTTTCAATACCCACACCTAAAACAAGCTTTGGAGATGCAGCATTTCCCAGATCAAATTTACCTCTGAACATATTAGAAGGTACTCCTGAAACCTTCGGATACTGATCATCAACTCCTTTAATACTCACGACTGTCTGCAATTCACCATTTTTAAGCAGGGCTTTTTCTTCAATGACCAGTGAAACAGCTTTCACTCCATTAATGGAAGTGATCTTTTTGTATTGCTCAGCTGTAAGAATAAAGGTTTTACCCAACTTAGGCGAGATACGTATATCCGGATAAAAAGAAGAATAGAGGGAACGCACCAATGATTCAAAACCATTAAAAGCACTCAAAATAATGATCAATGAAGCGGTACCTATAGTAATAGCCGTAACACTTACCCAAGCGATAATATTTATCGCGTTTGTAGATTTTTTTGCTTTGAAATATCGCCAGGCAAATGTTGATATCAATATGAAAAAATTAGGATGATGCGTTATTATCTCCCTTTTCATCATGTAGTTTCTTGAAGATTTCTTCTATACGAAATACATGATCCAGAGTATCATCATGAAAAAATTTCAGATCAGGAATTCTTCTCAGTTGATGTTTTACCCTTGAGGAAAGCTCCCGCTTTATTTCAGATTTACGTTCCTCAAATATATTCAGTGCTTTTTCTCTATCCCCTACCTGAAAGAGGCTTAGATAAATTCGAGCTTCCAGCAGGTCGGGAGTGATCTTAACCTGTGAAATAGATACCATTCCTTTATCGATCATATTCAATCCCAAACGAACGAATATATCGTTCATCTCCTCCTGAATTACCCCGGCAACCTGTTTCTGACGTTTTCCCTCCTGCATATAAGAATCTTAAAGGGTGTAAAATTAACTACTTTTGAGGCAATGAAAAGCTTACGCATCATTTTCCGATATATTAGTCGATATCCCAAGTTGGTATCCCTGTATTTCATATTGAATTTACTGGCCTCAGGCTTCTCCCTCATATCTCTGGCATTACTAGGGCCCTTCCTTACACTTATCTTTTCTGGTAAAGGGGGCGAGCAAATGCTGGGATCCCGTGTTCAATTGGGGAATATTACAGAAAACCTCTATAGCTACTTGAATGGATTATTGATCTCAGATGAAGGGAAAGTTAAAGCTTTAGGCATTCTTTGCCTGATCGTGGTAACGGCTATCATCCTTAAAAACATGTTTCTTTATTTAGGGCTTTATATCCTAGCCCCTATCCGTAACCGGATCTTGAATGATATGCGTACTGACATGTTCAGCAAAATTCTCCAACTTCCAATTGGGTATTTCAATGAGCAGCGGAAAGGAGATATCATGAGCCGATTGACAAATGATCTTCAGGATGTTGAGCATTCTACCATCAGCTTTCTAGAAACATTTTTTCGTGAGCCGATCACCATCACCTTCTTTTTGATCTACATGGTGAATTTAAGCCCGGAATTATCTTTATTTCTTTTGCTGTTCCTTCCCATTGCAGGTTTGATAATTGGAAGAATTGGTCGTTCGCTTAAAAAAGTTTCCACTGCTGTACAGGAGAAATTAGGCGATATTCTTACTACTATCGAAGAGACGTTGAGTGGGATGCGCGTTGTCAAAGCATTTAATGCAGAAGGACATCGATTAGATCGATTTGTACAGGAAAATCAGTCATTACTCAACATAAAAAACAGAGCCAACAGAAGAAGGGATCTTGCGTCTCCAACGTCTGAAACCCTTGGGATCATTGCGGTTTGTGTTGTATTATTTTATGGTGGACGCTTAGTATTGACAAATGATTTTTCCTTGAGCGGACCAGATTTTTTAACCTTCATCGCGATTTTTACACAGATCATCAATCCATTAAAATCATTCAGTTCTGCTTCGTATAATATCAGAAGAGGGGCCGCGAGCATAGAAAGAATTCAGGCATTGATTCACGTTCAGGAGACGGTTACAGAAAAGCCAGATGCCAAAACGATCCAGTCATTTGAAAAAGAAATTGAATTCAGAAATGTATCGTTCTCCTACGGGGATAAACAGGTATTGCAACATATCAACTTCACTATTAAGAAAGGGACAACAGTAGCACTGGTTGGATCAAGCGGATCTGGTAAATCAACGCTAGCTGATATGGTACCTAGATTCCATGATGTATCCGATGGTGAAGTGCTGATCGATGGAGTGAATATCAAGGATTATAAAATAAAGGACATTCGGAATTTAATGGGCATAGTAACCCAAGAACCTATTCTCTTTAATGATAGCATCGCTCATAATATTGCATTAGGAATGGATGAGGTTGATATGGGTAAAGTAGAATCAGCTGCTAGAGTAGCTAACGCCTACTCGTTTATTTCGCAAAAATCAGAAGGGTTTGATGCGAACATCGGAGACCGTGGATCACGATTATCCGGAGGTGAACGGCAACGCTTGACGATTGCCCGTGCGGTATTTAAAAATCCGCCAATATTGATTCTAGATGAAGCTACTTCATCATTGGATACAGAAAGTGAACGTCTGGTTCAAGATGCCTTGAATCACCTGATGGAAGAGAGAACCAGTTTGGTAATCGCACATCGGTTATCAACGGTTAGATACGCAGATGAGATCATTGTTCTGGATAAAGGGCAAATAGCTGAAAGGGGTAAGCACGACGAGCTCATAGCCCGAGATGGGATATACAAAAAACTGGTAGAGCTTCAGGAAGTTCGCTAGCTAATTAGTTATTGGTATTGTTACGGTTCCGCTTCATCTTGGCGTCCATGCTCAATGTAGCGTGCGGAACAGCGCGTAAACGTGCCTTATCGATAAGCACACCCGTTTCGCGACAGATACCATAGGTTTTATTTTCTATGCGCACCAAAGCCTTTTCCAATTTTTCAATAAAATCAATCTGGCGACTCGCCATCTGATTCAGCTGCTCTCTTTCCATTGAAAGACTTCCATCTTCCATGGTCATATAGCGACTATCGCTATCATCACCACTCATCTCATCTTTGCGAGAAATGATTCCATTCAGGAAAGTCAATTCTTTTTTGGCAGCTTCCAGTTTTCTCTGGATCAATTCACGGAACTCTTGCAACTCGGCATCACTGTATCTCATAGTAGGTCCTGCATTAACTGGTGACGGATTATCTAAAATAGAACGGGTAAAATCAGGTTCATATTTACGGGAAGTGGTAGCATTTATTTTGGGCATTGGTACCGGCTTCGAGGGTTTTTCTACAGGCTTAGGCTTTTGTTTGACCACTATAAAAGGAGACTCATCTCGCACAGGAGTCACCGGTTTCGGTTGTGGTTTTGGTTTTACAAGTGGCTTTAATGTTGCCGTTGGTTTAGCTGGAGTACTCGCTTTAACCGGAGCTTGCTTAACTGCAGCTTTGGAAGGAGCTGCTTTGGAAGGAGTATTTTTGGCTGGGGCAACCTTTGAAGGCGCGGCCTTAGGAGTAGGAGCATTTTTTAGAGCCGGAGCTTTCGATACAGGTGCAGCTTTTTTAACAGGCGCAGGTACAGGTTTTTTGGCCGGAACAGCCACTTTCTTAGTAGGGGTTGCTACTTTCTTTGCAACAACAGGTGCTTTTTTAGTTGGCGCTACTGTCTTTTTAGGGGCAGGAGCCACTTTTTTTGCCTTAGGGGCAGGTTTGGCCGCTGCTTTTTTAGGAGCAGGGCTAGCTTTTTTAGCGGGGACTACCGGCTTCTTTGCAGGAGCTGCGCCTTTCTTCACTGGGGCAACTTTTTTAGTTGGAGCTACTACCTTTTTAGGAGCAGGAGCCGCTTTTTTTGCCTTAGGAGCAGGTTTAGCCGCTGCTTTTTTAGGAGCAGGACTAGCTTTTTTAGCGGGGGCCTTTGCCGCCTTTGATACAGGCTTTGCTGCCTTCTTTACGGTGCTGCGAGCGCTTTGCTTAGTTGCCATATGGATGTTACCCTTTTTTTTCAACTAAAATCCGTAAGGGAATTTCATTGACTTCTATCTCGACACCACCCGATAATTCCGGTACGAATTCCAGCTTGTCTGCCAAAATTTCCGCGCAAATATATGTATTAAATTCGCTAATTGTTGGAATTAGTACATCAGCATGTCCTATTTTAACCAAAATCCTATCCGTCACCTCAAAACCACTATCTTTTCGGATCTTTTGGATGCGGTTGATCAGTTCTCGAGCATTCCCCTCTTGTTCCAAGGCCGGACTGATCGTAATGTCCAAAGCCACAGTCAAGGAATTTTTACTGGCTACCATCCAACCCGGCACATCCTCACTTTGAATATCTACTTCTGAAGCCAGAATCTCAACTTGCTCGTTATCAATAGTTAACATCGCCTTACCCTCTTTTTCAATAGCCCGAATGTCATCCTGTGTAAATGCAGCAAGAGATGCGGTTACTCCCTTCATTTTTGCACCCATTTTTTTACCAAGAGCAACGAAATTAGGTTTGATCTTTTTCTTAATAAATTGATTATCAGCCGCTAAATATTCAATTTCCTTTACATTTACCTCAGATTTGATCAAATCTTCCACCAACATTAACTGTTCCTTCATGGCTGGGTCAAGAACCGGGATCATCATTTTCTGTAAAGGCTGACGAACCTTGATATTAACAGATCGGTTTTTACGGATTGATAACACCAATGAAGATGCATCTTGTGCCATCTGCATCCGCTCCTCAAGTTTCGGATCGATCACAGCCGGGTGTACAGTTGGGAATAATACATGATGAACCGAACGCTCTTTATGTTTTCCGGTAACAGCATTCAGGTTGGAGAAAAGAGCATCTACAAAAAAAGGAGAGATCGGAGCTACTAATCGGCATACGGTCTCCAAACATTCGTACAACGTCTGATAGGCACTTATCTTATCTTCCTCGTATTCACCTTTCCAGAAACGACGACGACAAAGACGAACGTACCAGTTACTTAACTGCTGATCTACAAAATCATCTATTGCTCTACCCGCCATGGTGGGCTCATAATCATCCATATACCCTTGAACCGTTTTGATCAACGTATTCAGTGTTGATAGGATCCATCGATCGATCTCAGGTCTTTTCTCTACCGGAATGTAATCCTCTTTAAAAGCAAAACCATCCACATTGGCATACAAGGCAAAGAACTGATAGGTATTATAGAGTGTACCAAAGAATTTACGCTGCACTTCTTTGATACCTTCCATATCAAATTTCAAATTATCCCATGGGGACGCGTTGGTAATCAGATACCAACGGGTAGCATCTGCACCAAACTGTTCGATTGTAGCAAACGGATCAACCACATTACCCAAACGTTTGCTCATTTTATTTCCATTCTTATCTAGAACCAGTCCGTTGGATACCACAGTTTTATAGGCAACTGAATCAAAGAGCAATACACCCAATGCATGAAGCGTATAGAACCATCCTCGAGTCTGGTCAACACCTTCTGCAATAAAATCTGCAGGGAATGCTTTTTTCTGATCCAACATCTCTTTATGTGCAAATGGATAATGCCATTGTGCATAAGGCATGGCGCCAGAATCAAACCAAACATCTACCAGATCTGGAACACGCTTCATTGGCAGACCAGAAGCAGACACGAGTACTATATCATCCACGAAGGGCTTATGCAAATCTTGAATGCCATTCTCTAAAAAGGCTTTGTTCACCTCACCGCCTAAAATAGCGGCGGCTTTTCTGATTTCTTCGTTCAGTTCAGCGATAGAACCGATACATTTTTCTTCCGTCTTATCTTCAGTTCTCCATATCGGCAATGGCGTTCCCCAGTATCGGCTACGACTAAGATTCCAGTCCACCATATTCTCCAGCCAATTACCAAAGCGACCTTCGCCTGTTGATTTAGGTTTCCAGTTAATCGTCTTGTTCAATTCCACCATTCTATCCTTTAATGCAGTAGTTCTAATGAACCAGGCATCGAGTGGATAATATAGAATTGGCTTATCCGTTCTCCAGCAATGCGGATAACTGTGTTCATATTTTTCTACCTTAAATGCACTGCTTGCCAGTTTGAGTTTTACAGCGATATCAACGTTCACATCCACGTAATCATTTTCTTCTTTATAGGGCTTCACATATCTACCGCTGAATTCACCCGTGCCTTCTACAAACTTGCCTTCACGATCAACAAGGGTCAAAATACCCAGTTTAAATTTCTGTCCTGTTTTAAAATCATCCGCACCAAATGCAGGTGCCATGTGAACTACACCAGTTCCATCTTCCGTAGTAACAAAATCTCCAGTAACTACCTTGAATGGATCGGCATCAGGTGTAATTTCAAGGATGGCTTCCATTGAGTTGGCCTTAAAAGGGAGCAATTGATGATACCGCAATCCCTCCATTTCAGCTCCACTGAAATGGGCTACCACTTTCCATGGGATAATTTTATCACCTGTCTGAAATCCTGTAAAATCGGCATCCTTACCTTCTTCCTTAAGATATTTAAGAGTAAGGGCTTCCGCCATTATGATCGTACATGGAACACCAGTGTAGGGATTAAATGTTTGAATAGCCACATAATTCACTTTCGGACCAACCGCCAAACCTAAATTTGATGGTAGCGTCCAAGGAGTGGTTGTCCATGCCATGATACTGAGTGTACCATGAGCAGGTAATGATTTCAGTTTTACATATAAAGGATGATCCGTTTCCTTCACTTCAAACAATGCTGTAACACTAGTGTCCTTTACGTCTTTATATGTCCCGGGTTGATTCAATTCGTGAGAACTCAATCCAGTACCAGCTGCAGGAGAATACGGTTGAATACTAACACTTTGGTATAGTAAACCCTTATCATAAAGTTGGCGAAGTGCCCACCAAAGCGTTTCTATATATTCGTTGGTGAAGGTGATGTAAGGATCATTAAGATCAACCCAGTAACCCATTTTCCGAGTGAGATCATCCCATTTATCCTTATAGCGCAACACCGCTTCCCGGCATTTTTTATTATACTCTTCTACCGAAATCTTTTTTCCAATATCCTCTTTGGTGATACCCAATTCTTTCTCAACACCCAGTTCAATAGGCAAACCATGTGTATCCCATCCCCCCTTTCGCTTTACCTGAAATCCTTGCATGGTCTTGTAGCGACATACCAGATCTTTTAGCGTACGAGAAATGACATGGTGTATCCCAGGCATACCATTGGCACTGGGAGGACCCTCATAGAACACAAATGGATCAGCCCCTTCTCGCAGCGATACGCTTGATTCGAAGGCACCCATCGTTTCCCAATGGTCCAGCATTTCTTTCTCAAATGCGGGGAGATTCAGTTGTCCATATTCTTTATATCTGGATTCCATACTCAATTTCGCAAGGCTGCAAAATTACGGATTAGAGCCGGAACAGAGGCCGTTATATCAAGAAAAAGGGAAGTCTTTTGGACTTCCCTTCGGTTTTCATGGGGCTAATTCAGTTTTTTACTCCCATCTGGCTGGAGTAAAAAGCGGAATGTATAGTACCGCTGCTTAAATATCTTCTCATTATCACTTGCTGTTGCTGCAGGGGTAATACCACCTTTGTAATAATTAAGGATCTCAACTTTTGCGAATTTTTGACTGGCAGTTCGAATGACCAATACTCGTCCGGGAATAGGCGTGATTAGGTTAGCAGGAGCATTATAAACATACCAGGCTCTATTGCTCCCCACAGGAATAGCTAGATTATTGGCAGCAATATCACTTCTAAACGTAGAATCAGTAGGTACTTGTATCAACTCTTCAAAGGTGCCTACATAAACAAATGCTCCTCCATTTCCCGGACCGCTGATACCGCTATTGGTTATAATGGTTGTACCTCTAAACCCCAGGTCCCACTTTGCAGTGGCAGAATCTGAATTAGGGATCACCTTATTCGTTTCCAAACTATATAATGTGAATTTTCCCGCTCCATATGGCTGTCCAATACTTGAAATTCCAACAATAGTGTCTGCAATAAGATCTCTGACGGTAGTTACCGTTGCTGCCTGGGTTTTGGTAATCTCATTTTTTTCACAAGAGGTGATTAAAAAAGTACTAGCTAAAAGTCCAAAGAATACGGTACGAATTGTTCTCTTTCTCATGTTCCCTTATTTATGTTTGTTATTGTTCAAAAAATTATAGGTGAAACTGGCATACCCATTTGCACCAGGTAATGTGGGCAGATTGATTTCATCTTTATAGTTCAATAGATTATCCACTCCAATCATAACTCGAATACCATTGCCAATCGTTTTTCCTACACTAACATTAACCTGAACAAAGCCTCTGGCAAATTCATCTTCACGATTGATCAATCCATTCCCATCCAGATCATTGCTACCCCATCGTGATCTATATATGTTTCTAAATGTCAAGAACCATCCATTTTCCCATTCTCTGAATACTTTAAGATTACCCATATGAGTAGAACGTTGTGGTAACCCTGCATATTCTGAACGGTCCATTTTTCTTGAAACTCCACTTGCCAAATCCCTGGTAAAAACCTTACCATCGCTAATCTGCTGTAGTACATCTTTATCTGCTGTTATCAAATATTGATAACCACCAGAAATCTGCCATTTATTTTTCACCCAATTGAATTCAACCTCGCCTCCTTGTGTGAATGCCCTACTGATATTTAAATAGCTGAAGATTTGTCCACCATTTTTTTTATAGGCGATGACATCTGTAAGTATTAGGTTGTTGATATCATTTCTAAAGAGATTCATCTTAAACAACAACAATGCGGAAGCCTTGTATTGAAGCCCAGCATTAATGCCAGTAGATGTTTCCGGACTAAGATCAGCAAGTTCAAAATATGATGGAGTCAGACTTTCGATTTGCCCATCAGCACTTAAACGATCTATTTCATTCTGAGCCGTTAAAGATCCGAATACAGCATAACTTCCTGCTGCAACATTGGTGAAATTCAAATACAATTGTCTGAAATCTGGAGCCTTAAATCCTCTTCCGGCAGAAGCGGTGATCGATAGTTTTTGATTCAGCTGGTATTTCAATGCCAATTTTGGACTGAATACAGACGCATAATTCTGGTTCATATCATATCGCAGGCCAGCAATAAGATTTAATTTATCTGTAGGTGCCCACTCCCCCTGACCAAACACATAACCAATAGGGTTATATCGGTTGATTAATAAAGAATCATACCTATTTGAATTCACTATTTCACGTACATATCCACCGCCAATATTTAAATTTAATTTATCATTCGCTGAGATGTCCGTTTGATTTTCAATACGATAAAATTGCTGACGAAATTTATCGTCGTAATTACTGATAATATCCTTTACATTCAATTGTTGAGATGAACTGAAAACAGATGCATATCCTCTTAGTTGCGTTTTGATTTTTTCACTCCATTTATGAGACAAAACGGGATTGATATTGATATCACGATTCCGTTCTTTACCCTTTGAGAGTATAGTCTGTCCGAGATTTTGAACAGCAATGGTGTTCGAGATTTCTTCTGAATTATTTCGAGCTATAAAAGATAATTTCGTGTTTGCTGAAAATTGGTACGCTACGTCAAGCTGATTGGTAAACCTCCAGAAGGGTTCAACAGTTTTCAGATTAGAAAAAGGCAACAACCGATACCCCTCTGAGCTGTTGGAATTTATAAAAGCAGAAGCTGAAAATCGATTTCTTTTTACAGAAGCATGTAGAGCTCCATCCAATGTATTGAAACGCCCATAACGGAGTGAACCAGATAATCGATCAGCAGTAGGTTGATCTGTAATAATATTTACTACTCCTGCCAATGCTTCGGAACCATATAGTGAAGATGATGGACCTTTTACAATCTCAATTTTACGTATGTTCCCTACAGCAATCCTGGAAAGGTCCAAAACGCCACTCATCCTCCCAATAAAAGGTTCTCCATTTAATAAGATTAGGGTGTAATCAGCAGATAATCCTTGCATCTGCAAACCCTTTCCAAAAGCTTGTGTGATAAATAATCCCGTTTGCTCACTTAATATATCCTGTAAGCGAAGCGAACCGCTTTGAATTATCTGCTTTTGAGAAATGAGTGTTGTAGGGACAGCAACATTTGATAATTTTCTTTCTGATCTAGTGGCAGTCACCACTACTTCATCTAAAGAAACTTGAGAAGTATCCTGAGCATTTGCTGCTAAAGAAAAAACCCACAAAATGAAAACTACCAACCTTTTCATGCGCTGTGCAAAGTTGGTACGAGATGGACTTTAACATTATCATAGAATTGTCATAACCATCAATCTTTATGAGTTATGACAATCAAATGACAAATTTATTTTTTGGTGGTGAGTTGGATTACATGATCAAACGGCTCAATAATGCCTCCCAAAGCAATAGTGATACTGCTCTTGTCTGATCGAATAATCGTAACAGGAGAGCCGTTTAACGCATGTATTGATTTCAAATCAAATTTTCCGGGGATAGTGATCTGCAGGTTATCGCTATGTTTTAAAACATGGACATACACTTCATTTCCCTTCTGCGTGGTAACACCCCAATCTGCTGGTGATAGCGGCCCGCCTCGTGTCCCATAAATACTTTGGCCATATTTGTTAACCCATGCACCTACTTGTTTTAATGTATCCGTAAATTCTTGCTGGATCTCACCATTCGGCATGGGTCCAACATTCAGCAACAGATTACTATTTCTTCCTGCAGCACCGGCTAATGTATGGATTACTTCTTTTACCGTTTTATACTTTCTATCGGTGATTCGAAATCCCCATGAACCATTCATGGTGATACAAGATTCAAGCGGTAGCTCAGACGCTTTTTGATAAGATAAACCTGAATGATTCTGGCCAGGCAAATCTTGTTCAAACATCTGAAAATCTTCCCCAGGAATAGGATCCAAATGATGATTATTCCCAATCATGCATTGAGGTTGTAGTGTATGAATGAGCCCATATAATTCATCATACTTCCAATCAATTCTTGATCTACGATCTGCATTGCCTTCCGGATTAGTTTGATCCCAATGGCCATCTAACCATATGCAGGAAATGGGTCCATAATGGGTAAGCAATTCCGTCAACTGATTCTTCATGAACTGTAAATAGGAAGCATAATTGCTCTTTGCAGTTCTGCCTGCTTTTTGGCCTGTACGTCCAGTTTCATAGGGGTAATCGTCTCTTGACCAATCCAGTGTTGAATAATACAAACCTAATTGAATACCTTGCTTTTGACATTCATCCGCTAACATTTTTAGAGCATCTTTTTTATAAGGGGTATTGGTAATCTTCCAATCAGAAAATTTAGTATCCCAATTTGAAAATCCATCATGATGCCTAGTGATGAAAACGATATATTTCATACCGGCATTCTTTGCCATAGTTACCCATTTTGCAGCGTCGAAATCCTGAGGATTAAATACTTTTCCCAGTTTTTTATAATCTGTAAAAGGTATCCCTTTTACTTCCATCACCCATTCCCCATCTCCTAAAACGCTGGAGGCGCCCCAGTGTACAAACAAGCCAAATTTATTATCCTGAAAGCGTTGACGAGCTACAATATTTTCCGGAGCAGGATCGTAGGTCTGAGCATGGAGCATGGCAGGAGCCAGCACGATGAGTATCAGCAATCGTGTAATCATTCAAGGAAGTTAAGAAAATTGGCGAATATGCTAATAGATAGATAACCAGCACTAAATCGTTCGATCAAAGAGCGATTATAATATCATGCCCAGTGATAAGAAGAAATTACGCCCATCTGCCGGTAATAGTCCAGGGCCTGGATAACCACCAGCACGACGGGTGAAATACATTCTATCAGTTAGATTGTTAACACCACCTTTAAGGTTCCATTTCGGATTGAAAGTATAGGTTGCAGAAAGATCAAATACAGTGTAGGAAGGAATTATACCATTTTGTCCGTTAGGAGTTGGCAACATTGTATTATTGGCATCACTGAATGCATCACTAACATATGATACTTGTGGCGTTATTGTAAACCCCTTGAATGAATACGTAAATCCAGATCTTAAAATATGTTTAGGCGCATTCTCCACTCGTCTGTTTTTCAAATTCGTTTTCACCAATTCATTTCCAATTTTTTGAATCACTTGAAAATTACCAAAACGAGCATCCGTTAAAGCATAAGAAACAAAAATACTAACATCGCCAAACTTACTTTCTTTTGTAAATGCTTTAACAGGATTAAATTCTACTATTGTCTCAAAACCTTTGCTCCGGCTATCGCCAACGTTTGTTGTAAGATTGAAGAAGGTTCCATCCTGACGTTGCTGAGAAATGGTACCAATTCGATTGTTGTATTGCAGATAGAAAATACTCATATCGAAATAAAGATAACTTCCGATACGTCCTCGATAACCAAGATCGGCATTAAAGCCTTTGGCATCTTTTAGATTCGCATCTATTTCATTGGTAGTCGGAGGTGCTGTTAGATCAGCAAACTGCATGGGACGGTATGCCTGTGTTATGTTTGCATACACTTCCGAATTCTTTTCCGTATGATATTCTGCACCAATGCCAGCTAACAAAAATGCTCGGTTACGTTTCATAGATTGTAAATAAATGGGGACTCCACTGGTGTAGCCATTTATTCCTATCGCTTTGGCAGAAATCCATTCATAACGTAAGCCAGGTACAATAATAAACTTATCGGTTATACGGAAAATATTTTCTGCGAATGCTGCAATATTGTGTGTGGTATAATCTATATCTCTATTCCAGGTTGATGACAAACGACTGAGATCATATCTTGCCTCAGTTGTTCCAATGCCATCACGGAATCGGAAAGTATTTCCTCGGAAATACCTTAGTCCTCCAGAAAAACTATGACGACCACCAGCTAAACTATAAACACCTAAATATCTTGCTTCAGATCCCCAGTTGCGATATAAATCAATATCAACAGCACGATTAGCATAGGTATTTGTTGCCCAAACGATTGAATCACGAATATTCAATGAACGAATGAAGCCCACACTATTTCGATCTCCCTGGATTCCGAAAATTTTTACATTTAATTTATGGTCCTCGCTGAACCGATAATTAGCGATCAATGCAGCGGTTGCCCATTCAATATCCATCCAGTTTCTGGATCTGGCGCTGGAACGAGGAGAATTTGTAAAGCTAAGATCTGTATGACCGCCTGGCTGTTGACTGCGTATATGATTTTTCATCAATTCGGCTGTCAATGAAAATTTGTCAGTTACTCTCCAGGTGAAGGTTCCGAATCCTGAATTCGTAAAATAGTTACTATAATCTCTCCAGCCATTAGCACTACGATGATCAAAATATCCATAGTAATGAAACTTTTTTGTTTCACCACCAACAGCATTGTATGTGTTTACTAATCCAAAACTTCCCACGGTTTGCTGCATTTCAATTTGAAATGGTTTATTTATCTCACTGCCATTGCGTAAAATATAATTTACTAACCCACCAAATTGAGGGCCATATTGTAATGCCCCATGTCCACGCACCACTTCTATTCTTTGGACAGCCTGCAACTGAGGATTGTAATATGCCTCAGGATATCCAAAAGGATCGGCTGAGATATCATAACCGTTTTGTCGAACATTAAATTCCCAGCTCCGATTCGGACTTAAACCGCGCGCGGCAATTCCAATTTGGATACCGCTTCCGTCACTTTCCCAAACCTGAATACCCGGAACTTTGGCCATAATTTGTCGCATGGTATTGGTTACTACATTACCTTTTACATTATCCATCAGGATAAGTGCATTTTTCTTTCCCGCATAAATACTAGTGCCGACTATTTCCGGCAACTGCTGTATATCTGATTTGCTTCCTAACCCTACTACTGTGATCTCGGGAAGATAACGGTGTAATTTTTTTATGGTATCATCAGAATGTTGTTGAGCAAATGAGGAATAAACACTAATAAAAAATATACAACACATCCATTTCTTCATAACACCTAACATAAGGTGGCAAAGATGAATCAAGGAAAGTTCCCTTAATTACGAAATGAGAAAATGAGTTGACGAAATGCGGAAAACTGCTTTTTCGGAACTCGAAAATGTTAATTGCGGATTAAAAGTTCACAAGGCTTGAGGCCCGTATGCTTTTTGAAAGCGGTAGAAAAATGAGAGATGGATGAATAGCCTAATAATGCAGACACTTCTGAAACACTTAACCCTTTTTCATATAAAAGAAAACGAGCATGTTCCATACGTTGATTCTGATAAAAATCAAATATGGTTGTACCGAACATTTCTTTAAACCCTTTCTTTAGGTAACATTCGTTGATGGCTACTTTTCGGCTTAATTCCTTTATTGTAATCGGATCTCCGATATGTTCAATCAATATCTCTCTTGCTCTGCTGATCTTATCCCTATCGGCTTCATTGTGTAAAAACTTACAACGGATAGGAAGCTCCTCTGATTTCGTTCCCAGCATAGTTTCTATTGAATAGAGAAGGAGAATCTGCGTTTGCGCATTGATAAAAATATTTTCCAGCACATCCGAATAGGAATGGTTCAATAAGGATTCTAGTGTTGTTCTGATCTTGGCATGAAGCTGTATCGGACGAGCAAAAGAAGTACGATGCCTGAAGTTTAACACATCCTCCGTTAAACTGATTGTTTTCATGCCCTTGGCAAACTGAGCAATGTGTGCCGGGTCGAAACGAAATTCGAGGCAGTCAACCGTTGGGATCTTATGATCACAATGCCTGGACGCCTGAAGCTTGCAATGGTCGCATTCCGTGAATTTTTCCTCACAATAGGCATTCCCTATAATACAGAACTTTAATTCCATATAATTTTCTGCCGAATTAACTGGCTGAAAATGGTAGTGAAAAACACCAAAATCATCATTTGTCCAAAAGGAATGCCTTTTATATCGACGGATCTGGTAGTTCCATGCCCCCGGTATCTGTTTTTCTTTCTGAAAAACCAGCTCTAGATCATCCAGTTTTACCTGTTGAAACGTAGAAATATCGCCTATATCCAGTGGGGCAGTCATAATGCAAAATTAGGCTTTTTTCACGCTTCCAGGAAAGTTGTCAACATATACCGAATAGAGCGTTGTTAATCTTGACCAAACGGCTCATTTTAGGTACATTTGTCCACTACGTCAGCTAACTAAAAAAGATTGGTTTTCAAAGTATATGTCAAGTGAAACGAACGAACTAGAATCAACGGCTTCCGCCGGGTATGGTGCGGATAGTATTCAGGTATTGGAAGGATTGGAGGCAGTACGTAAACGCCCTGCCATGTACATTGGTGATATCGGCGTCAAAGGACTGCATCACCTGGTGTATGAGGTTGTCGATAACTCCATTGATGAGGCGCTGGCCGGCTATTGCAAAAACATATTTGTAACCATTCACGAGGATAATTCCATTTCCGTTCGTGATGATGGCCGTGGTATCCCGACTGCCATGCACACCAAAGAGAAAAAGAGTGCATTGGAAGTTGTTATGACCGTACTGCACGCAGGTGGTAAATTTGATAAGAATACCTACAAGGTTTCTGGTGGTTTACATGGTGTGGGAGTAAGCTGTGTCAATGCCTTAAGCTCTACTCTACATGTAAAAGTTTCTCGCGAAGGAAAGATCTTCGAACAGGAATATAATCGCGGGGTGCCGAAGTATGCGGTTCGTGAAATCGGTACCACTGATATCACGGGCACGGAAGTGCATTTCTGGCCTGATCATGAAATCTTCACCACAACGGTTTACAATAAGGAAACCCTTGAAGGAAGATTACGTGAATTGTCTTTTTTAAATCGAAAGATCAACATCACATTAACTGATCTCCGTGAAAAAGATGAAGAGGGTAATATCTACACCAAAAATTTCTATAGTGAAGGTGGTATTGTTGAATTTGTGGAGATGCTCGACCAAAGTGCCAAGCGCACCAACATTATTCCAAGTGTAATCTACATGGAAGGTTATGATGAATCATCAAATGTAACCGTTGAGGTAGCCTTAAATTACAATGATTCATATAGTGAACATATTTTCTCTTACGTAAATAATATCAACACCATTGAAGGTGGTACGCATGTCGCTGGATTTAGAAGAGCCATTACCCGCGTTTTCCAAGCCTATGGCAAGAAAGAGGGAATGTTCGAGAAATCAAAAGTGGAGGTGGAAGGGGATGATTTCCGTGAAGGATTGAGTGCGATCATTTCAGTCAAAGTACCGGAACCACAATTCGAAGGTCAAACAAAAACTAAACTGGGCAACTCTGAAGTAGTTGGGGTGGTAGATAGTGCAGTTTCAAAAGTGTTGGTAGCCTATCTAGAAGAGAATCCAAAGGATGCTAAGAATATCATCAGTAAAGTTATTCTTGCTGCGCAGGCTCGAGCTGCTGCTCGCAAAGCAAGAGAATTAGTTCAACGTAAAACGGTTCTCGTAGGTGGGGGTATGCCGGGGAAACTCTCTGATTGTTCTGAACGTGATCCTGCAAAATGTGAGTTATTCCTTGTAGAGGGTGATTCAGCAGGCGGTACAGCCAAACAAGGACGCGATCGCCACATTCAAGCGATTCTCCCTTTACGAGGTAAGATCCTTAACGTAGAAAAAGCTATGGAACATAGGATCTACGACAATGAGGAGATTCGAAACATGTTCACAGCTCTTGGTGTAAAAATCGGTACTGCAGAGGATCCAAAAGCATTGGATCTTACAAAATTACGGTACCACAAGCTGATCATCATGACCGATGCCGATGTGGATGGCAGCCATATTGCTACATTGATCCTAACTTTCCTATTCCGTTATATGAAACAACTGGTGGAGCAAGGATACGTTTACATCGCACAGCCGCCTTTATATCTTGTCAAAAAAGGTAAAGAACAAGCTTATGCATGGAATGAAGATCAACGTCGCGCATTGATTGAAAAAATCGGAAATGGTAAAGATGATTCTGTAAACGTTCAGCGTTATAAGGGATTGGGTGAGATGAATGCCGAACAATTATGGGATACTACCATGAATCCGGAAAGTCGTACCTTGAAACAAGTAACGATCGAAAGCGCTGCGGAAGCCGACAGAGTATTCAGTATGCTGATGGGGGATGAAGTAGCTCCGCGACGTGAATTCATTGAATCACACGCTAAATATGCAAACCTCGATATCTAAATATTTAAACCTAAAAACAAGTCTATGTCTACAAACATGTTAACAGCTTACAACGTAAAAACGAAAGAGAAAAACGTACCTATTCAGGATGCAGTAGTTACTCGTACCGCCAAAGGTGGATACATGGCTCAGGGTCATGATGGCAAGGGTAACAAATTGACCTCTCTTTTAGGAGAAGCTAAGGCTCTGGCAGCTATTAAAGCCGGTACCGCTAAGCAAGGCTGGTAAATTATCACCATACTTTAATCTATGAAGCCATCATGTAAACATGATGGCTTTTTTTATTACATTAATTTTTCTATCTTAAGCCACTCAACCAAATAACATGAGCACATCACGCAGAATTTTTATCCGAAACTCCTCATTGCTGGCTGCCGGTACCGGGATTTTCAGTTTTTTACCTCAAGACACACTTGCTTTATTAAGAAAGAGAATTTCAGCGAACGACAGAATCGGTGTGGGGGTAATAGGTCTAAATGGCATGGGATGGTCTAATATTTCAGCTATGCTTAAAGCTAATCCTGAAACGCACTGTGTAGCTATTTGTGATGTCGATCAAAACGTTTTAGATAAACGTGCACAGGAATTGGAAAAGAATTTTTCTATGAAACCAGCTCAATATGGTGACTATCAAAAATTGTTATCCGATAAAAATGTGGATGTAGTGATCATCGGTACACCTGACCACTGGCATTGCTTACAAGCTGTAGAAGCTTGTCAGGCTGGAAAAGATGTGTATGTAGAAAAACCTATTGCTAATTCTATCGCAGAAGTGCGCACAATGGTGGCGGCTCAGGAAAAATACAATCGTGTGGTTCAGGTCGGACAATGGCAAAGAAGTCATGCACATTTTCAATCAGCACTTGATGTTATTCGCTCTGGTGATTTGGGAAAGATACGAATGGTGAAAACATGGGCATATATGGGCTGGATGAAAAACATCCCGATCAAAGCAGACTCAACAGCTCCAGCAGGTGTGAATTATGATATGTGGTTAGGGCCTGCCAGGAAAAGACCATTTAACCCAAATCGTTTTCATTTCAACTTCCGCTGGTTCTGGGATTATGCAGGGGGATTGATGACAGATTGGGGAGTTCACTTAGTGGATTATGCACTATTGGGTATGAATGCAAAAGACCCAAAAACAATAATGGCATCAGGTGGGAAGATGGCTTATCCAGATGATGCAGCTGAAACACCCGATACATTGGCTACTGTTTATGATTTTGGGGATTTCATCATGCTTTGGGAACATGCACAGGCTATTGATGCAGGTAATTATGGACGTACGCATGGAATTGCCTATATCGGTAATAATGGTACCCTGGTATTAGACCGTGGAGGTTGGGAAATCATTCCAGAAGGTAAAAATATGGAAGCCGTGAAAGTAAAAAAATCGGATGATGGTCTGGCCAATAACACAAGAAACTTTATAGAGGTTGTCAAAAGTCGAGACTTTTCTAAACTCAATGCGCCGCTTCAAGCCGGAGCAACCGTGGCCACAATTTGTCAGATGGGGAATATCGCCTACAAAACAGGAAAAAAGTTGATTTGGGATAAGCAAAAACAATTGTTTACGGATTCAGAAGCAAATAAGCTTATTACTCCAGTATATCATAATAAATATACATTACCAAAAATGTAAAGATCATGCGTATTGCTATTTTATCATTTCTACTACTATCAGGGATAGTTAGTAATGCCCAAGAAATTGACCGCACAGGTGGAAGTCCAAAACTAAGCGAATACTATTCTCCGGCTGCACCTATAGTGACTCCAGGAAAAACTCCTCAGGATGCACCAAGTGATGCTATCATATTATTCAATGGAAAAGATCTCTCGAACTGGGAATCCGGAAATGGGACTCCTGCACCATGGACAATAGAGGGGGATGCTATGGTGGTTAAACCCGGAAGCGGTGGAATTCAAACAAAGAGAGGATTTGGCGATTGCCAATTGCATATAGAATTCAGGACGCCTGCAAAAGTGGAGGGTGATGGACAAGGCAGAGGGAATAGCGGAATTTTTTTGATGGATCGCTATGAACTTCAGGTATTGGACAACTACAATAACAAGACATATGTAAATGGACAGGCGGGAAGTATTTATAAGCAATTACCTCCGCTGGTTAACGCCTGTAAAGGACCCGGTGAGTGGCAGACCTATGATATCATTTTCACTGCACCTCGTTTCTATCCTGATGGACGTTTGCAATCACAAGCACGGATCAGTGTGATACATAACGGAGTATTGATTCAGAATAATATGGCCATTTGGGGGACTTCAGAATATATTGGTTCACCCGTATATAAAAAGCATAGTGATAAGGAACCCATAACTTTACAAGATCATGGTAATCATACCGCATTCAGAAATATTTGGATAAGAGAGCTTTAAATTCATTTTCATGTTGAGATATGGTCAGTATAATTTAGTAACCCGGCAAAACTGGATTGAAAAAACACTTACCCAACTAAAACCTGGAAAAAAAATTATAGATGTAGGAGCAGGAGAATGTCAGTATAAAAAATTCTGTTCGCATCTCGAATATATTTCTCAAGATTTCAATGAATACACTGGAGATGGCAATAATGCTGGATTACAAACTGGAAAGTGGGATACCAGCAAAATTGATATCGTCAGTGATATAACCTCTATCCCCGTAGCTGATGAAAGTTTTGATTATGTTATGTGTACGGAAGTATTAGAGCACGTTCCGCATCCAGTATCAGCATTTAATGAATTATCAAGAATCTTAAAATATGATGGTGAACTGATCATAACCTCTCCATTTTGCTCACTCACCCATTTTGCACCTTATCATTTTTGTGACGGCTTTAATAGATATTTCTATGAATTTCATTTGAATCGTTTAGGATATGAGATAATGGAGATTACACCAAATGGGAATTATTTCGAATTTCTTTCTCAGGAATTACAGCGCTTCCCCTTTATGGTAAAAAATTACACATCAAAAAGAAACTTGATCCCAAAAATATTAGTACGATTAACCAATTGGATTATCGCGTATTATGGAAAACGAGAAAAAAACTCATCAGAGATTGTTTGCTTTGGATATCATGTCAGGGCAAGAAAAAAATAAATATATAAAAAGCCGGAAGTTGTCTTCCGGCTTTTTATATGGCTAAAATCTCTTTTAACGTCTGTTCTAACTTTTCCATACTGCCCACATCTTCTATTATTAACATAAAGTTTCTTCCTGTTTGTTTGAGTTTTGCTTTATTCGTTCCAAACTGCACCCAACGCATCACTTTTTGCTGAAATATTGCTGAATCAAAGTATGGAGAATCGGGATTATTAACAAAGAAGCATTTCAAAGTTTCTTCTTTTAGCATCATACGCTCAAAACCTAATTCAACAGCCAATTTTCTGCAACGAACAGTGGTAAAAAGATCTCTTACCGAATGGGGTATCGGACCGAAACGATCCTCCATCTCCTTGTAGAATTCCGTTAACTCATTCTCGCCTTTACTGTTGTCCAAGCGAGTATATAACGCCAATCGTTCTGCTGTATTGGCAACATAGGAGTCTGGAATTAAGATCTCCAAATCAGTATCAATCGTACAATCCTGAACAAAATCGTCTTGTTGATCAATCTCTTCTTTAAATAACTCCCTGAAAGAAGATCGTTTCAATTCACGTATCGCTTCTTCCAGTATTTTTTGATACATCTCAAAGCCTATCTCGATCAGGAATCCACTTTGCTCTCCACCTAATAAATTACCAGCTCCCCGAATATCCAGGTCACGCATTGCAATTTGAAAACCAGAACCTAGATCACTAAACTGTTCTAATGTTTGTAATCGCTTTCTACTATCACTTGGCAGTGCTGATACTGATGGAGCTAACAAATAACAAAATGCCTTTTTATTGCTCCGTCCAACCCGGCCTCGTAGCTGATGGAGATCACTCAACCCAAACTGATGCGCATTATTTACAATGATGGTATTGACATTTGGAATATCTACTCCACTCTCAACAATATTCGTACAAACAAGAACATCATATTTTTTTTCGATGAAGTCCATTATACGCTCTTCCAACTCATGACCTTCTAATTGCCCGTGTGCAAAACCTACACTTAGATCCGGACAAAGTCCTCGTATCAATGCAGCCATCTCAGCCAGGCCATTCACGCGATTGTGAATGAAGAATACTTGTCCACCGCGTTCCGTCTCAAAATAGATGGCATCACGGATAAAATCATCTTGGAATGTATGCACCTCCGTTTGTACCGGCTGACGATTTGGAGGGGGGGTATTCATAATACTCATATCGCGTGCTCCCATCAAAGAGAATTGCAGCGTACGTGGTATTGGAGTGGCTGTAAGTGTTAAACAATCCACGTTGGTTTTTAGAGTCTTGATCTTTTCTTTGTGAGCTACACCAAACTTTTGTTCTTCATCGATAATGAGAATGCCAAGATCTTTAAACTTAACTTCCTTACTGATCAAGGCATGTGTACCGACAATGATATCGATCTTGCCTTCCTCCAGATTTTTAAGCGTTTCTTTTTTCGATTTGGCAGATTTAAAACGATTGATATAATCCACTTTAACCGGTAAATCCTTCAAACGCTCACTAAATGTTTTATAGTGCTGAAAAGCAAGTATAGTAGTAGGAACCATCACCGCAGCCTGTTTACCATCCAAACAGGTTTTAAAAGCTGCACGGACAGCAACTTCTGTCTTTCCAAATCCTACATCGCCACAAACCAGCCGATCCATTGGGTATGGTGACTCCATATCTTTTTTCACATCTGCCGTCGCCTTACTTTGATCAGGAGTATCCTCATAAATAAACGAGGCTTCCAACTCCATCTGCATATAATTATCTGGAGAATGCTGAAATCCTTCTTGTGCTTTTCGCTCTGCGTATAATTTGATCAGATCAAAAGCAATCTCTTTTACTTTGGTCTTCGTTTTGTCTTTCAATTTTGACCAGACATCACTACCCAGCTTGTTTATTTTCGGTATATGGCCTTCCTTACCAGTATATTTTGAGATCTTATGCAGTGAGTTAATATTAACATATAAAATGTCACTATCCTTATAAATTATTCGAACAGCTTCCTGCATACGTCCATTTGCCTCAATCTTCTGTAATCCACTAAATACACCAACTCCATGATCTATGTGCACTACATAATCACCTGGCTGTAGATCACGAAGAGCCCGTAGCGTTAGTGCTTTATTCTTATTATAAGCCTGCTTGACCTTATACTTATGGTATCGCTGAAAGATCTGATGATCGGTATAACAAACTACTTGTAAAGATTCATCGATGAAACCTTCATGTATAGCAACCGGCACTGGCGTAAACTGAACTTCCGCCTGTAAGTCGGTAAAGATGGAATGTAATCGTTCCAGCTGACGAGGATTATCGGCAAAAAGGAATACGCCAAACTTTTTCTTTTCGAACTGTGTAAGATCGTTGATCAGCAGATCGAATTTTCGGTTGAAAGAAGGTTGAGGTCGCGTATCAAAAGTAAAAACATCTTCTTCGGGAAAATCACGGGCATAGTCGTCTAAATCTGGGCCAAATTCAACAACATGATATTTATTCAATAATGATTCGAGTAAATCAGCTTTTATAAAATCAGTTGCTGATACCTTAGCTTTCTGTGTATCATCATCTGTAAACGACTCAACTTCAGTAGTGGTCCGTTTAAGGAATAATTCCAAATCTTCTTCCTGCGTAAGAAGTGCTTCTCGCATCACTTTCCTATTCTTGATCCAAACCACAGTGTTATCAGGAAGAAATTCAAGCAGCGATATTTTCTCTTCATCATCAAATTGTGTTTCCACATTTGGAATGATGGTGACTTGTAATAGCTTACGCTCACTCAACTGGGTTTCTGGATCAAAGATGCGTATGGAATCTACTTCATTACCAAATAACTCTATACGGTATGGTTTTTCATTTCCGAATGAATAGATATCCAAAATACCACCACGCATTGCAAATTGTCCCGGTTCATACACAAAATCTGTTCGTTCAAATCCATATTGAACAAATTGTTCTAACAAAGCATTTAGATCTAGTGTATCATTTGTTTTGATTGATATTAAATGCTTTGACAAAGATTTGGGTAATACTACTTTTTCAAAAATAGATTCGGGATAAGCAACCATTATACGCTTGTTGCCATCTGAACTAAAACGAGTCAGCGCTTCTGTTCGAAGCATCACATGACTGCTGTTCAGCAATCGAAAATTTTTCCTGTTCTTAAAGGATGAGGGGAAATAATAAAGGTCTAAAGCTTGTGTTAAATTTTCAATCGTATTATGAAAATAGGCTGCATCTTCGGCATCATCAAGTATGACCAGATGATTCAGTTGAGAAACAGAAACATGTCCATAAATGGCTGTCAGAATAAATTGAGAGGAACTGCCGGTAAGCTTTGTTAAACGTAAATGCTGCCTTTGGGGCATAGAAAGTCGGGCCGCTATTTCCTGAATGCGGGGGCTTTGAGAGAAACGGTCTAACAACACCTGCAGATTCATCGCACAAAACCGGTTATGGCCGGCGAAGTGCAAAGATAGCAAACATTGGCCATGAGATTGTTGTAAAGAAAGAAGTAAATTGCTTATACACGTAACTGCAGATGCATAAATTGCTATTATACTTTTCTGTACTATCGATTACCGTAATAGGGGGTTGGTTTTTCTACTATCCTGAGAAACAGGAAATAGAAAAAGAAGAAAATGAAGAATATGCTGGTCGAAAAAGGGAATATTATGAATGGCTGATCAGTCGCGATCCCAAAACTGGAAAAATCCCTGATGACATTCGCTTGCAGGAAGCGGCTTGGGTTAAGACACATACCCCTCGAAAATCGGGTACGCTTGGTAACCTTATCCTGAATAATTATTTCGCTGCAGGCCCCTCACAAAATGGAGGCAGGACTAGAGCGCTAGCTTTTGATATTCGCTACAATGGCACTACTAATAAAGTGGTGCTTACCGGTGGAGTTAATGGGGGTATTTTCAGAAGTGAGGATGGTGGTTTGACCTGGTCGTTTGTTCACCCACCTAATGAAGTAAGAAGTGTGACCTGCATGGCACAGGATACAAGAGTTGGCTTTCAAGATACCTGGTATGCTGGAACAGGTGAAGCCAATGCTACATCTTATTGGCCTAATGCTTTAGTGTTCGGACATGGTTTGTTTAAGTCAACCGACAATGGTAAAACCTGGACAAAGCTCACGTCAACTGTTGGCACCACTAATGAATTTGCATTTCAAAGTAATTTTCAATTCAATCATAATATCGTAGTTCATCCAATTTCAGGAGATGTTTACGTAGCCAACCATCAACGTATTTATCGGTCAAAAGATGGCGGAACAACTTGGACAACCGTTTTACAGGGCACCCAAGCCGCCACGAATATTGAAGGCGTAACGGATATTGTCATAAACAAATCAGGAACAAAATTATTTGCTGCATTCTCTGGATGGAATCCAGATAGGAACATTGCGGGTATCTGGCAATCTGCTAATGGTGATCCGGGTAGCTGGACAAGAATTGCGGGTGGACGTCAAAATCAAACGGATTCTGTAGCGGGTTGGAGAGCATATAATGCAGATGCAGGAAAGGGAAGTAATACAGGTTGGGGTAGAATAGTGTTGGCACTTTCAGCGAATCAGAATAATCTATATGCATTGATTGAAAATGCACTTGAGCCAGAGAAAAATGTAAGTGGTGCAGATCTGTTTCGAGGGGACGTATCTGGAACTAATCCTACTTGGTCCGCAAACCTTGGACAAAATCTGGTGGCAAAAGCAAATGGAACAGAAGATGCATGGTTTGATTCACAAGGTGGTTATTGCATGGAGATAGCCTGTCATCCCACTATAAATGAAACTATATATGTTGGGGGGGTCAGTTTATACAGATCTACAAATGGCTTTTCCAACATATCTACTAATTACTATATGGGAGGAAATCGTGCAGGAAATGTATCCTCTACGTATGATGATCCAGATCAGGTTTCACATGTTGATTACCATAAATTCAAATTCGATCCCTCCAACAATAATAGAATGATAACCGCATCGGATGGAGGCATAGTGATCACTAATGATGCAACAGCTTCAAAAGTATCCTGGATCAATGGAAATGCACAGTACCAAACCATCCAATATTATCATGTTGGGATAGATCCACTGCCAGGAAGTAATACCTTTCTGGGTGGAGCACAAGATAACAATACTACATTCAGAGATCGCTCAAATATTTTTGGAAATGCGTTGCCAGACTCCAATGATCATTATTTAATAGTTGGTGGTGATGGAGGACAATCCTACCTTTTCAGAAATACAAGCAATCAACCATACTTACTTGCCTCTGTACAAGAACAACGTATCTATCGTGCTCCCCTATTCGGTTCTGGCAGTCTTACAGAAATTACTCCCTCAAACACTTCCAGAGATCAATTTGTTACCTATTATCACTTAGATGAGGATAACCCAAATCATATATACTTCCCGAGTAAGGATACACTTTACAGAACAACAAATTCGATTGGAGTATCCAGTAGTAGCTGGACAAGGATGACGGGCGTTGACCAGGTATTGACATCAGATATATTTTCCATGGCCACAACCCGTGGCACGTATAGCAATAACAGCCTCCTCTTTCTCGGAACGGCTGATGGTAAATTATATCGAATCAAGGATCCAGCAGGTTCTGCATCGGCTGTGGTTGAAAATATTACTCCACCAGGCATGGTCGCAGGATCCGTAGTTAAAGATATTGCCGTTAATCCTCGTAACCACGATACGATCATTTGCGTAGTTTCTAACTATAATGTGCCTTCAGTCTTCTGGACAGGTAATGCTACAGCTGCATCACCTAACTGGCAATCAATTGAAGGAAACATCAACCTGCCCTCTATAAGGAGCTGTGAAATTGTAACTAAATCAACCGGAGTAGAATATTATGTTGGTACAACAGTTGGCCTGTTCAGTACAAATACTATTAATTCAAATAGTACATTCTGGTCCAGAGAAGATGGACAAGTCATCAATAAAAGCCTGATGATGAACACAGCAATCATTCAATCGTTAGCCTATAGATGGAAAGATAATACAATGGTAGTAGGTACGCATGGAAACGGTATGTTTGTTACCTACATAGGTAATGCGGTACAATTACCAACTGCTCTGAATAATCCGATCAGAGATGATAAAAATTTTATCCTATCCATCTTCCCAACACTAACCAATAATGTTATTTATTATAGAGCGGGGAATTTACTAAATATCAGAAGCATTCAAGTACAGATCTGGACACTAGGAGGTCAACTACTTTTGAATAAATCAGCCGGATACGGAAGCGGATCGGTTGATGTATCGAACTTTTCATCAGGAACGTATATATTGACCATTAGCAGTAATGATGGGAAATATCAATTTATAAGAAAATTCATCAGGTCATAATATGTTAGCGATAGTTTATACAATTTTATTGAGTTGCATAGCCTCAAAAGAACCTCCTGTTAAACTAATAGCTTTTAAACAGATAAATGCTCCTTCCATTCCAAAGATGGAAGTGACTATGAATGGAGAATTCAAAATAAACCAAAATCAAAGGTCTTACCGATATCTTATTTGGCTGGCAACAAAGGAACTTAGCCAAACAAAAATTATTTCGGTAAGAATAAACAATAAAGCCGTTTTTTTTGATACTTCGCATATATCCCAACCCATTACAATAGAAAAAACGATTAAAGAACCAATGGGGGAGATCAATAAAAATCTATTTGAAGATAATACAGCATCATATATCCGGATATACATTAAAGAACAGATTTCTGGGGTGGGAAATGCAGAAGAGACTATAACTGTCCGTTTTAAAAAAGGTACAGACTGTACAAAAAAAATGAAGAAATCGATTGAAGTTTTACCAGTAAGCGTAACCGAATGAGGTAGCAGCCATTTTAGTTGAATTTTTATTTATCTTCCAAAAAAATACTCGAATGGCAGTCCAACCCTGGCGCGAAGGCCGCGTAGTCATGATTTTAGAGGAAGCTCCGTTAACAAACAGATTTATCATTGAAATTCCTGAACTGGACGTATTTGATTTTATACCCGGTCAATTCGTGACCCTTGATCTGCCCATTGGTGAGCGAAATTCAGAAAGATGGAGAAGTTATTCGATTGCATCAGCTCCGGATGGTACAAATCGATTTGAATTGGTAATTGTAAAAGCGGAAAATGGAAAAGGAACCTCATACATTTTTGAAAACTGGAAAATTGGATCAACCGTTCAACTGAGAGGAGCACAGGGGAAATTTACCTTACCCGAAATATTGGACAAAGAACTTTTCCTAATCTGTACAGGTACAGGTATAGCTCCATTTAGAAGTATGGTTCAACACATTTACAAGCATAAAATTTTGCATAAAAAAATCAATTTGATTTTTGGGTGCAGAAAAAAAGAGGACCTCTTATACTATGAGGAATTAAGAGCCTTAGAAAAACAAGAGCCGTCCTTTGCGTTTCATCCAACATTAAGTCGTGAAGTATGGGAACAAGCCGCTCATGGATATGTACATGAGATCTATAAACAATTTCTAGTTTCTAGACCGGATGCCAATTTTTTCCTATGTGGCTGGAAAAATATGATTGAAGATGCCCGAAAAAATTTGGAAGAGCTAGGATATACCAAAAAAGATATTCATTTTGAATTGTACGGATAAAATGCAAAAAAAAACCTCCGCAATTTCGGAGGTTTTTTTATTTTATTTCATTGAGGCTTTCACCAGATTTTTGATCGCATCTATATGCACTCTTTCCTGTTGCATAGAATCACGATGACGGATAGTAACAGTATTGTCTTCTTTCGTTTGATGATCTACCGTTACGCAAAAAGGCGTACCTAGTGCATCCATTCGTCTATATCGCTTCCCAATACTATCCTTCTCTTCATAGAAACAGTAGAAGTCTTCCCTGCAATCCTTGATTATATCTTTCGCTATCTCAGGAAGTCCGTCTTTTTTGGTCAATGGAAGTACCGCTAATTTGATCGGAGCTAATTTAGCCGGGATACGAAGTACCGTTCTACTGTCTTCTGACCCATCTTCCTTAGTCCATTTCTCCTCTGCATAGGCGTGGCTTAAAGTAAGTAGGAACATTCGGTCTAATCCTATTGAAGTTTCAATGACATACGGTACATAATTCTGATTGATCTCCGGATCGAAATACTGAAGTTTTTTACCACTATATTGCTGATGATTCGATAGATCGAAATCTGTTCTAGAATGAATTCCTTCCACTTCCTTCCAACCAATAGGGAATTGGAACTCAATATCAACTGCTGCATCGGCGTAGTGCGCAAGCTTGGTATGATCGTGGAAACGGAACATCTCTTTAGGGAAACCCAATGAAAGATGCCAGTTCATTCGTTGTGCTTTCCAGTATTCATACCATTCTTTCTGAGATCCTGGACGAATAAAAAATTGCATTTCCATTTGCTCAAATTCACGCATCCGGAAAATGAATTGGCGTGCAACGATCTCATTACGAAATGCTTTACCCACTTGTGCAATTCCAAAAGGCACCTTCATACGTGCCGTTTTTTGAACATTCAGAAAGTTTACGAAAATACCTTGAGCTGTTTCCGGACGTAGAAAGATCTGATCTGATTCTTCTGCCAGACTTCCCAATTGTGTCGAGAACATCAGATTGAATTGACGGACATCCGTCCAGTTCACGGTTCCGCTTACCGGACAAGGAATGGCGAATTCCTCGATCAATAATTTTAATCCTGCCAAATCATTTGCCGCTAAGCGTTTATCGGTTTCCGAAAGAATTTGTTCCGCTTGTTCAGCCTTTCCGTCCTTTGCCAGTTCATCTGCAAAACCTTCGATCAGGTGATCCACACGATATCGCTTCTTACTGTCTTTATTGTCGATCATCGGATCACTAAAATTATCCACATGACCAGAAGCTTTCCAAGTAGTAGGATGCATGAAGATAGCGGCATCAATCCCAACAATATTATCATGCATGCGGGTCATTTCATTCCACCACGCATCGCGAATATTCCTTTTTAATTCAGAACCCCAGGGACCATAGTCGTAAACTGCACTAAGCCCATCATATATTTCTGATGAAGGGAAAACAAATCCATATTCTTTAGCGTGAGAAATAATCGCCTGAAATTTATGTTGATCTGTAACTAGCATGGCGCAAATGTACGATAATTACCCGGAGAGCTTTTCATTGTTCCGATGCCTGTCCTTGTCGCGGATATTCTTTTTCTCAAAATTCTTTTCCAATGCAGCGGTAAGGTCGGTACCTGTTTGATTAGCCAAACAAATAAGAACCCAGAGTACATCCGCCATTTCATCTGCTAGGTCATATTTTTGATCTGAGTCCTTGAAACTCTGATCCCCATATTTACGTGCCATAATTCTCGCCAGTTCACCTACTTCCTCTGTCAAAACGGCCATATTGGTAAGTTCACTGAAATACCTCACTCCTACCGTATTGATCCATTCATCCACTTGCTTTTGTGCTTCCGCTATTGTCATATTATTCTTTTTGTTTGGAATCTATAATGATGGTTACCGGACCATCGTTCAATAATTCAACTTTCATATCGGCCCCAAAAACCCCTTTTTGAATGGTCTTTCCCAATAGCTTTTCCAATTCCAGTATCATCCGTTCATAAAGTGGAACAGCATGATCGGGTTTGGAGGCCCGAATATATGAAGGTCGATTTCCTTTTTTGGTAGAGGCATGCAAGGTAAACTGGCTGATTAGCAAAATATCATATGCTTTATCCAACAAAGAAAGGTTCATTACCCCCTGCTCATCATCAAAGATGCGCATATTAACAATTTTACCTGCCAGCCAAAGTACATCCTCATCTGAATCGCTGTCCTCAATACCCAGCAACACCATCAACCCCCACTCTATGTTACCAGAAAGCATACCATTTACGGCAACCTGGGCACGTGAAACTCTTTGAATAACCGCCCTCATAACATATCAATAGGTTTAGTTGTAATTTTATCATGATGAAGATAGAAAATAGAATGATAAACGTGACGAATGCCCTAAAAATGGTCTTCCTTTTGCTTATTGCCATAGGGCCATTTATTTCTTGTTCTAAAGAAAAAAGTAAAGAAAATAATAAATTTCCCATCATCTTGTCCGTAAAACCTATCGCACTTGGCACAACAATAGATACCAGTATCTTCTATAAAAACGGTTCTAATGAACTATTTAAAATCAGCAAATTCAAGTTTTATATTTCACAAATTGAATTGGTCGGCAACGGAGGTCAATATACCAAAGAAGAAAATAGTTATCATTTAATAGACCTACTGGACAAAGCTTCTCAAACGTTTACCATCAACATGGAAGCAGGCAGTTACGATAGTATTCGATTCATCATAGGAGTAGATAGCTCCCATAATGTAAGTGGGGCACAATCTGGCGCCTTAGATCCCGTATATGGGATGTTCTGGACCTGGAATACAGGATATATTTTTATAAAACTGGAAGGACATTCACCGAGTTCATCTGCACCCAATCAAAATATCACCTATCATATCGGAGGGTTTAGAACAGGGCAAAATGCTATCCGAAAGGTAAGTTTACCAGGTATCATCCATGTAGAATCTACAGCAGAAATTATCGTAGATGCGGATATCAAATATTGGTTTGATGGTAAAGAAAGTTTACGGATCGCTAACTTCCCGTCTATCATGACACCTGGGCCAGTTGCACTACAATTTGCGGATAATTATGCAAAGATGTTTAGTCTAAACAAGATCATCAGCAGATGAATAAATACACTACCATAGGGTTAGTATTAATATCATTGATGATCTATGTTATGATCATTGAATCGTGTAAGAAAAAAGATGTTATCACGACATTTGAACCTACCCCGATATCATTTACCATACCTCAAGGATTTCCTAAGCCCACTACAGATATTTTCGTCAATAACCCATTAACTAAAGAAGGATTTGAATTAGGAAGAAGGCTCTTTTATGATGGAATATTATCCGTTGATGGGAACTTCCCATGTGCCTCATGTCATCAGCAATTTGCTTCATTTGCTACATTTGATCATGACCTTAGCCATGGATTCAACAATCAATTCACCACAAGAAATGCGCCTCCCCTTTTTAACCTCGCTTGGCATAAAGAATTTCATTGGGATGGAGGGATTGCTAATCTTGAAGTACAGCCACTCGCACCCATTGTAGCACCCAATGAAATGGCCGAGACGGTCGAAAATGTAGTACGAAAGTTAAATGCAGATACATCATACAAAAGAATGTTTAAACAAGCATTTAAAACTGAAGTCATTGATTCACGAAATATGCTGAGGGCTCTAAGCCAGTTTATGGGCATGATGGTTTCCGCCAATAGTAAATTCGATAAAGTAAAACGGGGTGAAGGCAGTTTTACAGGAGCTGAGCAAAGGGGATATGACATTTTCAAGCAACACTGTATTTCCTGCCATACAGAACCCTTATTTACTGACCTGAGTTATCGAAATACAGGATTGCCATTGAATAATTCATTGAAAGATTTTGGCCGGATGCAGATCACGAAAAAAGCTTCCGACTCCTTAACATTCAAGGTACCTTCCCTACGTAATATTTTTCAGACCGCCCCTTATGGCCATGATGGAAGATTTAATTCTGTAGGGCAAGTAATCGATCATTATCGGAGTGGTGTAATGAATGGGCCAACTACAGACCCGTTAGTCAAGAATAGGATACCCCTAGATGAATTTCAAAAGAATGATCTGATCATTTTTTTAAGGACCCTAACCGATTCAAGCTTCCTGGCCGACAAACGTTTTGGCCCTTATTGATATTTTTCCCTATAAATTTGCTTCAAACGACCATTCTTGAGTATTAAAAAATTAGCGTCACAAACCTTTTGGTATGGATTCAGCAACATCTTCGGACGTTTCTTGAATTATTTATTGACACCAATTTTATCAACAGTCTTCGCTTCTGCTAAATATGGTGATATTTCAATACTATTTGCAACCGCAGCTTTTTTGCAAATCATATTTACGTACGGAATGGAAACTTCTTATTTCCGGTTTTCAAATCTATATCCAGATAAAGAAAGGAATGTGTACGATAGTGGATTTTCAACTATGCTGATCACCACATTTGTCTTGACAGCCATACTATTTATTCCGGCTCAAGGATTGGCAGATTATATGGCTTTGGGACAACATCCTGAATATATAAAATGGGTGTTGATCATTGTTGCACTAGACACATTAGCCACATTACCTTTTTCAAGATTGCGACATGAAGGCAGACCAAGAAAATTTGCCATAATTAAAGTGCTAAACATCGTTACGAATATCGGACTGGTCATTTTCTTTTTAGTTTGGTGCAAAGGCGCCTATGAACAAGGGGAGCAATCCATTTGGGCTAGGATCTATGACCCAAGTATTGACATTGGATATGTTTTTATTGCTAATATGGCCGCTAGTGCTATAACCTTATTATTACTATGGAAAGAGATTATTAGTTTTTCATTTTCCTTCGATAAGCAACTATTGAAAGAAATGATGATCTATTCTACCCCATTGATCATAGTCGGGTTTGGAGGAATGATCAATGAAACGATAGATCGATTTATGATCACCCATCTTTATCCAGGCACTATTGATGAAGCACGTTCAGCTAATGGTATATATAGCGCCAATGCTAAACTTGCTGTTATCATCACCTTATTTATTACTGCTTTTAGAATGGGAGCTGAACCCTTTTTCTTTAAGCAGTCAAAAGAAGGGGATGCTGTAAAGACATACGCAAGAGTGATGAAATTTTTTGTGATCACCTGTTGCCTTTGTTTTCTTTCGGTAATGTTATTCTTAGATATTTGGAAATATTTTATGGGTGTACAAAAACATCCCGAGTATCTGGAAGGATTAACCGTAGTGCCTTTGTTGATGTTAGGAAAACTGATGCTTGGCATCTATTACAACTTATCAATCTGGTATAAATTAACCAATAAAAATTTGATGGCCTCGTATATTACAATTGCAGGCGCAGCTATCACCATCATATTAAATTGGCTGTTGATACCTTACCTTGGTTACATGGGTTGTGCGATCGCAAGTTTAACCTGTTATACTTTTATGATGGTGATCAGTTACACGCAGGGGCAAAAACATTATCCAGTTCCATATGCATGGAAAAAATTGTTAGCCTATATTCTGATCTGTATCATACTCTTTGGCATCCATCAATGGATACGGGCATATTCACCAAATATCTGGATAACCCATTCTGCAGGAGTACTGATGATGTTGGGGTTCATTGGATGGGTAGCCCGAATCGAGAAGCATGAATGGATCGGATTATTCAGAAGGGGCTGATCCATTTATCGAAACAAAAGGATTTGTCCTTTTCTCATCCCCAATTCTAGTTGGGGAACCATGCCCTGAATACACGATAGTTTCATCCGGTAAAACGTACAATTTCTCTCGAATTGATTTTTCTAAAATGTTAAAATTTCCTCCAGGAAGATCAGTCCGCCCAACACTTCCCCGGAAGAGTACATCTCCACCTATTAGAAAACCATCGTTTCGGCTATAAAAACAAATACTACCGGGTGAATGCCCAGGAGCATGGATTACTTCCAATGGACCGCCTTCTAAACCGGTTATATCGCCTTCGTTCAAATATCCTGTAGGGCCGTTATAATGATCGAAGGGGAGATTCCACATCAAACCGGCAACAGGGGCGTAATCCAGTACCTGCCGTTCTTCCGGGTGTATTTGAGGTTGTAACGACCATCGATCGGCAACGAATTTATTACCAAATACATGATCCAAATGGCAATGTGTATTCAACAAAAGTTTTACTTCAAGACCCTTATCCAGAATAAACTTCTCCAACTGTTGTTCTTCGAGTTTACCATAGCAACCCGGATCTATGACAATGGCTTCGTTTTTGTCGTTGGTCAGTATATACGTATTTTCCTGGATAGGGCTAAACGTAAAAACTTTTATCTGATAGATAGAACGCATATGTATAGTGTAAAATAGCTTAATTTTAGAACAATAAAGTGCTTTTGGACGGATTGTCAGACGAATATAGAAATAAGATTATGGGAAAGATCAGCCGCCTGTTTTTTTTCTTTTTGCTCCTTACCGGATCAGTAAATGCTCAGGTAAATGCCGTTGAATTCGGTAAGAACAGAGTGCAGTATAAAAAATTCAACTGGAGATACTATCAAACCAGAAATTTTAATGCTTATTTCAGTGAAGGTGGATTAGCACTTGGAAAATTTGTAGCTCAAGTTGCAGAAGAAGAATTACCTCAACTGGAAGATTTCATCGAATACGGTTTACAACGACGGGCCAATATTGTGATCTATAATAGCTTTACCGATTTGAAACAATCGAATATTGGGATTGGTGTGGACTGGCAAAATACAGGTGGAGTAACCAAATTAGTTAATAATAAAGTTGTGGTGTACAATACAGGAGATCTGAATAATCTGAGAATTCAGATCCGACAAGGTATTGCTAAAGTGCTGGTTGAAAATTTATTATTTGGGGATGACCTAGGCGAATTTGCCCAGAATCAAGCCTTACTTGATCTCCCAAAATGGCTTACAGATGGGTACATCTCCTATGCAGCAGAAAACTGGAGTGCCAAACTTGATGACCAACTGAAATCGGCATTATTATCAGGCGAACATAAATCCTTTTACCAATTCGCCTTTCGGAATCCTGAACTGGCAGGACATGCTTTTTGGAACTTTATCGCTAATAATTATAGAAAAGATAATGTCACTTATTTTCTCTATCTATCCAGAATTTACAAAAGTTTAAACTCTGCTTCTGCTAGGGTGACAAAAAAGAAGTTTAAAGAGCTTCTAAAAGATTTCATGGAAAAGGAGTCTGAAAAATATCAGAATGATCTCCGTGGAAGACGCAATCAGCCAAAAGGTACTGTTGTAGCGATGGAAGAGTTGAAGAATGATGAAGATTATTACAGATTCCAGGCAAATCCAATTCCCCGAAATAATACATATGGTGTAGTAAAATTTAAAAAAGGAATATATCAGGTACAACTGGAAGACCTTTCTGATAAAAGAAAAATACTCCTGAAAGCAGGAATATTAAATCGCCAGGCAGATATTAATCCTAACTATCCTTTACTGGCCTGGGATCCAAAAGGCTCCCGACTACTTGTCATCTATGATGAACAAGGCAAAATACGCATGTTTGTTTATGATGTTGTAACAAGAGTAAAATTGTTTAAGCAAGAAGTAGAAGGCTTTCAGCTCATTCAGGATGCCAAGTTCATGCTAGACAATAATACCCTTGTCTTAAGTGCAGTCAAAAATGGGCAGTCGGATATCTTCACGTATAAAATCAAGGAACAAACCGTTACGCAGATAACGAATGATGTTTACAATGATCTTGACCCTTCATTCGCAGCATTTCCAAATAAGACAGGAATTTTGTTTGCCTCTAACCGACCTGGTGGGAATGCTTCAAGAATAGATACTGCTATTCCTTCCAGATATCGCTATAATATTTTTATGGTTGATCCCAATATCAAAAGTGATTATCGACAAGTGACTATGCTCAGTGATATGAAGTACAGTGATGCCAGATTCCCTCTTCAGTATAATGTCAACCACTTTACTTTCGTGAGTGCAGAAAATGGAATTGGGAATCGTTATGCAGGATTCTTTTCTACACAACGTGCAGGATTAGATACTCTATATCAAATAGGCGATGAGATCTTACGTAATCCTGTAAGAAAAGAATTAGACTCAACTTTAAAAGCATGGGAAAAAACAGAACCTGATTCCATTGGATATCTCTCGATAACAGATGATAGCGCTTATGTATTCCCTATTACGAATTACCAAAGTGGTTTACAGGAAACTCGTGGAGCAGGTGACAATAATCTGGTAAGTGAATTACGACAAGAAGGAAATCTAAAATTACTATACAAACTCCGCATTGATGAAAATACGCTACGTCGTAGAAATATTAATGCCCGGCCAACAGAGTATATTAAAAAAATTCAGGAGTTAGAACGCATCTCCAAAGGACAGGCCACCATTTATGATAAGTCGAAGGGATTGGATAAAATAGCAGCGGCAGATACGTCAAAAAAATCTGCAGAACTATTTCAAACTGAATTTGAAACAGATACAACTACTATTATTTCTGCAACTGAAACTGACTTGGCAAATTCGATAGTATCTCAGGCAAAGATTTATGATTATCATCGAAAATTCTCCTCTGATTATGTTGTTACTGGATTCAACAACCAGGTACTTGTAAATAGATTTCAGCCCTATGCACAAGGAGCAGGCCCAGTTTACCTATCAAATACCGATGCCTTGAATGGTATCATCCGTTTAGGAACTTCTGAATTAATGGAAGACTTAAAATTCACAGGTGGTTTTCGCGTTTCTTCTAACCTTAGGGATGTTGACTATTTGGTGCAATTTCAGAACCTTAGACGTCGGCTCGATTGGGGATTAACGTATTATCGTTCCACATTAAATAATTTCCCTCTTTATGATTTTAATACAGAACCGATCAAAGCATCTTTATCCAATCAATTATATTCCAATTTATACCAGTTCCATCTCTCCTATCCTTTAGATGAAGTGAGAAGCCTTAGGGCAACTATTGGAATCCGAAATGATCGTGTCACCATTAAATCCGATGCCAATTTCCCACCTGCAACAGCTTATAAGGATAGTGTTTTAAATTATGGGCTTGTCAGAATGGAATGGGTTCACGATAATACGCTTAATCCAGCACTGAATATTTGGAACGGATTAAGATATAAATTATGGATAGATGTGAACGCCAAGATGAATAATAAGAATACAAACGGTCGCTATACATTTAATTTTGGAGGAGATGCCCGTTACTATTATAAGATTTACAGAAATTTCATCTGGGCCGGTCGGGTTGCATTTGATGCTTCTTTCGGTACGCAAAAAATAATTTACTATCTGGGTGGGGTTGATGGATGGCTTGCTCCTAAATTCAATAATGCTAATCGACCAGCGCCAGATGCTCAATATGCTTTTCAATCATTGGCAGTAAATATGCGTGGATTTCCTCAAAACGTAGCCAACGGAAATAATGCAGTGGTTATGAATAGTGAATTCAGATTACCTGTATTGTCAACTATTTTGAATAGACCCATTAATAATGCATTCCTCAGAAATTTTCAACTCATTCAATTTGTGGATCTGGGAACAGCATGGAATGGAAAATTCAATGGAATTACACGCCCTTATTCGGTGTATGGTCAGCCACCTGTTGAAATACGAATCAAAACGGGTGGAGTTGGGCCCTTCGTAGGAGGATATGGTTTTGGGGCAAGGAGTACGTTACTGGGATATTTCCTACGTGTGGATGCCGGCTGGGAAATGAATGGTGTATTTAAAGGGAAACCTTACTGGCATTTTGCATTCGGCCTCGATTTTTAGTCAGTCAGACGCTTAATGCATTTCATCAAAGAAATCGTAACAGAAGGAGTTGATTTTGGGGTTGATTATGCCCCATTCTTACAGTATTTCACAAATCTTGCGACAAGCTGTTTCGATCTCTTCATTGGAAATCAGTAAAGAAGGTGCTATTCTTAAACAATGGGGTGCAAATAAAAACCAATCGGTAAATACCCCTTTTTCCAGACAGCGATCGATGATATGCTTATTCTCTTCGAATGATGAAAATTCTATAGCAATCAATAGACCAGAACGCCTTACAGATTTTATTGAAGGATGTTGAAGATATTTTTCAAATAAAGCAGATTTAGTTTCTACTTCCTTGATGGCCTCCGATTCTAACAAAACTTTCATTGAAGCCATCCCGGCAGCGCAACATACAGGATGTCCGCCAAATGTAGTGATATGCCCTAACACGGGATCAGCTGCCAGGGTCATCATATTTTCTCGTGATGATATGAACGCCCCTAAGGGTAAGCCTCCGCCAAGAGCTTTGCCTAATAACAATACATCTGGTACGATTCCAAATTGTTCAAATGCCCACATTGTGCCCGTTCTGCCAAAGCCAACTTGAATTTCATCAAATATGAGTAATGCTCCTTTTTCCGTACAACGATCTCGAAGAGCCTGCATCCATTCAAGAGTCGGCCTTTTTACGCCCTTCTCTGCCTGGATGGTCTCGGCGATAACCATGGCCGTTTTATCTGTAATTCGATCCAATGATGCAAAAGAACCGTAATCCTCATGATCCACTCCGGGTAATAACGGACGAAATGCATTTCTCCAGTATTCATCGCCCATAACACTTAAAGACCCCTGCGTAGAACCATGATAGGAATCCTTGAACGCTAGGATCTGCGTTCGCCCGGTTACACGCTTAGCCAGTTTCATAGCACCTTCTGTAGCCTCTGTTCCGGAACTCGTGAAATAAACGCTATCCAAATTTTGGGGAAGATGATCGGTCAGCAATTTGGCATACTGCACTTGTGGCGCTGATACTAATTCTCCATACACCATAAGATGCATATACCGATCTAACTGATCCTTGATCGCGTTCACCACTGTTGGATGACGATGTCCTATATTGCACACACTAATACCCCCAATGAGATCAATATATTCTCTGCCCTTCACATCCCACATCAAAGAACCTTCTGCCCTAACCATTTCAATGGCCAAAGGCGCGGTGGATGTTTGCGCTACATGCTGCAGAAAAAGTTCTCTGTGAGTTGGCACTCGTTATGGTTTGAAAAATGAATTAATTTCGACAAAATTACTCTTTAATCCTTTAATCATGCCGCATATCCTTCCCGTTCATGGAGTCCTGCCAACTTTTGGCAAAGATTGCTTTATTGCGCCTAATGCCACTATAGTTGGTGATGTTATCATGGGGGATGAATGTTCAATCTGGTTCAATGCTGTTCTAAGAGGTGATGTGAATTCTATAAGGATGGGGCACCGCGTGAATGTTCAGGATAATGCGGTTATTCATTGTACGTTCGAAAAAACAAAAGCAATTATTGGAAATAATGTAAGCATCGGCCATTTGGCCATAGTTCATGGATGTACCATCGAAGACAATGTTTTGGTTGGGATGGGTGCTATCATCATGGATAATGCCATAATTGGTACTAATTCGATCATTGCTGCTGGGTCTGTAGTATTGGAAGGCACCATTGTAGAACCAGGAACCATTTATGCGGGCGTTCCAGCAAAAAAAGTAAAAGAAGTATCGCAGGAAAAAATTGAAGGGGAGATCAACCGTATCGCCAATAATTACGTTCGATACAGCAGCTGGTTTAAAGATGGAGATTAACGCCAGTCATCCTCTTTAATGGAATCCAAAATAGTGCAATAACTAATATATCGATCGATATGTAGCTTACCTTGCTCAACAGCTGATTTTACGGCACATCCAGGCTCATTCATATGCAGGCAGTTGTTAAACTGGCACTCTCGTATAATGTTTCGCATCTCTGGAAAATAATGCGATAATTCCTGTTTTGGAATATCCACCAATCCAAATTCACGGATTCCAGGTGTATCGATGATATGGCCTCCCGCAGGCAAATCGAACATCTCTGCAAATGTAGTAGTATGCAAGCCTTTTCCACTCCACCCACTAACCTCATTGGTTCGTAAATCCAAATCAGGAAGTAAATGATTGATCAACGTAGATTTACCAACTCCTGAATGACCACTGATCAGCGTAACTTTATCCTTCAGTAAATTCAAAAGATTTTCAACGCCTATTTGCTCTTTCAAACTGATTAATATCGTTTGATATCCTGCCCCCATATACATCTCCTCCCACTCTGCATATTTTTCAAGATCCTTGGTTCTATATAAATCCGCTTTATTAAAAACGATGACAACCGGAATATGAAAAGACTCACAAGCTACAAGAAACCGATCTATAAATCCCTGTGAAGTTCTGGGCTCTCTTAAGGTAGCGACGATCATACACTGATCAAGATTCGCCGCTACTATATGATGCTGCTTCCGATGAGAAGGTGATTGCCTATTGATATAATTTTTCCTATCCAGAATCTCAGTAATCATCACCGTTTGCTCCACTTCATTCTCCATTTCAACTTCTACAACATCGCCCACAGCTATAGGATTGGTAGAGGTGATGCCATCAATCTTAAATATCCCTTTGATTCGAGCAGGATGAACCTTCCCTTGCCTGGTTTTGACCACGTACCAACTTCCGGTAGATTTATATACTACAGCCTGCATATGTGCAAATGTATGGTTTCCATTACGTGATTCCGTGAACTAAAAAAATCTAAGTTATATTCGTTGCTGCTGATCATTGATCCTATCAACCGAGAATATAATTGGCCACTATAGGTAATCGTCTTCCAACACCAAATGCTTTAGTACTCACCCGAATGATCGGACAAAATTGATTCCGCTTGTATTCATTTGAATTCACCATCTTAAGAATTCTTCTCACTAATGTTTCGTCTATCCCCATTGAAATGAGTTCTTTCGCACCTTGCCTCCGCTCGATATATTGATATAGTACCATATCCAGGACATGATACTCTGGTAAACTATCACTGTCCTTCTGACCTGGCCTTAATTCTGCAGAAGGCGGTTTGGTTATAATATTTTCTGGAATGATTTCTCTATTTCTATTTATAAATTTAGCCAATGCAAAAATTTGTGTCTTATACACATCACCTAATACACTTAATCCACCTGCCATGTCACCATATAGGGTGCCATAACCCGTAGCCAATTCGCTCTTATTGGATGTATTTAACAGGATATAACCAAATTTGTTAGCAATAGACATTAATAAATTTCCGCGAGTGCGACTTTGAATATTTTCTTCCGCAACGCTAAATGGTAAATCACCAAATAATGGCTTCAGACTCTCAAGAAAGGAATCATAAATATCCTTTATCGGAATGATCTCAAATCGACTTCCCAAGTTCTTACTGAGCTGAGCAGCGTCAGAAACCGAATGTTCTGATGAATACATGGAAGGCATCCCAACTGCCAGAACATTTTCTGAACCCAGTGCCTCACAAGCTAAAGCTATGGTAACAGCGCTATCAATACCACCGCTACTTCCTAATATAGCCTTGGTGAAACCCATCTTGGTGAAATAATCTTTTATGCCTAAGAGGAGTGCCTTATGAATTTGAGCAATATTATTTTCCTTTATCAAAAAAGATAAAACTTCTGCTGCATCCGATACTCTACCTACCCGCATGTCTTTATCAAAACCTACTGAAGAAGATTGGGCAAGTTCAGTATTTATGGTTGTTTGTAAATCTGCTAAATAATCATCTTCCGTAAAATAAGATAACTCTTTTTGCAAAGCTCCATTTGCTTCAAAAACCAAACTGCCTCCATCGAAGACAATTTCCGTTTGTGCGCCAACTGCATTGCAATACACCATTGGTAAATTATATTTCAACACATTTTGTCGTATCACTTCTTTTCTGTCCTCATCGTGATCATAGTCGAAAGGAGAAGCAGAGATATTGATCATCAAGGTTGGTTGTTGAGGCATTAATTTATCCATTGGACAAATTCTGTATAATGGATTGTCACCCAGATTCCATATATCCTCACAAATGGTCAACGCAATACGTTCACCTTTAAAGGGAATCACTTGCCACTCATAAGCTGGCTCAAAGTATCGGTATTCATCAAACACATCGTAGGTAGGTAAGAGTGTTTTATGTACAACTGCTTTCACTTCTTTATTATAGAGAAACCAAGCTGCATTGAACAGATCTTTACCCTCTTTTATAGGGTTGCGGTGAGGGCCACCAACAATAACGCCTATTGAATCGGCATGTTGAGCGATCTCCTCTATGGAGTGATAACATTGATCTATAAAATCATTGAACTCCAAAAAGTCTCTTGCCGGATAACCGCATACACTCAGTTCAGAAAAAACAACCAGATCAGCACCTTTTAATTTAGCTGCTTGTACCGCGTCGATCATCTTTCGGGTATTTTCCTGAAAGTTGCCAATATGGTAATTCTGCTGGGCCAGATATATTTTCATTCGGCGAAGTTCTGAATAGTTTGGTAAAATTGTGCGTTTAAATTAACCATTCTGCTATTGAAATGGCTATTTCCGTAAACTTGCACCCATGAAACTCTACGTTCTAACCATTTGGGCTGCCCTATCCATTATTTCTTGCTCAGAGGGTAAAAAAAGTCCTGATGTCTCCAATATCAAGGTAAACCTGGAAGTCCAGCGATTTGATCAGGAACTATTTAACCTGGATACCAGCAATATGCAAGCAAGTTTGGTAAAACTTCAACAACGATACCCTTCCTTTCTGAAAGATTTTATGGGTAATATACTTGGCGTACCTATAGAAGATCCTGAAGCACCTATTGTTTTAAAACAATATATCAAGGAGTTTCAACCAGTATATGCTCTGACACAGAAAAAATTTGCAGATTTTTCGCCCTATAGCAAGGAAGTCATCGAGATGTTAAAGCGGGTCAAATATTATTTCCCAAATTACCCTTTACCCAAAAAACTAATTCCGTTTATCGGTCCAATGGACGCCTTTTATCAAAGTAGCTTGGGCTGGTCGGGAGATATTATTACCAGTGAAGGGTTAGGAGTAGGATTGCAACTCCACTTAGGTAAAGATGCCGAGCTATATGCTGAAGCTGAAGGAAGAGGATATCCTGCCTATATTTCAAAACGATTTGAACCTGAATATATTATTGTGAATACCACTAAGAATGTTATCGATGATATTCACCCAATGATTAAGGATGAGGAAACCTTAATCAATCAGTTTATTGATAAAGGTAAACGTCTTTATGTTCTAGATCTATTGCTTCCAACTGTTCATGATTCATTAAAAATTGGGTACACCGGAAAGCAACTGGAAGCTTCTGAAAAAAATGAGGGCTTGATCTGGACCTACTTTTTGGAAAACAATTTACTTTTCGAAAAAGATTTTCAGAAAATAAAACCTTTCTTAACAGAAGGTCCAAAAACCCAGGAACTTGGGGACGAATCACCTGGTTTTATCGGCTTATTTGTTGGCAAAAAAATCGTTGAACAGTTTATGGAAAAGCATCCTGAATTAACAGTTTCCCAACTACTGGAGTACGATAATCAAAAACTTTTTGAGGATAGTAAATACAAACCTAAACGTTAGTGATTGGCATACACTAAAATTGATCTTGCACCGAAATCATTTATGGGTTTCTTCCTAAGTTTCGCATGATCCTATAATGCGATACTACCGCATGGGCCATAGTTGGAAAATTATTATACCGAATCCCAAACTGTTCACAAGTTTCTCTAACGATACGACTCAATTCAGGATAATGTATGTGACTGATCTTAGGGAATAAGTGATGTTCAATCTGGAAATTCAACCCTCCCAAACACCAGGTAGCCAACTTACTATTAGTAGCAAAATCCGCCGTTGTTTTAACCTGATGAACTGCCCACTCATTCTCAATTTTTACCGGTTCTACCCCAGCAACTGAAAATTCAGCATGCTCAACAACATGCGCCAGCTGAAATACCAAAGCTAGAATCAGTCCAAGCATGTAATGCATAACAGAAAATCCAATCAGCCATAATTGCCATCCCAATACATTGATTGGAAGTACCACATATAGGAACACATATATAGCCTTACTAATCCAGAAGATTAGATGCTCTTTAAAATCCATTGGCTTTAACTCTGTGGTATATACTTTTTTTGAAAAATATTTCTGAAAATCGGAGAACCACATCAATAATGAAGTAAATCCATAAAGTACAAACATATATACCCCTTGAAAACGATGAACAGGTTTCCATTTTTGAGATTTACACTCGCGCATGAATGGAAGATTATTAATATCATCATCCACACCATCTATGTTAGTATAGGTATGGTGCACGATGTTATGCTTAAGCTTCCAAAGGAAAGCAGTTCCTCCAACCAGATTGAGGGTAAGGCCAAAAATATCATTCACCCATCTACGGGATGAAAAACTTCCATGATTAGCATCATGCATGATATTAAATCCGATAAATGCCATCCCTGTGCCAAAAACAGCAGTAAGTGAAAGTCTTGCCCATCCTGGGATTGGCGCATATAAAACAGTAAGATAAATAGCAATAGCACTTACCAGTAAGATGGCTGCCTTGGAGTAAAGCTTATAATTACCGGTTTTCTTCAAATTATTTTTAGCGAAGTACTCGTCAACTGAAGCTTTTAGTGCATTGAAAAAAACTTTGTTGGAATTGTTAAAGGTTACTTTGTATTGCATTACAGGATTTAAAGTAAAAATAGATAACAAAGATACGGGAAATAGTTATTGGAGAGGGCTTTGGCCAATCAATTCATCTTAAACGGCACGATCAAATCAAAAACTGGAATAGTAACTTTAAATTGCTTCTTAGTATGTATATTTTCCATAAGATAGGCTCCATACATCTTGCCCATCTCTGTTTTTAAATTACACCCACTAATATATTGGTATTGCTCACCTGGATTTATCTGAGGTTGTATGCCTACAACACCTTCTCCTTCCACTTCACGCTGATCTGCATTACTATCGAAAATATGCCACTCCCTCCTGAGCAATTTCACTGGAAAGCCATTGCTGTTCTCTATCGTAATACGATAGGCAAACATAAATTCACTATTAAGGGGATTACTGTAATCCGGCTGATAGAAGCTCTCCACACTTACCTTGACCCCTTCTGTAACCCTTGAAACCATAAATCTGATATCGATTTGCTATAAAAATAACGCCCCGCTATAAGAATTGTTTCAAATTATCTCTTTAAAAACCGCTAACCGAGTATTTTTGCACCTCAAACGAGTTTTTTATGAAGATAGCAGTTGCTAAAGGAGATGGAATCGGTCCAGAAATCATGGAAGCTGTCCTGAATATTTTCAGCGCCGCTAATGTCGAACTTGATTATGCATTTGTGGACATGGGGAAATGGGTTTTCGATAAAGGCTACTCAAATGGAATGACACCAGAGGCTCAGCAAACGATCGAATCCCTTGGGATACTTTTTAAAGGGCCTATGGAAACGCCAAAGGGAAAAGGGGTGAAAAGTGTTAATGTTACTGCACGGAAAACATGGAACACCTACGCCAATAAACGTGTTTTCCAAACACTACACGGCGTTGATACCGTTTTCAGCAAAGCCGGCATTCCCATAGATGTTACCGTTGTCCGTGAAAATATTGAAGATACTTACGGGGGGATTGAACACATGCTCACGCATGATGTTGCCTTAAGCCGCCGATTTATTACCAGGCCTGGTAGCCTACAAGTTATCCGATATGCCTTTGAAATGGCGAAAAAGAAAAATGCCAAGCGGATTACCTGCGGTCACAAGGCAAACATCATGAAAATTACAGACGGCCTTTTTCTGGAATGTTTCTATGAAGTAGCCAAAGACTATCCAGAATTGAAAGCTGATGATGTTATTGTAGATGATCTTTGTATGAAACTGGTGACGCGCCCAGATCTTTTTGATGTAGTTGTACTTACTAACCTTCAGGGTGATATCGTATCTGATCTTTGTGCCGGATTAGTTGGAGGATTAGGATTCGCTCCGTCGGCAAACATAGGCGACCACATCTGTATATTTGAAGCGGTTCACGGTACAGCTCCTGATATCACTGGAAAAAACATTGCTAACCCCACTGCGCTTTTATTAAGTGGTTTAACGATGCTCCGCCACTTAGGGTTAATGGAAAGTGCTGCAACCATTGAAAATGCGTTATTATATACTTTGGAACAAGGAGTTCGTACGGGTGATTTTGGAGACCGTTCAAAGCCGGCTTTGAATACCACTGATTTTGCTGCGGCCATCATCAGCAATTTTGGTAAAGAACCTCAACATGGTGCTAAAACATTACTGCCCAATAAGCCAATTACGCCTACCCATTTCAAACTGGAAAAAAATCCGTTGATCATGAGTAAAGAAATGCAGGAAGAGACGATCGTAGGGGTAGATATGTTCATTGAAAGTGCAGAACAACCAAATGAGGTGGCTGAAAAATGCTTAAAGCACACACTTGATCTTTTCAAACTGGTGACCATAAGCAATAGAGGTACTCAGGTATGGCCTAAAGGATCCATTTTTACGAATTTGGTAAATCAATATCGTTGCCGTTTTGAAAGTGTTGAAGATGCTCCATTAAGCCAGGTAGATATCATAGAATTATACAAACGTCTTTCTGCTGATTTCAAAATATGTTCTTCGGAAATACTGAATATGTGGGGTGACAAAAAAGCATATTCATTGGCCCAAGGTCAGTAAAAAAAGTTTGTAGAAGCGGTTATACATAAATCATGAGCAAGAAAAACAAACCGGACACCAACGGATTTGTATATAGTACAGATCCATCATTTCATTTCGAAGAGGAAAATGAAATACAAGAAACACTTCCTCCGGAAAAACAAAAGCTGCTCATTAAGCTTGATACCAAACACAGGGGTGGCAAAACCGTAACCCTCATTACAGGGTTTATTGGAACTAATGATGATCTAGAAGAACTGGGAAAAAAAATAAAACAGTATTGCGGTACCGGAGGGTCTGCAAAAGACGGAGAGATCATCATTCAGGGAGATCAAAGAACAAAAGTGAAGGATTATCTCACCAAAAATAAATACGCTTTTAAAGGATGATCGGTAAGGCTGAAAATCGCTGAATTATGTAGCTTTACAGCATGATTCAAAAGAAAGTTATGCTGATCATCATGGATGGCTGGGGTGAAGGTCAAATTGCAGCCAGTGATGCTATCCAAAATGCGAAAGTTCCATTTGTTCATTCACTGTATAATAAATATCCGCACACCACATTAACCACTTTCGGTGAGGCAGTAGGCCTTCCGGAAGGCCAAATGGGGAATTCTGAAGTGGGTCACCTAAATATTGGTGCAGGAAGAATTGTTTATCAGGAACTACAACGAATAAACGTAGCCATCAAAACAGGAGAACTTGCAGCTAACCCTGTTCTTCATAATGCCATCCAATACGCAAAAGAAAATAATAAAACCTTCCATCTGATAGGATTGGTAAGTGATGGTGGGGTTCATTCGCATATCCATCATCTTAAAGCACTTATCTCCATCTGCAAAGAACAAGGACTTAAAGATGTTAAGATACACGCGTTTACAGATGGCCGGGATACTGACCCCAAGAGTGGTCTAGGCTTCCTTAAGGACCTAGAAGTGCACCTGGATAATACGGTTGGGGAAATCGCAACGGTAACCGGACGATACTATGCCATGGATCGTGATAAACGTTGGGAGAGAGTAAAACTCGCTTACGACGCCCTCACGCAGGGTATAGGCGAACCATCCACTGATGTGATTGCTTCTGTTCATGCATCCTATCAAAGAAATATAACAGATGAGTTCATCACACCAATCATTAAGATCGATGACAGTGGACAGCCTATTGGTAATATTCAACAAAGTGATGTAGTCATTTGCTTCAATTTCAGAACTGATCGCTGCCGTGAGATTACCCAGGTACTAACACAATCAGATATGCATGAATTCAATATGTCAAAATTGGATCTGCATTACACCACCATGACAGAATATGACAAAACCTATAGTAATGTTCATGTGATCTTCAATAATGAAAATCTGAATAACACGTTAGGTGAGGTATTGGAATCTGCCGGAATTAAGCAGATACGGCTGGCTGAAACAGAAAAATATCCTCATGTTACCTTCTTCTTCAATGGAGGGAGAGAGGTTCCATTTGAAGGAGAAAAACGCATCATGGTGCCGTCACCAAAAGTGGCAACTTATGATCTAAAACCAGAAATGAGTGCTATAGAACTTACAGATGCGCTATTACCAGAGATTGAAAAAGAAGAAGCAGGATTTATTTGCATTAATTTTGCCAATGCAGACATGGTTGGGCATACGGGTGTTTTTGAAGCCGTGGTAAAAGCAGTAGAAACCGTTGATACATGTGTTGCAAAATTGGTCGAAACCGGACTGAAACATGGTTATACTATCTTCCTCACCGCTGATCATGGTAATGCAGATTTCATGGTCAATTTGGATGGATCACCTAATACCGCGCATAGTACTAATCCTGTCCCATTCTTCATCATCGATAATCACTGGACAGGAAATATCAAAGAGGGTAAACTGGGCGATCTGGCACCAACCATACTTACTATGATGGGCTTATCTATTCCTGCAGAAATGACTGGTGAAATATTGATTTAAGTAGATTCACCATGCGCCAATCTTTACTCATTTTTCTAATTCTATCGTTTTGTTCAATTAACCTGAAAGCGCAGGAGGCAGATACTACAGATCGATACGTAAAACTGAATGAAGTCGTTATTTCAGCCAATAAGTTCAGGGAAAATAAACGAAATATCATTCAAAAAATTGATGTGCTATCTTCCCGAACTATAGCCCGAACCAATGCGCAAAATACAGGCGATCTGTTGATGAATGCAGGTAATTTATTCGTGCAGAAAAGTCAGCAGGGAGGCAGCAGTCCGGTAATTAGAGGTTTTGAAGCCAGCAGAGTGTTACTTGTAATAGATGGAGTACGGATGAATAATGCCATATACAGATCTGGGCATCTCCAAAATGTAATTACGGTTGATCAGAATATGCTAAATCGCATTGAGGTTATGCATGGACCCTCTTCAACTTTGTATGGTAGTGATGCACTAGGTGGTACAATCCATTTAATGACTAAGCAACCTTTACTAACACAAAAGGGAGATAGTGTTTCAGGAAATAGTTTCATTCGTATGAGTTCAGTCAATAATGAAAAAACTGCTCACCTGGATATAAACTTTGGCAGAAAAAAAATCGCCTTTCTGAGTTCTTTTAATTTTAGTGATTTTGATGATATGAGAATGGGGAGTAGAGATCATAAAAATTACCCCGGTTTCGGAAGAAGAAACCAATACATTCTCCCTTTTAGCAGTTTCAATAAAGACACGATTCTTCAAAATAACCAGAACAACATTCAAATCTATTCAGGATATAAACAATGGGATATCCTACAAAAAGTACTATACAAGCCATCTGAAAAAATAACGCATCTACTCAATCTGCAATTATCTAATTCCAGTAATATACCACGATATGATCGTTTACAAGACAGGCGAAATGGAACACTACGATTTGCAGAATGGTATTATGGACCTCAACTCAGATCATTGGCTGCATATACTTTTCAGGCAGATCAACTCAAAGGATTTTTTTCACAACTGAGAGCTACCTTAAGTTATCAGCACATTATAGAATCCCGCCATACACGCGAGTATCGTCTATATGATCGCTTCGATAGCCGTAGGGAACAGGTTGGGGTATGGGGAGCTATTATTGACCTTCATAAAGCTTTTGGATACAATGAACTTAGCGTGGGTATTGATGGGCAGTGGAACGATGTGCAATCCCGTGCTACCAGAAAAAATTTGTTGACGGGAGTTGTTTCAAAACTCGATACACGTTATCCGGATGGTAAGAATGAAATGGATAATGTTGGATTATTTGCCCAACATATTTTAAAATCGAAGAATCGAAAATGGGTATTGAACGATGGAATCCGATTACAGTATGTACATCTATTTTCTCAAATAGTAGATAACAGCTTTTTTAATTTACCCATAACCCGTGTTAGCCAGAATAATATGGCCCTTACAGGAAATGTAGGGATAGCATTTATTCCTGCAGTAGGCGATAAGATTTCCATTGGCTTTGCTTCAGGATTCAGAGCGCCAAACATTGATGATCTGAGCAAAGTTTTTGAGACCAGTACTTTAGCCAGACAAGTAGTAATACCCAATTCAGCTATTAAACCTGAGTACACCTATAATCTTGATCTATCCTATAAAAAAACAATGGCAGAAAAAATTAGTGTAGAACTAACCGGTTTTTATACAATTTTCCAGAATGCGATAGTAAAAGCACCATTCAGGCTGAATGGTCAAGACTCTATAGAATATAATGGATGGAAAGCTCAAGTATTAGCCAGTCAAAATAAAAATAAAGCCTCACTTCATGGGGTTCAAATATTAGTAAATGGTGACCTTAATGAACATTGGTCATTTTCAACTTCATTGAATTATACTTACGGCACGTTTCATGTTGATCCAAACGAACTCGTAAGTATATATGTAAAACAATCTAATGGCAGTTATATCTTAACCAAAACGAAGACAGACAAAAAACCACTGGATCATATACCCCCCATTTACGGCAAAACATCTGTTCAATATCGTTGGAAGAGAGGGAATATTGAATTTTTCTCTATGTATAATGGGGCTAAAAAATTAGATCAATACAATCCGGATGGTGAGGATAATGCCCAATACGCCACCCCAGATGGAATGCCAGGCTGGATAACATATAATATGAGAGCTAGCATTCAGGTTTTGCCAAGGCTGATCATACAATCGGCCATTGAAAATATCACCGATCAAAACTACCGATTTTTTGCTTCTGGCTTCAGTGCTCCAGGGCGTAACCTGTTGATATCCATTAGATACCGATTTTAAGCCTAAAGGCTTATGGGTAGCCCTGGCAGAATTTTTTTGTGATTTGAAGGAATTCCTAAAAAAGATTTAAATTAGGTGTACCGCAATAACTTCATGACTGAAGAATTAATCATAGCCGGTTGCTTACGCAACAACCCAGTAGCACAACAAGAACTATATTATAGATATAGTCCAAAGATGCTTTCCGTTTGCTATCGCTATGCTAAAAATCGTGAAGATGCTGAGGACATGCTACAAGAGGGATTCATTAAAATATTTACCCAGATACATCAATTTGAACATAGAGGAGTATTGGAAGGATGGATTAGAAGAATCATAGTTCATACCTGTATAAATAACCTTAAAAAAAATAAGAAGTTTTCTGATAGTGTTGACCTCATCCATGCTTCCAGTATCCCAAACGGAGGGGAAAATATCCCTTCATTACTGCAAGCAAAACAGGTGGTTGAGTGTATTCGCCTTCTTCCGATCGGATATCGTACAGTGCTTAATTTATATGCTATTGAGGGATATTCGCATAAGGAGATTGCCAATATTCTTGAAATTGAAGAAAGTACCAGCCGTTCTCAATATACAAGAGCAAAAGCCTTACTTCAGGATATCCTCATCAGAAAGAATATAGTGTATAAAGCAGCAAATAAAGGACTTGTGTTGTCTGCAATACCATAACCAAAACAGAAAGAACAGAAGTGAACTGCAATGGATCGAAGAGATTATATAGATGAATTTGAGGAATTTCTGCAAGAGAACGCAGACCAGCATAAATTATATCCATCTGATAAAGTTTGGGCTGGGATTCATAGGTCCATTCATCAACCTAAAACAAAATGGTCGTATCTCTTTGTAGCTATGATCTTCATGGGTCTTGGAATTGCAGGTAAAATTTTCGATAGTCAATTTACGCTAAGATCAACATCACTTGCTTCAACAACTTTTTCACTGACTGAACAGGACGTACGTTTGAATTCAGTTTTACAAAAGATGAAAACGGTTGATCCGCAAAAAATGACTGATCAATTCCCAAAATCAGCTCAAATGATCAGCCCAGCTCAAAATAATGAAATGGACATGAGCGCTAATCAAGAGTTGCAGGGGTTAGTGAATGCTGAACAGCATATTGACTTGGATATTGAAAAAATCACGGGACAGGAAATGATAGGTTCCAATAGATCAATAGTTCTTCCTCCATTACATAGAAACACAACCATCACCATTCCAACGAACCGAGCCGCTACACCTGTAATACAAGATATTAATATCAAATCTGATAAAGGGTTAAGGCTTGGATGGCAATTTTATATTTCACCGACTACAAGTTTTAGAAGACTTTCGGGTAAAGGACTTCCTTATTACACTAATGCGGGGAACAATATGACTTCCGTATTTGCAGCAAATGATATTGAGCGCTCTGTGACACATAAGCCTTCTTTAGGATTTGAGATGGGAGGAGCCCTCACCTATCAGGCAACCAATAGCGTTCGTTTGAAAGCGGGTCTTCAATTCAATGTAAACAGATATGAGGTTCAAGCATTTCACTCCGTTCCCGAAGTTGCACCCATGACAAATAATACAGGGTCTGGAAGCATTAATGTAGTATCTACATTCCGGAATTATAGTGGATTCTCCAAAACCTGGTTGAAAAATCAGCACATCATGATGTCCTTCCCGATTGGTGCAGAAATCAAATTAATAGGTAATGATAACATCAGCTTAAACATTGCTGGTACCATACAACCTACTATTGTTATCAATAACCAGGCATATATGATCTCAACGAATATGAGAAATTATGCCAAAGCACCTTCCCTATACAGAGAGTTTAATGTTGCTGGAGGAGCCGAAGCATTCCTCAGTATCAAACGTAAAAGTCTGAGATTTAATGTGGGGCCTCAATTCCGCTATCAATTAATTTCCAGCTATAAAAAGCCTTATCCTATTAGTGAACACCTTACAGATTACGGACTTAAGGTGAGTATAGGAAGATAATATCTCCTTCTTTAATTACATTAACTTTGCTGTTTATTCCTGCATGACTTCAGCAGAGTTCAGTCATATTGCCCCAACGCTACCATCTAATCCTGGCATCTATAAATACTTTGATGCTCAGCAACAGCTCATATACGTAGGTAAAGCTAAAAATATCAAAAAACGAGTTAGCTCTTATTTTTCTAAAACATTCACCTCTTACAAAACAAATGAGCTAGTACAGCGAATTCGACATATCGAGTTTACCATCGTTCCCTCAGAACACGATGCATTACTGTTGGAAAACTCGCTAATAAAACAATTCCAACCTAAGTTTAATATCGACTTAAAAGACGATAAAACATATCCGTATATCGTTATCAAAAAAGAACCTTTCCCAAGAATTTTTTTGACCAGGCAACAAATCCATGACGGATCGGAATATTTGGGGCCTTTTACTTCTGTAGGGAAGGTTCGTGAACTACTGGCTTTTATCAAACAGCATATTCCTTTACGTACTTGTAAATTGAATTTATCGCCTGACAATATTGCTAAACGAAAATTCAAAGTTTGTCTTGAATATCATCTTGGAAATTGTAAAGGGCCTTGTGAAGGTTTACAATCTACGACAGAGTATGATGAGGGTTTGATGCGTATAAAACATTTTTTAAAAGGAAATTTAGGTCCGATCATTCATCATTTCAAGGAGGAAATGAAAACGCATGCTGCTGAACTGCAGTTTGAAAAAGCAGAAATTGCCAGAAAAAAAATGGAAAATCTGCAACAATTTCAGGCAAAATCAACGGTAGTAAATCCCAAAATAGGAAATGTGGACGTATGCTATTTATTGGAAGGTGATGGGAATAAAGCCTATGTGAATTTTCTAATGGTTCGTAATGGAGCAGTTGTAGATACCAAATCTACCAGCTTACAAAGAAAGCTAGATGAAGAGCCGTCCGAAATGCTCATGTTCGCAGTATCCTGGTTTAGAGAAAAATTTTATAGTGAAGCAAAAGAAATCATCCTTCCCTATCCTATTGATTACCCCGATCCAGAAGTTACTATACAGGTACCAAAGGCAGGCGATAAAAAAAAGTTACTAGAAATGGCCGAAAAAAATGTGCGCCATTTTATTTCGGAAGAAAAAAGACAAACAGCCCTGATGCTAACAGATAAAAACACAGACATGTCTGAAGTGCTATTACAGATCCAAGATGATCTGCAATTGCAGGATCTACCTGTACATATTGAGTGTTTTGATAATTCTAACTTCCAGGGTAGCTACCCAGTTTCAGCCATGGTTTGTTTTAAAGAAGGGAAACCCAGTAAACATGATTACAGACATTTCAATGTAAAATCTGTAGAAGGTATTAACGATTTTGATACTATGAAAGAGGCCGTTTGGAGACGTTACAATCGACTTTTACATGAACAAAAGTCTTTACCCCAACTCGTTATTATTGATGGGGGTAAAGGGCAATTAAATGCTGCTCTGGAAGCTATTGAAGAGCTCGGGTTAACAGGTCGTATGACATTGATTGGACTGGCAAAAAATGTAGAAGAAATTTTTTTTCCTGGAGATCAGGAATCTGTAAAGCTGCCTTATCAAAGTCCATCTTTGAGACTAATTCGTTTTATACGGGATCAGGTTCACCGATATGGTGTAACCTTTCACCGAAAGAAAAGATCAAAAGGAACTTTTAAAAATGAACTTGAGGATATAAAAGGTATAGGTAAAACAACTGCTGAAACATTATTAAAACATTTCAAATCCGTTCAAAACGTATTTTCAGCTCCGGAAGATGAACTTATTTTATTAATTGGACCCGCCAAGACCAAGCTAATAAAAGATTATAGCACCCCAAAGCTATAAGTCAGTGCTGTTACACAGGATATAAGGCAATTGTGCACTTTAGTCATCATGCTATCTTAGAATATTTGAAACAGTGGAAAACACTTTATATTAAAATCGTGGTGATTATATAAGAGTTTGATCCTCTGTAAACTAGCAGATTTAAATGAAGCCTATTAAAAATTTATTTTTTAAACCGTTAGGGTTATTAATTTTGTCATGGTTTTTCATAGGATATTGGATTTTAGATCGGGGCAGGATTTTCATCCAGCCCCTTTTTTATTACGTTGAGTACAATAAAAAAGGGAAGCAGTTGCTCCCCTTTTTCAATATTTTCCGATTCGGCATTAATAATGCCATAAGTCTTGCTCGAAATTGAAGATCTTATCTTTGATGGCATCACTTTCCAGTAAACGAAGAATTTCATCCTTTATATATCCCTTAATGAATAAATCCTGTGGATTATCAAAACTGGATTTAACGATATAACTTGAAAAATATCTACTTTCAAATAGCTCTTCCCAACTCATACGTGCTCCAAAATTCTTACCATTATACACTTCATATTTTGCAAGCGTTGGCCTCAGATCAGGATAATAAAGCCAGAATAATGGTGTTTCTCCAAGTAGTTGTCCAGTATTTTGATCATACACTGCTTTAATAGGAGCAACTCCTAATATCCGCGATACCAAACGAGAGGTTTCTTTATCAAACACCCATTCTTCCTTGATCCGGAATTTGATAATATCTTCTGGGTTGAAGTCAGCACATACTCTCTTGGGCTTTGTTAGTCCTTTAGAGCCTGTTGGGTCTTTATCAAAATCTGGAACTTCAATTGTATCACATTTCCCTGCAAGGCTGCTCGCAATTTTATCAATGGAAAGTGGTGTAGTGAATCTATCATCAATGGTAGCATCAAATGCAGTAATTCCAGATGTAGAATCTTTCAACGCATTCAACAAGATAGAAATGAAACGTTGACTTCCATTATCTTCTTCTGCACGATAACGAAAAGGAAGGTTCATTTTTTCCCTGATATCAATTTCTCTCCAAACACGCTCTCTGAACCAGGCATCATCTTCTCGAATATTTTCATATGGTAAGGGCTCACGATCCTTCACTAAATTACGCTCTATAGCCGCATCATTTCTATTCGATTTTCTTATCACCTCAAAATCAAGAGGATTTTTGGGTGTATCGACAACAGATGGTTTTGTAACTAATGCATCTACTTTAGCAGTAGAATCTACATTAGTTTTCGGTACAGACGTATTGGTATCCGTATTCTTTTTCTTTTTTGTTTGGCTATTCGCTTCTACGAAAAATAAAGAAACAGAAAAGAATAAGAGTACTATTTTAGTTAGATGAAGTTTCATCATAAATTGGTTTTCGCTACAAAATAAGTGGTTATGATTCGCTTTTATATAAATGACTTTGTTAATCTTACTTCAAATTATAACTTAAAGACTGTTGTAATGTTCTAACCTTACCACTTGGATCTTTAACCTGAATATTCGTGATCACAACCAAAGCACCTGGCTTAAGTTTATTGATCAATGTGGCAGCATTTCCAGTCCAGCGATTTCCAGATACTTGAACAGGCATGTAATCAGGAATGTCTGCACTTAATGCTCCAATAGTATAACCCACCACTTCATATTCTGCATCAAATTCAGAATCCTCTAGTTTGGCGATTACACCACCCATAGCTTTAAAGTTTGCCGAGGGAACAGGTCCAGGTTTAAGATTACCGACATATGCTGTTGGCAGCGGTAAATTCTTAACACGATATGCTATTTTACCAGCCGCTTTACCATCCACCAGTACGGTAACGGTATGTTCACCTGCAGTAGTAGGACGAGCAACATATTTATTCCCACTAACCTTTGAAATGGAACCACCTGTAAAGCTGGCTGTCACTTTTTCTGAACCAGCACCTGCAGTGATCGTCAAAGGATTATCAACACCAATATATAACACATTCATTTTATCAGCCATTACCGCTACTCCTGATGGAGATCCTACAATATATTCCAGTGTTTTAGATGTACTGGCCGGCTGACCTGTATTAGGGTCGATATATCGAACGGTAACATTCACTGAACCGCTGCTATTAACAGCAAAATTCTTTTTACCTACACCATCTGCATCAACTGGAACAGATGATCCATTGATAATTACATCAGGCTTAACATCTGCATTAAATGCACCCAAACCAGCGGAAATTTGCATTTCATCACCTGGCATGAGATAAGTGGCATTTGCAGAGATAAGGGGTACAAATTTGTTGTATCGAACGGCAACGGCACCAACCTGACTGGCACAGAATGTAGCTACTGCATTCTCCGTATTTTTAATATCGTTTTGATATTTGCTAAGCATAGTAAGAGCAGCAACCGTTGGCGTCATGTAAAAACTTCCATTTACCCAATCCTGAACTTTATCACCGGTAGGCTTATTCCCTGCAGATGATTTTGGCGGATCCAGATTCAACGGAATCTTATTTTGCATGGCCTTAGCAATTTCAGGGTCTATTGCCATGATCTGTTGCTTAAATGACTCTAGTGCAGTGTATAATTTCTTTCCTTCACCCTTTGTATTAAACAAACGGGTAGCCGCATCAATATTATCCTCTTTAAATGCAGAATCGCCTTTCTCTGGGTTGTAACCAGCCTCACGCTTCAATTCCAATTTATATCGCTCTATGAGCTCATATACAGATTTCGAAAGTTCTCGGGCTTTATCTGCCTTAGGCTTCCAGATCCTGGCTTTTTCAGCCGTTTTTGGATCCTCAAGCATTTCTGTTAATAGATCATATACACCTTGTGTTGAATTGGTGAGTACAGAATTCGATTTGCGAAGACTTTCATCAACAGTTTTGAAGGCATTTATAATTTCAGCAGATACGTTCAGTGCAAGCAGCGCAGTCAACACCAAATACATGATGTTGATCATCTTCTGCCGCGGTTCTTTAGGTAGTGCCATTTTCTCTTATAATAATTTTACGATGGATTAATGTTTTCCGTTAAGGTTACCTGAATTAACGACCCTGCATAGCAGCAAGCATATTGCCATATACAGCATTCAGATTACTCAAGTTCTTAGAAAGCAGGTTGATTTGTTCTTGTGCTTTCTTCGCATCATCCACACTACCTTGCATGGTTTCTGAAGCCTGAACCAGATTCCCATAGAAAGAAGTCATGGCTTTAATGTGATTGTTGGTGTTCTGTAGTTCAAGTTCATAGACAGAATTCAAAGAACCCAGATTTTTGGTGAGGGTTTGTACCTGCTCATGAAACTGCTTTGAACTATCCGCAGCACTATTAAAATGAGCCATTGAGGTGGCGGCACTTTGATAGGCATCCTTCATAGAGCCTAACGCCACTGCAGCTTCTTTCGTTTTTTGTGTATAATCTACTGTAGCAGCCTGAACATCCGCAACTTCTTTGATCTGAGAAACAGAATCGTTGAATTTAGAAATATTCTCTGCTAAGAATTTCATTTTTGTAGCATCCAAACCAGGCACATTCGGCATTGCTTCACCGCCGCCAAGTTTTGCATCTTTAAGGGCATCAGCAATAGCCCCCATTTCATTGCTCGGAGGGGGTAAAAAAGCATAAATTATAAAGATCGCCGCTTCTGTTAAGAGACCAACGGTCAACATGACATCTGCAAAAGATTTGTGCAAGATTTTCGCCCAAGCACCGAAAATTACAACTGCAGCACCCACGCTTACTACAATGTTTACTGCTCTATCAAGT
>CAYTXC010000008.1:0-1482 GCA_964441425.1 uncultured Sphingobacterium sp. | reverse complement strand
TTAAGTCCAGCCATAAAGGATGTTTTTGAAAGATTTAGTCGATTTTGATAATTGAAAAAGTCGTTTTAAGATATGGTATTAAACCTCGATTACATAATTTACTTACGTGCAGTTGGCGGAAGGTCAATTACACAACGGAAACCGATATACGATTTTGCGATAGTATCATATTCATAAGTCCTGGCGCCGGTTTGAAGGAAATACCCAACATCTTTCCAGCTTCCACCTCTCAATACTTTTCTGTGCATTCTTGGGCGCTTATCACCATTGGCATTATACCGGATGTCGGGGTTCATATCATGCTGGAAATTATATGCTCCTTCATAATATAGAGATGAGGTCCATTCAGCCACATTTCCAGACATATTATATAACCCGAAATCATTCGGCCAGTAGGCATCTGCTTTTACAGTATAGAAACCACCATCTTCTGGATAGTTACCACGACCCGGTTTGAAGTTAGCCAACAGACAGCCTTTTTTGTTTCTCAAATAATAACTACCCCAAGGGAATGTAGATTGAGAGCGACCACCTCTGGCAGCATATTCCCACTCTGCCTCTGTAGGCAAACGAAAATCAGATTCAGTAAAGCGTTTCTTTGATTCAAGAAAACTATTTAGATATATTGACCTCCAGGTACAGAATGCGGAAGCCTGCTTCCAGTTCACGCCAACAACTGGATAGTTGTCAAAAGCAGGATGACTGAAATAACGCTTGGATTGAGGCTCATTATAGGAATACGTAAAATCACGAACCCATACCAGGGTATCCGGATAAATTTTGATATCCTCTTTTACAATAAATCTACTGCGGGCACTATCAGCATTCTCCAATAGAGCTGCTTTTTTATAATCCAAAACCTCAGAATGATATTTAAGCTTTGAAACATCAAGTTCTCTTCTTCCCAGAACCCGATTATCAGCCGATACCATCATAGCCTCTAGCTGAGACAGAATTTTAGGGTCATTCCACTTGATCGTTCTGATCTTATTCCAGTCCAGTACTTCAGCGCCATCTTGAGATGCTTTTTTATATGATAATAAGGTTCCTGCAATAGAATCTCTTACATACCATACGAACTGGCGGTACTCTTTATTAGTGATTTCTGTAGCATCCATCCAGAACCCACTAATGGAGATCTGACGATTCCTTGCAGTAAAAGAATAGCTGATGTCTTCATCACTTGGCCCCATGTGAAATGTTCCCTGCGGAACATAAACCATACCCGGTGGCTTGGGAATAGTATATTTATTCCCGAGTGAAACGCCATGCAACTGCCCATCATTCGGAACACCTCCCTTTGAGGACTTTCCAGATTTCCCACAACTTGCCGCCAAAATCGACACAGAGGCGAGCAAGATCATGTTCAACAGATTGTTTTTCATTTTCATATTCATCTTTGAGACCATTGTGGACAAATATAGAGCAATATTTAATTGACTTTCAAGGGAGTTTTTGATCTTAAACCAATATTTAACAATC
>CAYTXC010000007.1:136451-137842 GCA_964441425.1 uncultured Sphingobacterium sp. | reverse complement strand
AAGCGATGGATAAAGTTTGTCAAGGTTTATATGCAAAATATAAAGGGGGTGAATAATTCTTTAGTCATTATTTACCTAAATTTTTCGATCTTGATATTGCAATAATAGATCTTGCAAAACTAATTTTATGATTGATTTTTGGGGAATTTAGTTTAAATATTTCCTAATCAATTACCAAATGATTAAAAAAGGGATTTGTAAAATTTACCCACCAATTAAAAAAAATCAATTTAATTGTCTTGATTCTGATATTTCTTTGGGAAATACAATTTAAAAGACAAAAACTATGTATTTATCAAAATTTGGTAAATGTAGATATTTTTATCAAGGTAACAGAAGGTCATAAATAGAGCAAAACAGTTGCTGTATAATATTATTACAAAATTTGAAGTATATTAGTTATGATAATATCCAATGAAGTTATTATGAACATAAATAATTTATCTTTAAGTATCAGGGCATTAAACACATTGCGTTCAATAAATATTGAAACTGTAAATGATCTGTTACATTTTTTTCAACAAAATCACGATTTTTTAAAAATAAAAAATTGTGGATTAAAAACAAATAATGAATTAAAATCTGTTTGTATATCACTCTTAAAATATTCCGCTAATGCTCCAGAAGTAAAAGTGGAGAATTTAGCAGAAAAAGAAGAAAGAGAGAATATGAAACTTGTCTGGGAACAACTAGATAATTTTAAAAAAACCGTTATTGATAACACCTATAAAGTAGAATGCAAAAAACTATCTAATAGAACGCAAAACAGGTTGAGAGAATTAGAAACTGAAATGAAGTGGCCAGATCATATTTTTGTCGGTTTCGATTATATGAAACTGATAAACTTAGGTAAAGGTTGTTTAGATGAAATTGAAGTATTAAGAGAGAAAATGACAAATGCTGTCATAACAATAAATACAAAAGACTCTAGAACAATAAAATTAGAGAATCTTATAGCATATATTAATATAAGGGGTAGATCAAACTTAAACATTAATTCTAATGATTTGAATTCCTGTCTTGACCAGGATGGAAATGTAAAATTATTTAGCTTAATTAAGTTTTATATTGAAAATGAAAATTTCTTTAAACCATCTCATTTAGATATTCAAAAGAAAATTTTCTATTCTGAAGAAATAGCAAACAATATAGATTTTACAATCCATAATTTAACAAATGAAAGAATAAGACAAATAAAAATAAATTATATTAATCAGTTTAAGGAAAAATATAGTCTTATTAATGAATTTATAAAAATTCCGATTGAAAGTGATTTATCATTTGCTCATCGTGTTATTGCTTTTACTGTTGTAGAAGGAATATTTTTTAGTGGAGCTTTTGCAAGTATTTTTTGGTTAAAAAGATATAAAAGTAATGGTCGTTTATTTTTA
>CAYTXC010000007.1:0-136441 GCA_964441425.1 uncultured Sphingobacterium sp. | reverse complement strand
AGTAAAAATTGATCAGGAATTTATTGATATAATAAACGAAAAAGAAACAGTCAATTTTAATAAACTTTTTTACTATTTATATTTTAGCTCATTTTATAGTGACTATGTGTTATCCATTGGGAATATTTATATCAAAAATAATATTGTTTATTATGATAAAAACTTGAAAGAGCTTTATCTTATCAATAAAAAAGCTGCTGGCAAACTCAATTTTATAGTCTTACAAGAAAAATTACAGAATATAATCAATAAAGAAATTATCTACGAAAACTATAAAGAGATTATAAGATCATTAAATATTGAGGACGAAAATAGTCCGTGTTTAGAAATTATCAAGTATTTAATGGAGAAAGAATATGATCTAACGATAACATCTGATTTTACTGTTATAAGAAAACATGTCCACAAACGAAAACTTGTTGATTTGATATATGAGATCATTTCGGAAATTGGTGAGCCAGTTAAAATCGAAATTATTTTGCAAAAGTTGAATTCTGATAATTATAATAATCAAGTAGACAAAGAAACTCTGCGAAATACAATTATAAGAAATAAAGAATATTTCATTTGTTTTGGAAGAACAAGTACCTATGGCTTAAAAAGCTGGGAAGATGAAAAAGACGATATAAAAGGAGGAACAATAAGAACTATTGTAAAAGAATATCTTGAAAGTCAAGACCTTCCCTGCCACATGTATGAAATTTGGGAGCATGTAAAAAAATACAGAAAGAAAACTAACCAAACAAGTGTTTACAGAAATATAGAGGCAGAGCGAAATAAAATTTTTACATTTTATAATGGAGGATTTATAGGATTGAGAGGCAAACAATATGCAGAAGAAAACCTTACATTTAAAAAAATGAGTGGGATGCATTACAGTAAAAGAGTAATGGAAAAATATTCTGGTTGGCTAGTGAATAGTTTCGTTAATGAATATTCCATATTGTATGGTTATACTGAAGCACAAATTCTTTCAGTACTATCTGAAAAAGAAAAAAATGGCAAAATTAGTTTGAATAATGGTTTTTTAATTGTTTTATAAATATACTATTACTTTGAAAAATGAAATATAAAGAATTATGATATCAGTATCAATAAAAGACAATTATGGATTTCAACTTGACGATCCCAATGTTTTAAATGGAGCAAACCTTTTGATAATTTGTGCTGAAATATTAGATGAAAGATTCAGAGATACTGAAGTTAGAGAAAGGTTAAATTTTGGTTTAACAATGTTAGGGGGCCTTACAGCAAGTCTTGATTATAATAAAATGAGAAGTGTACTTGCATTCAATTTTAAGGTTGAAGAAAATAATGAAGTTGGTTTATGTGTGCCATATAACCTTGTAATTGCTCCCAGGAAATTTTTTACAAATATTTTCAGTAATATTTATGATGAATTTACACATAAATGTGTGCGAGATATTGTTGAAGCAAATGAAAAGTATCAAAAATGCGAAAGTATTTATGTGGAATTAAAAAATGGTTTTGGCATTACTGATAATTCTGAATTTTTGAGCACTTGGATAAGTCAAGATATTATTCAGGACTCCCTTAACAACCTTACCAATTCATTTAAAATCAATAGTTTTACTTTTACAAAAAATGTTTACCTGATTGCCTAATCAGGTCAAATAATAATAGCAATAAAAAATATTTAGCTCTTGTTTGGATAGTTGATATTCCAGGAAATAATTGATTTGCCAAAGCATCACGAATGGTTCCGAGTCCTAATTCATCTACCATTCCCTCCGGCTTCATGAGGTCTAGAACAGAGCCAATTCGATTTCTATCGTTTGTTGTGAAGTCAATCCATCCGATTGTTGCCATACTAATTTCAAAAATAGTATTTTACCAACCAACTACCTATAACATATTTCGTTACTATTAAATAGCTACCTGCAGTTTCATGCTTTACAATGGTCCGAAATGTTGGGTGAAGTTCACAAATTATCTGCCATCCAATCAATAAACGTATATAGGTTAGGTAATTAATATAGAAGTAAAAATTATATTAATAGATAAATTTGTATTTTGTTGTATATATCTTTGTAATTTATTAAAAGGAATTTATAATATTTTATTTAACAATCGATTTATAACTGAATAATATGAAAAATATTCTTGCGGTACTAATTATAAGTGTTTTATTAATTTCATGTTCTTGGAGTGAACCAATTGGTAAATATCAAGCTATTGAAGCAAATGGTAATTTAATTATAGTAAATACAACGGATGGATCTGGCGACGTTTATAGTTTTTTAGAGGTAAAAAAATATTATGATGGAAGACCAGGACCAGGAAGAGATTCAGTAAATAATATATATTTTACCTATGAATATAGATTAATTGGTAGATTAAATAATGATCAGATACCTCTTAAATATGACGGTAAAAATGAACGAAGTAGAAGAAGAGTAGCACCACCTTCGGGTTCTGAAGTCGATTGAAGTGGAAATGCCATATCTGCAGATGGTAGTGTAAGTACCCCTATTTCAATGACAATTTAGAATTTTAAAAGAACCGTTTACTTTCCCCGTCTCCTCACTTATCTTATAACAATGGAAACTCTAAGATGAAGATTTCAGGGAACGTTAGAAAAATGTGCACCTTTCTGTGCACCCTAAAAAGAAAACCCTTGTAAGTATTTAACCTACAAGGGTTTATCGTTTTTTGAAGTGGTGTGGGGCGGGATCGAACCGCCGACACAAGGATTTTCAGTCCTTTGCTCTACCGACTGAGCTACCGCACCTCCTTCCCTTTCGGGGCAGCAAATATACGGATTAATCCAAAACTTCCAAGTTTACAGGAAGGGATCCCCCCAGCGATTGTCGGTATAAATGCGCTGTCCAGATAAGGTGCGCAAAAAAGCTTCAACGGCATTCACTTCAGCTGCATTCAATTCTAATCGCTGGCCAACTCCACCCGGCCGCAAACGGGGATCTAAAGCAACCGCATTTCCCGGAACAATATTTATATTACCATAATGCCCGATCACCTGCTGCAAACTGGTGAAAATACCTGAATGCATCATGGGCCCATTCAGGGTTCCATCTGGCCTTACCAAATCACGTAAACTGGGCGCGCGGGTATTACCAAGATCAAGGCCATTCCCTACGGCAAATCTGATGATGCCATTGTTACCGCTATTGGGATCGATGTCAAACTCAGGTGCGTTATGACAACCATTACAACCTAAGCCTCCACCAATGCGAACGCCATTTGCATTAAAAACGGGTGGTGTTAAAAACAACTGCTTACCCTGATTTTCCTGTGCCGTAAAATTCGGAAATGGTGCACCATCATTGGGGACTACCGCTCTTCCGGCATCATATTTACTATCGAAACTTTGAATACTACGCACAAAATGAGAAAGCCCTTCCTGTATCCGCGCTTCCGTTACTTTCTCATCTCCATACACAAAACGAAACAACTCTTTATAATAATCGATCTCACTTAACTTACTCAACAAAACGGTTAGCCCAGGCCTACCGTTTTGCCCACTGAAGCCCATCTCTGCATGATCCTGAATCGGCTGTACCACTTGCGCCTCCACATTTGCAGCACGCTCATTCCAAAACATCTTCGGCTCCATCGCAAATCGTATATTCACCAAACGCATCGAATGCCGAAGAGTTGAACCACCTTCCACACCATTGCTTATAACAGCCGTATCACTAAATGCAAACTTCTGCTTATGACAACTGGCACAACTAACCTTATTGGTTATGCTTAAATTCTTGTCGTAAAATAAAACTCTTCCTAATGTTGCCTTCGCATTATCGAGCACAAAACCGCGGGCATTATCTTTAACTACATAAGCTGGTTTAAGCTGCCCCGCATAATCAGTCAGGGCTTGTAAATTCAAGTTAGATCCAAATGCAGCGGAAACAGCGGGATACGTTGGTAAGGATGATTTACTGCAAGCAGCAATAATCCATACGATTCCAAAAACGATGATGGATGGTCTCATACTGAATTAGACTATTGAAGATATCCTCGGTTTAACCTTTTACCAAGTTAACCTATATTCTTAACATAGTCTTCACGCATCGTTGAGAATCGATCAACAGAAAGATCAGAACTCAACTATAAACCCGATCGTAGGCAACAAGGTCCCATCGATATTCTCCAGTAATACAGGTATGGCATTCTTCCCATCCTGGCGAATGGGTGCTCCATCTGTTGTGGCAAAAGCACTATTATCCGCTACCCGCTTAAAGGTAAAGTTGGGAACGCCTGCAGATGTATTCGCATAGAAATTCGTTATATCCAAAAACAGATCTAATGTCGTTTTTCTATAGTTCCATTTCTTATCGATCCTAAGATCTCCTGCATGAAATGCGGGTAAACGTAAACTATTCGCCTGTGCAAAATTAAATACACCCGTGCCCAAGGTCATATAGTTCAACTGACTCTGCTCCATATTATAGGGTGTATAGGGCGCAGCTCCCTGATAACGGAACTTCAATCCTAATTCCCAATTCTTTCCCAGTTTATACCCCATCGTCGCACTCACTAAATGTCGGTTGTCCCAACTGGCAGGTACATAAACACCATTGGCACCTGTAAATTCAGATCGATAATACGTATAACTGAATACGCCAAAGAATCGCTTGGTCAACTTTTGCTGCGCAAAGAATTCAATACCCCATACACGACCTTTTCCATCTTGCTTGACCGGCTCATTGCCTATCGCACCAAATTCGGTTCCCTTATTGGCTAAGCTGATACCATCAGGAATACTTACCGGATAGTTCGTGTATTGCTTATAAAACCCTTCAATGGTAAATCGAGTAGTAGAGGAAGGTAAAAACTCGAATCCACCTACCCAATGGGTACTGCGTATATACTCACCTGGATTACTAACTGAAAATGATAGTTGTGTATAGGAGGGCAAACGATAATACATCCCATAACTGGAACTCACATTTAGCTTATCGCTCAAGGCATAGCTCACACTAACGCGTGGACTTAACTGATCTAGTACATTACCATTTCCATTCTCTGCTGTATTGGCATCTGCTCTCAACCCGGCACTTAAACCTAAACGGTTATTAAGTAACCTCCGGCCCAATTGGGCAAAGGCGCCGTAACGAAGAAAATTCAAATCGCGATTTGAATTAAAGGTTACCCCCGGAATCAACACATTTCCTTGAGCATCTTTCACAGGCTGCCGAAACACCTGGAAAAACTGATTGGAGAAATCCACATTTTGCAAAACAGCTCCATAACTTAATTTCCAGTCTCCATAATTATTGTTCACATCTAATCGCAGCTTATTCTCTGTTTCCAAACTTTTGATCTTGAATGTTCGCTCTGTTTCCACCTGTCTATCGTTATCCAAATATTTATCCGCTTGGTTGTCTAATGTATTTCTGCTGATGGCGAGATTCCAGTATCCTTTATTGGTTAACCGCTTCAAGGTGGCACCAACAGTGTATGACAACTGATTGACGATGGGATTAGAATTGATTACATATAATTTTTCAGGCGTAGCTTCTTTTGGAGCAGCAAATCTGAATTCGTCGATTGCACCAATACCCAAAAAGGTTAGTGTTGTCTTCTTATCGATCCGGGTGGTGGTCTTGAACTGAAAATCCCAATAGTTCGGGCGAATAGGCAGATCTATGGCCTGAAACAAAAATTGTAAATAACTTCTTCGCGCAGAGGCTAAAAAGGTTGTCTTCTTACTCAGTGGCCCATCAAAGGTTGCAGCAAATTCTGATGCACTCAATCGAATGTTTCCCTGCACTCGTTTTGCATTACCATTTTTCTGTTTGAATTGAAATACAGAACTCAGGGCATTGTCATATCGTGCATCAAATGCAGATGTACTCAACCGAACATCTTCAATAAAACTCACGTTTAAAATTCCTTGTGGCCCACCTCCACTTCCTTGTGTACTGAAGTGATTGATGATCGGTACTTCTATCCCATCTAAATAAAATACATTCTCACTGGGTGATCCCCCACGAATGATAATATCATTTCGAAAACTACCTCCACCAATTCCGCCTCCAACTCCGGGTAAGGATTGGATCACTTTACTGATATCGAAATTTCCTCCAGGATTCGCCTTTATCTCTTCTGTGGTTAGTCGTTGAATGCTCAGCGGACTTTCAATAGTAGCTACCTTTGCTGTGTTCCGACGTCCACTCACAACCACGGCGCCTAACTGCTGCACATCTTGGTCAAGCTCCACTTGCAAATTGGTTTCATTACCCGTGGTGATCACCAGGTTGTTGATGGTTTTGCTTATATATCCTACCCCTGAAAAGCTAATGGCATAACTGCCGGGCTGGATCCCGGAAATCCTGAAACTTCCTGAACTATCGCTAAGGCCTTTCTTCTCTCCAGGCTTAAGTTCGATGGTAACGCCGGCCAATGGCTGCTGGTTATTCTTATTTACGATACTTCCACTTACTGCGCCAGTGCCCTGCGCCCATACCCAGTTCTGGGCCAGCACAAATGTTAAAAAGAATACGATCCGTTTCATATATTCATTAAACGGAATAGCACACAAAAAGTTGAGGCTGATTACTCTAATTCAAGAATTAACTGCCCTCCCTGCATCAATTGCTGGTGCGTGATGGAATGTATCGGGATATTTTTACCATTCAAACTGGCCTTTTCAATTTTATTCCGACTGCCGGTTTTGCTGCGCGTCAATACCTCAAAGGTTTTTCCACCAGGCAATTTGATCTTGGCATTTTCCACTAATGGCAGCCCAAACATATACACACCCGAAGTAGGATTCATCGGATAGAAACCCAATGCAGAAAATATAAACCAGGCACTCATCTGGCCACAGTCTTCATTGCCAGGTAATCCTTCCGGACCCGTTTTATACAAACTATCGGTAACCAGCTTAATTTTTTCGGCTGCTTTTTCGGGATGACCCAAAGCGGTGTACATATAGATGATGTGATGAGAGGGCTCATTTCCATGTGCGTATTGTCCGATCAAACCGGATACATCTTCAGATGTATTGGTGCCATGTAATATGGAGGGTGAGGCAAATAGTTCATCGATCTTGTTGACCAACTTATCTTTTCCGCCAAAAAGATCTGCGAATCCATTTACATCATGCGGCACAAAAAAACTATGTTGCCAGGCCGTCCCTTCAATGTATTGTCCTTCAAATCCATGCTCACTCAATAAGGGATCAAAAGGCTCAATAAATTTCCCCGTACTATCTTTCGCGCGCATGAATCCAGTCTCCTTATCAAATAAGGCTTTATAACTCATCGCACGTTTCATGTATTGATCGTACTCATCCATCTTACCCATCTTCTTGGCAACCTGCGCAATGCACCAGTCATCAAATGCATATTCCAGCGTTACCGTCACACTCCATCCATGCTTGTCTTGCGGAAGATAACCAAAACGGATATAGTCAGGGGTTCCACGCTTTTGCTGATGCGCACTTTTTTTCATCGCCTCAAAAGCTTTGGCATGATCAAAGCCTTTTATGTTTTTCAGAATGGCATCAGCAACGATAGGAACGGCATGATATCCCGTCATCGTATTCGCTTCCCATGTACTAATATCCCAAACGGGTAGTAATCCATTATCATCATAAAAGCTCAACATGCTGTTGATGAATACCGGAACTTTTTCAGGCTGCACAATCGTGAACAATGGAGTCAGCGCACGAAATACATCCCAGTTGGAAAAAATGGTGTACTTATCTCCTTTATGCTGTTTTATTTCGTCGTTGTGCGTACGATAACGTTGATCTGCATTGGAATACAGATTAGGCGCCAGAAAGCCACGATACATCGCCGTATAAAAACGAGTAGCCAAGTCTTTATCGTTCACATTGATCTTTATCTTTCCCAATTCTTTTTCCCAGATCGATTCTGTTGCTTTAGCCACCGCATCGAATGATCTGCCTTTTGTTTCAGCTAATGAAGCCAGCGCATCAGCCACACTGGTTGAACTCAACCCAACCCGAACCAACAACGTTTTGTTTCCTGTTTCAAAACGAAGCAAGGTTTTTACTTTTTTCCCCAGATATGCCGATCCTGATCGTTCACCATCATAAAATCCACTTGATTTTATTGTAGATGAAAACCGCGCAGCAAAAAACACTTTTTGACCTTTTGCCCATCCCGTTGATGAGCGATAGCCAACCAGCGTTGAATCGTTCAGTAACTCCAACATACCATCAGTAGGGGCATCCCAGTTGATCGCAAATCCCATATCAACTCTCAACCATCCTTTACCTTCGGGAAAACGATATTGATGATAGCCGTTTCTGGCTGTTGCCGTTAACGCACACTGAACACCATTACCCAGCTTCACTTCATAATAGCCTGGACGAGCTTTTTCATCTTGATGTGAAAATGGAATCTTCACATATGGATTTCGAAAACCTGCTGTATCGGTAATCGGTAACATTGAAATATCACACCAGTCGCCAATACCCGTTCCACTCAGGTGGGTGTGACTGAATCCAGCGATACTATCGCTGCTATAATGATATCCGCCACACCAGTCCCAGCCGTTGGTCCCGTTATCCGGACTTAACTGGACCATACCAAATGGTGTGGTCGCACCAGGATAAACATGTCCATGTCCCCCTGTTCCTAAGAATGGATCCACGAATCGGGTCAGATTCTGTGCCATATTAACCTGGTGGACCAACGAGAGCAAAACTATTGCGACAAATTTTTTCATGTTCCGTGTTTTGACCTTCCAAAAATAGTTTTATCCGCATAAAAATTAGCAGAAAAAACTGATGATGGATATCGGATGATTTCCGAACTTGCCACTCACAATGATATTTATGAAAAAGATCGGCATACTCATTATAGTATTCATTACCACAATCCGCTTATCTGCCCAAACTATTGATGTAGATGTACTCGTGATCGGCGGGGGTATTGGAGGAACGGCAGCCGGTATTCAAGCAGCTCGATTAGGGGCTAAAACGATCATCGTGGAAGAAACACCATGGCTTGGGGGCATGCTTTCGGCAGCAGGGGTTTCGGCTATTGACGGGAATCATGAATTACCATCGGGGCTTTGGGGCGAGTTCAGAGAGAAAATCTATGCACACTATGGTGGTCCAAACAAAGTAGCCACCGGTTGGGTTAGTAATACACATTTTGAACCACATGTTGCAGATAGTATTTTAAAGTCGATGGTAGCTGCAGAAAAAAATCTGCAGGTAAAAGCTGGATATCGATTGAGCTCGGTATCCAAAAAGCAAAACAGGATTACAGGAGCCACATTCCACCATTTAACAAACGGATCCACACTGTCTATACAAGCCAGACAAATCATTGATGCTACAGAGTTGGGCGATGTGATGGCTATGGCTCAAGTGCCATATAGCCTGGGAATGGAAGCGGGTTCGGTAACCGGTGAAACTGTTGGGGTAAGCCAAACAAATGATATTGTGCAAGATCTCACTCTCGTGGCGCTATTAAAAAATTATGGGGTAGGGCGTGATTGTACGATCGTAAAACCTGCGGGTTATGATCCGCGTGAATTTGATGGGGCATGTACGGATTACTATATCGATAAGTCCAGAAAGCAACCGACAGTTGATGCGAAGAAAATGCTTGATTACGCCAAATTACCCAATGGCAAGTACATGTTGAACTGGCCGAATTTTGGAAACGATACATACTTAAATATCGTGGAGCTACATCCAGCACAACGAGAGAAAGAACTGGAAAAAGCCAAACAGACCACACTCCGATTCATCTATTTTATTCAAACACAATTGGGATACAAGCATCTGGGATTAACAGATGATGAGTTCCCTACTTCAGATCGTCTTGCGTTAATCCCATATCATCGTGAGGGGCGCAGACTGAAAGGTATTGTACGCTACACGATGACACAGATTGCACATCCATTTGATCAACCATTATATCGCACCGGAATTTCAGTTGGCGATTATCCTATTGATCATCATCACAAAAAAAATCTGGATGCTCCACAACAATTGGAGTTTTATCCAATCCCATCCTTTAATATTCCTATGGCTGCGCTCATCCCGGAAACAATGGATGGATTGATCGTAGCTGAAAAGGGGATCAGCGTATCGAATGTAGCGAATGGTACTACCCGACTTCAGCCGGTTGTATTGCTCACTGGGCAAGCGGCGGGCACCATGGCTGCTCTTGCCGTGAAGAAAAATATCCCGGCCAGAAAACTTTCGGTACGTGAAGTACAGCAACAACTGATCGCATCCAAAGCATCGATCATGCCGTATAATGATGTCAAGCCTGCGCATCCATATTTCAAGGCCATTCAACGTATTGGAGCTACCGGAATATTAAAAGGAAAACCAACTCCACAAAGCTGGGCAAATCGTACCTGGTTTTATCCTGATTCCCTGGTCAATACAAAACAATTCATTAAAGATCTGCAGGATTATTATCCGACTAATGTTTCATCGCCAATGGAAAACGTTTCATTATCGTTATTCGTTAACATCATGGAGCCCTTTTATAAAGGGAAAGATCTAGCAAAGGATATTAGCCATCATATGCAAATATGTGGAATGCCAGAAGCAAAGCAGGATCAATTCCTAACGCGGCAAATCGTAGCAGAATTACTGGATAAATTATTTGATCCTTTTTCGCAAAAAATTAATCTTTTCGGGAATAAAGATTGATCGGCTATTTAACGAATTCTTTTCATTATCCGGATCAGGTTTGCCATCGATAATTAGTAAATTAGCCAATTAGCGAATTGATCCATTGAACAAACTACGTCTTTCCGAACTCGCAACGCAAATTCAACATGTTCTGCAAGATCATTTTGCCACTCAATCGTATTGGGTAATGGCAGATGTGAGTGATCATAAATTTTATGCAGATAAGGAGAGTCATTATTTTGATCTGGTAGAAAAAGATCGGCAGTCGGGCAAACTGATCGCGAGGATGTCGGCAGTAAGTTGGTCTGAAGGATCAAAACATATTGCTGCATTTGAAAAATCAACCGGACAAAAATTTACAAGTGGTATTCAGGTGTTATGTAAAGTGCAGATCGACTTTCATATCAGCTATGGAATGAAGCTCCGGCTGATGGACATTGATGTTTCGTTCACGCTGGGAGAATTAGAAAAGCAAAAGCGAGAAACGATCGAACGATTGCTTCGGGAGTGTCCTGATTTTATAACCAAACAAGGAGATCAGATCATAACCAAGAATAAAGGACTGACCATCCATCCCGTATTGCAACGCATCGCCCTTATAGGATCGAAACAGTCGGCCGGGTATGGAGATTTCATGCATACCTTGATGGGCAATCGATTTGGTTATTCTTTTCATGTTGACACCTATCACACGCAGGTTCAAGGGGAGGCTAATGCAACATTATTAGTGGAGCAGTTGATCCGTGTATTTCAATCGAAGCAACCTTATGATATTGTAGTCATCATTCGCGGAGGTGGGGCCGAAACGGATTTTCTGTTATTCAATGATTTTTATCTCTGTAAGGCAATTGCAAAATTTCCAATACCGATCATTACGGGTATCGGACATTTGAAAGATCAGTCCATTGCAGATCTGATGGCCAATACGGAAACGAATGCTCCCACAAAGGCGGCAGAGTTTATCATCGCACATAACAGAAGATTTGAAGAAGAGATTATGTATCTGCAGCAAACAGTATTGATCCGCGTTCAGCAACAGCTGTCGAATGCCAGACGGCAGATGAATCAAGTACAAAATGTGGTGACCAATGTTAGCAGAGAGCTGTTAGCGGGTCATCACAAAACGTTGAGTGCAGTATCACATTTCATTTGCAGCGAGCCTATACATATACTATCCAGAGAGCGAGAGAAGATTCAATACTTCAAAAACTCACTTCTAAAATTTCCGCTCCGATGTTTGAAGAAAGAACAAGGATTTGTCAATATCTATAAATCCATGATAAAGGTTGCTTCGCCAGCCGATACACTAAAAAGGGGGTTTGCTATTATCGTTAAAGATGAAAAGATCATCACTTCCGGAGAGCAATTAACAACAGGAGATATTATACAAGTGGAATTAAAAGATTCCATTTTAACCGTTGAAATAAAAGATAAAACAGATGGAAGAAAACATGACTTATAAAGCAGCATTCGAGGAATTGAATGACATCTGCAAGGCTATTGAATTGGAAAGTTTTTCTGTTGATGAGCTGGCGGCTAAAGTTAAGCGCGCAGCAGATCTTCTCAAGTTCTGTGAGTCCAGACTTAGAAATACAGAAGAAGAGGTTAATAACATCATTGGCGGAATTACGGAATAGCCCTTTGTTCCCCAATTGTTTTTTTAGTTAGGAAGAAGGTGGATTTTTGGAAACAGTCGAGCATGGAAATGATGTAGATTTTCATCATCCAATCGTTATGTACGTATCCAGCAAGGAGGAATACACATCGGGCATCAAATTGATTTATAGCATATTCCATAATATGCTTACTCATGCTTCAAATTCTAACGTATAGTATCCGAACAAAAATGTCGGAAGCTGAAACCATGCTTTGGAGAGAATTATTGAAGGATAAAAAAATGTTGGGGTATTGTTTCAATAGACGTATTGAGCTGCATGATCACCATGCAGCTTTTCTTTGTCTGGAACTTCGACTCATTATAGAGATCGATAATACAAGGAGTTCTAAACATGAAAACAGGTTGAGATTAGAGAAGGAGTTATTCTTTCGTCAACGCGGCTATTATGTGTTGAGGTTTTTTGAAAATGAGATCCTGTCAGAAATGGAAAAAGTAAAATCGATCATCAAAGAGTGGATCTTATTTAATGCCGCCTGAATTATTTTTTGTCCAGGGGCCATATTTATGCTGCTCCTCTGTTTGGCTATCCGCGAAAGGACCAAAGGGATGGTCTTTCGGTTTTTTGGAAATATCCGGCCAATCGCCGGTTAGATCTTTTACCGGACGAGGCTTCGAGTTAATATAAGCGGCAACATCCCAACATTCTTCGTTGGTCAATACTGGTTTTTGGTAATGAGCCAGTCCTTGTGGCATATTGTATTTTACGTACCCCGCCAGGCGAGAAATTCGATACATACCTGCGCCGGTATTATAAGAGGATGCGCCCCACAATGGCGGATACGTATATCCATAGCCATCGATATTTTTCTGACCACCACCATCGGCGCCATGACAACTCTGGCAATGTTGCTGATAAACCAATAAACCCTGTTTCGGATCTGCCGGACGGTCCATTTCAGGAAGATCCTTAATCCCAGCCCCCTTAGGTGATTTACCCTTGGGCACATCATCGCCCAGCCATTTCATATAGGCGATGATGGCCTGCATTTCACGACTCGTCGTATCGAGTGGTTTTCCATTCAGACTTCTTTCCATACAATCATTAACCCTTTTGGATATGGTTTCTAATCCACCGCTTCTGGCTCTGAATTTTGGATAGGTTGACGCAACGGCGCTATAATTATTTCCCCAGGGTAGCGTTCCGCCTTCCAGATGACAATTCTGACAATTCATGCCGTTAGTGAGGGCAGCTACTTTTCCTTTTGGACCGAGATAATAAGATGTATTGGCGATGAGTTCATGACCATAGGCCACTAATGTATCACTAGGCTTGATCTGATATTTATTCCATCCTTGCCATGGAGCCTCCTCACGCAGTTCCAGCATGGGTGGACTGGAGCAAGAGAGTACGGCGCTCAATAATAATATGACAGAAGCAAGCACTTTCATGAAAACAATTACGAAGGTAATTTTTCACGTAATAATCCATAGACCCATGTTCCGGCAATAGCACTAAGCAAAGTAGCGATTACCACTGTGGCACCGGTTCCGATCTGTGCAAATAGCGGACCAGGACATGCGCCCGTTAGGGCCCAACCAAAACCAAAGATCAACCCCCCATAGATCTGCCCTTGGTTGAAGCGCTTATTCGGGATAATAATCTTTTCACCATAAATAGTTTTGATGTTGAATTTTTTGATGATCAAAACAGATATCATGCCCACCACCACGGCAGAGCCGATCACGCCGAACATGTGAAAGCTTTGCAGACGGAACATTTCCTGGATTCTAAACCAGGATAATACTTCTGCCTTCACTAATAAAATACCGAAAAGCACCCCCATGATGAGGTATTTGATCAGGTGCCATCCCGGTTGGGATTCGTCCATATTATTTACGCATTGTGCATCGAGCGATCGCACTTCATAATCTGTATTGGTATTGATTGACATTACTAATCTTTTAGGTTATTATAATTTCATGATTGCAGGAAGGATCAGATTGGCCATAATAAATCCTCCGGCCATAAAGCAACAGGTGGCTACAAGTGAAGGCCATTGCAAGCTGGATAGTCCCATGATCGCATGTCCAGATGTACAACCTCCTGCATAACGTGTTCCAAATCCAACCAGAAATCCGCCAACGATCATCAGTATAAATCCTCTTACCGTAAATAAGGCTGGCCAGTTAAATACATCTCCCGGAACGAGCGATGAATAATCAGCTATACCATAACGGGCAAGCTCTTCTACTAATTTCGGATGTACCTGAACAGGATTAGGATCATCAAGCAACGTTCCCGCAAGTACACCACCTATGAATACTCCAGTTACAAAAAGGAGATTCCAGGATTCTTTTTTCCAGTCGTAGGTAAAGAAGCTGATATTCGCTGGGATACAGGCTGCGCAGATGTGGCGCAGTGAAGAGGAAATGCCAAATGTTCGGTTGCCCAGGATCAACAACAGTGGAACAGTCAGTCCGATCAACGGACCGGCTACATACCATGGCCAGGGTTGGCGAACAAAATCCAGAAACGATTGCATATAGATCAATTTAGTAAAACAAAAATAGGAGCAATATCACAAATCCACTTGCTATAAAAAAAGTTCTTTAATGATGATATAGATTCCCATTACCAGAACAAACCAGCCAAATCCTTTTTTCAAAAATGTTGCATTTATTTTTTTATTCAGTTTATTTCCCAAGAAAAGGCCAACTACTGCCAGGCCTGTAATCGTTAATAATAGTGGCCATTCTATCGCCGTGTGAGAAAGGTCTGCTATAAAACCAGAAAGCGATTTCATCGCAATGATCAATAAGGAAGTTCCTATGGCTTGCTTTATAGGTAGATTACTTAAGAACACCAACGCTGGAATAATCAAGAATCCTCCTCCGGCACCAACCAATCCGGTTAGTATTCCTACAACTATACCTTCAAGTATGATTAACGGGTAATTAAAGTTGAGCTCGTTGGCAGATGCCGATTTCTCTTCACTGCTTTTATCGCTTATCATACTGATAGATGCTGCTGTCATTAATACGGCAAATAATAACATCAGCAAGAGGGGCTTGGTGAGGGTGAAACCGCCTATTCGGAGAATATTTTCTGGGATGGCCGGTAGTATCCACTTTCTGGTTCCATATACAGAAATGATGGATGGGATTCCAAATATGATGGCCGTTCGCAGGTTCACCATATTATGCTTGTATTTTGGGAATACACCTACAAAGCTTGTAGCGCCTACAATAAATAATGAATAGGCTGTGGCCAATACAGGTTCCACATGAAAAAGATAGACCAAAACCGGAACGGTTAGTATCGAGCCGCCGCCGCCGATTAGGCCTAGCGTAATACCAATGAGTAGCGATGCGATATAACCAATAATTTCCATGATGAATATGGATATACGTTCGAAGATGAATGATTATTCTACCATCTATCTGCCCATGAACACCATCAAGATTTGTACATCGCTTGGGTTGATACCCGATATTCTGGATGCTTGACCAAGTGTACGCGGGCGGATTCTATTTAATTTTTCACGTGCTTCAGCGCTAATGGCCTGCACACGAAAGAAATCGAAGTTTTCTGGAATTTCCAATGATTCCATTTGATTCATTCGAGATACCAATTCTTTTTCTTTTTCAATATACACCTCGTATTTGATCTGGATCTCTGCTTGTTGAAGAGACTCTACATCAAATACTCCGATTACCTCTTTTAGGGCAGGCAATTCATATAATTCTTCTATCGATATGTTGGGCCGCAACAGAACCTGGCCAATTTTTTGTTTTTCTTTCAGCAAAGCGGATCCTTTAGATTCGAGGTAGTCGTTCACCATGGATGGCTCAACAGCTACATCAAATAAAAGCGTTTTCAACTTTTCAACGGATTGCTCTTTTTGACGAACCCTGTCTATCCGTTCCTGAGACGCCAGTCCAAGCTCATATGACATTTTTGTTAAGCGCAAATCGGCATTATCTTGCCGGAGTAGGGTTCGGTATTCAGCGCGTGAGGTGAACATACGGTATGGTTCTTCCGTTCCCTTGCTGATCAGGTCATCAATCAATACGCCAATATAGGCTTCGCTACGCTTTAAGATAAAAGGCGGTTGGCCTTTACATTTTAGATGTGCATTCATTCCCGCCATTAATCCCTGGCAAGCCGCTTCTTCGTATCCGGTTGTGCCATTTATTTGTCCCGCAAAGAATAGATTCTCGACTTTTTTAGTCTCAAGGGAATAAGATAACTGTGTAGGCGGGAAGTAATCGTATTCAATGGCATAGCCTGGTCGGAACATTCGGCAATTTTCAAATCCCGGTACTTTTTGCAGGGCTTTGTATTGTACGTCTTCCGGCAAAGAAGTAGAGAATCCGTTTACATAGATCTCGATCGTGTTCCATCCTTCCGGCTCTACAAATAACTGATGTCGCTCCCGATCGGCAAATCGATTGATCTTATCTTCTATACTCGGGCAGTATCTTGGTCCGACGCCCTCTATTCTACCGGCGTACATCGGACTTCGATCAAACCCTGTTTTCAATATATCATGAACATGTTGATCCGTATAGGTTATCCAGCAACTTCTTTGTTGGTCTCCTTTTATTTTTGGGACATCCATATAGGAAAATCCCGTGATCACATCATCCCCTTTCTGTTCTTCCATTTTGGAATAATCCAGAGAGCGCCCATCGATTCGGGGAGGCGTTCCTGTTTTTAGTCGATCGCTTTCAAAGCCCAGTTCCACCAATTGCTCTGTGATCCCCGATGCTGCTTTTTCAGCCATCCGTCCGCCGCCAAATTGTTTTTCACCAATATGGATCAGGCCATTTAAGAAAGTACCATTGGTCAGCACCACCGCTCCGGCTTCAATTTGATGACCAAGTCCAGTTATCACCCCGTGGCATCTACCATCCTTTACCAGTAAACCCTTAACCATATCTTGATAAAAGTCAAGATTAGGCGTGGCCTCCAGCATTTCCCTCCACCGTTGTGAAAAAAGCATGCGGTCTGACTGTGCCCTTGGGCTCCACATTGCCGGCCCTTTGGAACGATTCAACATTCTGAACTGAATCATCGTTTGATCTGTAACCATTCCCGAGTATCCACCAAGTGCATCGACCTCTCTAACGATTTGACCTTTTGCAATTCCCCCCATGGCAGGGTTACAACTCATCTGCGCGATCGTTTGGAGGTTCATGGTTACCAGTAAAGTCTTGCTCCCCATATTAGCAGCAGCAGCAGCAGCCTCACAGCCAGCATGCCCAGCCCCTACAACGATTACATCATATTTTGGAAACATAGTACAAAGATAGACAACCAGGGAGTTATTAGCTAATCAACTAATGGGCATGTTCCACGTGGAACGGGCTAAAAGATTCCTTTTTCTAATAAAGTAAGGGGTGCAAGGTGACGATTAAAAGGAGAAGTTCGGGAACTATTGAACCAACCCATGCCGGGATGGGATAAATCCTGAGTAATTACCATGTTCCACGTGGAACTAGCCGCCCTTAACGAGGCAAGTTCCGGGCGTATCGTTTGATATATTCCTCTTCTTTTGCCTTCATTAGCTCCTTTTCATGCTTTTTTTTGTCGCCGAAACCACACAAGTGGAGACAGCCGTGGAAGATCACCCGATTTAATTCAGTTTGGCGGTCTGCTTGAAACTGCCGGGCGTTTTCCTGAATACGATCAATAGAAATGTACAGCTCGCCGATGATAGGCAATTTTTTGCCTAAGACGGCAATTTCTTTCCTATTCGATAGGTCAAAGGTGATTATATCCGTATAGGTGTCGTGGCCAAGGTATTCCTGATTCAGGTTCAGCAAAAACGCATCCGAACAGAAGATCACGTCGAGCTGCTCCAATTCATGTCCTTCTTTTTTAAAAAGGCGGAGTAGGGCGTCCTTCATAAAGGTGCGATTCCTGAACCATCTGGCGGGATGCTGCTCATGAAAGCGAATTCTTTTCATTTGCCAAAAATAGTAAAGGTCTGCAACGTAACTTTGCAAATATGAAAAGTGGTGAAAAGAGACTTTCTGAAATACCGGTGGGTGTAACCGTGATCATCAAAGATTTTGAACAAGATGAGATCTTTCTTAAGCTAATGGAGATGGGGTTCATACCCGGAGAGAAAGTAATGATACAACAGGTGGCACCACTTGGAGATCCTATTGCTATTGAGGTGGCGGGATATCAGGTAAGTCTTCGGTTAAACGAGGCAGCGAAAGTAATTGTAGAAGTGATCTAACTTATTACCATGAACGTAGGCCTCTACTTTGGTTCCTTTAATCCCATCCATACTGGTCACCTTATTATAGCAAGCTATGTTTTGGAAAAGGCTGAGCTCGACCAGATCTGGTTTGTAGTGACACCCCACAATCCTTTTAAACAACAAACGTCTCTACTGAATGAATACGACAGGCTACATTTGGTTAGACTAGCCGTTGAAAAAGAGCCGAAATTTAAAGCGGTTGATATCGAATTCAGATTACCGCGTCCTTCTTATACGATCGATACACTACAATATCTGGAAGAAAAATATCCGCAACACGCATTTTCTATTATCATTGGAAGCGATAGTTTTCAAAACCTCGACAAATGGAAAAATGCGGATGTATTGATGAAGAGATATCCATTTCTGGTATATAATCGCCCCGACATCATAGCAAGAAAAGATCTTCCTGTTAAAGCCTCCTTCATGGATGCACCATTATTACAGATCTCCGCAACACATATTAGAAATCAAATTAAAGAAGGGAAATCCATACGCTATCTCGTACCCGATAATGTGTTGGAGTATATTGAGCAGAACGGTTATTATAAGCATTGACCCAATCTTAAAACAGGCCCAACAATAAACAAATCAAAGCGATCACCGGTGCGGGGAGTTTAGTGAATTGCAACAAAACAAAGGTTCCGATTATCGTTAGTAATTCAAGATAACCAAGTGTAGTACCACGTAATACATCCGGCACCACGATATCGCTGCCTAAGTATAACGTAGAGGCAAACATGATCCCTACAACAGCAGCGTTGACACCAGAAATAGCGCGGAGGAACAAAGGATACTTATGCAAGTATTGCCAAACAGGAAAAAAGAATAGCACCAGTAAAATACTGGGTAAAAAAATAGCGATCGTCCCCAATACACAACCCAATACCTGCATCGATACCCCACCAGACTGCAAGGCCAATCCACCAACATATGAACCAACAGAAAATACGGGACCCGGTATCGCACGGATTACACCAGCACCGGTAAGAAACTGATCGCGTTCTATCTTAATAACATTTCGGTTAGTACGCATGATGCGTTCCGTGTTTGGACGCACTACATATTGTTCATACATCATAGGGATCAGCACATCGCCTCCACCAAACACAATGCTACCAAAACGATATACGTTCTCAAAAAGATTATACACTTTTCTGCTTTCCCAATCTTGCTTTCGCGCCGTTTCAGAAAGAAATGCACTTCCTATAAACACTAAGGCAAACAAAATAAAGTTTCCCCAACGCAAGGATTTACGTTTTGAGGTTAGTACATCTGCGGTCTCTTTCTTCCAAAACAACATACTCACCGCTCCAGCAACAATAAGTACACTCGGAAATATCCAGGGCGTTTTAAAAAATAAAAAGGTGACCAATAAAGACACTAACATTAACACCCGCGTAAGCGTATCGCGAATAATTAATCTAAAGGCCCGAAATCCTGCGAATGCTAAAAACCCTATCGCCATGGGTTGAATAAAGTAAAATCCAGAACCTATATTATGTTGATCTAAATACACCACCAGAAAAGAAAATAAACCCATAATAACCGAAGCGGGTAGTATCCAGATCAGTAGGGTAAGAAAAGCGAGTATGGGCCCTCCGCGTCTTAAGCCAATTAAGGTCAACACCTGAGTAGAAGAGGCGCCCGGCAATAATTGACAAAAGGCGTTGTAATCCAGAAGCTCTTCTTCAGTGACATCCCCTCGCTTATGCACAAATGTCCGGAGCATCATGCCCAAATGGCCCTGTGGACCGCCAAACGCAGAAATAGCATGAAGAAATACTGCCCTTAAAAATGGTATGTGTCGAAAAAGATGCAATTTTAGATTCTGGTAAACAAAAATAGCGGGAATTACATTTTAACTGGTACATAAAGATTCGTCATCATGAAACAATTTACCCCTTTCATATTATTGTTTTTATTCATATATGCTTGTTCGCCAAACTATTATACCAAAATCAATACCGGAGCTGCGGGGGGGAAGGTGCTTGATGATCAGCCCCATTATGATAACCTTGATTACTGGGCAGCGCATCCCGACAAATGGGATCCATCGGATTCCATCTCTCTGGCTGTAGAGAATAAAACAAGAGATACATCAGTAGATATTTTCTTTTTACACCCCACAACCTTTACCGGAAAATTCAATGGAGTGTTCAATGGTAAATTTTCTGATGACACGCTGAATGCTAAAACAGATTACAGTTCCATATTATATCAGGCTAGCGCTTTTAATAGTCAGCAAAATATATTTGCGCCTCGGTATAGACAGGGACATATTCAGATGTATTATAATGAAGACACGGCATTAATTAGAAAAACATTTGATACCGCGTATGCAGATGTTAAAAAAGCATTTGAGTATTATTTGAGTTTATGCAGAAATAAACCTTTCATTATTGCTGCACACAGCCAAGGTACACAACATGCGGCCAGACTGATAAAAGAGTTGGTGGACGAAACACCGTTAAAAGAAAAACTGGTTGCCGCTTATTTGGTTGGTATGCCCATAAAAGATGGTACGTTCAAAAATATTTTTCCTTGTAAAGATTCAACACAAACCGAATGTTACCTAACCTGGAGAACCTTTCGTGAAAATTTTGAAGGACCAGAATACATAAAAAAGGAAAAGACGGTTACGGTAACCAATCCGTTAAGCTGGACTACAGATACGACACTTGCAGAAAAATCATTGCACAAGGGGGCGCTGTTGATGAATTATAATAAGAGGGTTCCGGCGCCCTCAAATGCAAGAGTAAATGGGAATGTATTATGGATAAGCAGACCCCGGTTCCCCGGATCAGCATTATACACGTCGAAGAATTATCATGTAGGGGATTACAATCTTTTCTACTTTAATATACGAGAAGATGTGATCAGGAGAGTTCGGTATTACCAGAATTAAATTTAGAACTCAGCCGTCTTGGGTGTTCTCGGAAATGGTATTACATCTCTGATGTTTCCCATTCCTGTTACAAACAGCACCATGCGCTCAAATCCAAGGCCAAAGCCACTGTGCGGAACAGTACCAAAGCGTCTTGTATCCAGGTACCACCATAACTCTTCGGCTGGAATATTCATTTCTTTCATGCGGCTTTCTAAAAGTTCAAGTCTTTCTTCCCGTTGTGAGCCACCAACAATCTCGCCGATCCCGGGTGCCAATATATCCATAGCGGCAACGGTTTTCCCATCATCATTCTGCCGCATATAAAATGCTTTTATGTCTTTCGGATAATTGCGAACGATAACTGGTTTTTTGAAATGTTTTTCAACCAGATACCTTTCGTGTTCACTTTGCATATCGATGCCCCACTTCACTTCATATTGAAACTTCTTTTTCTTATAGGCCGGAGAAGCCAACAATATATCAATGGCCTCTGTGTAGGTGATTCTTTCAAAATCGTTATGTAATACGAATTCCAGCTTCTCTATCAACCCCATTTCACTTCTCTTATCTTGAGGAAGCGATTTTTCTTCATCTTGTAATCGGGCATCAAGAAATTCAAGGTCTTCCCTATTGTGCTCCATCACATAACCGATCAGGTATTTGATAAAGGCTTCGGCTAAGTTCATATTATCTTCGATATCATGAAAAGCCATTTCTGGTTCGATCATCCAGAATTCTGCAAGATGTCTTGATGTGTTCGAGTTCTCTGCGCGAAAGGTTGGTCCGAACGTGTAGATCTCACCAAAAGCAGTGGCGCCTAATTCACCCTCCAGTTGTCCGCTTACGGTTAAGTTCGTGCTTTTACCAAAAAAGTCTTCCTTGAAATCAATGGATCCATCTTCATTAACAGGTGCTCCATTGAGGGGTAGGGTGGTTACGCGGAACATTTCACCAGCGCCCTCTGCATCAGATCCTGTAATGATCGGCGTATGCATATACAAAAAGCCACGGTCGTTAAAGAATCGGTGAACCGCAAAAGCTAACGCGTGTCTAACGCGGAAAATAGATCCAAAAGTGTTGGTCCGGAATCGCAAGTGGGCAATCTCCCTTAAAAACTCCAAACTGTGTTTTTTCGGTTGGAGAGGATATTTTTCTGCGTCAGAATCTCCCAATATATCGATAGATTCGGCTACAATCTCTAAACGTTGGCCCTTTCCAACAGAAGCCGCGACCCTTCCCCGAACCCTAATGGCCGCACTGGTCGTAAGTCGGCGCAATAAAGATTCATCAAATTTGCCCAATTCAGCCACTACCTGCACATTCGCATTGGTTGAGCCATCATTTAGGGCAATGAACTGATTATTACGGAATGTTCGTACCCATCCCATTACTATAACATCGGCCCCAATGGGCTCTTGCTGTAAAAGCTCTTTGATCTTGATGCGATTATTGAACATGCTGCAAAGATACTTAAGCAGGGGTGACCTTGGCCTGATTTTTTCTGCTTTCCTGGTTAATTATTTGGCTCATTCGGAAATTCGTCTTAAAATTGCGTCGGCTTCGCTGATAACGTCCAAGCAATTCTCCGAAAGCGAAACGTAACATCCCTAATTTTCAACTATTTTATTTTCCTTTTGGCCAAAATGCATAATCGCCAATTTTTATTATTAGATCATATATGTACGACATCCTTCAATTGAACGACATGCTCGTTCCTGAACTGCTCGATATTGCTGAGCAGCTAAAAATCCCGAATGCCAAAAAACTAAGTAAACAAGATCTCGTTTATAAAATCTTAGATAAGCAGGCGCTGTTGAACAGCGAATCCGGTGGTGCTGCCGCAGATAAGGGTAAAAGAAAAAGAATTGTAAAAACAAGCACATCAAATTCTACTGAAGAAGCTATTGTGGAATCAGAAACTAAAAAAATAATTAAACCGGTGGCGCGGCAAGAAGAATCTGCTCCTGTTTCAGGAAAAAGGGGTCGTCCAAAAAAAGCAAGTGCAGCGGATTCATCATCTATTCCTGATCTAGTTGAGGATGATCAATCATCTGAAAAAGAAAATCCTGCAGGTGAAGAAGGTTCAGGAAATTCACTCGTTGTGGACCCTGCGGCACCAAGCACAAAATCTTTTACATTAAAACGTCAGCCACAAGGCCAACAACAAGCAGCGCCTCCTCAACCAGATGCTTTCAATGTTGAATTTGATGGGGTAATCATTGGCGAAGGGGTACTGGAAATGATGCCGGATGGATATGGTTTTTTAAGAAGCTCGGATTATAATTATCTATCGTCTCCTGACGATGTGTATGTTTCGCCTTCACAAATAAAATTATTTGGATTAAAAACGGGTGATACGGTTTATGGTGCGGTTAGACCTCCAAAAGAAGGTGAAAAATATTTCGCGCTTTTAAAAGTTGATACCATTAACGGAAGAAAGCCCGAAGAGGTGCGCGATCGTGTTCCTTTCGATTACCTTACACCACTTTTCCCTTATGAAAGATTAAATCTTTCTACTACACCCAATGTGTATTCCACTCGATTAATGGATTTGTTCTCGCCCATTGGTAAAGGACAACGTGGATTGATCGTTGCGCAACCCAAGGTGGGTAAGACGGTGTTATTAAAAGAAGTTGCCAATGCTATAGCAACCAATCATCCTGAGTGTTACCTTATGATCGTGTTGATCGATGAGCGACCTGAAGAGGTTACCGATATGGAAAGAAGTGTAAAGGCAGAGGTAATCGCATCAACCTTTGATGAGCCAGCAGAAAAACACGTTAAAGTATCCACCATTGCGCTGCAAAAAGCAAAGCGTTTAGTAGAGTGCGGGCACGATGTGGTTATCTTATTAGACTCCATAACAAGATTGGCGCGCGCGCACAATACCGTGGCCCCAGCATCCGGCAAAGTGTTGTCTGGTGGTGTGGAAGCAAATGCTATGCAAAAGCCAAAACAATTCTTTGGTGCAGCGCGTAAAATTGAAAATGGTGGATCTCTTACTATCATTGCTACTGCACTTATTGATACAGGAAGCAAAATGGATGAGGTGATCTTTGAAGAATTTAAAGGAACGGGCAATATGGAATTGCAGCTGGATAGAAGATTGGCGAATAAACGCGTATTCCCCGCTATTGATCTTCCTGCTTCTTCAACTCGTCGTGAAGATCTATTACTCGACAAAGAAACATTGCATCGCATGTGGGTATTGAGAAATCATCTTGCCGACATGAATGCAGAAGAGGCCATGCAGTTGTTGTTAAAGAATTTGAGGGGCACAAAAGACAACGCCGAATTCTTATCCTCCATGAACAACTAAACATCGGTGGCCGTAACCAAAATTGACATAGCTGAATTTTTATCAATGACCGGAATCCCGGTCATTGATGTTAGAAGCCCGCAGGAATATTCACACGCACACATTCCGGGTGCCATCAATATGCCACTCTTCAATGATGAAGAAAGAAAAGTAGTGGGAACCACCTATAAGCAACTATCTCGTGAACAAGCCATCAAAATAGGATTGGACTATTTTGGTCCGAAAATGCGCCGCATGGTAGAACAGATAGAGGAGGTGGCAAAAGAAGAGACGGCAAAAAGATTGGTGGTGCACTGCTGGAGAGGGGGGATGCGGAGCGCGGCTGTTGCCTGGCTACTTGACCTTTACGGTTTTAAGATATATACCATAATCGGTGGATATAAAGCCTTTAGAAATTGGGCGATTCAACATCTTGCACAAGATCGTGCATATACTATCCTTGGAGGTTATACCGGTTCTGCCAAAACGGAGATTTTAAGATCACTTAAAGAGAAGGGGGAAACGGTTATCGACCTCGAGGGTATTGCTAACCATAAGGGGTCGGCTTTTGGAGCCATCGGACAAGAGCCTCAACCATCACAAGAGATGTTTGAAAATATTCTCGCCACTCAAATTTTTTTGTCGGAGAAAAAGAATATCTGGTTGGAAGATGAAAGTCAAAGAATTGGGCTGGTCAATATTCCACATTTAATGTGGGATGTAATTAGAAAAAAACCTGTGTTCTTTTTAGACATCCCCTTTGACATTCGACTTGATCATATTGTAAAAACCTATGGCGGACTTAACAAGGGGGGGCTGGCTGCTGCCATTATCCGCATTAAAAAAAGACTTGGTGGTTTAGAAACAAAAAACGCCTTGGCTTTTTTAGCAGAAGATAATATAAGGGCGTGTTTTGAAATATTACTGACCTATTATGATAAGCTCTATGCAAAGGCCTTATTAAATAGACCAGATCCAAAACCCACAACCACAAAAATTAATCCTGAAACTTTTGAATTTGGATCAGTAGCCGAATTGATCCTCAAAAAATGGAATACACATGGACGCTAATCAACCGATCAGACTCACACAATATTCTCACGGTGCTGGTTGTGGGTGTAAAATATCGCCACAACTACTGGAAAAGATTTTACACAGCAGCTTCACCATGCCCGATAACGATAGGCTAATTGTGGGAAATCATAGTAAAGACGATGCCGCCGTTTATGAAATAGCAAATGGTCAGTGCATCATCTCAACAACAGACTTCTTCATGCCAATTGTGGATGACCCATATAACTTTGGAAGAATTGCAGCCGCTAATGCTATAAGTGATATATATGCAATGGGGGGAAAGCCCATTCTGGCAATCGCTATACTCGGTTGGCCGATTAACACCCTGGCACCTGAAATAGCATCAAAAGTTATTGAAGGGGGGAGAAGTATTTGTATAGAGGCGGGTATTCCTTTGGCCGGCGGTCATAGCATCGACTCTCCGGAACCAATATTTGGATTAGCCGTAAACGGATTGATCGAAAAACAAAACATCAAACAAAATAACACCGCGCAGGAAGGGGATATCTTATTCCTAACCAAAAAACTGGGGGTTGGGGTGTTGACAACGGCAGAGAAAAAAGGAGTATTAAAACCCGAACACGAAAAAATTGCTGCCGAACAAATGATGCGATTAAATAAAATTGGAGAAGCTCTAGGAAGCATGCCCGGCATTAGCGCCATGACGGATGTTACTGGATTTGGGCTTCTTGGACACCTTATAGAAATGGCGGAAGGTAGCGGACTGTCTGCAATCGTTTCATTAGCTGCTATTCCTAGAATCACGCCGGATCTTGATGAGTATATACGGGCTGGGTCTGTCCCTGGTGGTACCAATAGAAACCTGGCGAGCTATGGACACAAGTGTAAAATCAATACAGAAGAGGAAGTTGCGAAATCATTATTGGCTGATCCTCAAACCAGCGGTGGGTTGTTGATCTCCGTTAGGCCAGAAGCTGTAGAACAATTAAAGGCGAAAATGGCGGAATATCGTTTAGATGAATTTATGCAGCCCATTGGAACAATTGTAGGAAAGAGCCGTGATGTTGTAGTGGTTAATGCTTAATCAAATCATCGATCTTCCTCGCCAGCACATTATCCTTTTCGGTTACTACATTGCCAGCGTCATGCGTGGAAAGCCAAATCTCGACGGTGTTGTAAACATTTTGCCATTTGGGGTGGTGATCCATTTTTTCAGCCTCTATAGCAACTCTTGTCATGAAGGCAAAGGCCTCGGAAAAGTTGGAAAACACAAACTTTTTATATAGGGCGTTGTTTTCTTCTGTCCACATAAATTGAATGTTAAATGATTAAATGGCTTTTGTTTTTTACTTTTTCCGGACTTATCTCTGAAACCACCTGAACACCAGGAAGCAAGCGGATGGCATTAACCAATTCGGTTATTAGCTCTTCTGATATCACATCATCTCTCATCAGCCATATAAAATCAAAATGGCGAAATTCCGGGAGGAGGTATTCTCCATCATATTGATTATTATATAAATAATGTACTAGTGCGCCAACGGGCTCATTGAATTGGTAAATGGGAAAAAAATAGTTTCTTCCTTTGCGCGATAAGCACACCTCAAGGTCGTGGTTGATTCTGAAATCGATTTGTAGATATTGATTAACATTCCAGCAAAATTGGTAATCTTTTTGAGGGCAAACAATTCCAATAAGACGTATGCCTTCAAAAAACTCTTCTGCCAATGCTTCATTATCTACTTTAAGCTTCATTACTTGAATGTAATATTGAAGGTTAACACTTCATTGCCTCTTTTTAATTTAACCGTGGTGCTGTCTCCTTTTTTAAATTTAGAAAGTGCTTTCATATAGGTATCAACCGAGCTTATCTTGTTTTCGCCAAGCTCGGTTACGATGTCTCCCGCCTTGATGCCCACAGCCTGTGCGGGCTTTCCTTCGCTGACCCCATCAACACGCACTCCATAGCCACTGAACGTGTAGTCTGGCATAATGCCCATAGACACAGAGAATCGAGTTGATGTTCCGGTTGCTTGTTCCCTTGTTTTTAGAAATGGGATTTTTCCAGAGGTGGCTGGATTCGTAATAATAGAAAGGGCAAATTTTAGAATATTCCACTCCCCTTTGTAATTGATTTTATCCCAGTCGTCAGAGGGTTTGTGATAGTCGCCGTGAATGCCGGTGAAGAAAAACAATACAGGAATATCTTTTCTATAAAACGAAGTGTGGTCGCTGGGCCCCGTTCCGCTTGAGTCTATTTTAAAACTAATGGCCGTTTTTTTATCCGACTTAACAACGGATGCCCAAACGGGAGATGTTCCAAAACCGCCTACTGTTATGGATTTCGTGCTATCATTCAACCTTCCAATCATGTCCATATTGATCATGTAGGAAATTTTAGAAAGATCAACGGTTGGGTTTTCTACAAAATATTTTGAACCCATAAGCCCAAGCTCTTCCGCAGAAAAAGCAATGAATAAAAAGTTGTGCGACTTTATTTTTTCTTTTTTAATGAGCTCTGCAAGCAACATTAGTCCCGCTGTGCCACTGGCATTGTCGTCTGCACCATTATGTATATGTCTTTCTGAGGTGCGCAACATAGAGTTGCCATCTTCGCCAAATCCAAGATGATCAAAGTGCGCGCCGATTACTATGGTGGTGGGCGCGTTGTTATCAATAAATCCAACAACATTTTTACTCTGGCGAAGGTTGGGTTCTGTTTCTATTCGGAATGTATAATCGTACGTTGTTTCGCGATCAGTAAAATATTTTGAAAAAATTTCTCTTTTGAAATAGATAACCGGAATGGTTGCTTTTTCAGATTTGTCTTTTCCATTATATACTGGCTCTTCCCCTACTCCTGAATGATAGAGTAATATTGCTGTAGCCCCTTTAGAAGATGCGTATTTAGCTTTTGTTTTTATCCACTCATCAATATCAGCATGTGGGTTGTTTTTATTTTCTTCGTATCCCTCCTGCAAATCAATAAACCAAGGAACACCTCTTTCAGAAACTGCGATCGACGAGGCCGCTTCGGTTGTTTTAGAGTCCGGACTATAACTTAGGGGGAAGAAATCCACGCCGGGCTTAAGGGCTTTACCCCCTACCTCAAAAAAGGTAGTATTTTTTATTTTTCTTCCTTCATCAATAGTAAATGGTTGAAAGAAGTTTTCTGTGCCTTTAGCAATTAATCCGAATTGAGAAAAGGTGTTCGCAATGTATGTAGCTGCTGTTTGTTCGCCCGCTGAACCCGCTCGCCTACCCTCTAGTTTATCATCCGCCAGAAAGGAAATATGGGCTTTAAGTTTTCCTTCAGCCTCCTTATCATATTTCTTCCATTTTTGGGCAAAAGCGAGAGAGGGAATGAAAAACAGGAAAAAAATCGATCTCATAAATGCTCGTGGATTTTATCAAAGGTAAGCAAGGTTTTACAGCGGGTCACGATAAAAAGTCCAGAAATTCAGGATGATTTATAGCTTTTTTTCTCCTTTCGTAAATACAAGTGTAGAAGGCGGCCTAATTTTATCCTTTATCAGTTGAAACAAAATCTACATATCGCCCTGTTAGGTAATCCAAATAGTGGAAAGTCGTCCTTATTTAATTCATTAACTGGGTTAAATCAAAAAGTGGGAAATTTTCCCGGTGTTACAGTAGAAAAGAAGACAGGTGCCTGCCAAATCAATTCGGGATTATCGGCTACTATCATAGATCTTCCGGGTTCATATAGTTTATATCCAAGAAGAGCAGATGAATGGGTGTCGTATCGCGCCGTAATGGAGCCAGAGCAGCCGATTGATATTATTGTGGTAATAGTTGATGCAAGCAATCTTCAGCGTAATCTTTTATATGCTTCTCAAGTTGCTGATCTTCAAAGGCCGGTGATTCTAGCGTTGACCATGATGGATGTTCTAGAAAAAAAAGGCACAACGATTGATATTGAAGATTTTTCAAAAAAACTTGGGTTGCCTGTTGTGGCTATAAACCCCAGAAAAAATCAAGGGATTAAAGAATTAAAAAGGGTCATAGAAAAAATAGCGCAACAAGAAGAACCTCATGAATTATTTATTGAATTAGGAGAATTATCAAAAGATCCTGTAAAAGAAGTACAACAATTATTACCAACTATCTCTCCTTATTGCGCGGTTCACTATCTTATCAACCATGAGGATTTACAATTAGAAGATAGTCTGCAAGAAAAAATAGAAAATATAGAACGTAAGCATAATTATAATCACACAAAAGTACAGGCTGATGAAATTTTAAGAAGATATACTAGAATCCGGCAACTCATCAATGAAACTGTTCATGAAAACCTTCGACCTACAAAAGGTTTCACAGCAAAACTTGATGCATTCTTACTACATAGAATATGGGGGTATGCTATCATGTTTGTGGTGTTATTCTTCTTATTCCAATCGGTTTTTTTAATTGCGGAATATCCAATGACCGCAATCGAGTATGTGTTTGGTGAATTAGGTTCATGGCTTTCTTCTATATTAAAAGAATCTTGGTTTAGTAATTTATTGATCAACGGGTTTCTCGCAGGGCTGAGTGGAATTCTGGTTTTTGTACCACAGATCATGATTTTATTTGGTATAATAACCTTTTTGGAGGATACTGGATATATGGCCAGAATTAGTTTTCTTTCTGATAGAGTGATGCGAAAAGTAGGCTTGAATGGAAAGAGTGTGATGCCTATGATTAGTGGTTTTGCTTGCGCTGTTCCGGCCATAATGAGTGCACGAAATATTGAGAACAGAAAAGAGCGATTACTAACTATTATGATTACCCCATTAATGAGTTGTAGCGCGCGTTTACCGGTTTTCACTATTTTAATTGCATTAGTTATTCCTAGTGATAAAGTGTTTGGTTTTTTTAGTTTACAAGGTTTAGTGATGATGGGATTATATGTATTAGGATTAATCGTTGCATTACTTGTTGCTTATATAATGAAGTTTTTTATCAAGTTAGAAGAAAAAAGTTTTTTCATTCTGGAACTTCCTATTTATAGATCTCCCAGGTGGAAAAATATTTTCATCACTATGTTCCAGAAAGCGAAGATCTTTATTTTTGATGCGGGTAAAGTGATCATGGTAATATCAGTTTTATTATGGGCCTTAAGTTCATATGGTCCTTCAAATAAACGGGATACTATTCAAGAAGTTTATACTCAGGCTATTCAATTACATCCAGAAAAAGAAATAGAATTAAAAGCAGAAAGAGACGCTAATTTATTAGAAAACTCCTATGCCGGTATTGCAGGAAGGACAATAGAACCCATTTTAAAACCATTGGGATATGATTGGAAAATAGGAATTGCTTTGATTACATCATTTGCTGCCAGAGAAGTTTTTGTGGGAACAATGGCCACACTATATAGTGTGGGGGATCAGGATGATGATAGTAATCAAACATTACGCGATAAATTAAATGCGGCCATTCGTCCAGACGGATCTAAGGTTTATACCTTAGCAACGGGTGTGTCTTTAATGATATTCTATGTGTTTGCTATGCAGTGTATGAGTACATTAGCTATTGTAAAAAAGGAAACCGGAACCTGGAAATGGCCGATCATTCAACTTCTTTATATGACGGCTTTAGCTTATGTATTAAGTTGGGTAGCTTTTATTGCACTTTCTTAAAGTAACCCAAGTTTAACCAGTTCGATTCTGAATTGATCCGGATTAATAAAATGAATGGTTTTCATTCCTATTTCTTCCGCTGGTTTTAAATTTCGGAGGTTATCATCAGTAAATAATGCTTTTGTTGGATCAATAGAAAATCTTTGAATTAATTTCTCATAAATATCTGGAAAAGGTTTTCTTGTCATCTCTTCACCCGAAACTAATCTACCGTCGAACCAGTGTAAAAAATCAAACCGCTCCAGAGCCACAGGGAACGTTTCCTGGCTCCAGTTCGTTAAAGCATATATCTTATACTTCCCAGAGTCTTTAAGCTCCTTAAAGACCTCCACAGTGCCCTGTATGGGTCCTTTGAGCATTTCTGTCCACCTTCCATAATAATGGCGAATATTTTCTTCGTGTTCTGGAAATTCGGAAATAAGGAGTTCGGTAGCCTTTTGTAAACCTCTTCCGGCATCTTGTTCCTCATTCCAATCAGGAGTACATACATTCTCATAAAACCATTTCCTTTGTTCTGGATCAGAAAAAATTTTCTCATAGAGATAATCCGGATTCCAATCTATTAAAACACCTCCTAAATCAAAGATGATAGTATTGATTATATTCATTTATTAATTCTTTTAAAAATCGAATTACACCTGTGGATATCATCCGTAGTATTTATAATAACTATTTATTTATAAAAAAGCCTATTACTATTACGGCTGTGGATTCGGGGAAATTATATTTACTCCATTATTTTTATTTCATAAAATAGTGATTTATACACCACAATTCACAACTAAATCACCGTGTAAAGGTCAGTCAAATAAAAGAAATACGCACACTATCCACCATTGTGGATTTTGTAAGGTAGTTAATAAAAAAGAAAAAATTTTTTGTAAAATTCGTGTGAATAAACAGTGAAAAGCAGATTAATAATTTTAATATGTGCAATCTCCTGAAAGGGAGGTGAAAAAATATTATCCAATTTATAACACAGCAGAGAGAATATTTTACTGTTTTTCCACAAAAAAATGGGTTACTAACAAAAGCGGTGTGAATTATTTTTTAAGAGGCTAAAAAGAAATTTCAGAAATACACGGCTGGTTGTTAATAAGCAAGAGGAAAACGGAAAAAAAGGCGGTTATTATTGCGATTCGTCTGTTTTCCACAGTGTTAATATCTATGATAAAAAACGAAGCCACCCCTTCTTTTATTTAAAAAACCGCAAAATGGGCTAAAAATGAATGATTTTGCTCATTTTCGGTGGTTTTCCACAGTTTGTTGATAAACACAATTTGCTTATTTTTGCCTCCATTTTTCAAACTATATAATATAATATGTCGATCATTCAGCAGTTGCGCGACAGAGCGGCCATTCTTCTAACAACTCTTATTGCCCTAAGCCTCTTGGGTTTTTTGGTACAAGATGCTTTTGTTGGAGGCACGAATAATTTATTTGCAGGAAATACATCCACAGTAGGGTCTATTAATGGAAGATCTATTGATGCACAGGAATTCAACCAAAGAGTAAGAACGATTGAGGAATCAAACAGAACACAGGGGATGGGGGGAAATGAGATGATGACTCAAAATATAATTGAAAACGTGTGGAATGGGTATATCCAAGAGACGCTGATTAAGGGTGAGGCAGAAAAGCTGGGCATTGCGTTTACGGCCAAAGAAATGTCTTCTTTATTATTTAGTGAAGACGCTCCTAATGAATTCAAACAACTTTTTACTGACCCCCAGACACAACAATTTAATATAGATGCCGCCCGCACGTGGTTTACTAATTTAAAAAAATCAAAAAATCCGGACGAGCAGAAAATGGTTACGACACAGCTGCTGGATCCATTAACCCTAAACCAGATCGCACAAAAATATATTTCCTTGATCGGACAGGGCAGCTATGTACCAAAGTGGATGGTTGAAAAACTAAACGCCGATAATAATCAATTCACCTCTTTGTCGTTTGTAGGTATTCCCTATACAGCCGTTCCAGACACAACCATTAAAGTGTCGGATGCGGAGATAAATGAATATGTACAAAAACACAAAGAAGAGTTTAAGCAAGAAAAAACAAGAAGCATTGCTTATGTTGTTTTTGATGCTAACCCTTCTGCATCAGACAGCAGCGCACTATATACCAAAATGCTTCAACTAAAAGAAGAATTTAAATCCACTGCCGACGAAAAAGGATTCGTAACGCGCAACGGGAGTGTCATTCCTTTCTTTGATGGATTTGCTTTAAAATCTCGTTTGGCAATGGCGGCTAAAGATTCTATAATTTCCATGTCAGCCGGCGCCGTTGTTGGGCCATATTTAGACGGCGGCTCTTATGTGATCGCCAAAAAGCTCTCGACACGCACTATGCCCGACTCGGTTAGGGTTCGCCATTTATTGGTGGGCATAGTAGATCCTTCTACGGGCCAACAACGAAGAAGCGATAGCGCGGCAAGCAAGCTCGCCGACAGCTTATTTGCTGCGATTAAATCTGGTTCGAACTTTGCCGCATTGGTTACTTCTTTTAGTGATGATATGGGAAGTAAAACAACAGGAGGAGAATATAATTTTTCTTCTATGGACATGGGAACGCTTGCCAAAGAATTTGCCGACTATGCCTTCAATAATCCAACAGGAAGCCGGGCGATTGTAAAAACGCAGTTCGGGTATCATATCATGGAAGTGATGAACCAGAAAAATTTTGAAGAAGGATATAAAATAGCCTATCTGGCAAAGCCTATTGTTGCCAGCGAAGAAACGGATGCGAAAGCCTCTGCTGCAGCAACCCAGTTTGCGGGCAACAGCCGCGACCAAAAATCTTTTGAAGCAAGTGTTGTAAAAAACAAACTTCAAAAAGTAATTGCAGAAAACATTAAAGAAATGGATTACGCCGCAGCACAAGATGTTGTTTCTCGTTCTTTTGTAAAGTGGATATGGGAAAATAAGGTGGGAACCGTTTCTGAACCCATAGATTTAAAAGACAAATACATCGTAGCGGTTATTACCAATGATTATGAAAAGGGTGTACAGTCGGCTTCGGTTGCCAGAGTAATGGCGGAGCCAATTTTAAGAAACAAGAAGAAGGCAGAAGTATTGAAGAAAAAAATAGGAACGACCACATCATTAGAAACCCTAGCAACAGCAAACGCCTCGCAGGTGAGCACAATAGATACGCTTCGATTCGCCGACCCCTTCATTCCGAACCTTGGCCCAGAAGTAAAAGTAATAGGTGCCGCGTTTAATAAAGCGATTCAAAATAAAATATCCCCTGTAATAGAGGGACAGTCTGGTGTGTTTGTGATTAAGCCTGGCGCAATTGGGGCATTACCTAATCTTGCAACAGATTTAGAATCGCAGCGCAAAGCAATGCAAGCACAATTAAAACAATTTGGGCTTGGACAAACTTTTGAAGCACTTAAGAAGGCCGCTGAAATAGAAGACACCCGTCGCGCGGCTGGTTTCTAAACCAACAAAATAAATAGTCATACGACCTCCAGTAGGCTTAGGGCCCTGGAGGTCGTTTTCTTTATATAACTTTGTATGCATGTCTGATGCTATTGTAAATAAAGTTGCCGAAAGCGGATTGATTACACTTGATCTTGAACAATATTATCCTTCTCAAGAGATAGCCCCGTTTGACTTAAAAGAATATTTATTCATGGGGTTGATCTTGAAAGAGAAAGCATTCAGGGAGGCGCTGTCCAACATTAACTGGGAAGTATATAGAAATAAATACGTAGCCATATTCTGCTCTTCAGACGCCATTGTGCCCATGTGGGCATACATGCTAATCACCACCCATCTATCTATTGTAAATGCCATCACCGCATTTGGCGAGCCGCAGGAAATGCGCCAACAACTTTTTTTAAAAAACATCAACGACATAAACCCCGAATCGTTTACCAACAAACGAGTGGTGATCAAGGGGTGCGGGGATCTTTCTATTGGAGAATTTGCGTATGTGCAGATCACCGCAAAGCTTGCTCCGGTTGTACGCTCTCTTATGTATGGAGAGCCCTGTTCTACCGTTCCGGTTTTTAAAAGAAAATAATGTTATAAAAATCACAAACACTATTCCCGATATGCACCAATGTCGCGAATGGTTACAGGAAAGGGTTGTTGGGTTTTGCTAAACTGCAATTGTTTTAATGGCTTAACTGAAAAGACCTGCATCGTAAAAACAAGCTCCCCATCCCCAACATATAATTCCACCACACTTTCATCAACAAATAATTTAAATCGATGGGCGCCCCCACCCCCAGGAATTTTTCCTTTAAACACCGAGAGTTTTTTATATGCATCGTTTTGAAATCCTGCAGAGGCGGTTCTGTCTAGGGAAACCTCCCCTGTTGCAGGTTCATATTTAATAATTAGATCTTTTTCTCCTAGCACCAGCTCTTGTGATTCGTTTTTATTCCATCCCCACTCCACCACATAGCTGGCGTCGGGCGACGATATCAATCTGTCAGAAGTATAACTATTTGTTGATTTTTGTAGGGCAAATATTTCTTCAACAGGCTTTTGTAGTAATATCCAATCGTTCCCCAATTTCTTTAGTGTAAGCCTTCGCGGAAGCGACATCCCGCCGCGCCAATCTCCCGCAGGAATATCCCCTGCATAATTCCAATTATTTGCCCACCCAATACTAACCGGCTCGTTATTAAGGGGAAGGTTGTTGTATGTGATGGCCGCATAATAATCAGGACCATAATCAGGCCTAAAAATTTTTGTACTATCCGATTCGTTTACAAATCTTGTTCCATCAAATTCCCCAACGAAATATTGCATATAAGGAGATGGCGACATCATGAAAACCCATTTGTATTTTCCAGGCACGCCATCAACGGGCACACGGAATAGATCGGGGCATTCCCAAATTCCGGTAGTATCTCCAGCTGGACCAAACTCACTCAAGAGCGTCCACGCTTTCAGCGTTTTACTACTATAGAATTGCACTTTTTTTTCATGCGGCCACATAACAAGCATGATCCACTTTTGAGATGGGGCATGCCAAAATACTTTTGGATCACGAAAGTCTTTTTTATCCAAATCAAGCACAGGATTTCCAGAAAACTTGGTGAAGGTTCTTCCCGAGTCAAGACTATATGCCAGGTGTTGACTTTGATTGGTGTGGGGGACATCTGCTGTGTATATAGCCACCATCGGCACCTTACCTTTTTCTTTTCCAAAGCCCGATGTGAAGAAGGGATCCATAACTGCGGATCCCGAAAAAATAGAAAATTTTTTTTCTTCCGGAATAGCAACATCAACTTCTTTCCACCTCACAAGATCTTGACTAACTGCATGCCCCCAGCTCATGTGCCCCCACTTGTTTCCAAAGGGGTTGTATTGAAAGAATAAATGATATTCACCATTATAATAAATCAATCCATTTGGATCGTTTGTCCAATTTTTATTTGGAGTAAAGTGATATTGCGGGCGATATCTTTCTTGAAAAGGAGTTTGCGCGAAAGAGAATGTAGAGGCTATCAGTAAAAAGAGCGTAATACAAAATCGTACGTTCATCGTTATCCTTTTTAAAATATAAATTAGGCTACAAGTGCCGCTGCGCCAAACACACCAGCGCTATCACCGAGTGATGGTTTTAAAACAGGAACATCCAGCCGATTGTTGAAAATATACTTACTAAGACACTCAACCCCTTTTGTATAAATGCTGGAAATGTTTCCAACCCCACCACCAATGATGATGACATCAGGATCGAGCATGTTGGTGATGGAGGATAGCGCCTTTCCAAAATATAGGTGAAGCCTGTCTAATGTTTGTTCAGCAAAAACATTTGCATCGGCTTCCGCAACAATTTCTTTCAACGTTTTTTCTTCCCCACTAATTTTTTTATAAAATCGCTCCAGCCCCGGCCCGGAAAGAATGGTTTCTACACATCCGTTTTTTCCGCAATAACAAGGACCACCAGACTCGTCCAAGAAATTATGCCCCCACTCTCCGGCAATTCCATGTTTACCTCCCCAAACTTTTCCATCCAAAACAATTCCGCCGCCCACACCGGTTCCCATAATGATTCCAAAAACCATTTTAGCATCTGGAGCCCTTTCTTTCACCACACCCCAGTGTGTTTCTGCGAGAGCAAAACAATTCGCATCATTGGCTAGTTCAACGGCTATCCCGAGTTTGTTTTCCAGATCTTTTTTTAACGGTTGACCATTCAGTGAAGTGCTATTACAATTCTTCATCGTTTGAAGAACAGGATCCAGAACCCCGGGCGTACCTATACCCATTTTTTCGGGAGTTAATCCAGAATCTTTTTTCATTTGCTCGACCAGTTTGGTTATCTGGTCAACAATGTGGCCATAACCCCTATGTGCCTCGGTATCTATTCTACTTCGAACAACAGGTTTAATTTCATCTAAAGAAGGAAGGATAATGCCTTCAATTTTAGTCCCCCCAAGGTCGATCCCCCAAATTGGCCCTGATTGCATAATGATTATATTAAGCGATTCAATTCATTTAAATATTGTTGCGCGCGCGTCAAATCATTTGGCGTGTCGATCCCAATTGTCTCCACACTTGTTTCCACCATTCTGATCTTGACTCCGTTTTCAAGATAGCGAAGTTGCTCTAGTTTTTCAGCGTATTCAAGGGCAGAAATAGGCCACTGTATGAATTGCATCAACGCTGATTTTCTGTAACCATAAATACCCATGTGCCTGAAAAAGGAGGTCGCCGGATCAGCGCTTCTGTTAAAGGGAATGGGTGATCTTGAAAAATATAGCGCATCCCCCCGCTTATCTGTAATTACTTTCACCACATTCGGATTAGCGACCATATCCGGGTCAATTAATTTGTGCATTAGCGAGCCCACCGATACGGTATGATCATCAAAAATGGCCACCAAATCGGCAATAGTATGCCGATTTACAAAAGGTTCATCACCTTGGATATTAATGATTATGTCCACATCGATGTCTTGAACGGCTTCTGCGATTCGATCGCTGCCACTTTCGTGCTCTTTAATACTCATAACAGCGTGGCCGCCGTTAGAGGTTATTTCTTGAAAAATGATGGGGCTATCTGTGGCCACCATCACGTCGTCGAACAGTCCGGTAGCCAGGGTATTGTCGTATGTGTGTCGGATTACCGTTTTATTTCCCAGTGGCTGCATCAGTTTTGCGTGAAATCGCGTAGCTGCGTAGCGTGCGGGTATAACGGCAATCTTTTTCATTCCACAAAGATACTATCCATTTTTTTGGAAAGGTCGCTTCAAAAGCGCCACAAAGTCTTCGTCTTTCTCGTTCGGGTAATATTGGTCTAGACCATATTTTAGATCTTTACGATCGAGCGTGCTGAATGTTCCAAGTATTCTGTCCCAAATAGAAAATACAGCACCGTAGTTGGTATCTGTATGGGGTTGTTTCCAATGGTGGTGAACCTTATGCATATTTGGCGAAACGAGGATATAACTCAACAGTTTATCGAGTCGGGCGGGCAACGAAATATTGGCGTGAGTAAATGTCGTGAAAAAAACGAGTAGCGTTTGATAGATCATTACGGCAAACATCGGCACACCACCAATGATTATTCCGGCAATGAAAAAAAGCCCACGGAAAATACTTTCCAGTGGATGATGCCGCAATCCGGTTGTCACATCTACATTATTATCTGCATGATGAATGATGTGAAACCTCCAGAACAGCGGCACCTTATGTTCGGTGATATGAACCAACCATCCCCCAAAAAAGTCAAGGATCAGCGCAGATAATACGATGGTCATTAAGAGATTTGTTTTCAGCCAATACACTAATCCAAATTGGTTAGTACGAGTCCAGTCGGCAATCAATAATATAACCGCAGCAAGAAGCGTATGAATAACAAAGTGCATTGCGGTGAATCCGATGTTAATCCATGCGTGCCGCGTTTTATTTTTTTTATAGCGCATGGTAACGAACGGAATAGCGCCCTCTGCGATCCAGAGAATCAGCATACCGCCAACAAAAAACGCAAAACGTTGAAGGGGGCGGTTTTCCAAACCATTGAAAAACTCTATGAATGTTTCCATAAAAAATTGGCTAATAAACTATTCACTAAATTAATGAATTAGTTCATTAGCCAATTAGCTAATTATCACCTGGGATTATTATTGATTAAGCATCAATGGCATCACCAGCATTAACAGGTCTTCGTTGCCATCCTGCTCAGAAGGCTTGATAATGCCCGCTTTGGTGGGTGTAGAAAGCTCCATACGCACCTCATCGCTCTCGGTTGCCGACATCATTTCTATAAGAAAACGCGCGTTGAATGCGATCTGCATATCCTCTCCATCATATTGGCATTTCATGCGCTCACTGGCTTCGTTACTGAAATCAACATCTTGTCCGATCAGCTGTAGCTCCGATCCTGAAATATTCAGCGCCACTTGATTGGTGCTTTTATTACTGAATATGCTTACCCGCCGCAAAGCACTTTGGAAGTCGCTGCGAACAAGTGTCATCTTATATGGGTTGTCTGTTGGTATTACTACTTTATAATCTGGGAATCGCGCATCGATCAGTCGGCATACCATTTGTGTTGAACCATGATCGACAAAAAGATGGTTTCCGTTGTACGAAATGTTGAGTTCATCATCGTTATCGGGCAGCGAGCTCTTTAACAGGTTCAATGGTTTTTTAGGAACGATGAACGTGTCTGATTTCGGACAGCTGACATCTGTGCGTTTATATTTAACCAACCGATGTGCGTCTGTAGCTACTGCAGTCACCCCACCCTTATCCAACTCGAAGAACACACCCGTCATAGCAGGGCGCAGATCATCATTGCTAACAGCAAAAAGCGTTTTATTGATTGCTGTAAGCAGAGCAGAGGAAGTCATGGCGAAAGATGTGGTAGCATCCGCAGATGGTTCTTTAGGGAAGTTTTCTGGATTTTCACCCATGATCTTATACTTACCATTGTCGCTCGTGATCTCGATGGCAAAATTCTTGTCTATGTTAAAGGTAAGTGGTTGATCGGGTAGGTTTTTAAGGGAGTCCATAAGGATCTTGGCGGGGATACACACTTTACCGCTATCCTTAGCTTCGATATCCATATGGATCTTCATGACCGTTTCCAGATCAGTAGCCACAACGGTCAGTCTGTTTTTTTCGATCTCGAATAAAAAATCTTCGAGTATCGGAAGTACGGTATTGGTATTGATAACACCATTGATCTGTTGCAATTGCTTAAGCAAAGCCGACGCTGAAACTATGAACTTCATGAAGTTTAGGTTTGTCGCAAATATAAGGGGGAGAAGTGTATTTAAATTGGTGTTTTTCTAACATTTTATCGAAACCATTCACGTTAATATGTGAATCAAAAATCAACCTGCAATAAAACAATGCTGAAATGGTTCATCAGACGGTTTGATAATAGGGTGCAAAGTCGCCCCAGTATTGTTTTTGGAAGATATTCCGATAACAATAAGACGATTCCACAGGTTTCCTGCTGGACAGCCGCAGAAGCGCTCTTCAGGGAGAAAAAATTTAGACAAAGTATAGAAGCATTTTTTCATTATTTACGCGACGATCACATGAAAAACGTAGAGACCATGACGAGCGACTCTACCTTTCATTTTACATTATATCAGGGATCAAAGGTTGTTCGGGGCGTTTGTGATGATCAGCGAATTTTGGCTGAAGTAACCATAGCCCGAATGTCGGAACCCAGTATTCCGGTGATGCGCCGCTTATTAGAACAGAATTTTAATCTTTATTATACTCGCTACACCCTTGATAACGATCGAATTTATATGCGATTTGATAGTGAACTCAAAACCGCCAACCCCAATAAATTATATTATGGCTTAAAAGAGCTTGCCATAAAAGCCGATAAGCAAGACGATCTGCTCGTTGAAGATTTTACCATGCTAAAACGGGTTGATGTGGATCATGTTAACGCTCTGCCAGAGGAAGAAGTGCGCATTCGTCTATACTATTTTAGAAAATTTATTGATGAGACCTTATCCAGGATAGACACTCTCGAAAAAGAAAAATTAGCGACGGCTATTTCTTATATGTTGCTGGCGCTTGGCTATCGTATTGATTATCTTATTTCGCCCGAAGGCAAGTTGTTACAAGAACTAGAAAGGGTAATCGCTATTTATTTTACCCACGAAGAAATTTCTTTACAAGAAAAAATTCACTTGATGATTAATGGGTTTAAAAACCTGAAGTCGAAGTCGGATGAAGAGGTCAAAAAGTTTCTATTTAGATCCGTTTCCACTTTTTCCATTGTTTCACCCCAACCCCATAAAGTAATTGCAGAAAGACTCAATGGTATTTTACAAAATTCGCAATGGTATATAGATAATAAGCTTCCGGAAATGGCTCAACATATTATGGAGTATGGATTTGCCTTTTGTCAGTATGCATACAGCCTGCCCAAACCGCTGAGCAGATTATTTCAACTATTTATGGAAGTTCTATACCCCGACTATTTTACTGAATTCGGTTTTCCGGAAAAACTATACGATAAGGGAGTCTTTAATAAAAGAGCCATTGAATGGGTGATTGATGAAATTAACAGATCGTATAAAGAAAAATATCCAAAGCTTTTGTTTAAAAAGCAACAATTGAGATATGATGATTTAACCATTTTTGCTCAATGTTTTTTAAGAGAGGTTGTAGGATTAAATTTTGACATAGTAAAATAACCAACCTATGGAAGCAATTGGTATTCCATTGATCATAGAACAGTTTCAATATGTGATTATTCAGATAGCTACCCAATCGGGAACGGGTACCGGTTTTTATGTGCGGGATCATCACCTGATCGTCACCAATCACCATGTAGTTAAAGAATATCCCGAGGTAACTATTGCCGGAAAACAATTTACCAAAACCCTCACCCGCGTATGGTACACAGATCTAAAACATGATCTTGCTTTTTTAAAGCCACCCGAGCACGTAGAGTTTCCTAATATCCAATTTGGTGAGTATCGTGATATAAAAGACGGAGATGTAGTCATTGCCATCGGCCATCCTTATGGACTAAGTTATTCTGCTACACAAGGTGTGGTGAGTAAAGTGGATCGTATTCGAGAGGGGTTAAAATATATTCAGATAGATGCCGCCATAAATCCAGGCAATAGTGGCGGACCACTTGTAAATCAACGTGGAGAGATCATTGGTGTTAATTCCTTTATTATAAGGGGAGGTGATAATCTTGGTTTCGCTTTGCCAATCAACTATCTTAATGTTGCTTTGGCACTGTATGCAACCCATCGCGGTGAAGCCTCATCTCGCTGTCCATCCTGCGATTTTCTGGTACTATTGTCAAATATAGATTCCGGAAAATATTGTCCGAGTTGCGGAACTGAGATTACATTACCCATTGTTCCAGAAATAGAATCAGCAGGTGTAGGCGTACCGGGCATGATAGAAGAAATTCTTCGTTCCTTAGGAAAAGATATCAAGCTGGCCAGAAATGGGATCAATAATTGGGAGGTGCTGGAGGGTTCGGCTAAAATAGGGATATCCTATAATACAGAAAGCTGTTTCGTTGCTGCCGACGCATACCTTTGTCAACTTCCGAAGGATGTGAACTTGATAAAGCCCTTATATGCGTATCTGCTGCAGGAAAATCATAAATTCAATGGATTGGTATTGAGTTGCCATCAACAGAACATAATTTTATCTTGTCTTACATATGATCAAGATCTGAATTTGGATAGCGGTAAGGAATCCTTCAGTGTGCTATTTCGAATGGCAGATCAATATGATGACATCTTAAAAAAACAATTTGGCTGTTTAGAGCGACTAGAGGAATGAACCCATGATTAAAAAAAGATTAGTAAAAGAAGAGGCACTGCAAAAACTTCGTCATTATTGTTCTTATCAGGAGCGAAGCCATAAAGAGGTCAAGGAGAAATTATATTCTTTCGGACTGAGTAAGCAAGATGTAGAAGAGTCAATCTCTAGTCTAATAGCAGAAGACTATCTAAATGAAGAGCGCTACGCACAAAGTTTTGCACGTGGGCATTTTCGGACTAAGCACTGGGGCAAAGTAAAAATTGTTTATGAGTTGAAGCAAAAAGGAGTTAGCGCCTATTGTATCCAAAGGGCACTGAATGAAATCGACGATGGCGAATATGAAAAAACCCTCATCAACCTAATATCCAAAAAAGCATCCATTTTGCCTAAAAACGGAAAAAAGTATATAATACGGCAGAAAATTGCCGATTATGTTATGCAAAAGGGATATGAGGGCACACTTGTTCAGCGATTATTAACGGAACTGGGCCATTAATTTTTGAAGGTTCAGCATAAAACTAATTTATATAATATTGCCTATATGTCTAAGCTTAGTATTAGTTTGATCCAGTCGCCCTTGGCTTGGGAAGATAAAAAAACGAACCTCCTTCAATTCGAAGAGAAGATCATGGGGTTAGGGCAAACCGAACTGGTGATTTTACCCGAAATGTTTTCTACCGGCTTCAGCATGCAGCCCGAAAAACTGGCCGAAGACATGAATGGAGAAACGGTGCAGTGGATGAAAAGGGTAGCTGCCCAAAAACGGGTGATACTAACCGGAAGCGTTATTATTCAAGAAAAGGGGCAATATTTTAATCGGTTGATTTGGATGTTGCCAAATGGAGAGTTTGGTTTTTATGATAAGCGACATTTGTTTGCTGTTGCCGAGGAAGACAAACATTATACAGCCGGAGCAAAAAGATTAATAGCCAGTGTTAAAGGTTGGAAAATAAATTTACAGATCTGTTATGATCTTCGTTTTCCTGTTTGGGCCCGACAAAAAAACGAGCCCGACATGATGGAAGACGATCAGGATTTTGGCGGACCAACTTACCAGCCATCTTCTCCAGCGGTACCGGAATACGATATATTAATCTATGTGGCCAACTGGCCGGAGAGAAGAGCACAAGCGTGGAAAACATTATTACAGGCTCGTGCAATAGAGAACCAATGTTATGTAGTTGGCGTGAACAGAGTAGGAGAAGATGGAAATGGAATCTATCATGCTGGAGACAGTATGATTATAGATCCTTTAGGCGAGGTATTGTTCACTAAAGCCAATGAACCCTGTACCCATACACAACTTTTAGAAAGAGAGCATCTGGATAGCATTCGTCAGAAGTTTCCATTCTTGCGTGACGGTGATTCCTTTATGATGTTTTGATTATTTTTTAAAAGCGTTCCAGCCTTGAGCGGTCAGTTCGTGTTTATTTCCTCCCTTTGTGATGATATGCGGTTTCACATCGGCATCAGCCATGTATCCGATCACGCTGATCTGTTCTTGTAAAGTGATTTTATCGTAATCATCTTGCTTGAGCGTGAAGAGCAGTTCATAATCCTCGCCCCCGCTCAATGCACAGGCAGTAGGATCAATTTCAAATTTGTATGCCGCTAGTCGAGTTGCTTCATTGATCGGAAGTTTATCTTCATACAAAACAGCGCTAACTCCACTTTCAGCGCATATATGTAGAATTTCTGAACTCAATCCATCACTGATATCCATCATAGATGTAGGAATGATATGGTGTTTATCGAAGAATTCGATGATGTCTTTGCGAGCTTCTGGCTTTAGTAATCGCCTGATCACATAATCTTCTCCTTCCAGATCTGGCTGGATCTGTGGGTTTTCGAGATAGATCTTTTTTTCTCTTTCTAAGAAAAGCAAACCGATGTAAGCCGCACCGAGATCACCCGTACAACAAAGCAGGTCCCCCTTTTGTGCACCACTTCTTTTCACCACTTTATTTGGCTGCACTTCACCGATCGCCGTTACGGAAATAATAAATCCCTTTTGCGAAGAAGACGTATCGCCTCCAACGAGGTCAACACCATAATGTTCACAAGCGGCATAAACCCCTTCATAAAATTCTTCTAATGCTTCAACCCCAAATCGATTGCTGATGCCAATGCTCAACGTGATTTGTGAAGGTGTTGCATTCATGGCATACACATCAGATAAATTGACCACCACCGATTTATATCCGAGGTGTTTAAGTGGTGTGTACATAAGATCAAAATGTACGCCTTCAACAAGAAGATCAGTAGTGATGACCGTTTGACCAAGATGATCAATAACGGCAGCGTCATCACCAACCCCAACAATAGTGGATGCGTTTTGTATTTCGATGTTTTTGGTAAGATGTTTGATCAGCCCAAATTCTCCGTATTGTCCAATTTCAGTTCTTGATTCCATTATACTTTATTTTGAATCCAGCGGATTAGTTCATTATGAATGTTTCCGTTTGTTGCTATAATTTTTGGTTGATAAGGAGAATAGTCCTTTCCATCAAAGTCGGTGACTATGCCACCTGCCTCTTTCACGATGAGGAAGCCAGCAGCACTATCCCATGCGTTTAGCTTATGTTCAAAGTATCCATCAAATCTTCCACAGGCTACCCAGCAAAGATCAATAGCTGCAGAACCAAGTCTTCGAACGGGAATGCCGGCACGAATGAATCTGCCAAAAGTATCGAGCGGACCATTTTCTTCATTAAGATAAGTGTAAGGGAATCCTGTAACCAAAATAGCATTCGCAACAGATTCTTTTTTACTAACCGAAATGGGTTTACCATTTAAGGTAGCGCCTTGTCCTTTTTCGGCAAAGAAAAATTCATCAATGAATGGGTTGTAAACGGCACCCATGATCATATCCCCGTCTTTTTCAACGGCGATACTTACACAAGATAAAGGGATACCATTAGCAAAGTTCACTGTGCCATCTATTGGATCGATGATCCACTTATAGGATGAAGAGCTGGGGAGATCTCCAGATTCCTCAGTAAGAATATAATGATCCGGAAACGATTCACGGATAATACCCATGATCTTTTTTTCAGAAGCATGATCTGCTTCTGTCACCAGATCATTTCGTCCGTCTTTACTATTGATCTTGAAACCTTGAGCGGAAAAATCCTTCATCAGTTGCCCACTTTCTTGAGCGGCCCGAAGGAGAACCGATTTAATCATACCGCAAAATTACAACATTAGATGCAAGGTCTTCTATTTACATATGTTTCGCCAACCATGAAGAACATGAGATAATCATTACCTTTATAAAAAGCCATTCTCCTTGATCTCTGTCATCATAGTCAATTATAATGTTAAGTATTTTCTTGAGCAAAGTTTACTTGCGGTAAGAGAGGCCTTGGTCTGTGAGCCGGGAGAGATCATTGTTTTTGATAATGCATCCGCAGATGGCAGTAAAGAATATCTAGAGCCGAAGTTTCCAGAGGTAAGGTTTATTTGGAATGATGAAAACCTGGGTTTTGGGCGTGCCAACAACAAGGCATGGAAGCATGCGAAGGGTGATATCATACTTTTTCTTAACCCGGATACGCTTATCGGAAGAAAATGTTTATCCAATACGGTTGGTTTTCTTCGTTCCAAAGAAGAAGCGGGCGCATTAGGCATTCGGATGGTCAATGGAAGCGGCAGATTTTTAAAAGAAAGCAAACGGGGCTATCCTACGGTAATGACGTCTTTCTACAAACTTTGTGGATTGAGTAGTCTGTTTCCACGCTCTTCTGTTTTTGCTCGTTATTATTTAGGGCATCTTGATCCTGACCAAACTCAGGAGATTGATGTATTGGCAGGTGCATTCATGATGGTGAAAAGGGAGGTTTTAGAAAAGACTGGGGGTTTTGATGAAGATTTTTTTATGTATGGAGAAGACATAGACCTTAGTTATCGGATCCAGCAGCTGGGGTATAAGAATTATTATTTTGCTGATGATACGATCGTTCATTTTAAAGGAGAGAGTACCCGTAGAGACTCTTTGAATTATATACGGATGTTCTATTCGGCCATGATCATTTTTGTGCGCAAACATTATAAGGGGATACCTGCGATTCTCTTACGAACCTGTTTGTATATTGCTATTTCGGTAAGAGCAGTTGTTGCCCTTTTTTCCCTTTTTCTTCACCGGTTTTTCCCTTCTAAAGAACGCTTTAAGCCGATGAATAAAAAAAGGTTGGTCATGGTAGGTGAGCAAGAAGATGCTGACTGCGTAAGCACCCTATTTACTTTTGATCAGCAATCAGATTCTACTGAACTATTGCCCCGAATTCCTTCTAAGAAGATCCGGAATGTCCTTTCAAGGGGATAATTTTCCAACAGAATATTTCCGGGAATGGTTATTTGGTTGCCTATAAATACCGAAGTTTTTAGTTTATGACCTAACTTGCGACCAATGTCGTTATTTGAGTTTAAGATACCGACCAGTATTGCCAAAGCCTTACGTTTGCCGGCGAATTCACCTAAGCGTCAACAGGTACGTGTGTTGAAGAAGTTGTTAAAAAAGGCAAAATATACCGCCTTCGGTCAGCAGTTTAGGTTTGAGGAGATATTGGATAGCCGACATCCGGCAAAAAAGTTTCAGCAAGTCGTTCCTACATACGATTATAATAAGATCTATGCGGATTGGTGGCATCGTTCCCTTAATGGAGAACCAGATGTTTGCTGGCCTGGCCAGATTAAATATTTTGCATTAAGCTCCGGCACTTCCGAGTCGGCCAGTAAATATATCCCGGTTACCAATGAGTTGATGCGCGGGAACAGGATCATTATGATCAAGCAATTATTAAGCTTGAGGAGCTATGAAGAAATTCCATGGTCAACTATTGGCAAAGGTTTTTTAATGTTGGGCGGAAGTACCGATCTACAAAAAGGCCCCGGCTATTATGCTGGCGATCTTAGTGGGATCACGGCTAAAAAAGCGCCGTTTTGGTTCTCTCCATTTTATAAACCAGGAAAAAAGATCGCGAAAGTAAAGGATTGGAATGCCAAGCTCGAACAGATTGTACAGGAAGCCCCCAATTGGGATATTGGTTTTGTAGTGGGCGTTCCGGCATGGATTCAGATGTGCATGGAGATGATCATTGATCGGTATAAATTAAAGAACATTCATGAGATATGGCCGAATCTCCATTTTTTTGCGCATGGAGGAGTAGCCTTCGAGCCGTATAAAAAAGGGTTTGAAAAACTACTGGCCCATCCGCTGGCCTATGTTGAAACTTATCTGGCCTCAGAAGGATTCATTGCATATCAGGATCGTCAATATGCAGAAGGTCTTAAGCTGGTTATCAATGAGCACTTGTTCTTGGAGTTTGTACCCTTCGACGAAAAGAATTTTGATGCAGACGGAAATCTGGTAGAAAATCCAGAAGCATTCATGATCCATGAAGTGGAGGAAGGAAAAGATTATGCTATTTTAATGAGTACAACAGCCGGCGCGTGGAGATATCTTATCGGTGATACTATCCGATTTGTTAGTAAAGAGAGAGCGGAGATCATTATTACCGGGCGAACAAAACATTTCTTGAGTCTGGTAGGAGAGCACCTGAGTGTGGACAATATGAACAAAGCGATTCAACTTGTTTCTGAGGAGTTGAATCTTGATATTCCAGAGTTTACGGTTGCCGGCATTCCTCATGGCAACTTTTTTGCGCATCATTGGTTTTTAGCTTGTGATGATAAGGTGAATACAGAAGAGATAAAATTGAAGATCGACCAGAAACTTTGTGCATTGAATGATGATTATGCTGTAGAAAGAAAGAGTGCTCTTAAAGAAGTGTTGGTAGATGTGTTTCCAGAAAAGACTTTTTTAGAATTCATGGTGGCAAAAGGTAAAGTAGGCGGACAACATAAATTTCCCAGAGTGATCAAAGGTAAGATGTTGCAGGACTGGCAAGCATTTGTGGGCCTACAACAGGCAACATCCTAAATTATTTTGACTTGACAGATGCCATTATTAAAGGACTTGGCTTGGGAATTATACTAGCCTTATCGGTTGGCCCAGTGATATTCACTATACTCAAGCAAAGCTTGACCAATGGCCACAGAGGGGGATTCAGTTTTGTAACCGGCGTCTGGATCAGTGATATCATTTTAGTTGTTCTTAGTAATTTTTTCTCTGAACTTGTACATGATCTTTTATCCTTCAAGGCAGAGATAGCTATTGCAGGTGGTATATTTCTCGGAGGTATGGGTATTTTTTATATTTTCTTCAAAAAGGTGAACCTACAAGTGACGGAACCTGCCCTTGTTCCTTCGTTTACAAAAAATGATTTTTCCAAGATTGCCTTTTCTGGATTTTTGATCAATACATTAAATCCAAGTGTGATCATCTTTTGGCTGATGAATGCGACAGCTTTTTCTGCTTTATATAGTTTTGGAGAGCGCATGCTTATTTTTACGATCTGCATCTTGGTGAATGTAGCTGCAGACGTACTGAAAGTTATGATGGCGGGAAAGATAAGAAACAGCTTAACCCCCCGTCACATAGATATTATTAACAAAGTGGCAGGAATTATTTTGGTTATCTTCGGTATCATGTTGATTTATGGATCTGATTCACTTCAGCATACTTAAATAATACCAATGAAAAAACTGCTTGTCTATTTTACTTTGTTAGTATGCATCATGGAAGTTCAGGGCCAGCCCTCTTTGGATATGGTAGTATTGCGGAACAAGCAGAATCGTACAATTAAATCTTATTTTTCAGGAATTCCTATAACGTTTGCCGATAAAACCGGACAAGTGACATCGGGCACAGTAAAAAAAGTATCCCGAGATACTATTTATATCCAACAATTTGATATTCGCAGAACCGCCACTATGTGGGGCACTCAGGTACAGGACACTGTAGGGGCCTATTTACTGAAATTTCATCCGAATGAAATTGTATGGATAAAAAAGAACCGAAGTTCAATCGAGCCTATTCGTAATGGTTCCGTTTTCATGATAGGCGGTCTCGGGTATAGTGCATTACATTCTATTAATGCGGCTTATTTAAGTGAGCCCATTCTTTGGTCGAACCTGGCCATAGCTGGCGGAGCTGTTGCTGCAGGATATATCATGAAAAAACTTCGTTCCAATCGATATGTGATCGGGAAAAAATATACGTTGAATTATATTGATGCTACTCCGGTGAAATCTGCTAATGAATTACAATAGTTTTCGACGTACTATTTAATGTAGGCCATCCTGGAATACAAGATTCAACAGCCCATTTATAGCGATAGGTTCCCGGCTTTACGGAACTTAAATCAACACTGGCTTTCGCCGCTGCTGAAGGATCCACAATCGTTCCTACGTTTATGTCGGTAGGGAATACATATTCCACATCATTTGTTCCAGTATAAATAGCTAACCACACTTTTGTATTTGGTCGAATTATTCTTCCTTTCTGAAGATGTGCAGAAAGCAATACGCTGAAGTTCTTATTCTCCCATTTTGGTTTTGTTAGTTCTTTGATCTCCACTTGGGAATATGAATAAAATGAATCCACTATATGTGTAAACATCGGCTTCTTCTCAGTATATAATGAATCTTGGAAAACGCCAACATGTTTGTCGTGAACAATCAAAACTTTTTTTCCCTGCAATCGCTGTTCCAATGGCCAAAAATTATAATTACTTCGGCGATAATGTATAGTGTTGATTGAAAAAGTGGTATCTCCTGAATAAAACCAATATTTAGAAGCACGCTGATAGGAATCCAGAAATATGACTTCTGCTCCATTTGCTTTTTCTTTTATGGTATTCGCCCATTCCTGATTTTTGTGGAACTCGTCTTTTTTTAGAAACGGCAAAGGTTTTATGTCCATAAACATATATACCCGCAATAGCCATCCGATGAATAGTGTTGGTAAAAACAATTTATAGATCCATTTACTCCAGTTCGGATATTCAATCAATCCCTGATGGGCTAAAATGATAAGGCCAACATAAGCGGGAACCGTCCAATTGCCTTCGGCTCTTCCTTTGAACGTTGCGATCAGAAACAACGTAAAAATACCCATGGTTGACCACGATAAAATTTTTGTAAATGGATCTAATGCTTTTTTTCGAAATGCTGCAAATAAGATCAACCAACCAATGAATGGTCCAGCTAACAACATTTGACCAGCAATAAATTCTAAGGTAAAGCTTGGGCTGTATCCAATTGCATTTCGCTCAAACAGATGATAGCTTATGGAAGGCATGCCGTGCAGGTATTGCCACATCAGATGAGGAAAAAATAAAATAGCGGCTATTCCCGCGGCTGTCCAGGTATGAAAGCGCATGACTAATTGTGGGCGCGCTACTAATGTAAAGAATACGATAAGAATACCATGGTATTTGCTATACAGCATCAGCGCAATGACGATACCAAGAAGAATACTGTTACCATTATTCGGATTGTTGAGAAACGATTTGAGTACTAAAAAATAGAGAGCGATGAAAAACATCAATGGAACATCGGGTACTGCAATCAATCCTCCAAACTGCAAGAATAAAACGGACAGCGATATGGCATAAAACAGTTTATCATCTTTCTTATCTAATAATCGTTCGATCATGATCATCGTTGCCGTACTCATTAGTACCATGAATAATCGAACCCCTAGCTCTCCCTGTTGAAGAGCATATCCCCATTTAATGAGCAATGCCACTGCGGGTGGGTGATCATAATAACCCCAATCGAGGAATTTGGAATAGATCCAATAGTAAGCTTCATCATCCAACAATTCTGTTCCAAAGGCTTGTAAAAGATTGATCAGAAACCAGCCCAAGAAGAAAATGGGTTTTGTTAGCTTATTCATCATACTGTATTATATGAACAGATCTGGAAATTGTTTATTGATGGCATCTATCGCACGTTGCACTCTTGATTCTCTTTCTCCACTTATTTTAGCCCAAGGTGTGTGTTGATGTATGAGGATATCCTGATATATATGAAATAGTTCATTACGCATAGCGGGATCAGGATATTCTCGAAGTTCATCTTTCACCCAAGGAAGATCTGTTCCGCATAATAAATAAAAATCGTAATGTCTTTCAGCTATCTGTTCCAGTATAAACGAATGACATTTCCCAAATACCACTTCGCTCCATACTTTCATCACATACATATCGGTATCTATAAATAGAACAGGCTGGGTGGTTTTTTTATCTGATTGATTTGACCAGTTCTCGATCGCTTTTACCGCCATTTCATTTTCTAAAGCGATCTGCCCTTTTGCTATAGTCAACAGATCATCAACATCATAATTCCCATGTGGTGCATTTGGATCCCCGATATGACCTGATGCCTTAGCTCGCAATAAAAATTCTCGAGCATATTCTGGGCACCATAGTGTATTATACGCTTTTGCTAATGACTCACACAAACTGCTTTTGCCGGTGCTTTCGGGACCAATGGTAACGATTCGTATCAGATCCATTTTCATGCTTGAGCTTTCTTTTTCCATTCACTCAGTCCGCCAATCGCGATGATCAGCAGGACGATATAATAAACGGAAGTAAAAATATATCCTTTTACAAAGTATAAAGGGGTAGAGGCGATATTCGTGAGGATCCACCAATACCAGCTTTCCACTTTTTTACGTGCCATCAGCCACATCCCTGTGAATGCAGCTGCTGAAGCAAAGGCATCTAAGCCAGGAATGGCGCCGGAGGCGAAAGATTGTTTTAAATAGGTTAGTGCGAAAAAAATAGACACGTAGAAAAACAGAAAGAAAACCATCTGTTCTATCCATTCTTTTTTGGAGGAAAAACGGATATGAAGACTATTTTCCTTGAGGTGATTTTTTTTCATCCATAATATCCACCCATAGACACTCATTATTGTATAATAAAAATTTACAGTGGCTTCGCCGATAAGATGTCCTTTAAGACTGAGGTAAACATAAATGATCGTATTGATGAGTCCGATGGGATACACCAAAATGTTCTCTTTTTTAGAGAACCATACGCTGATGATACCTGCCATAACCGCAATCGCCTCTAATAATGAGGTCTGCATCAGTCCGTCCCAAAATGCATTCCAAATGTTCATCATAATAAAAAATCCGGATCGGTCGCTAAACACGATCCGGATAACAAATATCCGGTAATAAATTGGATTGCTTTATTCTGCTTCTGCAACTACCTCTTCTACTTCTGGGATCATGCGCTTCATCATCTGCTCAATTCCAGATTTCAAGGTAATCATCGATGAAGGACATCCGCTACAGCTTCCTTGAAGGGCCAGGGTAACCACGCCTTCTTCAAATTTCTTGAACTGTATTGCACCGCCATCCATTTCAACGGCAGGCTTTACATAGTTCTCCAATAATTCCTTGATGCGCTTTTCTACATCTCCATCTTCTGATAGAACAATATTGTTTTCTTTCTTCTCTTTTTCCACGATCTGGTCTTCGAAGATGATCGGCTTACCTGCTTCCAGATAATCTTTCAGAAACTGGCGGAGTTCAGGTTTCACATCTTCCCAATCAGTATCAGGTGTTTTCGTGATCGTCACGAAATTACTGGCAATAAATACGGCTTTTATAAAAGGGAAACCGAAAAGCTCGCCTGCTAAAGGAGAAGGAGTTGCGGAATCGATATCCGGGAAATCAACGCTCTTACCAGGATAAAGGAGTTTGTTAGCCACAAACTTCATGGTCTCCGGGTTCGGGGTCATTTCAGTGTATATGCTTATAATGGGGCTTTGCATAATAGATCTTGTTTGAATGCGAAGTTACGCAGGATTGGCTAATTGACTATTTGGCAAATAGGCTAATTGAGTAATTATTTCTGATTTCGAAAGTTTGGTTCACCCAAACAAGTTGCTAGGGGGCGAAAATAACCCTTTGCATTTAATAGCTTGACTCCTACAATGCCAGAGGGAAGACCAGCGAATGCTGCACAGGGGGCTGTAATTCTGCAGGCTATTTATTCTACAATAATGCGTAGCCGAGCATAGTTCAGCATGATCTTTTTTTCACCATTAAGATCAAATTTTATCGTAGCGATCGGGTTATGTGCCGCTCCTTCCATTTTCACCACGATCCCAAATCCAAACTTTTGATGCTCTACTCGATTCCCTTCCTGTAGTGCAGAGGTGTCGCTGGGTTGGAAATCAGCACTGGGGGTATGTTCTACTGTTTTTGCCGGCGCTTTTGGCGGGATGTATGAAGGTGTTTGCGTTCGCGCTTTTGGTGGTGGGCCATATCGTTTCTCCGCATCACTTGCTTTATTTGAAGAGGTGTTGAATCCACTAGTCTTCCATCCACCATGCATCCGATCGAATGCGCTTCCCATTCCCTGGTTACGCATGCCTCCACCGGCAAATGAACGATCAATGAATTCTTCCGGAAGTTCTTCTAAAAAGCGTGAAGGCTCATTTTGTATCAGCTGTCCGAATTTATAACGTGTATTGGCGTAGGATATCCAAAGTTTTTTCTTTGCACGCGTGATCACCACATAAAACAATCTTCGTTCTTCTTCCAGCTCTTCCCGCGTATTAATGGCCATAGCATTGGGAAAAAGCGATTCTTCCAAACCGGCTGCGAATACGCATGGAAACTCAAGCCCTTTCGCAGCGTGAATGGTCATCATTTTTACGGTATCTGCATTTTCATCTTTATCATCCGCATCGGTTAGTAGAGTAATTTGTTGCAGATAAGCACCGAGTGATTTACTTATTACTTCTCCTTCTTCATTGTCCGGACTCTCCACCCATTCTTTAATAGAGTTCAATAATTCCTGGACGTTCTCATACCGCTGCATGCCTTCCGTACTCTTATCGTTGAACAACTCCTTAACCAGATTGGTATGCTTACCAATATGCATGGCCACATCAAAAGCGTTCTGTTTTTCGAGCATGGAGGTAAAGCTTTTCATCATGGTAACAAACTGATCGATAGCCTCCAGTGTTGATGATTTAAATCCATACATTCCTGCATTGCATAACACTTCCCACATGGTAAGCTGTTTTTCATTCGCGAGAAGTACCAATTTGTCTATCGTTGTTTTACCAATGCCTCTAACAGGATAATTGATGATACGTTTCAAAGCTTCTTCATCACGTGAGTTTACCGTTAATCGTAGATAAGCGATATAATCTTTTATCTCTTTGCGTTGATAAAAGCTCAGTCCACCAAAAATGGTATAGGGTATCGCCATTCTGCGCAGGGCTTCTTCAAATGCACGGCTCTGGGCATTTGTTCGGTATAAGATTGCGAAATCGCGGTTGTTGAAATGATAACGAAGTTTTTGCTCCTGAATAGCATCAGCTACATATTTTCCTTCATCATTATCCGTTTGGGTTCGTACGATACGTATTTTTTCTCCCTGATCGTTATCGGTCCACAATTCTTTTGGAATTTGTCCTTTATTATTGGCGATGATCTGATTGGCAATGCTGATAATATTTTGTGTGGAGCGATAATTTTGTTCCAGCTTTACTACATGTACGCTTTCATAGTCTTTCTGGAACTGCAGAATATTCTGGATGGTGGCGCCACGGAAAGAGTAGATCGATTGGGCGTCATCACCTACTACGCAAACATTCTCATATGCCGCCCCCAATAGTTTGATGATCTCATACTGCGCAGGATTCGTATCCTGATACTCATCGATCAGGATATATTTGAATTTATGCTGATACTTATGAAGCGCTTCCGGAACATTCGAGAGCAGTTCATAGAATTTCAGCAACAGATCATCAAAATCCATAGCTCCGTTTTTGAAGCAGCGCGCTACATACGCTTTATAGATCTGTGCAATAGCAGGTCGGTTCGAACGCATGTCTTCTTGTTGAAGACCATAATCATTTGCATATTCTGTGGCGGTTACCAGAGCATTCTTTGCTGCCGAAATGCGATTATAAACAGTGCTTGGTTTATAGTGTTTATCGTCCAGATTCAATTCATTGATCACCGTTTTCACGACAGATTTTGCATCGTCGGTATCGTAAATCGTGAAGTTGGCAGGGTACCCGATCTTGGGTGCCTCTAGTCGCATGATCCGGGCAAAAACCGAGTGAAACGTTCCGATGTATAGATTTCTGGCTTCGTTATTACCCAGGATATGCTCCACGCGCTCCTTCATTTCCTTGGCTGCTTTATTGGTAAAGGTCAGCGCGAGGATATTGAAAGAATCCACCCCCTTTGACATAAGATGTGCAATTCGCGTAGTCAGCACTTTTGTTTTTCCGCTTCCAGCACCCGCTACGATCATTAAAGGGCCATCGATATGCGTTACCGCTTCCTGTTGTTTTTCATTTAACCCAGCCAGATAATCGTTCATTATACAAAGATAATCAGCTTAAGTCGGCCGGAGGGTATTGTGTATAACAAATCATCCCCTTTAACGATCATTTCCTAGTTTGGAGAAAATAAAAAAAGCTTATTTTGAACACCAGACGACAATCCTTAACGCACGACCATGCCGGAACCGACGACATATTTATCACCATTAGAAAAATTATATCATTGGGAGAGTACTTCACCTGACAACCTTTTTTTACGGCAGCCGATAAATGGACGGTGGCATGAATGGAGCTGGCGCGATGCGGGTTTGGAGATCCGAAAGCTCGCCGCTGCTTTACAGGCAAGCGGATTGAAAGAAGGAAGTCATATTGCTATACTTTCCAAAAATTGTGCGCATTGGATCATGGCCGATCTGGCGATTATGATGGCTGGTCATGTATCTGTTCCGCTTTACCCGAACCTGACCGCGGCTACCATTCAGCAAATTCTGGAGCATAGTGAAGCTTCCATGGTGTTTGTTGGAAAGCTGGATGGATGGGATCAAATGAAAGTGGGCGTACCACAACATGTTCAAGTCATTTCTTTTCCTCTTTACGGACCTGATGCAGGTATTTCGTGGGATGAATTTATATTGGGACATCAACCTTTGGAAGGGAATATCATTCGTGCCAATGAAGAACTTGCTACTATAATTTATACCTCCGGTTCAACTGGGACTCCCAAAGGGGTGATGCATAAGATCGGTAATTATGGATTCGCTGCTACAAATGCGGTTGATTATATTGGATTACAATCGAATGAGCGCTTCTTTTCCTATTTACCCCTTGCGCATATTGCCGAACGATTTTTTGTAGAACAAGGAGCACTATATAGTGGTGGTCAAATTTCATTTGCAGAATCACTGGATAGTTTTTTGGATAATCTTCGGGAAGCACGACCTACGTTATTTTTAGGTGTTCCAAGGATCTGGAAGAAATTTCAGGAGGGCATTCTAACTAAAATTTCTCAAAAGCGATTAAATACGCTGTTATCCATTCCGATACTTTCATCATTCATAAAAAACAAAATTCGAAAAGGATTTGGTTTTGCAGAAACGCGCATCATGTACACCGGCGCCTCTCCTATTCCTGAAGAATTATTACGGTGGTATCGTAAGATCGGATTTGTAATTGCTGAAGGATATGCGATGACTGAAAATTTTGCCTATAGCTTCGGAAGTTTAATTGAAGAAGCCAGACCAGGATTTGTTGGCCATCTGCTTGATCACGTGGATCTAAAATTTGGCGAGGATGATGAAATCTTCATTCGTCATCAAGGAATGATGGATGGTTATTATAACGATTCGGAACTTACAGCAGCTACTTTTACCGAAGATGGGTATTTAAAGACCGGAGATCGCGGAAGGCTTGATGCAGATGGGTTTCTAAAGATCATTGGCCGGACGAAAGAAGTCTTCAAGACAAGTAAAGGAAAATATGTAGTACCCGGCCCTATAGAAATGAAAGTTGGTGATCATGCTGATGTTGAAATGAGTTACGTAACCGGAGAAGCTCTTCCCCAGCCTATTGTGTTGATCACCCTAACCGAAACGGGTAAAATCCGCAAACGAGAATCCATGATCGAAGAACTATCTTGTCATATAAAGAAGATCAATGCTCAATTGGATGCGCATGAAAAAATTGGAAAAGCAGTTGTGTTGGAAGATAACTGGACGATTGAAAATAATATGCTAACGCCCACCCTTAAATTAAAGCGAAGAGAGATTGATGGCCGATATGCAGTACATTTTGAGAACTGGTTTCAGCGAGCGGAGTTAGTTTTTATTCCTTCTCAAAACAGCTGAAGTAAACTATTTCTACTCTATTTTTGAACGTATGTATAGATTCATTCAATATGTTTTTTTTACTGGATTATTTATACCGCTGAGCATTTTTGCACAGAACCAACCTGTCATTAAGGTAAAAGCAACTGCGCCTGTTGCCCCTTTGATCAGAGAGCAAACTAGAAATGTTTTTTTGCATCTGGCAATTTATACGGATAGTACAGGTTTTACAGTTGACGCCCTTCATTTTAATTTTAATAAGAAGGCCCATTCATTACTTGATTCTATATTTATTTATCAAAATGTACTGCAACCCAATTTCGATCCAAAAGCAAATGTTCAGGGATTTGCTCCTGCAGAAAAATGTAAACTGGATGGTATTATGCTTAATCCGGGTTATACCTATTTATGGGTTGCCGTTAAATTGAAACCAAACGTTTCATTAGACGGTAATATCGACATGCATGTAACATCATTGTCGGTGAATCCAACATCCAGGATTGAAGTTGAAGAAGTTGGCGGAGGATTTTCCAAAAAGATTGGAACAGCTGTTCGAAGTGCATGGGATGATGGCGTTCATACGTATCGTATTCCCGGCATGGCGATCACTGATAAAAAAACGTTGATAGCTGTTTACGATATACGCTATAAACATAGTGGCGACCTTCCGGCGAATGTGGATGTGGGTATGAGTCGAAGCACTGATGGCGGGAATACATGGGAACCGATGAAGATCATCATGGATATGGGTGAGCCTCATGATAATAATGGCGTCGGTGATCCTGCTATCGTTTTTGATCCGATCAGTAAAAAATTATTTGTGGTAGCCTTATGGAGCAAGGGAAATCGATCTATTGCTGGCTCTGGCCCGGGCCTTACTCCGGATGAAACGGGTCAGTTGGTCATAGCTGAAAGCCATGATGATGGATTGACTTGGACCAAACCGGTTAGTATAACCCCCCAGGTGAAAGACCCTGCCTGGAAATTATTTTTCCAGGGACCAGGAAACGGTATGGTGATGAAAAATGGAACCATTGTATTTGCCGCACAATACTGGGATAAAGCCCATATGCCTCACGCCACCATTATATATAGTATAGACAGAGGGAAAAACTGGAAGCGAGGTGTCGCGGCTAAATCTAATACGACAGAAGCTCAGGTGGAAGAATTGCAGTCGGGCACTTTGATGTTAAGTATGCGCGACAATCGTGGTAAATATAGAAGCGTGGCTACTACAACCGATATGGGCCAAACTTGGCTGGAGCACCCCACTTCATATAATACGTTAGAAGATCCTATTTGTATGGCTGGTTTTACCAAAGCAAATGTGCAAACAAGAGAGGGATTGAAAGATATTTTATTCTTTAGCAATCCAAATTCATCTTTGTCTAGGATTAACATGTCGATTCGCGCCAGTAAAGACTTTGGAGATACATGGCCATATTCCTTATTGATTGATGAGCGTTCTTCATTTGGATATTCGGTGATGGTTCGACTAGATGAAAAAACGATAGGTTTGTTATATGAAGGAATTCGAGATTTATATTTTGTTCGAGTTCCTGTAAAAGAAATAGTAAGATGAAAGAAAAATTACTTGAACGAGCTGCGTTTTATCGTAATCAACTTTTAGAAGACACCATTCCCTTTTGGTTTCCTAGAAGTATAGACGAGGAGTTTGGCGGCTATTTATTTATGCGTGATGCCGACGGGAGTTTGATTGATGATGATAAAGCTGTATGGATACAAGGCCGTGGCGCATGGATGCTATCCACTTTGTATAATACTATTGAGCCAAGACAGGAATGGTTGGATGGGGCAAAAAAAGGAATTGATTTTTTATTGAATCATTGTTTTGATACTGATGGAAGAATGTTCTTTCATGTCACCCGAGACGGGAAGCCCATTCGAAAGCGTAGATATTTTTTCTCTGAAACATTTGCCACTATTGCGATGGCGGCTTATGCAAAAGCATCAGGTGATGAAACGATAGCGGCAAAAGCCCGTGCGTTATTTGGTGAATGCATAAAGTATGCATCAACTCCAGGATTACTTCCCGCAAAATTTGAGAATACTCGTCCGGCAAAAGGAATCGGTGTGCCGATGATCATGATCAACACAGCACAACAAGTGCGGGAAACCATAGGTGATCCCCGCTGTGATGAGTGGATTCGTAAATGGATTGCCGAAATTGAAAAAGATTTTGTGAAAGATGATATCCGCTGTGTTATGGAGCAGGTAGCACCCGATGGATCAATCATTGATCACATAGATGGCCGTACGTTGAATCCAGGACATGCAATAGAAGGCGCATGGTTTATTTTACATGAAGCAAAATATCGGAATAACGATCCAGAGATGATCGCATTGGGTTGTCGCATGTTGGATTATATGTGGGCGCGTGGTTGGGATGAAGAATATGGTGGTATTTTATATTTCCGGGATGTCTATAACAAACCGGTACAGGAGTACTGGCAGGATATGAAATTCTGGTGGCCACACAATGAAACCATCATCGCTACATTGTATGCTTATTTGATGACGGGTGATGAAAAATATTGGAATTGGCATCAAAAGGTTCATGATTATGCATATGCGCATTTTCACGATCCTCATAATGGTGAGTGGTATGGATATTTGCATCGTGATGGACGAATCGCCCAAACGGCAAAAGGAAATCTTTTCAAAGGTCCGTTTCATTTACCACGACAGGAATGGATTTGCCAGCAGATCATCAACGAATCACTTGTTTAAAAAGTCTTCCGCTAGTCTTCCGCGTCGTTTCAACCATTTGATGATCTCAATCCACCAGGTGGATGCCAATGCTGTTGCCGCACAGAATCCGAGATGTGTTACGCTCAGTGATGTGGTGCGGAATAGATTCTGTAATCCGGGAATATAGAGCAAGGCAACAATAAACAAGAGGGTTACGGATAATATCGCCGGAAGAAGATTGTTTTTGTAGCGAAATGTTTTGAATATGGAATGATAAAAAGATCTATTCGCTAATGTCAAAAATACATTCGACAAGAGCAGCGTGGTGAAAATGATCGTCCTGACCATATCATTTGCATAATCCTGTTGGATATGAATATAACCGATGATCAAGCAACCTATTGTGATCATCAAGCCTTGTATAACACTGATCATGAGTTGTCGTAGTGAAAGAAACGTATTCGTCATTAACCTTGGTGGTCGATTCATCGTTCCTGGTTCCATCGGTTCGTTTTCATAGATGATCGAACAGGTTGGTCCCATGATCAGTTCCATAAAGATTACGTGAACAGGTGAGAATATGTCTGTAAAAGCCCATCCTAATACAAGCGGTAGTGTGACAATCAGAATGATGGGAATGTGAATGGACACGATGTATTGAATCGCCTTTTTTAGGTTGTCATATATTTTTCTTCCCAAGGCTACTGCTTCCACCATATGTCCAAGATCATCATCGGTAAGGATGAGTGAGGCAGAACTTTTTGCAACCTCTGAACCTCGTTTGCCCATTGCTATACCGATATGTGCAGCTTTAAGTGCGGGCCCATCGTTAACGCCGTCACCCGTCATGGCAACGATCTCACCATTTTCTTTTAGTGCATTTATAATTTTTAATTTGGCTTCCGGGAACATTCGTGCAAAAATGGTTACGTGTTTTATTTTTTCTTTTAGCGCTTCAACCGATAGCAGTTTAATTTTTTCGCCAGTCAGTATTTCTTCGCTCTGAGCCAAACCTATTTGGCTCGCAATTGCCGCAGCTGTTTCCGGGTAATCACCTGTGATCATTTTAACAGAGATGCCGGCATGGGTAAATTGAGAGATCGTTTCTTTTATGTTTGCTTTTGGCGGATCCTGAAAAGCGACTAATCCAAGAAAAGACCAATTAAAATCATCTTGTTCTTCCGGCCAGTTTATACCCGTCCAGCTACCCTTTGCCACCCCTAGCACCCGTAACCCTTGTTTGGCAAACGCCAGCGCCTGACTGGAGACTTGTGTAGTTTCTTCTGGCGTTAATTTACAAATACGTATGATCCGTTCAACCGCTCCTTTAGCAGCTATCACCTTCACCCCTTCATGTTTATGTTGAAAGATATGCGTCATAATTGGCGGAGTACCACTTATTGGGTATTCATGAATTTGATCATGATGAATACGAAGATCGTCTGTAGCTATTTTTTCATAAAGCTGATGAATGGCTTTTTCCATGGGATCGAAAGGAGATGTTTCGCTACTCCACATGGCATATTCAATAAGTTCAATCGGAAGCTTTTCTTCATTCGTAGAAATTATTTGATTAGAAGAGCTATCATATAACCATTCGATACTCATTTTATTTTCGGTAAGTGTCCCCGTTTTATCGGCACATATAACGCTAGCCGCACCCAATGTTTCCACATATTGTGGCTGCTTTACAATGATGTTTTGGCGGAGTAATCGAAATGCTCCTAAAGCCTGGAATGTACTGAAAGCCACCGGAATTTCTTCTGGAAGGATACTCATCGCCAGAGTAAGTCCCTGCATAATAGAGGTGATCAGCTCATGCGTTTGAACATAATTCAATACCACCACGAGAACAAACGCCATTGCACCAACCAACACCATATTTTTCACGAACGATTTGATCTGGAGTTGCAGTGGTGTTTTTTGGGTTTGTACTTCTTGTACAGCATCTGCGACTTTTCCAAATGCTGTATTTTTCCCAATGGCATTCACTCTTGCCATAGCCCTTCCACTGGTTACCAGTGTACCTCTGTATAATTGATCTCCAATCTGTTTAGTAACCGCAAAAGCTTCGCCAGTTAAGATAGATTCGTTAACGGTGAAATCTCGACTTTCGGTTAATGCGGCATCTGCAGCAATAAGTTCTCCTTCTTCCATAAGGATGATATCATCCATTACTACATCTTCAATATTTATTTTCTCTTCCTTGTGGTTGCGGAGTACATTTACATGAGCTTGTGATAGTTTTTTTAAAGCAGCGATTGCATTACGGCTTCTGTATTCCTGAAAAATAGAAATGCCGGCCACGAGGAAAATGGAGACCAACATGATGATACCCTCTTGCTGCTGCCCCGTTAAAAAATAAATGATACAAGCGGCGAGTAGCAGGAGAAACATTGGTTCTAGAACGATCTCTTTCAGCACACTGAGAAAGACACGATCCTCTTTAAATTCAATGGTATTGGCGCCGAATTGTTTTCTTTTTTCTTCAACCTCTGCCGTAGTCAGGCCATTCATGTTACTTGTTTTTAAGCGATTTCCCACTTCTTATTCCGGTGTGAATAGTGTTCTCCACCACTACTTCTCCATTCACGATCACATAGGGAATTCCTGTGGCGAATTGATGTGGAGCATCGAAGGTAGCATTATCTTGTATCGTGTTTTCGTCAAAGATCACGATGTCTGCTGCCATGCCTTCTTTGATCAGCCCACGATCTTTTAATCCGAATTTTTGCGCCGGTAGCGAAGTCATTCTTCTCACTGCTTCCTCCACGGATATGATCTTGAATTCGCGTACGTATCTGGACAGTACTCTTGAATTGGTTCCATATCCTCTAGGGTGAGGCATTCCTTTTCCATTGGAAACGCCAGCATCAGCTGCGGGCATGTTAAATGGATATTGCATAAAGTACTTCACATCATTTTCATTCATGCTGTGATACACCATTTGTGCATTGCTCTTCTCCAACATTTCTAAAATAGTTTCCGCCTCATTTTTTAGATTGGCTTTTCGTCCGTTGAGCTTGTTGATCTCACTTATATTTTTTCCATTATATGACGTGTCCGGAGCATAACTCGCCACCACAGCATAGCTGTAGCTTTTTATTTTTCCGTTCTGCTTACTTTTCCGCATTTCCATTTTGATCTGCTCTCGAGTATTCTTATTCTTAATGCGTTCACGTAAAGAGTCAAGTCCGCCAGCCAATGCCCAATCCGGCACTTGTGTAGCCAAGTTGGTAGAAGAAGCCGTATAGGGATATTGGTCGATGGTAACATCATATCCTTGTTCCCTGGCTTGTTTCACCATGTTTAATGTTTCAATAGATCGGCCCCAATTTGCATTACCGGCGACTTTAAAATGAGAAATCTGAACAGGAATGCCAGATTCTCTCCCTATGGTTAAGGCTTCTTCTATCGCATCGGTAACGTTCAATCCCTCGTTCCGCATATGTGTAGCGTAAACGCCTCCATATGCATTAGCTACTCTCGCGAGATTGACGATCTCCTGTGTATTGGCATACATACCTGGTAAGTAGATCAATCCTGTTGACATCCCTACTGCACCTTCTTTCATGCCTTTTGCCATCAGTTCTTCCATTTTCTTCATTTCTTCCGGCGAGGCTTGTCGGTCGCCATTACCCATGGCCAATCTTCGAACCGTGTTATGGCCAACTAGTGTAGCTACATTAATAGAGGTTTTAATACTATCAATACGATTTAAAAATTCAGCGATATCATCGGCGGAGCCGCCACAATTTCCGGTTACAACAGATGTAACTCCATCACGGATATAATTATCGGCAGTAGGTCGTTCGAAAATACCGCCTTCTATATGTCCGTGTACATCAATAAATCCTGGTGTCACCAACATTCCCTTTGCATCAATGATGCGTTTTGCCTGCACCTCTTGTATTTTGTTACGATAGACATGTGTGATCTTCCCATTCACGATGTCTATACTTCCCCAAAACCAGCTATTACCCGTTCCATCAAGGATTCTTGCGTTCTGTATTAGCAGATCGGCGGTTTGAGCAGTCGTTACCAGGCAAACGAAGCAAACGAATAAACTGGATATCAGCAATTTTCTCATAACTATTAAGTTAGTGAAAAACTACCTTTGGGAAATGAACAGATTAGCAAAACCTGAAGATTTTTCGTTTATATATCATTTGTACATGCATCCAGAGAACAATAGATGGTTGTTATATGATCATATGGATGAACCTTCTTTTCAATCTATTTATGATGAACTCGTTAAGCGGGGACATCTTTATATATACGAGGCGGAGGGGTTACCTGCGGGCATGTTCAAGTTGCAGCCCATGCGCTATCGGAACCGTCATATTATTTATCTAGGCGGAGTTGCGGTAGCCCCGGAATATAAAGGGAAAGGGCATGGCAGTAAAATAATAACCGAATCTGTTAGTATTGCCCATCAATTAGGATTTAAGCGCATTGAATTGACGGTTGCCACCGAAAATGAAAAAGCCATTCACTTATATGAGCGGCATGGTTTTCAGAAAGAGGGCGTATTAAAAAATTATAGTTATCTGAAAGACGAAGATATCTATCTAGATGAGTGGGTAATGGGATTAATGATTGGGGGTTAATGTACGGCATGTTGAAATAGGAGAATATGATCTACATCAATGATAGTATCCAGTCTTATTAAGTTTTAACAGATCAAAGGGAACTCCTTAACTATACCTTTAGAAGTAGCTACATACTTTCGATATATTAAACATAAAAGATAGTATGTACAAATTATTAGGGATATCTGCCCTATTTATTCTTGGTCTGAGTCCGTCTGATAAAATTCCCGTAGAACCCTTTCCTGAAATCACTTCATCATATCCCCTTAACTGGAGATGTGAAACGGGAAATGCTAGTTTTCGTACCAATGTTGCTTTCACGGGGGATTATATAGTCATGGGTTCTAATGGCCATAACTTCATGGATTATCATTCCTTGGATAAAGCATCGGGCATTTACATTATTTCCAGAAAAACGGGAAAGGTCATTAGGAAAATAGCTGGTGAGCAAATAGGGGATATGGATGTGAATGGTGTTTTGTTAAAAGGTAACCTCATTTATTTTGGGAATGATAATGAAGAGTTTCAATGCATGACACTCGATGGGAAATTAGTATGGAGAATACCCGTGTCGGGCGATGTGGAACATGAGCCTGTTGAGATGGATATCAATGGGCGCAAGGCTATTGTTTTTTCAAGTGAAATGGGCGAGGTCAGGGCAGTAGAGCCCTCTACTGGGAAAACAATCTGGACATATTATATCCCCAATTTTTCAGGATGGAAAGAGGGGCAAAATCGAACTGTTTTTAAAATAGGTTCTTTTTTTTCCAATACCATTGCTTTTTATACTAAACCTGAAGTCGTAGATCTAAACAAGGATGGTACCCAGGATTTATTTTTTCTGGGGTATCATCATAGTGCTTATGCTATTAATGGGAAAACAGGTAAAGCATTATGGACAATTGGCAATGATGACCTAAGCCATGGGCTTATGGCAGCCGTACATTTTGTCGATGGTGAACCCCTTATCAAATTATTTGAAAGTGAGTACAAATTAGCGGAAAGGGAATCCTATAATTATTTGACGACTATCAACCGATTTGGCAAACGCATCGAACGAATACAGGTGTTTTCGCCATTCATGGACGGTAGTTTAAATAGCATCAATTTAGAAAAAGACAAATTGGTTTTATCTAGTTGTGATTCATTGATGATTATTCAACCGAAAGCGGAGATCATTAAAATCGACAGGGCAATCCCCTATCGGTATATCAATTATAATAATGACACTGTAAAATCTATCCGAAATAGTTATCATCCACTTATCGGTACCTCTGCCTTTACTCATCCTGAATATGGGAAATGCGTGGTTGTTTTAAATCAATTTGATGGTCAGGCGGATCATGGATTTGTTGAGATTATTTCCATTGATCGCAAAAAAGTAGTACAGAAGTTTTCAATACCTGCAAGAAGTGAGATGCCCCCAATCGTTGAAGATGTGAATAAAGATGGCATCATGGATCTGATGATAAACGGTCATGACGGCTTCACCTATTGCTATAGTTTAGAATCCAAAAGATAATCGTCTATGAAAAATATCATCCTCTTTTTTTTAGTTGTATGTATTTCAAGTTGTGGGAAGAAGCCATCAGTGGTATATGAACAGGTTGTTCGTTCCCCGATTCCGGAGAACAATATTCCTTTCCAGGAATTTCAATTTGATGCGGATAGTGCTGTTTTGATTACAATGGAGACAGGCTCTTTGGTAAAATTCAATGCATCCAGTTTCGAAACCAAAACTGGTAAACCAATATCGGGGAAGATCACGATCAAGGTAAGAGAGTTTCACCAGGCAGCGCAAATATTTCGGGCCGGCATTCCGATGAGTACGGATGAAACAAGAGAGCATTATTTACAGACAGGCGGCATGATTGAAGTGAGAGCCTATCATAAGGATGAAGAACTAAAGTTAAAAGCGGGTAGAGATGGTTATATAGAACTTGCTGGATTTCGACCATCAGATGGATATAGTTTATATCAATTAGGCGATGATGTTCGGTGGAGGGTGAAAGATTCTTTTCAGACCGCGTTTAATAAACGAAAAAGCGATCGTTTGAAGGAACTGGAATTATTGAGTAGTGAATCCGCAGATACAAGTGAATTAACCGGCTTTGAAATTGCTGCAGATCTGAGTGAGGCTCCATACTTGAAGCCATTCAAAGGCATTACCTGGGAGATGGCCGGAGGAAAAAATAAAACCGGTTTAGATTTAGCTACTGCTGCACGAATGCACTGGGATTCTGTAAAAGTGTATCCAGTTCAAAAAAAACAGAAACTTTTTCGTTTAGCGTTTATCAAAGTTGTGTATAGGAATGAGAAATATGAAAGCGAGGTTTGGTCAGTTTATGCTCGTCCTCTTTTAAATGGAAGATCAATGGATGCCATTTTAAAAGAGCAGGAAAAAGTGCAGAAGCTTATTGCAGATGAAAAGCAGCGATTGGCAAAACAAGCTGATATGGTGAACGCCTTTCGGATCAATCAGATGGGGATTTGGAATATCGATAAGCTCATGACACTTGGTAGTAGCGTGACGGCATCTGTTTCATTTGATTTTAGCGATAAGCTAGATAAGGATATTCAAAAAGTGATGGTTTACATGTTGTTTGAAGATGACAATAGCGTGATCAGCATGTTCTTACGTGACATGAAGGAAGTCAAACTCCCTAGGGATCGCCGTGTAAGATTTGTCGCAATGTTACCAGGAGGCAACGCGGTTATTTGCGACAGCGATGAAGTGAAGGCAGGAATTAAGTCAGGCTCCAGTGTGCTGAAATTAAAAACCCGGCCTGCTTCAGAAAAAGATTTTATATGAACGATCTCCTAGTGAAGTAACCGAAACAACCCCTATTTTTGCCTTCATGGCAATTCGGATACTGATAACAGGTGGTACTTTTGACAAGGAGTACAATGAAATCACCGGTGAGTTGTTTTTCAAAGACACTCATATGCAGGAAATGTTGAAACTGGGCAGGTGTAGAATGGAGGTTGACGTAAAAACCTTGATGATGATCGACAGTTTGGATATGACCGATCATGATCGCGCACTTATTGCAGAACAGTGTATCCAATCTGAAGAAAAGCAGATCATCATCACTCATGGAACGGATACGATGGCGGATACAGCTCGTTATTTAGCTGATAAGATCAAGGATAAAACGGTAGTGCTTACCGGCGCCATGATCCCATATAAATTTGGTAGCTCTGATGGGTTGTTTAATTTAGGAAGTGCTATGGCTTTTGTGCAGACTTTACCATTAGGTGTTTATGTGGCCATGAATGGAAAATATTTTAATTGGGATAATGTTCGAAAGAACAGAGAGACGGGCCGATTTGAGGAATTGAAACAAAAAAGCTGATCAAATTTCGATCAGCTTTTTTGTTATTCGGAGCGATTATTTACGTTCCAGTAATTTGAAGAATTGATCTAGCTGAGGTAAGATCACGATACGAGTTCTACGATTCGCAGCACGGCCCTCAGGTGTATCATTCGGAGCGACAGGAAGATATTCCGCACGTCCGGCAGCAGCCATTTTCGCAGGATCTAATCCATACTTATTTTGTAGTACACGAACGATGGCAGTAGCTCGTTTCACACTCAGATCCCAGTTGTCCATAATGGCTCCAGCTCCTTTGTACGCAACATTATCTGTATGGCCTTCTACCATGAATTCAATATTTGGCTGATTCTTTAATACCAGTGCAACTTTACCCAATACCTCACTGGCACGCTCTGTAATATCATAACTGCCTGTCTTAAAGAGAAGCTTATCCGAAATATCTATATACACCACACTCTTGTCGATTTTCACATTGATATCTTGATCATCCAGGTTACCGATAGCGCCTTTCAAGTTCATGACCAGCCGCATATTGAGTGAATCTTTACGCGCCATTTGACCTTGAAGATCCTGGATAAATGCATCTTTCATGCCAATGTTCTCCATGGACTTTTTGATACTTGCTGCTTGTTGTGATGATATGAGAGAAAGGTCTTCCAGTTGCTTTACAGCGTTCGTGTTGTTTTTCTTAAGAAAGTCAACCTGGTCTCTAAGTCCTGCCAGCTCTGCTTCCATAACTGCTTTCCTTCTTTCGATCTCGGATTTTTCATCACGGCAATTTTGCAGATCACGTTGAATAGCCGTATATGATCTATTCAGTTCAGCATATTTGTTTCCAAGGCTATTGAATTTTTTGGTGCTTACGCATGAAAACAACAGCATGGGTGCCGCTGCGATCATAATAGAACGTTTCAATGACATACATTAAAAATTTGTGCTCAAGTTACTGAAATATCAAACGCATAAATGTGTAAATTGATTACTTATTATACACAACTCATGAAAAAGCTGATTCTTACCGCCATTGTTTTTTTTGCTACAATATGCTCTTTTGCCCAGGGTTATATTTCTGGGGGCCCAATAAAGCCGGAGCAAGAGCGGATGAATATTCGCCATTATACCATAGTGCTCGACGTACAGCCAGATAAGCAGTATTATAAAGGATATACCGATATAGATTTTGATTTAACCGAAACCGCTTCTGTTTTGCTTTTTGATCTGGATAGTTTATTTACGATTACAACCGTTTTAGTTGATGGCATCCAATCCGCTTTTATCCATAAAGGAGGTCTTATTAAAGTAGAGACGACCAAACCCCTTTCGGCTGCGCGACATACGGTTAGAATTCAATATGGGGGAAGCCCGCATCAGGCTGTGAATCCACCTTGGGATGGCGGGATACAATGGGCTAAAGATAGTTTAGGCCGGCATTGGGTTGCGATGAGTTGTCAGGAAGATGGGCCGGATATTTTTTTCCCTTGCAAGGATCATCCAAGTGATGAACCAGATGAGGGAGCCGATTTGATCATAACAGTACCCAAAGGGTTAGTAGTAGCCGGACCGGGTATATTGGTCAAACAGCAAAATAAGGGTAGTCAGTCGATCTGGCATTGGAAAACAAGCTATACCATCAACAATTATTGTATTGTTTTTAATGTAGGGCATTATCAAGTGGAGCGGAAGCAGTTTACTACAGTATCGGGCAATAAAGTGCCGATGGAATATTATGTTCTTGATTACAACAGGCATCGTGCGCCTAAGCATTTAGAATTGTTGGAAAGGTCAACACAATTGCTGGAAAAATATTTTGGGGAGTTTCCTTTTGCCAAAGAAAAAATCGGAATTGTTGAAACCCCACATTTAGGAATGGAACATCAAACCATGAATGCTTACGGGAATAAATATCGATATACTAAAATGGGTGAAGTAGATTTCGACTGGTTGATGCATCATGAGTTTGGTCATGAGTGGTGGGCAAATAAAGTGAGCAATACCGATTGGGGTCATATGTGGATACAGGAGGGGATTTGCAGTTTTGCTGATGTATTATTTTATAATGATTTTGGAGGTAGAGCGGCATATCTCAAGAGAATGAAAGAGATCGCTTTGCAAACCCAAAATAAATTACCTATTGTGCAAGGAGATGTAGTAGATTCAAGACAAGCCTATCATAGTGACATTTACGGGAAAGGTGCGTTCTTTATGCATACACTCCGGTATATAATGGGCGATGATATTTTCTTTGCTGCATTGAAGTCGTTTGCTATGGATCCGCGATACACTTATACCCATACAGTGGTGACCCGTGATGTGCTTCAACATTTCAATCAATATGCGAAGCGAGATCTTACATCATTGTTTACATTGTTTTTATATACAACTGAAAAACTCACGGTAAAAGTTCGACAAGTTCAGTCGGGCGCATATATGGTGTCGCTTACGAATCTGGATATGCCCTTGCCCTTAGAAATCGAAACCGATGGTGGCCGCAAGAAAATAATGGTATCGGGAAAAGAGACAAGAGTGATGTCCACCACGATGCCTTTTGTGGATCCCGACGGATATTATTTGAAGCGGGTAGTATATGAGTAGGGAAAACGGCTATGTGTTACTGATTACAATACCAGTACGCCACTTGCAGTGAACTGGATATCCTTCTGGGGTTTTTTGATTTTCTTTATCTGTGCTTTTGATTGTCCGGCGTCTTCAGCGTAGTGGCGGAGTTGTTCTACGGAGATCTCTTTTTCAGTAGCTACACCTTCTAGTACTACTTTTTTCCCAACTATATTTTTTGGCATGAAGAAACCATAGTCTTTGAATTTCACCATCATGGGTGTGCTATTATCGCGTTGTATTTTCATCCAGCAACCTTTTTCCTGGCATACTTCCGTGACCACCGCTGTAATTTTTCCCTGGAAAGCATTCTCTTTCATTTTCCCGGCCAGTTCATTTACTGATATGGCAGCTGTTTCCGTTGTGCCAGCTCCATACTTTACCCCAGAAGCGGCAGCGGCAGGTTCCTGAGCTAGGGCCGAAAATGAAATTGAAGTAGCCAGAAAGACAAAAAACAGATGTTTCATGGTGTTGAATTTTCACAAAAATAGTGATTAGTCGGCACTGGCGGCTCATTCGTTAATGATGAATCAATAATGGGAATGATTAATGGTTTTTAAACGATTTGACCTTTTTGTAAAAAATTATTATATTTAAACTAGCAAACAGTACCAAATAGTACTTTGATTTCTCATGTTCCCCCGTTGTTCCCATCGGGGGTTTTTTGTGTATAGCAACGCTAATTTATTTAGTGAAAAATTTTGCTAAAAAAATTAGTTTAATAAAATAATTCCCTTATCTTTGCCAATATTATTTAGATTGTCACTAAAATAAAAATACATGTCAAACGAAAAACTGAAAGCCCTCAAACTCACGATGGACAAGATCGATAAGGATTTTGGCAAGGGAAGTGTAATGATGATGAATGAGAGGGGTGAGCAAACTCAGGAAGTGGTTTCTACGGGTTCCATTGGGTTGGATATTGCCTTAGGAATTGGCGGATTACCTAAAGGAAGAGTGGTAGAGATCTATGGTCCGGAGAGTTCGGGTAAAACGACGTTGGCTACCCATATTATTGCCGAAGCGCAGAAAAAGGGCGGAATTTGTGCCATTATTGATGCGGAGCATGCATTTGATAGTGCTTATGCACAAAAATTAGGTGTGGATATTGACAATCTTTTGATTTCTCAGCCAGATTATGGTGAGCAGGCGTTAGAAATTGCTGATCGTTTGATCTTATCGGGAGCGTTGGATGTTGTGGTGATTGATTCAGTAGCTGCGTTGGTACCCAAGGGTGAATTGGAAGGAGAGATGGGTGACAGTAAAATGGGATTACAAGCTCGCTTGATGTCTCAGGCTTTACGAAAGCTAACGGCTACCATTTCCAAGACCAATACCATATGTATTTTCATCAACCAGCTTCGGGAGAAGATCGGTGTTATGTTTGGAAATCCTGAAACTACAACGGGAGGTAATGCTTTGAAGTTCTATGCTTCTGTTCGTTTAGACATTCGCCGCAGTGCGCAGATCAAGGATGGTGATGAAGCGATTGGTAATCGTGTAAAAGTTAAAGTAGTAAAGAATAAAGTTGCTCCGCCATTCCGTGCGGCTGAATTCGATATCATTTTTGGTGAGGGTATTTCGAAGACAGGCGAGATTATTGATATGGGTGTTGAGTTGGGTATTATTGGGAAGAGTGGATCCTGGTTTAGTTATAATAATGATAAGCTCGGACAAGGTCGCGATACCGTTAAACAATTACTATTGGATAATCCGGAGTTGTCTAATGAGATCGAAGCGAAAATCCGCGAAAAGATCAAGGAAGCTCAGGCTGGGTAAAATGCTCCATTCGTTTTTGAAAAATATACCCAATCTATCACTCTAATCAGTAGCTTCGTAAGTATCTAATCCATACGAATGAAGCGTATATTACAAAAGCTAAAGCGGATAGCACTGGTTGCACATGATCATAAAAAAAAGGATCTGTTAGATTGGTGTGAGAGTAATAGACATTTATTGGAAGAGCATGAATTGATCGCCACAGGCACTACGGGCAAATTGATTGAAGAAAAAATTGGTATTCCTGTAAAATGTTTATTAAGTGGACCATTAGGTGGTGATCAACAAATCGGTTCCATGATCGCGGAAGGGAAAATTGATTTACTTTTTTTCTTCTGGGATCCAATGGCGGCACAGCCACATGATCCGGATATTAAAGCATTATTGAGATTAGCCGTTACCTGGAATCTACCTTTTGCGTGTGATCGGGCAACGGCTGATTTTTTACTCACCTCTCCCTTCATGCAATCCGAATATCATTGTAATGTTCCTGATTACGGACAATATCTAAACCGTCAGGTGTAAGATTTGCAATAGGGTAAAATGAGATGGGTAAATTTCAATTACATAATCCATTCACTCCATCTGGAGATCAGCCGGAAGCGATTCGACAGCTAACGGAGGGAATTTTATCAGGCGAAAAATTTCAAACCTTATTAGGCGTTACAGGATCAGGGAAAACATTCACTATGGCGAATGTGATCCAAAATGTTCAACGCCCTACTCTTGTTCTTACCCATAACAAAACATTAGTAGCCCAACTTTATGGTGAGTTCAAACAATTCTTTCCAGAGAATGCGGTAGGTTATTTTGTATCGTATTATGATTATTATCAGCCGGAAGCTTATTTACCCGTAAGTGATACCTATATAGAAAAAGATCTTGCTATCAATGAAGAACTTGATAAATTAAGACTTCATGCTACCTCACAATTACTAACCGGAAGAAGAGATATCATTGTAGTAGCTTCTGTGAGTTGTATCTATGGTATGGGTAATCCTTCAGATTTTGAAAACGGCATCATCCGCATACATAAAGGCCAGGTGTTGAGCCGACAAGGCTTTTTGCATAGTCTGGTGAATTCATTATACACCCGAACGCAAACAGACTTTGCACGTGGTACATTCAGAGTAAAAGGAGATACGGTGGATATCAACCTCCCCTATCTCGATCATGCCTATCGGATCAGTTTTTTTGGTGATGAAATTGATGAGATCGAATCTATTGAGATTTCCTCCTCGAAAAGAATCAGCTCATTCGATAATGTTGCCATTTTCCCTGCCAATCTATATCTGGCTCCGAAAGATATGATGCAACAGATTTTGTATGAGATTCAGGATGAGTTGCGGGCACAGACGGATTATTTCAAATCGAATGGGCGATTCATAGAAGCGCAACGGTTAAGTGAACGTGTTCATTACGACCTGGAAATGATACGAGAGCTGGGCTATTGTAATGGTATTGAGAACTATTCCAGATTCTTTGATCGCCGTCAACCAGGAACAAGGCCATTCTGCTTATTGGATTATTTTCCGAAAGATTTTTTATGCATGATCGATGAGAGTCATCAAACCATCCCTCAGGTGAGTGGAATGTATGGTGGCGATAGAAGCAGAAAGATGAATTTGGTAGATTACGGTTTTCGTTTACCCTCGGCATTAGATAACCGTCCACTTAATTTTCATGAATTTGAATCCATGATGAATCAGGTGGTATTTGTTTCTGCAACACCCGGTGATTATGAATTAGAATTGTGTGGTGGTGTAGTAGTGGAACAAGTGGTTCGTCCAACCGGTTTATTAGATCCACCCATAGAGGTTAGACCAAGTATCCATCAGATCGATGATCTGTTGAATGAGATCGATAAGCGAATTAAAAAAGGAGATCGCGTGTTGGTCACCACACTGACCAAAAGAATGGCTGAAGAGATGGATAAATATTTACATCGCATCAACATCAAATCGAAATACATCCACAGTGAAGTAGATACATTAGATCGTGTGGAGATCTTGAGGCAGTTACGATTAGGGGAGATCGATGTATTGGTGGGAGTTAATCTTTTGCGTGAAGGACTTGATCTTCCAGAGGTTTCCTTAGTGGCGATACTTGATGCCGATAAAGAAGGATATCTGCGTAACGAGAAATCATTGACACAAACGGCAGGGCGAGCTGCTCGTAATGCTGAAGGGTTAGTGATCTTTTATGCAGATAAAATGACGGATAGTATGCAAAAGACGATTGATGAAACGAATCGACGCCGACAGAAGCAGATGGAGTATAATCAACAACATGGCATCACGCCTAAAACGGTAATAAAGAGTAAAGAACAAGTCTTTGCGCAAACCTCTGTACTGGACATCAAGGGATATGATCCAAATGATCCTAAAATCGCCATTCCGGAATCAGGTATATCCGCAATGGCGGCAGAAGATCAGGAAACCTATCAAACGGTACCACAATTAGAAAAAGCCATTCAAAGGATCAAGAAAGAAATGGAAAAAGCAGCTCGGGATCTTGATTTTATGGAGGCTGCCCGATTAAGAGATCTGATGTTTGATGCCAATAAAAAACTTGATGTGATGAAAACTGCCAGCTCTTCCTAAATTTGCTCATCTCTTAAACATTATACTTAGCCCCTATTACATACATGGACAAAAAACTTTTTTTACTGGATGCATTTGCTTTGATATTTCGGGCGTATTATGCATTGATTCGTAATCCAAGAATTACCAGCAAGGGAAAAAATACAAATGCACAGTTTGGTTTTACCAATACCTTGATCGATCTGTTGAACAAACAAAAGCCAACGCATATGGCAGTTTGTTTTGATACTGAAGAACCAACAGAGCGTCATAATGATTTTGCCGATTATAAAGCCAACCGGGAAGAAGCTCCGGAAGATCTTCTTGCATCATTGCCTGATATTCGCAAGATCATTGAAGGAATGAATATCCCGATCATTGAAACACATGGGTTTGAGGCAGATGATGTTATCGGAACATTAGCGAAACAGGCAGAGAAATTAGGATATGATGTATATATGGTAACGCCTGATAAAGATTATGGACAATTAGTAAGTGAACATATCAAAATATACAAACCCCCTTATCAGGGAAGTGATCCTGAGATCATAGGTCCGGCAGAAGTATGTGCAAAATGGAATATTAATGATGTTTCACAAGTGATTGATGTATTGGGATTGATGGGCGATGCAGTGGATAATATTCCAGGTATTCCTGGCGTAGGCGAAAAAACTGCTGCAAAACTTCTTGCTGAGTTCGGAACTTTGGAAAATGTCCTCGCTAATGCAGATTCCATTAAAGGGGCATTGGGAGAAAAAGTGCGTAATGGAAAAGAGTCTGCGATCATGAGTAAGAAGTTGGCCACTATCAATTGCCAATCACCAGTTGAATTCCATGAAGAAGATTTCTTAGTAAAAGAAATGAACAAAGAAATTTTGAAAGAGGTCTTTTCTGAATTGGAGTTTCGTCAATTAGGCCGAAGAATTTTAGGCGATGATTTTGCTGTTGTTGCTGAAAACACGCCTGGTGTTCAACAGGATTTATTTGGGAATCCAGTGGCCACAGCCACTCCGGCTCCGAAGCCTATTGCTCAAGACGATATTGAAGAAGAGCAAACAACCGGTAAAGCAGAAAAGAACATTCATAATACGAAACATCACTATCACGTAGCATCAACCAATGAAGAAATTCAACTGCTGATCGATTCGTTGATGAAACAAGATGAAGTTTCTTTTGATACCGAAACAACAGGCATTGATGCTAATCGTGCAGAGATTGTTGGGTTAAGCTTTTCCTGGAAAGTACATGAAGGTTACTATGTTCCTTGTTCACCCGATCGAAATGAAGTTGAATCTTTATTGACCCAATTCAAGAAGGTCTTTAACAGAGAAGATATTACATGGGTTGGACAAAACTTGAAGTATGATCTCTTAGTGATGAAATGTTATGGTATCGAACTGAAGGGAAAAATTTTTGATACGATGCTAGCCCATTATGTGATCGAGCCAGAAGGTAAGCGTAATATGGACCTGTTGAGTGCTCAATATTTAGGGTATGAACCTGTTCATATTGAAGAGCTGATCGGTAAAAAGGGAAAGGGACAAGGCAGTATGCGTGATGTGGAATTGGAAAAGATCAAAGAGTATGCCGTAGAAGATGCGGATATCACCTTACAACTCAAGAATGTTTTTAGTAAAGCGATCAAAGAGAAAAATGTTGAGCGTGTTTTCAGTGAAGTAGAAAATCCTTTGGTCCAAGTGTTGAAGGATATGGAGTTTGAGGGAGTCAAGATCGATGAGAACTTCTTGAAGGAATATTCTGTTGAGTTGGAGAAAGAAGCGAAAGCAGCAGAAGAACGTGTGTATGAGGCTGCGGGAGTACGTTTCAATTTGGCATCACCTAAGCAATTAGGGGATGTACTTTTTGAAAAATTGAAATTAGATCCGAAAGCTAAAAAAACCAAAACAGGTCAGTATGCAACTGGAGAGGATGTGTTACAAAAATTATCCCATTTGCATCCTGTTCCAGCTGATGTGCTGGTGTTCAGAGAATTAAGCAAGCTTCGTTCCACATATGTTGATGCACTTCCTGAATTGATCAATCCACGAACAGGGCGCGTGCATACTACCTATGGTTCTGCAGTCGCCGTTACCGGTAGATTAGCCAGTAATAATCCCAACCTTCAAAATATTCCTATCCGAAGTGATCGTGGAAAAGAGATCCGTAAAGCTTTTATTGCCGGCGGAAAAGATCGAGTGTTGTTATCCGCCGACTATTCACAGATCGAATTAAGAATCGTTGCTGCAATTAGTGGTGATCCCAATATGTGTGAAGCATTCAGATCGCATAAAGATATTCATACGGCTACAGCAGCAAAAGTTTATGGCGTTGCCGAAGATGAGGTAACCAAGGAAATGCGGTATAAAGCCAAGAGTGTAAACTTTGGTATCATTTATGGACAAGGTGCATTTGGTCTGGCTGATAATTTAGGCATCTCCCGAACAGAAGCTAAAACCATCATCGATAATTACAAGAAAGAATTCAATGGCATCACTCGGTATATGGATGATATGATCGAGTTTGCAAGAGCAAATGGATATGTGCAAACGTTGATGGGCAGAAAGCGTTGGCTTCGCGATATTAACAGTGCCAATTTTACCGTTAGAGGGTTTGCAGAGCGAAATGCGATCAACTCCCCAATCCAGGGAACAGCGGCAGATATGATCAAGCTGGCTATGATCAAGGTACAGCGTGCTATAAAAAATGAAGGGTTAAGAAGTAAGATGATTCTTCAAGTGCATGATGAATTGGTATTTGATGTTTACAGAGATGAGATTGATGCAATGAAAAAACTGGTATTGGATAATATGCAGTCAGCGCTAGAATTACCTAATAATGTTCCAGTAATCGCAGAAGCGGGGGTCGGAGAAAATTGGTTAGAAGCACATTAAAATAATAGTATGACAAATTTTTTTTCGTGGTGGTTCAGGTTCAAAGGTTGGAAAATTGAAGAAGGTATTCCGACGAATATTAAAAAAGCTGTGGTGATTGCAGCGCCCCATACCTCCAACTGGGACTTCATTTATGCACTGGGTGCATATGCTACTAAAGGATTACCCATTCGGTATTTGGCTAAAAAAGAATTATTCCGATTTCCTTTTGATTATTTTTTCAAAGCAACGGGTGGCATTCCCGTTGAGCGAAAGAAAAATAAGAATCAGGTGGATAGTATAGTAGAATTGTTTGGTAAGTCGGATGAATTATACTTGATGATGGCAGCAGAAGGAACCCGCAAATGGGTAAACAAATGGAAAAGTGGATTTTATGTGGCGGCTTTAAAAGCGGGTGTTCCTATCATCATGGGTTATCTAGACTATCAGAAAAAGCTTGCCGGTTTTGGCGATGTGCTTTATCCTTCAGGAAATATAGAGCAGGATATAGAAAAAATAAAAGCTTTTTATAAGGATATCAGTGCCAAGATCCCGGAATTATTTAATGTTGATGCCATTCGGTTAGAGAACGTGAATGTAAAATAAAGGCAATGAGTGCATTTAAGCCAGTTATCGTTTATTGTTATGATGCTTATTGCGGTTGGTGTTATGGATTTAGTTCTGTCATCAAAAAAGTATATGAGGAATATAAAGATAGGTTGGATTTTGATGTATTATCAGGTGGGATGATTCCAAAAGAAAATGCACAGCATATAGGAAAAATCGCTAGTTATATTCAGGGGGCGTATAAGCAAGTGGAGGAATTGTCGGGGGTAAAATTTGGAGAAGATTATTTATGCCATATTTTGAATCCAGAGAAAAGCGATTGGTTCCCACATTCAGAAACACCAGCTATGGCGTTAGCCGTTTTCAGAGAGTACCATCCGGATTTAACCATTCCCTTTGCTGCAGACCTTCAGCAAGCTTTGTATGTTGAAGGAAGAGACCTCACTGACGTAGAGGCTTATAGGCATTTATTGGTGAAGTATAATATTGATCCAGCTGAATTCTATGCTAAGCTATCTACTGAAGCATACAAAGAGAAAGCACACTATGATTTTTCTTTAGTAAAACAGTTGCAGGTAAATGGATTTCCAGCGGTGTTTATGCAGACAGATGAGTTGAAATTTTATTTGGTTTCACGCGGATACACGGATTATGAAACGTTGGTACAGCGTGTGGAGAGTATTTTAGCTGACATTAACTCGTAAACGTGCAGATAAGGAAATTTTATTAAGAACTATGATCAGAGATGATCACCCATTCTCCGTTTATTTTTTTGAAGATCAATGTAAAATGACCCCCAACATCACCGATAGTTCTAGTTAGATACCATTTCCCAACAACTTGTATAATCTCTTTAGCTAAACGATTGGTATGTAAGATCGTGAACTTTAGCTGTCCCATTTTATCTCGGTTACTATAATTTTTTTTATAGTTCTCCAAGGTAGATCTATATCCATACGTAACGCCGTTTTTCCCAACATACATCAGAGAGTCATTATTCCAATAGCCTACCATAAATTGATCAAGCTCTCCATTATTCCATGCTTGTGTTTGTTTATCCAGGATATTCAAAACGGTTTGTTTGTCTTTATCCTGAGCAAAAGAATTAAATGCGTGGAAGAATAATACGGCAACGATTATTTTTTTCATATTTAAAATCAGATGGATAGCTTCCTCATATAGGCAGCATTATCTTCAGAAGCTTTCAATGAAGTTGTATTATCGTAACGCTCCTGCTCTACGATATAATATTTCATGCCTACCGATTTTGCTGTTTTTAGAATGCGATTGAATTCGATAGTACCCGTTCCTAGCGTAACAGAAGCATCTCCATCTCCTTCTTTAAAATTTTTACCTCTGTCTTTAACATGACAAAGCGTCCATCTTTTTGGATATTTTTTAAGCCATGCTTCTGCATCTGCGCCTGCTGTACGAACCCAATAAATATCCATTTCAAAATCTACAAGTGCCGGATCTGTATTTTGCATGAGAATATCTTGACCGTATTGTCCATCTTGCCATTCAAAAGAATACCCATGATTATGATATGCAAAACGAAGCCCATTCTTTTTACATACCTCACCAGCTTTATTGAATTTATCCGCCATTACCTTATAATCATCAAGTGTTTTTTGCTTGCCGATGTATGGACATATCAGGTATTTCATTCCAATCTCTCCAGCCTGCGCTGCTTTCATTTCCATATCTTCTTTGGCCATATCAAAATGACTAGATACCATGGTCAGTCCCAATGAATCTGTGTATGATTTAAATTCTTTGTTCGACATCCCCCAGAAAAGGCCTTTTGGTCCTTCATACCCTTCAATTTGCGTATAACCGAATGAGGCTAACGATTTCAGCACACCTTTAGTATCATTGCCGATGATATCGCGTAGCGTATAGAGTTGTATCCCAAAATTTTTAATGGGCTTTGTAGTCAGATCATTTAAGCCAAGTGCGGCACCTGCTGCAAAGAGACTTGAATTTCTTACAAACTGTCTTCTGTTCATTTGATTGCTTATTAATAAACGGATTAAACGGCCCAGGCCCTATCTCCTTTTTTATAATCAATACACCCTTCATATTTACCAGGAACGGCTACATAGCGCAGCGCTTGGGTAGCGCCTATTTCAGAACTAAAATATCCTAGTAGGGTGAGTTGTTTCATTAAGGTGAAATAGTGATTAGGATCTTCTTTCTTTTTATCCTTACTATATGCTGCTGCTTCCTGATCGATTTGCGCAAGTAGTTCTGTGCGTTGTTCGGGACTAAGTTTTGTAAACTGAGCGTTGAATTTTTTAGTCGCCGCTTCATTTACTTTATTCAATCCATCCAGGAAGATCTGTTGATCTTTTTCTTCATAGCAATCGGCAACCATTACCTGCATGAATGCTCCAACTTTAGCAGCCTTAGCCCCAGGTGTATTCGTTGTAGGAATTATGGTTTCGGCAATTTCATCCAGAAAAGCAATTTGCTCTGGCGTAAGCGTTACACCTGCTGCTTTTTTATCGCTCGTTGTGCAACCCTCAAGAAATAAGCTTCCTCCAACAATGGTACCCCCCATTAAAAGGGCAACCATATTCAAGGCCTCGCGTCTGTTCATATCTGGTATATTATGTGTTTGTAAGTTACAAATTTTACTAATTGACTTATCTCCTCATCAGCAAATAGCTATAGGTTTCCCTTTTTGAGTTCACTAATGGCATAATCTGCAGCACGTGCAGTTAATGCCATAAAGGTTAGTGACGGATTCACACAGGCAGAAGAGGTCATGCATGCTCCATCTGTTATAAAAACGTTTTTAACCTCATGTATCTGGTTCCACTTATTCAATACAGAGGTTTTACAATCATGTCCCATTCTGGCCGTTCCCATTTCATGATTGGCATTTCCGGGAGTTGACATTTCACCTATATATCGTGTATTTTTCCCACCCGTTTTTTCCATCATTTCCTTACCCGTTTCGACCATGTCTTTAAACATCTTCTGTTCATTTTCTTTGAACGAGCAATCCATATTAAGAATGGGGAGCCCCCATTTATCTTTTATTTCTTCATGCAACGTCACTCTATTTTCTTTATATGGAAGACATTCTCCATAGGCATTCATACTGAGTGTCCAAACCCCTGGTTCAGTAAGAACAGTTTTAAAATCACCGCCAATCCCACTTGCCTTTTGCAAGCCTCTTGTAGCACTTCCCTGCATTCCCCATCCTCGAAGAAAATCGACTTTATCCTTTCCTATGTTACGAAAGCGGGGGATATAACAACCTCCTGGTCTTCTTCCATAATAATATTTATCCTCGAAACCTTCATAATCTGCCATAACACTACCAATCTTCACATGATCCATTAGATATCTTCCTACAATATCATAATTGTTACCAAGTCCATTGGGGAAGCTTCTGCTTTTCGAATTCAATAATAAGAATGTAGTCCCAAGTGTGGAAGCGTTCAAGAAAATAATCTTAGCGTAAAAGGTGTATGTTTTATTTGTTTCTCTATCGATTGCTTCGACGCCTACTGCTTTTTGTTTTTCTTCATCGAATAAGATCCTGCTAACAATATATCCAGTTTTTAAGGTCAGGTTTCCAGTTTTTTGTGCGGCTGGTAAAGTAGATGACTGTGTGCTGAAATAAGCACCATAAGGGCATCCACGTTGGCACAGATTTCTGTACTGACAAGCGTTTCTACCCGCTAAGGGTTGGGTGAGGTTTGCTAATCTGGGATGAATAAGTTTTCTGTCGGGGTAATATTTTTCCAGTTCTTTTTTTACATGCTCTTCCACGCAATTCATAGGCATAGGAGCCTGAAATTCTGAGTCGGGAAGATGGGTGATTTGTTCACGTGATCCACTAATTCCTGCAAATCGTTCTACATAACTATACCAGGGTGCGAGATCCTTATATCGAATGGGCCAGTCGATACCATAACCATCTTGGTTATTAGCATTGAAATCAAGATCACTCCATCGAAATGTCATTCTTCCCCATAATAGCGATCTTCCTCCTAGTGCATCTGCTCTAATCCAATCGTATGGTTTTATTTCTTTGTACGGATGATTTTCATCTGGTGCAAAAAAATGTTTAGTTTCTTCTTTGAGAGAATAATGCCGAGCTTGAACAGGAAACTGTTTTTTATCTTCTAGGGTAAGTGCATTACCATGCGCAAACTCCCATGGGTGCTTGTTTGCCGTGGTATAGTCTTTTATATGTTCAACATGATGACCACGTTCGATCATGAGTGTTTTAAGGCCTTTCTCACAAAGTTCCTTAGCTGCCCACCCACCGGAAATACCGGAGCCAATTACGATTGCATCGAAATTATTCATCTTGGCTACTAGGCCCATTGACTACATAGAAAGTTAGTCAACGAGTCAATTTTTTACAGATTTCCTTTTTTAAGTTCTGATACCGCAAAGTCTGCGGCACGAGCAGTCATAGCCATATAGGTTAGGGATGGGTTCTGGCAGGCAGCGGATGTCATGCAAGCTCCATCGGTAACAAATACATTCTGGCAATCCCAGATTTGGTTATGACCATTAAGTACAGAGGTTTTTGGATCGCGACCCATACGAGCCGTTCCCATTTCATGAATCCCCTGCCCCAGTGCGTAATCGTTATCAAAGGTTTTAACCTCTTTTACTCCGGCGGCTTCGAGCATTTCAGCAGCATCATTCATCATGTCCACCCGCATCTTCTTTTCATTCTCTTTGATCTCTGCATCAATGGCTAGAATAGGAAGTCCCCATTTATCTTTCTTCGTTTTATCGAGTGTTACTTTATTTTCATGATAGGGGAGCATTTCTCCGAAGGCCAGAATACCCATGGTCCAATCACCTGGTTCGGTTAGTATGTTTTTCAAACCTTCCCCAATTCCCAATTCAGCAACACTTCTGCTCCATCCTTGTCGGCTTGCGCCACCCTGGTACCCAAATCCACGCAGATAATCGCGTTTATCGCCGTCGAGATTTCTGAAACGTGGGATATAAATTCCATTTGGTCTTCTTCCGAAATAGTATTTGTCTTCAAACCCATCCATTTTACCATTTGCACCTAAACGGAAATGATGATCCATCAGGTTGTGTCCTAATTCACCACTGCTACTTCCTAGGCCACCTTCCCAAACATCTGTTGCAGAATTCATCAGAATCCAGGTAGAGTTTAATGCCGATGCATTGAGGAAAATAATTTTGGCAAAATATTCGTAGGTCTTGTTTGTCTCTGCATCCAGTACACGAACTCCTTTCGCCTTTTTACTATCCTTATCGTATAGTATTTCCATAACAATGGATTGAGGACGGAGTGTAAGATTTCCTGTTGCCATGGCGGCGGGCAAAGTGGATGACTGCGTGCTGAAATAGGCACCAAATGGGCATCCCAGCCAACATTTATTTCTGTATTGACAATTAGTTCTTCCTTTGTGAGGAACAGAAAGGTTTGCTGTGCGACCGATGGTCATCATTCTCGCGCCTTTATAATGGGCTTTAATACGATCGGCTACTGTTTTTTCTACACAGTTCATTTCCATAGGAGGTAGGAATTGTCCATCGGGCAACTGAGCAAGCCCATCTCTATTCCCACTGATACCAGCGTGACGTTCTACATGATCATACCATGGAGCGAGATCATTGTATCGAATAGGCCAGTCAACTGCAATACCCTCTTTACCATTCGCTTCAAAATCCATTGGACTGAGGCGATAGCTTTGTCGGCCCCAGGTAAGAGATCGTCCACCAACATGATAACCTCTGAACCAATCGAAGCGTTTCACTTCAGTATAGGGGCAATCTTTTTCATTTACCCAGAAATCAAGATTGGTTTCATTCAGTGGGTAGTCACGCTTCAGTACAGGATAATCGTTGATCATCTGTTGCGTCCGTCCACCGCGATGAGGGAACTCCCATGGGTGTTTATTTGCATTTACATAATCCTTGATATGCTCTACATTACGCCCTCTTTCGAGCATCAGCGTTTTCAAGCCTTTTTCTGTCAATTCTTTTGCGGCCCATCCGCCTGAGATGCCTGAGCCAATAACGATCGCGTCAAAAGTATTTTCTGCCATATTGCAAGTCTATGTTAATTATCTATTATACGTCACAATTGTTTATAGCTTTTTTTAATCCGACTAGATTATCTGGCCCTGTTGGGATAGCTTTTTGAACTACATCTCCTTTGAATCCCGTATTGACGATTGAACCCGTCGTCACTCACCCCATCATGATTGTTTTGATGGCTTGTCTTCGTGAAGTTCGCATCCATGAGGATTTGAGACAAGTTAAATTTTTTTGGTGAAGACGTAAAGTTTTTCATAGTTTAGAATATCTAAAACTCTTAACACAAAACACAACTCAATGAGTCAGTCTGTTAATGCCAACCGTTTATTTTATGCCAGTTGTTTTGCTTTAATTACAACGGCGTTTTCATTTAGTATTCGTGCGGGGATACTTACCCAATTAGGAACAGAACTCAAAATAGATGAGGTTCAATTAGGAACCATCAACTCCATGTGGTTTCTAGGGTTTCCCCTTTCGATGATCTTTTTCGGAATTTTTTATGCTAAAATTGGACCCAAGCTGATCATGCAGGTCGCTTTTATTGCACATGCGATCGGGATTCTCACCACTATATATGCGTCCAGTTACAATGTGTTACTGATTTCAACCTTATTGATTGGAATTGGGAATGGATGTACGGAAGCGGCCTGTAATCCCATGATTGCAGATTCTTATTCCGGGAATGAATTTCACAGTAAGCTTAATAAATTTCATATGTGGTTTCCGGGAGGAATCGTTTTAGGTTCTCTTATCTCTAAATTCATGACAGATGCGGGATTAGCCTGGCAGATGCAGATATGGGCGATCCTCATTCCCACTATTATCTATGCTGTACTCTTCTGGGGTCAGTCATTCCCTCAACCCAAAGCAGATGCTGCTTCGCCCATGGCAAGCTTTACAGCCATGTTGAATCCTTTGTATTTATTTATGGCAGCGTGTATGGCACTAACAGCTATTTCTGAGTTTGGACCTCAGCAATGGGTTGGTCCAATATTGGAGAAAGCCGGTGCGAGTCCCATGTTGATCCTTGCTTTAGTTACAGGATTGATGGCTGTTGGACGCTTTTTTGCCGGCCCATTAGTGGAGCGATTAAATACCGTTGGTGTCTTATTAGGATCTGCTGTTTTTGGTGTGATCGGCATTTATATGTTGAGTACGATGAGTGGTTCAGCATTATATGTTGCTGCTGTTTTTTATGCCTTAGGTATTTGTTATTTCTGGCCAAACATGTTAGGTTTTGTAGGACAATATCTTCCTCAAACAGGTGCATTAGGATTATCGATCATGGGGGGTATTGGCATGTTTTCTTCTGCGATGTTCCAGCCTGTAATTGGAGGATGGATCAAAGCCAATAAAGTGGCGGCAGAGGCTCAGGGTTTAACAGGAAATGCAGCTGATTTCAAGGCCGGACAAATGACATTAACGAATATGATGTTATTCCCAGGTATTTTGATAGTAGCCTTTACTATCTTATATATAGTAACTCGCAAGCGCCAGCAATCATCTGCTGCATAATAAGAAATCGATTTCGTTGAAGAGAGGGGCATTAAGTCCCTCTTTTTTTATGGCATAGCTTTAAAGATTTCATATATTAGAAGCCCTATTAAATATTGAAGTCATGAATAGAAAACTTAGAATGGGAATGGTAGGCGGAGGTAAGGATGCCTTCATCGGCGCCATTCACCGTCATGCTGCCCTGATGGATGGAAAGATTGAACTGGTTTGTGGTGCATTGAGCATCAATCCTGAGATTGCAAAAGATTCTGGTAAGATGTTATTTCTTCCGGAAGATCGTACATACACCGATTATGAAGAGATGATCAAAAAAGAAGCATTGCTTCCAGAGGGTGAGCGCATGGATTTCGTAACCATTGTTACCCCAAACTTCGCGCATTTTGCTCCGGCTATGATGGCCTTGGAACATGGTTTTCATGTGGTGATCGAAAAGCCGATGACGTTTACATTGGATGAAGCCAAGCAACTAAAAAAGAAAGTGGAAGAAACGGGTTTGATATTGTGTTTAACCCATACGTATTCCGGATATCCTATGGTGAAACAAGCCAAGCAGATGTTCAAGGAAGGTGTATTTGGAAAGATCAGAAAAGTTTGGGTGGAATATCCGCAGGGATGGTTGAGCCGTTTGAGTGAAAGGGAAGGGAATGCGCAGGCTGCGTGGAGAACAGATCCTAAAAAGAGTGGGAAGAGCGGATGTATGGGCGATATTGGAACTCATGCGGCACACCTTGCTGAATATATCAGTGGTTTGAAGATCACGAAAATTTGTGCAGACTTGAATGTGATGGTTGAAGGCAGAATGCTCGATGATGATGGTAATGTGTTATTGCGTTTTGAAAATGGGGCAACCGGAGTGCTGATGGCATCACAGGTAGCAGCAGGCGAAGAGAATGCTTTGAAGATTCGGGTATATGGAGAAAAAGGGGGAATCGAATGGGCGCAGCATGAGCCCAATACTTTATTGGTAAAATGGTTGGATCAACCTGCTCAGATCCTTCGTGCCGGTGGTAATTACGGAGATCGTCTATCTTCATTTGCTATACACAACACCCGAACACCGGGTGGTCACCCAGAAGGATATCTGGAAGCATTTGCGAACATCTATCGTAATTTTTCTTTAACCCTTGCAGCAAAGATCGATGGGCAAACGCCTACACCTGAAATGCTTGATTTTCCACAATCAGAAGACGGTATTCGAGGAATGGCTTTCATTGATAATGTAGTAGCCAGCAGTGGTTCATCACAAAAATGGTTTGATCATACAGTTTAAAGCTATCATTCATGAGAACAATAAAAGGACCTGGAATTTTTCTTGCCCAGTTCATGGGTGATGCAGCTCCATTCCATTCGCTGGAATCGATTTGTAAATGGGCGGCATCATTAGGTTTTAAAGGTGTGCAGATCCCAACCTGGGATGCGCGATGCATCGATCTGAAAAAAGCAGCGGAAAGTAAAACCTATGCTGATGACATAAAAGGGATCGTGGAGGCTGCGGGGTTATCTATCACAGAATTAAGTACACATCTGCAAGGACAATTGGTTGCGGTTCATCCGGCATACGATGAATTGTTCGACGGTTTTGCTCCTGCTGAATTAAGAGGTAATGCAAAGGCTAGAACCGAGTGGGCTGTTCAACAATTGAAGTACGCTGCAAAAGCATCGCAACATTTAGGATTAGATGCACACGCTACGTTTAGTGGAGCATTGTTGTGGCATACGGTATATCCATGGCCTCAACGTCCGGCAGGGTTAGTGGAAACTGGCTTCACAGAATTAGCTAAAAGATGGAGACCGATTCTCGATTATTTCGACGAATGTGGTGTGGATGTATGTTATGAGATTCATCCCGGAGAAGATCTGCATGATGGCGTGAGTTATGAAATGTTTCTGGAAAAAGTAAATAATCATGCCCGTGCCTGTTTGTTGTACGATCCTAGTCATTTTGTTTTGCAGTGTTTGGATTATCTCGCGTATATCGATCATTATCATGAGCGCATTCGTATGTTCCATGTGAAAGATGCGGAGTTCAATCCAACCGGTAAACAAGGCGTGTATGGCGGATTCCAGGGATGGGTAGAAAGGGCTGGTCGCTTCCGGTCGTTAGGAGATGGTCAGGTGGACTTCAAATCCATTTTCAGTAAACTTACCGGATATAATTATAAAGGTTGGGCAGTATTAGAATGGGAATGTGCCCTGAAGCATCCAGAAGATGGTGCGCGAGAGGGAGCAAAATTCATACAGGATCACATCATTCGAGTTACCGAAAAAGCATTTGATGATTTTGCCGGAACAGGAAGTGATGAAGAATTCAACAAGAAGATATTAGGCATTCATGAATACTGATTTTGCCGTACTTTCATACCTTAAATGTTATAGAATGAAAAAGATCTTTATCGTATTTGCTGTTGCTGCAGCAAGTTACGCATGTGGAGGTGGAGAGCGTGAAAAATCTGCTACCCCGATTAGCAATAATGAAAGCAATCAGAACACCCAAATGGGAAGTGAAAAGCCAGCTGAAGCTGCTGCATCCGCAACAGCGACTTATGCAGGAAACGGAAAGGCATTGATTGAAGCATCCGATTGCCGTACTTGTCACCAGGATAATGCCAAAGTAATTGGGCCATCTTACGTTGATGTCGCAAAAAAATATTCGGAGCGTGATGTGAAGATGCTAGCCGAAAAGATTATTAAGGGCGGAAAAGGGAATTGGGGTGAAATTCCAATGACTCCTCACCCAAATGTTTCACAGGCTGATGCAGAAGAGATGGTGAAATATATTTTATCGATGAAGAATTAATTTATGAAACGATTGTTTGCCATTTTCGCGAGTTCTATTTTATTTTTTTTCTGCCACTTGAGTTCTGGTATCAGCCAAAAAAAATCACCATCTATGTCGAATGGATCATGGGGACATAAGGAAGGTGTCAATAAGCTTACCCGGCAGGAGAAAGCAGAAGGTTGGCAGTTATTATATGATGGTAAAACCACCAAAGGCTGGCATGTGTATCTGAATAAGACAGATGGTTCAGCCTGGAAATCTGTTGATGGCACTTTAATGCTTGATCCTTCACAAAAGCAGAATGGAAAAGTTGTAGGTGGTGGCGATATTGTTACCGATGCTGTATATGAGAACTTTCATCTTTCACTAGAGTGGAAAGTCGCACAAAATGCAAATAGTGGGATTATCTTTTTGGTGCAGGAAGACAAGAAGTATGAATGGCCATGGCTCACCGGCCCAGAAATGCAGGTTCTGGATAATGCCGGTCATCCGGATGCTAAAATCATAACTCATCGTGCAGGAGATCTGTATGATCTTATCTCTTGTACACGAGAAACGGTTAAGCCCTTTGGAGAGTGGAATAAAGCTGAGATCCGATATGATCACGGAAAGCTGGATCTGTTTTTGAATGGTGAAATGGTAGTAAGTACTACCATGCATGATGACCAATGGAAGCAAATGGTTTCCAAAAGTAAATTCAGGCGAATGGCCGATTTTGGAAACTTTACCAGTGGCAGGATTGCCCTTCAGGATCATGGCGATCAGATCTGGTTCAGAAATATCAAGATCAAAAAATTATAATAATAAATATCACTTCAAAGGCGGATCTGGTGATCCGCTTTTGTTTTGAGTCAACGTAACCCCCCCCCACCAACATGAAAAAACTAAGTTTGTTTACCGTTGTATGTATTCTAACGCAAATCGCTTTTGCTCAAAAATCCAAATGGCAGATCTTGTTTGATGGTAGTTCCACTGCTAACTGGCATACCTATAATAATCCTGGAAAGCCTACGGCATGGTCCATTCAAGAAGGGGCACTTTATTTGGATGCTTCGTCCAAAGAAGGGAGAGGTGATTTAATTACTAATGAAGAGTATGAAGCGTTTGAATTACACTTTGAATGGAAAGTGTCCACTGGTAATAATGGCGGGGTTATCTTTTTTGTTCAGGAAGATCCAAAATTTGGAGCTACGTTTATTACCGGTCCTGAATTTCAAGTGATTGATAACGTTGGATATCCTGGCAAGCTGGATGATAAACAAAAAGCGGCCTCTCTTTACGATCTTATTCCCTGTGATCCATCTTTGATCAAACCGGCGGGTGAGTGGAATAAATCTGTCATTCGTTTTAAAGATAAAAAACTGGAATTCATTGTTAATGGGACGAAGGCGATCCGTACTACTTTGTGGGATGAGAACTGGGAGAAAATGGTGAGCGGAAGTAAGTTTGCTAAAATGTGCTGCTTTGCTAAAACAGCGAAAGGTCGTATTGCCCTACAGGATCATGGTGGAGGCACTTGGTATCGAAATATTAAAATCCGCAGACTCTAATCATATAACATGTTTATGAAAAAATCACTTCGCTTAATAACCTTTTCGGTTATTATATTTACTCTTTTTGGTGGTTGTTATGCAAAGAAAATCGAAAAGCATCGCATTTTGGTTTTCAGTAAAACCAAAGGTTTTCGTCATTCTTCTATAAGTGCTGGCATTGCCGCTATTGAAAAGCTTGGAAAAGAAAATGGTTTTACTGTAGATGCCACGGAGAACAGTGCCTACTTTACGGAAGATTCATTGAAGCAATATGCAGCAGTGGTTTTTTTAAATCCAACAGGCGATGTATTAAATCATATTCAGCAGGCAGAATTTGAACGATTCATACAGGCCGGTGGAGGCTTTATGGGAATACACGCCGCTTCTGACTGTGAATACCAATGGCCATGGTACGGCAAACTTGTTGGCGGTTATTTCAAAAGTCATCCTAAAATTCAAAAAGCGAAGCTGATTGTAAATAATAAAAATCATATCAGCACCCATCATCTTCCTGATGTATGGGAGCGGGCAGATGAGTGGTATAATTTCAAAGCCGTTCCAAAACATGTCAATGTATTGCTTTCTATTGATGAGAAATCTTATCAGGGAGGGGATAATGGCGATGAACATCCAATGGCCTGGTATCATGAATATGATGGTGGCCGTGCATTTTATACCGAGTTGGGGCATACGGAAGAATCCTACACCGATCCTGCCTTTCTTCAGCATATTTTAGGAGGAATAAAATATGCCATCGGTAACGATGTAGTTTTGGATTATGCCAAGACCACGAGCCAACGTGTTCCTGATGCCGATCGTTTTTCAAAAAATATTTTAGCTACAGGATTTGATGAACCTACGGAGTTTACCATACTCCCCAATTTTGATATATTGGTTGTACAGCGTAAAGGAGAAGTGTTGCATTACAATGCGCGCACGAAGCAGTTAAAAGAAGTAGCTAATTTAAAACCATATCATAAGGCCCGAGTTCCCGGTGTTAACGCAGAAGAAGGTGTATTAGGCATTGCCGCTGACCCTAATTATGCTACTAACCATTTTGTCTATATTTTCTATGCAGCCTTGGATACTCCAATGAATCGATTATCTCGTTTTGTTTTTAACAATGGCGTTTTTGATCTTAAGTCAGAGAAAAAAATATTGGAATTTTATTCACAACGCGATATATGTTGTCACACGGGCGGATCGCTAGCGTTTGGCCCTGATGGCTTATTGTATATATCTTCTGGCGATAATGCTACTCCATTTGAACAGCCTAATTCAACCTATAAATTAAATGGTTTTGGCCCAATGGATGATCGTCCAGGTTTCGAGCAGTATGATGCCAGAAGAAGTTCATCCAATACAAATGATCTGCGCGGAAAGATTTTACGCATCAAGATTAATGCTGATGGAACATACAGTATTCCTGAAGGGAATTTATTCAAGGGTATAGAAAAAGCCAGACCAGAAATTTATGTGATGGGTAATCGCAATCCATATCGTATTTCTGTGGATCGCAAGACTGGATTTTTATATTGGGGTGAAGTAGGACCAGATGCCGGAAATGATAGCTTGAGCAGACGTGGCCCTCGTGGTTATGATGAATTGAATCAGGCAAGAAAGGCTGGATATTTTGGGTGGCCTTTATTTGTGGGTAATAATTATCCTTATCATCGTTTTGATTATGCCACCGGTGAATCAGGTCCGGTGTATGATCCACTCAAACCCATGAATGAATCACGAAATAATACAGGATTGCGTGAATTGCCTCCGGTTAGTCCGGCATTCATCTGGTATCCTTATGCGGCCTCTCCGGATTTCCCTGAAGTGGGAACGGGTGGGCGAAATGCCATGGCTGGCCCCATCTATTATCCTGAGTTCTATCCAAAAGAAACTCGTTATCCGGAGTATTATGCCGGGAAACTTTTTTTCTATGATTGGATACGCGGTTGGGTGAAAGCCGTGACGATGAAGTCCAATGGCGATTTTGAAAAAATGGAACCGGTTTTTGAGCAAATTAAATTCAATTCTGCGATTGATATGGAAATGGGTCCTGATGGACGAGTATATATCCTGGAATATGGAACCGGTTGGTTTACGAAGAATAGTGATGCATCATTATCTCGTATAGATTTCAATTCTGGTAATCGTCCGCCAAAGGCATTTATAAAAGCAGATAGAACATCAGGTTCTGTTCCGCTGACTGTAAAATTATCAGCGGAAGGATCTGTTGATCCAGATAAAGATGCCGTGACTTATGTATGGCATTATGGCAAACAAGTAAAAGAAACCAAAACGCCTACTACAACTATAACGTTTTCTACTTCCGGTGAGCAAGACGTATATGTAGAGGTAAAAGATAATAAGGGAGCAAAAGGAAAGAGTACACCGATCAGTGTATATGCCGGCAATGAAGCACCAAAAGTGAAGATCATTGTTGATGCGAGTTCTTATAGTGTTGGTCAGCCGATCCATTATAAAGTGGAGGTGAGTGATAAAGAAGAAGGGAATAAAATTGATCCTTCTCGATTATTTATCAAGGTTGATTATGTAAGTGGTCCGGATAAAGCGCAGATTGTTGGGCATCAAGTGATGAGCAATATAATGGAAGGAAAATCACTTATTGAAACCGGAGATTGCAAAACCTGTCATAAGCAAAATGAAAAATCAATCGGCCCTTCTTATTTGTCTGTTGCACAGCGATATCTGAAAGATAAGAAAGCGACTGAAAAGTTGAGTACGAAGATCATTAAAGGAGGTGCAGGTGTTTGGGGTGAAGTAGCGATGCCGGCACATCCGGATATTAAACCTGCAGATGCCAATAAAATTGTGAGCTGGATCCTATCATTGAATAAGCCACAAGAAAAATCACTACCCATTTCGGGTAGTATTACTCCATCGTCAAAAGATGTGGAAGGTGGTAAGACGATTCTAATTACCGCGGCATACACTGATAAAGGAAAGAAACCATTGACTGGAGTAGAGTCGGTATATGTGGAGGCGGTGAAAAAATAAAACTGGCGGATTCTTTAGATTTTAACTAAGGAATCCGCTCATTTTTTGGTTTTATTATCCAATTCAATCCGATTGATATAATCATAATCATCAGTCCGCCAAATTCCCGGGATTCTTCTATCCATGGTTTTTCAGCTTTCATGGTGGTGACTAAACTTTCTGCGTGATGATTTGTAAGCCAGGAGAGCACTCCGTTTTTGTCAAAGAATAAATAAACGGCATAGGTAGTATATACTAAAATAGCGAGGGCATACGCTCTTGGTTGGTACTTCCCTCTAAATCTGTTTACACATAGATACGCTGCATAGAGGTAAAGCATAATCCAGAAATAAGGATCAGGATCATTAAACTGCAGTGCTGCAAAAAGGACAAAGAGCACGGCCATGATTATGCTAAACGATTTCATTCAAGGAAATTACTGCAAATTGTGTACCCTTCCAACCTCTTTAAAAGGCGAATCTCTAGTAAATGATGCAGAGAATAAAACAGGATTCTCCAAAAAATGGCGTAAAAGGGTTGCCTACCGGCTAATGCTTTGAGTGCGTGGTACATCCATCAACCGGACAAGCATCAGCATATTTTTGAGTGGATCGGTAATTCATCCAATGTGCTCCTACTATCAAGACCACAGCCGGTATTAAAAAACTCAGCAGGTAGGCATGGAAAAATTGCTTCAATAATAAAAGTAAAATCCCCAAGGAAAACATCAATATAGGAATTACCCGATGATGGTGTTTGTACCCATTCCGTAGTGAAAAAATGCCAATCACAAAAGCCAGTACGACCATCCCAATTTCAAACCGACTATTATTGATGATGTTGATCCCAAATAAAGGCAGACTGGACAATAAAAGCGGGAGTACTGCGCAATGAATAGCGCAGGCTATAGATGTAGCAATCCCCAATGCATCGTAATTTATCTTGAACATAACCCTCCATGCAAAGATAAACAAAAATGCAACGAAGTTGCAATTCGGGAGAGAAAGGTTCTGTAACTTTGCGGTACATGAGTAAGAAAACGATCTTATACCTGGGTTTTTTCGCTGTGGTGGTTGCTGTTTACCTGATCGTACTGAACAAGTACACCGATATGGGCAAACCTAAGTTACCCGTACTGAATACGGTGATGCCGTTTCAGTTTATCCGACAAGACAGCAATATGGTTTCAGAAAAAGATGTAACAGGAAAAGTATATATCGCTGAATATTTTTTTACGACCTGTAAGGGGATCTGTCCGAAGATGAACCGCAATATGGTAAAAGTGTATGGTGAATTGAAAAACGAAAAAAATTTTCTGATACTATCCCATACGGTTGATCCACAAACGGATTCTGTTCCAACTTTAAAGCATTATGCAGATTCGCTGGGTGCTTCATTGAATAATTGGTGGTTCTTAACCGGCACAAAAGAAAATCTTTATAAAAGTGCAAGGGAAAGTTATTTACTCGATGATCCCAAGAACAGCAGTAAGAACATAACCGATCAATTTCTTCATACGCAGTTTTTTGCTTTGGTGGATAAGAATGGTCAGGTAAGAGGAATATATGATGGGATCAAAAAAGATGAAGTGGATCAACTGATTTATGATACCCGAATTTTATTAGCCCAATGAGTGATGTATTAACCATATTAAAAAAACATCATCTTAGCAACACGGATTCGCGCAGAGCTGTGCTGGAAGCTTTTTTACAAACAGAAATTGCACTCGCCCATCAGGATATTGAAAGGGAAACGAAAGAACGTTTCGATCGCGTTACTATCTACCGCACGCTACAAACCTTCATTGATAAAGGGATTGTACATACTATTCCATCTGCAGATAGTGGAACACGTTATGCTTTGTGCAGAGAGAATTGTTCTGAAGGGCATCATCATGATAATCATGTGCATTTTATTTGTGATGCTTGTGGACGCACCTCATGTTTAGATGATGTGGCTATTCCTTCTGTTAGTTTACCCAAAGGATATAAAGTTGGTAAGATAGATATGGTTGTGAATGGAATTTGCCCAGAATGCCAATAGATTTAACCTATCGCATCTAGTTCTTGTTTTACAAAAAGCATTAAATCTTTGATCGTTTCAGGAGAAAAATCAAACGGTAATCCAGCTGAAGCATAAAGTTGCGGGAGTGTTTTGGTGCCACCCAGACTTAATGCATGCGTATAATTTTCTAATGCTTTGTTAGGGTCTGCTTTGTATTGTTTCCACATCCCTATTGCCCCCAATTGTGCAATTCCATATTCGATATAATAGAAGGGTACTTCAAATAAATGCAACTGCCGCTGCCAGGATGTTTGTCGGAACATATCCAAACCAGAGAAGTCAACTGCGGATGAGGTGAATTCGCTAAGGATGTTCATCCATGCTTTATTTCTTTCTTCAATGGTATGCTGTGGATTTTCGTAGATCCAGTGCTGGAATTTATCAATCGTAGCGATCCAGGGAAAAATCGTAATGGTTCTTTCGAGTTGATGCCGTTTGGCTCGTTTCAGATCTTCTTCGTTGTCGAAAAAGGTTTGCCAGTGATCCATAGTGAACAACTCCATCGACATACTCGCTACTTCTGCCATTTCGGTAGGATATTCTTTGAAACCATTCAGTTCTAAAGGATGTGCCAAGAACGAATGAACGGCGTGTCCTGCTTCATGAACCATTGTGGTTACATCACTCATTTGGCTGGCAGCATTCATAAAAATGAAAGGAGCTCCACTTTCTGCCAAAGGCATATTATATCCACCGGGGGCTTTTCCTTTTCTGCTATCGAGATCAAGATGAGCGAGTTCATCCATCTTGCGTAAACAATTTCCGAAGAATGGATGGAGTTTATCTAAACACTGAATAGACCTGTTCAGCAAATCTTTCCCATCTGTGAACGGGCGTAGTGGGTTGATGCCAGCAGGTTCTGCTTCCGTATCCCAAGGTCTCAACACATCCAGTCCTAATTTTTTGCGTTGACCATCAAAGATCTCATTTACCAATGGCATCACATGTAATCGAACGGCTTCATGAAATTGGTAACATTGCTCAGGCTTGTAATCAAAGCGACCCATTTCTACGAACTTGTAATCGCGGTAATTGGTAAAGCCGGCATTCTGTGCCACTTTATGACGAAGATCGATCAGCTTGGAAAATAATTCATGAAGTGCTTGCTTATCCTGAACGCGTCTTTCATTTATTTTTCGATATACCGCTTCGCGTTTTTCACGATTAGGATCTTCAAGAAATTTAGAAGCCTGTTGCAAAGTGAATTCTTGTTCGTCAACAGTTACGGTCATCGCGCCAGCGATCTGACCATATTGTTGTTGAAGTACATTGATCTCTGCTTGCAATGGAATATTTTCTTCTCTAAAAAGATCGATACTCTTTCGGATGTTGCGGAGGTAAGTAAAATATTTATCCTTATCCAATTCGTCAACAAACGGCGATTGAATCGTTTTTCGGTTGAGTAGATCTGAGTAAGGTTGAACTTTTGGAAGAATCTCCATGTAAAAATAATTGAAAGATTCTTCCAGTTCTTTGTTAGATGTATCGCAGGTCATACGAACTTGTCGCCAGCAGGCATCTTCATTGATCACCGCTTCTACTTCGTTGAGATCAGCGAGCCATTTTTCAAATGCTTCACTTGATTCAATTGGGCGATCGAGCAGTTCTTTCAGCCACGGTTCCAGACTATTCCAGTCTGTGATGGATAATGTTTCAGGTAGATAATGGCGTGTAATTTTTTTGATGTCTGCTGTATAGTTCATTCGCCTCTATTATTCTTCAGTCTTTGCTTTTTTGGCTCGAGTGCTTTTAGGTTTGGTTACTTCTTCCACTACCGGCTCTGCAGAAGGTGCATCTTCAGCTAGCTCCTCATCCGTATATTCTGTGAGTTTGATCTCCACGTTATTTGCTTTCAAAATCTGGTACCAGCGAATCATTTTTTTCATATCGCTGTTATATACGCGTTCAAAATCAAGCTCGGGAAAAACTTTTTCGAAGTACGATTTTACTGCTTTAGCGTCTTTTTCAGCAGGAAGAGCTGATCCTTTACTTTCCATTGCTTTAAAAACGTCAACCAGATTTACGTTTTCCCCATTGGTATATACTTCAATACTTTCCAGGTGAGAAAGATTGTGTACACGCGACGATACGAATTTTGTAGCCTTGTCTTCCAGACCACGAACGATAGCCCCATCAGACTTATTGCTCAGAATTTCAAACAAACCCGGTAATCCGGTAACTGAAACGATTTTACTATATTCCATACTGCAAAATAAACGTTTTTTTTGCTATCGCTTCCTTTGTATTTGCCGGATCATTGATTAATTTTAAACTTTCGCATTCATTCCGAAAACCATGTGGTCTGACCTGATCAACCTTTCATCAAAACTTACTCCCCTTCGGATCTGGAATGGTCTGAAAGTGCTTAGTAGTTTTTATGTAAGTCAGCTCACTGGAAAACCGATTCAATGGGGTTATCCCATTTCTATTTCCTTTGAACCTACTACGTCCTGTAATCTTCGTTGCCCGGAATGTCCGAGTGGATTAAGGGCATTTACCCGACCAACCGGCATGTTGGAAAATACATTCTTTCGACAAACGATCGATGAGATGCATAAAGAGTTATTATATCTCATCTTTTATTTTCAAGGCGAACCCTATCTGAATCCTGCATTTTTAGATATGGTACGATATGCGTCTGATAAACGGATATATACCGCTACATCTACCAACGCTCATTATCTCACCAAGGAAAATGCGCAACGTACCGTATCATCTGGATTAGATCGGTTGATCATTTCCATTGATGGTACTACTCAGGAAGTATATCAGCAATACCGTAAAGGAGGCCATTTAGAAAAAGTGTTACAAGGCGCACGAAATATAGTAGAGGCAAAGAAAGAGGCCCGTAGTTCAACACCTTTTGTGATCTTTCAATTTTTGGTAGTGAAACCAAATGAACACCAGATCGACGAGGTAAAAGCGCTGGCAAAAGAGATCGGAGTCGATGCCGTTTGGTTTAAAACAGCGCAGGTTTATGATTATGAAAACGATCCTAACGGATTGATCACCACTATCGATAAGTATAGTCGGTATAAAAAAGATCGCAATGGGAAATATTTTCCTAAGAATAAGCTGGCTAACCGCTGCTGGCGTCTATGGCACGCCAATGTGATCACCTGGGATGGATTAGTTGTACCTTGTTGTTTTGATAAAGATGCGCAGCATCAATTAGGCGATCTTAAATCGATGTCATTCCGTGAAACATGGCGTAGTGCTAACTATAAGGCGTTTCGTAGATCATTGATGAATGGACGAAAAAATATTGATATTTGTTCGAATTGCAGTGAAGGTGTTCATGTTTGGGGTTAATAAAATATATCTATGGAAAAGGTAACACGGTTTAATAATCGTATCAGGCAGGTTGTATTGCTGATCATCATCATCATGCTAGCCTTTCTTATCATAAAGGAATTATACATTTTTGTACCAGGCTTTTTAGGTGCAGTAACCATGTACATCCTTACCCGGGATTTATTTTTCAAACTTACTACGGAGAAAAAAAACAATCCAAACCTAATTGCCGGCGTTTTTATTTTGATGGCTATTATAGCTATTGGCATTCCTGCTTTTTTTACCATTAAGGTGATCATGCCTAAGGTGCGCGAAGTTTTCAGTCACTCAGAAGAATTAATACACGGGTTAAATACTTTATCGGACAAGATCCGAGAATATACAGGATCCGATATGCTATCAGAAGAAAATCTGGCGAAGGCCCAATCTTATATAGGCAATTTCATACCCACCTTCTTGAACAGTTCCTTCACCATACTTGGAAATTTAGCGATGATGTTTTTCATGGTATTTTTTATGTACACGAATGGCCAAGGAATGGAGAATGCGCTGAAAAAATTAATTCCATTTCAGGAAAACAATGTTCGCCAGTTGGCATTTGAAACCAATAATATGGTTAGAGCCAATGCTTTGGGAATACCCTTAATTTCCTTAATACAAGGCATTACTGCTTTGATCGGTTATTGGATATTTGGGCTTTCTGATTTTGGTTTATGGGGATTTTTGACTGGCGTATTTGCTTTCTTTCCTGTTGTTGGAACGATGATTATCTACGTTCCATTAGTCGTTTATTTATATGCGCAGGGAACAGACTGGCAAGCTACAGGGTTGTTATTATATAATGTATTGATCACAGGTAATGTGGATTATCTCGCCCGTGTAACGCTGATGCGTAAGATTGGGGATGTTCATCCTTTAGTAACTATTTTGGGGGTTATTGTAGGTTTAGGATTGTTTGGCTTCATGGGTTTTATTTTTGGTCCATTATTGCTATCTTACCTTTTATTGCTCATCCGTATTTATAGTAACGAATTTATTGAAGTGCATCATCATCAAGATCAACATTCAAATGGACCTGTTGAATCCTGAACCTAAATAGAAGTGTGTTAAAATGAGAAGTATATCCTTTTTCGTATTCTTTTTTTTGAGTGCATCTTGCATTCTTGCTCAGGGTCCTTCCATAAAATCCCCTGAAAAAAAATCAGAATTCAGAGCAGCGTGGGTAGCCACTGTAGATAATATTGATTGGCCTTCAAAAAAGGGGTTACCTGCTGATTCGCAGCGAGCAGAATTTATTCGTTTGGCAGACATGCATCAACGCAATGGGATGAATGCCTTGATCGTACAGATCCGTCCCGCTACTGATGCCTTTTATCCCTCACCATATGAACCATGGAGTGAATGGTTGACAGGCGTTCAGGGTCGTCCACCCTTTCCGTATTATGATCCTCTGGCTTTTATGATTGAAGAAACCCACAAACGCGGTATGGAGTTTCATGCATGGTGTAATCCGTATCGCGCTGTTTTCAATATTGGGAAATCCTCCATTTCACCCTTCCATATAACCCGCACAAAACCCGATTGGTTTTTGGATTATGGAGGTAAGCGGTATTTTGATCCAGGCAATAAAGAAGTGCAGGAATTTTTAACAAATGTGATCAAAGATGTTTTAACTCGATATGATGTGGATGCTATCCATTTTGACGATTACTTCTATCCATATAAAGTACCTGGTAAAGATTTTCCTGATGAGGTATCGTTTCGTAATCATGGAAAAGGGATGATCAAAGATGACTGGCGTCGTAGCAATGTCGATTCTATTATTTATAAACTGGCCAATGTGATTCGTGAGGTGAAGCCTACTTGTAAGTTTGGAATCTCACCATTCGGTGTATGGCGTAATGCAGATAAGGATCCGAGAGGAAGTAAAACAAATGCCGGCCAAACAAACTATGATGATCTGTATGCTGATATTTTATTATGGTTAAAGAAAGGTTGGATCGATTATGTAGCTCCGCAGCTATATTGGGAATTTGGACATAAAGCTGCTCCCTATGAAGTGCTGATCGACTGGTGGAGTAAAAATACATTTGGCAAACATTGTTACATAGGTTTGGGAATTTATCGTGCCGGTAGCAATACGAGCTGGAAAGACTATTCGCAGTTGCCCAGGCAGATCGAATTATTACGGAATACGCCCAACATACATGGGGCTATATTTTTCAGCAGCAAGACTTTTGCCCAAAATCCTAATGGATGGAGCGATAGTTTACGATTGAAATACTATGCAGAACCGGCAGAGATTCCGGCAATGGAATGGAAGAAAGGCCTGATCAATTAGCAGGTTCTGTTTTTACCATTAAGCTGTTCCATCCCCAATCCGCAAATTGTTTATTTTTGTGTCCTATGGCTTTAGGACAGCGTTTACAACAAAAGCTACTCCAGAAATTATCACCTCAGCAAATTCAATTGATGAAATTGCTGCAGGTGCCAACAGCCAATTTAGAAGAGCGAATCAAAGAAGAGCTTGAAGAAAATCCAGCTTTAGAGCAAGGGGAAGAAAATGGGGATGAACACGAGCTTACCGATGAGTATGACAATACGGATACAGAAGATGATGTAATGGATGAAGATATACCAGAGTCTTTAGATGAGCATGAGCCTGACCTAAGTGAATATATAGGAGATGATGGAGATGATATTGCAGATTATAAGCTAAAAGATGAAAACTATCCTGAAATAGAAGAAGGCAGAAGCTCAATGCAGCGGACGGAAGCCAGTTTTCATGAGTTCCTGCTTGAGCAATTAGGCATGTTGAATCTAGATGAACGCGCCACTAAGATTGCAGAGCAAATCGTAGGTAGTATCGATGACGATGGTTACTTACGAAGAGAAACCTTATCTATTGTGGATGATCTAGCATTCAGACAGAATATGGATACGACTGTAAAAGAAATTGAAACGTTTATCCGCCAAATACAGCAATTTGATCCACCAGGAATATGTGCACGTGATCTCCAGGAGTGTTTACTGTTACAGTTGTACCGAAAGCAACATTTAAGCAAGGAGAAATCTATCACCATCGCTATCCATATACTTGAAGAATATTTCGAAGAGTTTACCAAAAAACATTACGATCGAATTCAGAAAGTACTATCCTTAACGGATGATGAATTAAAATTGGCTATCCAACAGATTGTTCGATTAACCCCAAAACCTGGTGGGAATATTGGCGAAAATGCCAGTGACCATTATGTTATTCCAGATTTCTTTATTTATAATAATGGGGGCAAACTGGAATTGACACTGAATTCCCGTAATGCACCAGATCTGCGCGTGAGCGAAGGATACAAAGAGATGCTTCGCGAATATGATAAAGGAAGTAAAAAAGATAAGCGCCAAAAGGAAGCGGTACTTTTCATCAAGCAAAAAATTGATTCCGCTAAATGGTTCATTGATGCTATCAAACAACGACAGCATACATTATTATCCACCATGGAGGCCATAATGAAACATCAGGAGGAATTCTTTTTTACAGGAGATGAGACCGCTCTTAGACCAATGATCCTTAAAGATATATCGGAGAAAACAGGTTTAGATATTTCGACAGTTAGTCGGGTAGCAAACAGTAAATTTGTTCAGACAGAATTTGGAACTTACAGGTTAAAGTTCTTTTTCTCTGAATCATTGAGTACAGAGAGTGGTGAAGAAGTTTCTACCAGAGAAGTTAAAAAGATATTAAGTGATATGATTGAAGGCGAGAGTAAGCGTAAGCCTTTGAGTGATGAAAGATTAACCGAGTTGCTTCAGGAAAAAGGTTATAACATTGCCCGCAGAACAGTAGCCAAATACAGGGAGCAGTTAAATATCCCTGTAGCTCGGTTGCGAAAAGAATTATGATAATGAAGGTTTCATTAGGTTTTGCTCGTTTGATTTCATTTGTTTTTCATCCGTTATTGGTAGGTGTGTATATGGGGGTGTATATGCTGTTTTTAAACCCTGTGTATTTCACGTACATGCATCCAACAGAGAAGATCATGAGTATGGCCACTATCGTTAATAATAATTTCATCTTCCCGGTAGTTGTGGTCTTATTGCTCAAAGGTTTAGGATTTTCAAAAAACATTTATCTGGAAACACAAAAGGAGCGGATCGTTCCCTATATGGCCTCTATTATTTTCTTCTTCTGGACCTGGTATGTATTTTACAATAAGCCGGATATGCCCCAGATAATGAAAGATATGTTGCAGGGGATATTTTATGCATCTATTATTGGGATGATCTTTAATATTTATTTCAAGATAAGTATGCACGCGATGGGTGTAGGTGGTGCCTTGATGCTCATGATTCTGGTACTGATGGAAGGTTCGATGATGAGTGGACTACCTATGATAATAACCATTTTAGTTAGTGGTTTGGTAATCAGTTCAAGAAAGTTAGCCAGTGATCATCAAAATGGCGATCTGGCAGCAGGGTTTATTGTGGGGATGGGGTCTCAGCTATTAGCGAATACGCTCTTATAATTAATCTTTGATCAATTTCGACCTAGATAAATATTTTTTGTCTGGGTAATATGTAAACAGCGCGTTTCCGTTTTTTATTTTATCTATAATTTTTTTGGTGAGTCGTTCAGGTATGGCAGGGCATCCCAAGCTTCTTCCTGGAATTCCTCTTCTATACAAGACAGATTCATTGACATAATCGGCACCATGCATCACGATTGCTCTCTTCATAGCATTGTCATTGAAACCAGGTTCTGCTCCCTCTAATTTGAGTGAATAACCATTGGCACCTTCGTAAGTATTTTTCGTTATAAAAAAACCAAGGCTGCTTTTATTGGATTCATTAACATTCGAAAATGATCTGGCGTATTCTTCACCAGATTCTTTTCCATGTGCCACGATTGTATTAAACTTCAGTTCTTGTTTTTTAAGATCGATTACAAAGAGTCTTTTTTCTTTCGCCGATTTTGTATAATCTATTATGGTTAGTATGCTATCCGATGTAATCAATCCTTTATGTCTAAGTTTTGAAAATCCTTTGAGCGCCAGGTTGAAAATATTTTCATTTAATCCTGCTGCTTTCAGATTGATGGACGTATAGAGTGAAGATGATATCGAATTGTTCGACGGCTCTTTTACAATAGTTGCAGGTTTGGAATAGATAGGCAAATTACCTCTGGATGCTATCGCAACTGAGTCTATATTATGCACTGAGAAGATCAGTACTAAAAAGAGTGATATTTTTTGGAGGGTAATTTTCATACTAAAGATTTTCACGCAACACTAGTCATCATGATTAACTACCTCTTGCTCCTCCCGTTTTGATAGGTTTTTTAGCTGGCCCTGCGGATTTAGAAGAGGCCTTAGGTATAAACTTAGAGGCAGAGGGTGTTGATTTAGAGGCCTTTCCACCGCTTTTATTCGCTTTTTTGTCGTTAATATGGAAACCCATTTTTGAAGTTTTAGGGGACGAATTTAGCCCAGTTTCCCTTCAAACCCTTGTTTGACCACTATTTTAAGCATTTTTTAAGATTTCAGCAGAGGTTGAACGTGACCTAAAAATCGTTTTACCGTTTAGTGTAACGTGCACATACACATGGGCTTATAAGCTAAGTGGTACTATATGATTAGCGTGATATCCGCATAAAGCTATTGACGTACTCTTCTGCCCGTACCTGGTCTGTTGGTCAGTTCATCCCCTAGATCGAGTCTGGCTTTTTCAGCGAGTTCTTGCAATTGCTTAAGGATCTCGGGGAAGTCTTTTGCTACATTATAGCGTTCGCCGGGATCTCTTCGAAGATCAAAAAGCGCTTCTTCGAATGCATGATTTTCATGCGCACCGCCCGGTTGTCCATCGATGCCTGGAGAGAAATTTTCATAGGTGCGACCTGGGTGGGCGAGCACTAATTTCCAGTGGCCTTGTCGGACGGCTTCCAGATTATTTCTTCGATAATAGTAATAAAAATCTTTTCGGGGTTCGGCATCCATATTTCCTTTGATCAGTTCAGAGAGGTTTACGCCATCTATTTTTTGTTCCGGTAATTTTGCTCCGGTGAGTGCGGCAATTGTGGGCAGTATATCGATGGCGGAAGCCATTTGGTTACAGGTGATGCCGGCGGGCGTTACTCCTTTCCAATACAGGATTGCCGGAACACGTTGTCCTCCTTCAAACGTAGTACCTTTTCCTTCGCGAAGTCCTGAAGTGTTACCCGCATGGTTTCCATAATTGAACCAGGGGCCGTTATCAGACGTGATGATGAAGAGCGTATGGTTATCGATTTTTAATTCTTCCAATGTTTTTCTGATTTCACCCATACTCCAATCGAGTTCCATCATCACATCACCGAAGAGACCTTGTTTTGATTTGCCTTTGAATTTATCTGACACAAAAAGTGGGACATGTGGCATAGGGTGTGCGAGGTAAACGAAGAAAGGGTTGTTTTTATTTTTTTTGATGAAGTCGATTGTTTTATTGGTGAAGTTGGTAGTGAATTGTGTTTGATCCGGATTGGTTTCGATAACAGAAGAATTTTGATAAAGTGGAAGAGGAGGGTAATAATTTTTAGTGGTTGGGTGATTGGGCCACATATCGTTTGAATAAGGGATACCATAGAATTCATCGAATCCTTGTGCAGTTGGGAGATATTGAGGGAGATGACCAAGATGCCATTTCCCGAATGCGGCGGTAGAGTAGCCCTTGGTTTTCAGCATTTCCGCTATTGTGGTTTCTTGTTCTGGTAGTCCGTATTTAGAAGTATGGTCGAGTGCTCCTGAGATGCCTATTCTATTTGGGTAGCAACCTGTAAGCAGTCCGGCGCGTGAAGCCGAGCAAACACCTTGCGGCGAGTAAAACTGGGTGAAGAATACGCCATCGCTAGCCAGTTTATCCATTTGTGGGGTACGGTATTCGATGGCTCCGTTGCGGGAGAGGTCTCCATATCCCAGATCATCGAAATAAACCAGAACGATATTCGGGCTTTTTGATTGGGCGATTACAAATTGGGTGGCCAAGGATAAAAATATAACGGCAAATAGCTTCATTATTGGGGGTATTGAGGCTATTAAGTTAAGATAAAGCGTTGAATAGCAAATGGCCAGCGATGGTATGCTACAAAGCTGAAAAAGCGTAAAATTTGTTTTGAGGGGAAAGAAGAATCTATTATTTTTGCCCCCCATTCCTCAGTAGCTCAGCTGGTTAGAGCATCTGACTGTTAATCAGAGGGTCACTGGTTCAAGTCCAGTCTGAGGAGCTTGGAAATCAAGCAGTTATGAAGTCAAATCTCATAGCTGCTTTTTTATTTGCACCAAAATTTGCACCAGAACATTCTGTTTCTCTAAATAAGAAATAATGATTAAATTATTGCATCAATAAGATTGATCCAGATTAACTTATGAAGAAGATTACTTATCAAAACAAATTGCATTTTAAACGAAGATCAAAATATCAACAAAAAAGGCAGGGATTAAAAAGAAGATATTATTCAATTTCAGCAAATCAAAGTTTTCAATCTATTAAAATTGATTGTCCTCAATTTTTTTTATTGCAGAGTGAATACTGTGAAGCCGTATTAGAGTGTATCAAGAAAGTAAAGAATAATGCTGCTCAAGGCAATTCTATTAATATAAACATGAAGTCAATTAAAGAAATTGGTGAAGGTGCTATTTCTATGCTCTTGTCTGTATTGGAAGAAGTTAGTAAAAGGAGGGTCAATATTTATGGGTCGATGCCAAGTGATCCTATTGCAAAGCAGGTTTTAGTAAAGTCGGGTTTTCTTAAATATGTTACAACATCTGATAATCAACCAAAGGAGACAAAAAACACTATATTAAAAACAGGCGATTATAACACTAATCAAGCAATGCTTAAACCTGAAATTAGGAAAGCAATGAATACTGTTTGGGGCGTTTCAGGAAGAAATCCTATTGTTTATGGTTGCGTATTTGAAATGATTAGAAATAGTTGCGATCATGCATTTGCCTCACAGAGTCAAATTAGATGGCATTGGAGTATTAGTCATCAAGAAAAAGAGCAAATGGTAAAATTTTCATTTGTTGATAATGGAACTGGTTTGATAAAAACATTTAAGAATGGTCCTTTAAATCTTGTTCGTCATTTTTTTACAGATAATATTGATTTAGTTGAAACTGCATTTAAAGATGGAATTGAGTCACGAACAGGACTACCCTGGAGAGGAAAAGGGTTACCAACAATTTTCGAAGCATACACTGATAACTATATTCAAAATCTTGTAATTATTACTAATAATGTATTCATTGATTTTGATAAAGGTGTAAAAAAAATACTTAATATTAATTTTTCTGGAACATATTACTATTGGGTTGTAAATCCCAATTGTACCAAGGCATGTTTTCTTTAATTAATTTGATATGATTACAATTGATATTGCAAAAGATTTTGCTAAGGAACCTGGAGCAAGAACGTACTCAGATGGAGCCTTTTCTGGAGAAGAATTTTATGATAAACTTTTAAAACCTAAATATTTAGAGGCATTAAATTCTAATCAACCCATTCAAATAATAATAGACGGTACAGAAGGTTTTGCAAGCTCTTTTTTAAATGAGGCATTCAGACGATTAGGTCAAGAATTCGGCCCAGAAGAAGTATTGAAAAGACTTTTATTAATTTCTAATGAAGTTCCTAAGTATATTTCTAAGATTAAGAACTCACTTTATGAAAAAAGTAAATAGTAGGATTTGGTTGCCACTTATTACTTTTTTAGTTGGCATTTTAATATGTTATTATTCGCTTCAATTTGAATTGTTAGAAATTGATCTAAAGTTTAATGTATTTGAAATAACAATTAGCATAATTACTGCGCTAATTGGATTATATATAGCCACTACATTATCAAAATCTCAAAGCCAAAATCAAAAATTAGCAGAATTTTTACAAAGGAGAACTGAAAAATTATGGATTGATTTTTATTCATTTAAAAATACAATTGAATTTCAAAACACAATAACCATTTCTGTTTTATCAAAAAACTTCAAAATTTTAAGTATTGAGATAGACAGCTTAAAAAATATTTATTATGTATTTAAGTTGCATTTAGATCTTATAGAACAATTGGAACAAGAAATTGACAATCTTCAGGAGAAAATTGAAAAATCTCCCATATCAAATAACGTAATTAGTTATCAAAAGGATAAAGAAAGCATAATTAAAAAATTTGAATTCATAGAAACTCTATTTGCAAATTTATTCCATAGAATAAATCAATTAAATTAAACAAATCAAATTCATGAAAGTTAGAGATTTGTAATAAATATCCAGAAAAGATACAATTGGCCGGGTATTTACAAACCCATATCAAATCACAAATTTTGGTGCTACTTATAAAATTATTGTATACGATAAGGATGCGCCTCCTTTAGATCCTGATGATTTAATTGGAGGATATCAATTCCAATTCTCTACTTGGGCAAATCTTGGATATCCAACATCCATACCCATTCAATCTACCAACAGTCAGCTTAAAATCGAACTTACAGTCGAATGGCTTTAACCCCTTATATGCTTAAAAAATAACAGTATTATGAAGATAATTTACAGCTTTCTGCTATTTTCTATAATAATAGCGGACGTAAAATCGCAAGAGATCATTAAGATCGGGAAACAAGTATGGATGAAAGAGAACCTAAGTGTTTCAAAATTCAGAAATGGTGATATAATTCCAGAAGCTAAAACAGAAAAAGAGTGGATCAAAGGAAACATAGAAAAGAAGCCTATGTGGTGCTACTATGAAAATTCAGATTCTAATGGAAAAATCTATGGCAAACTCTATAATATCTATGCGGTACTCGATTCCAGAGGCTTATCCCCTAAAGGATTTCATATACCAGACGAAAAGGAATGGAATATGCTAATTGAGCTGTCTGGAGGTATAGAAAATGCCGGTAGTAAACTAAAGAATCCAAATGGATGGTGCAATAATGGAAATGGAGTACCAAATAGTGTTTTTAGAGGAAAACTGGGAGGATTTCGCAGCGAAAATGGCGAATTCGTAAATATCACCTGTGGGGCTTATTGGTGGACGAAAGAAGGGGAAGTTATTTTCTTGAATTGGAGTGAAAATGCAGTAAAAACGAACAATGGTTTGTCTTGTGGATATTCTATTCGATGCCTAAAAAATTGACCTCAGTTTTGCAGTTCCAATTTGCTCGAAAACATAGTTTTTATAGTGATTTCTCTATAAAAAGCTATAAGTTTTCTTAAAAGCTATTTTCTAAAAACCATTAAAGTTTAATAGCAATTAAAGCAAATTCGAGCATCCAAAAAGTAGAAAATGAGGAATTTGATTCTATATCATAAAATGGGCAGGAGAAAATGTATTATTTTCTATCCTGCCCATCTATGACATTTGATAATAGTCGACAAAAAATCTACTTTTCTTATCAATTCGTGCACCGGATGTATAAACCAAGATTTCCGTAAACAAGAATCTGTACAGAAACGCATATAGTAAATGCGAATTAAATAGAAATAGTAGGAACGAAAAACAAAATTTTACTCCTTTGTAAGATTCTATAGCTTAAGCTTAAGAATGGCTATAAAACTTGTTTACAAAAACCGATATTTAAACTGCTGAAACATAGAAAAACACTATAAAAATCACCAGTATCACGATTCTTGAATATCACATTCAGTAAAAAAGAATTACTGTTGGTTTAGCCAGGTGTTCACTTCTGAGAGGTAGAAGAAATAGCTTCTACCTCTTTTTTTATGAGGCATTTTCTTGGATTTACACAATTCGTAGATATAGCTTTTGCTATATCCAAGAATTTTCGATAGTTCTATCACAGAGAGTGGTTTTTCTATATGATTAGTTACATGTTGTACAGAAGATTTTCTTCGAAGTACTACTTCTATTCTTTCATCAACTATATCTCTTATAATAGGTTCAATAAACGCTCGCAGTAGTTCAAAGTTTGGTTGCTTTTCCATTCATTTAAATTTATTCTTACAACAATACTATCTTTTTTTGTTAATTGATACTGTTGTTTTTGAAGATAATATTGGATTTAAGAAAAAATCCTAAAATATTTTTTTAAGGTTTCTGATTTACTACATTTGATTGACATCAATTATTTAATAACCGAGATAATAAATAAAATGTTATGAATCTTACATTGATCACAGAGCCAGAGTATACAAAACGGCTTCAGGAAATTATGTACTATAAACAGTTGGGATTTGATAATGAATTAAAGGTTCACTATTCATTACCATTGTTAGAAAAAGCTGGGAAGATTTTTAATGTACATCCTCCACAAAAAAAGAGCAGTAAAATGAAGTCAGGAAATTGCTATGGGAATGCAGTCCAAAAAATTATAAAAGGGTTTGAATATGTTGAAGGAGTTGCCACTAATAAAGAAACTGGATTCAAATTTAGTCATGCATGGAATATTGATCCTGATGGCAATCCAATTGATTTTACAATTATGGATACTCAGAAATATGAATACAATGGGATTAATATTCCTAAAAATCTACTTTTTGAGATAGGAGAAAAAAATGGGAAAATTTGGTATAGTTCTTTGCCTTACTTGACTTATGTGGAGTGAAGCTTACGAAGTATAATATCTATAATTTATAGACTGCCTAGACACTTTGCTTCTAATGTTAAGTAGGGTTCTGTTCAGATGTATTTTGATTTTACTAATCAAATCATCAACTGAAATTGTTTTCTTAATTCGTCTAGCTTCTACGATTAACCAAATTAAAGAAGCTAAGCTACAAGATAAATAGAAACCCTGCCATGTATTTGCTGATATTTTAAGAAAGCCTTTAAATTCGGTTGTACAAAAAGTAAGAACAAATGAAATAAGTAGTGTTAATGGTGTCTGATAGTTACTGTTCTTGTTGGTTGACTCTTTATTTTCTAACAAAATTACCTTTAACTTGTCGTCATTAATACTAACAATATTTGATTGCGAATTATCGTAGAATTCCTTGACAAAGGGATTGTTAGTCAAAATTGCATGTTCATTACCAGCCATAATCAACCTCATTTGTTTTTTTCTGATAATAATCCAATTGCACCTAGCGCATGAAATTCTAAATGACCACAATTGTCACAACCAACTACAGCACATGGTACACTTGGCCCACCTATGATAACAGTATTAGACATCTCTTGTGTCATGGAAAAATTTATTAAGCCGTCAAGAAGAGAAAACCTTTGATTTCCACAACGTGAGCAGGGTTTTACTGCTCCTTTCTCTTGGAGATTTTTAGCGATTTTTTCTTTGGTTACTTGGTCAAATTTCATATATGTAACTGTTTTTTTGTTTGTATTTCAGCATTGTGCCACATAAAGTACGTATGAAATATTTCTGATCATAATATTAAAATCTCTTTATACAGTAAAGCCTTTATTATTTTTTGACAATATGAAATTAACTAGGAATAAAAAACTCTGCCTGCGCACAAATACTGATTTTGCTAATTTAAAAGGAATGCCTGAAATATTAACTTCTCTCGAGCGTTAAAAAGAAGTATTGCACAGTGTTTAGCTCGCCTATATGATAAATAGGATATCAGTTTCACAAGAATACCCAGTATGATAAATCCTTTTAAACCTTCTAAGGTTTGTAAATTGAAAAAATCGATATTTAATACACATTGACTAACAATTATAATTAAGTAAGATGAAATCAGGGAAACAGAAAGATTAATTAAAAACTTCATTTTAGTCAAAATGGATCTATAGTAGTCAACTAATATCAAATCTTCTGTTTTCGGGCGTTTTATCAGCAAATACTCGTTCCAAAGAAAGCTAAATCTCTCGCTGTCTATATTTGATACTTTACTCACATAAACGTCAATACATTTTGACTCTATGTATACACCGATAATTTCAACAATGAACCCGCCAACGAAAACATAAAAAATAAATATTGCAACGATTAAGTAATTATACTGAATCTCAAGACTTGTTAAAAGGGGAAAATTGTTGAAAATTTTGCTGGTAATCAATGTTAATACAAATGAAACAAATACTCCAGGGAAAATAATTGAAAATAAAAATCTCAATGTTTCATTCTTTAGAATAGATGAAAAGTCCATAGTTAAACATTTTGTAAGTAAATAATCTCAGGATAAATATTCTAAATAAAGTTTATACCAACATCAATATGTAATATCATCCTATCCTTAATTTTAAAAATGCGCACTTGTGCGTAGTAAACATCAGCTGTCATATTATAACATTGTTCCGTTTTTTAAGTATTACAAATAAGTATTGCTTAAGCTCAGACAATAATATTTTATGAAACCCTTATTTGCTTGTCTTTTATTCCTTTCCTCAACTCTTTTCGCTCAAACTAAATTACCTGTTCTTATACCAGCATCTCCTGAGGTTTCCTCTATACTGACTGACGTATCTTTTTCTTCGTCATTACATACTGGAGCTGCACAAACCAACTTCACATTTCATACTTTAAAGTTGGGTAGTTTTCAAATGTCAATTTCTGCAGACTATTTTACGAATGGTATTAGAGTTGATGATATTCCTTCCAGAATAGGTTTGGGTTGGAATTTAAATGCAGGGGGTTATGTAAGTAGAGTTGTAAGGGATGAGCCAGATGGGAGCTCTACATACGTTGCGCCTCCATCTGATTTGAGTCTAAAGAACCAAACATTATATAATTATCTTAATCTGGCATCCAATCAAGGATATGATACGGAGTGGGATGAGTACAGCTATTCCTTTAATGGCTATTCGGGAAAGTTTTATGTAGATGATAATGGAAACGGTATCACAATACCCTTGAATAATCTGAAGATAAAGGTCTATGGTCATAACCAATCTTCAAAAAATATAGAAATATACACTCCAGATGGTGTTAAATATGAATTTGGAACCACATCTAAAGAAAAAACGCGACAGGTAACAACTCAAGATGCTGGTTCAACAGTTACTACAACAAAGGGTTATGTTACAGAAACAGCATGGTTTTTGGATCGAGTTGTTACTACAGAAAATCAAATCATTAGTTTCTATTATACACCTATCATTAATACAGCTGTTACTGGGAATTCGCAACAAATGGTAAAACCTAATTATTCTTCTACGGCTTGCCATGGTGCGCCTTGTTCAAATTCTATTACAACAAGTACAAATTTTACACAATACGATTCTTATTATGTAAACAAAATCGCCTGCTCTGCTGAAGTAGTAGATCTATATTATGAAAATAGACCCGATAATAGCGGTGATGTTCGATTAAAAACATTAGTAGTTCGTGAAAGCCAGAGTTATGCGTATAAAAAATTATATCGTTTTGATTACTATACGCCAACTTATAATAATAACACGATTAATAAACGCTATTTTCTTACTGCGATCCGACAAAAAGAAATTGGAACAGGACAGCCTGAAAATTTTGATTCCGGAAATTTCATGACCTATAGTTATGATTATTTTGATATGAATAACATGCCGGACCGTCTTACCTATGGTCAGGATTGGTTTGGCTATAATAATGGTGCTTCCAATAATGCTTATTTAACACCTTTCATATCAAGTATAGCGGACTATGTTTATATGGGTTATTATGGAGGGAATAGAAACTCATCAAACATTAGTGATATTCAAAAAGGAGCATTGAGGACCATTCAATTACCAACAGGAGGGTATAAAGAATTTGAATATGAACAACATACTTTACTGACCAACTTGAGTACTCCTCAATATTCAACGGCATCCGTTGGCGGTGGAGGATCTGGCGAAAACTCTCCTTCATACTTTTCAAGTAACCCTTTTTATGTAACAACGGATCAAAACGTACAATTAACTACAGAGTCAAAGAAAGGGCCGTTCTATACTACATCTACAACTGGTGAGGGAAATAAGATCTATGAATTGAAGCTGATCAATACTTCGAATAATCAGGTAGTAGTTTATCGTAAATACTATTTCTATCAAACGGAAAATATAAATGTGTTCCTTTCTGGAGGGAATACCTATCGATTAGATCTTACCATATGGGGAGATCTTAATGCGGGAACAGCTAATATAAATTACAATTATTCAACAGTTACATCCTTTGAAAATAAGCCTGTTGCCGGAATGAGGGTCAAAAAGGTGTTGACTTATGATCCTGTTTCTAAAAAGCGCAATAATGTTTTCTATCGATATGCGAGTTATACTGATTTAAGTAAGTCAACGGCTGTTGGCCCTACAGGATCGGCTAATTTTAATTTGGAACGTTATGGAGTTCCATGTGATGTTGGAACGATGCAAGCACATATAGAAGTTTGCAATAGCTATTTAGTAAGCTCAAATAGTTTATTCCCTGTGAATTTATTTAGTGGTTCTCCCTATGCCTACAGCAATGTTATTGAAAGTGATGATTCCACGTTTGTCAATGGCTTTACAGAGCATATGTTTCATACCTATATCCCAAGTACTGTAATGACTACCTGGTTAGGAAGTGGTAGTTCTGTAAATGCGACAAATATGACCACGGTTTTGAATGGATTAGAGTACAAAACCCGGCTATATAAAAAAGGAAATAGTGGGTTTATATTACTCAAAGAAGTTGAAAATCAATATGAGTTTGATAATTATGCCGCATATAAAGATAATTTTTATATCGCTAAACGATGGGATCATTTAGGAGTGAGTAGTCCAATATATGATGATATGTTCAATGGTTTTGATTTAATTGGATATCGATTTGTAAGTAATTGGATAAAAAAAACATCAACTACGGTAAAAGATTTTGATGAAAATGGTTTGAATCCTGTAATTAAAACAGATACGTATACCTATGCTGATATTTCTCATCAGCAAGTAACAAAACAGGAATCAATTTCAAGTAGTAATGATGCAATTAAAACGGAATTTTATTATCCAGTTGATAAAGGTATGAGTGATATGCTTGCTGCCTATAGAATTTCAACGCCGGTACATATTAAAAATTTCAAATCAACTCTACTACAATCAGAAACAGAATCTACCTATGGATATTTTGGTAACTACCTGGGAGTTTCACAAGTTGAAGAAAGGATACTTGGAAATTCGGGGAAAAAGATTCTTTTTAATGCGTATGATAGTAAAGGGCATGTTACTGAGGTAAAACGAGATAATGATAAATCGATCAGTTATATATGGTCGTCAAATTCTGATCGAGTATTAGCTGAAGTACAAAATGCTTCAAAAGATGATATTGCTTATACGAGTTTTGAAAATGATGCAGATGGAAATTGGTCAATTTCATCCGGAAATAGAGATGCATACACATTCTTTACGGGTAAATATGGATATTCTTTATCAAATGGATCTATACAGCGAAACACGGCTTACTATAAAACATATACATTAACGTATTGGACACAATCTACTTCTTCTTTGTATGTGCCGGGTACATACAATATAAAAGCAGGCCCCGTACTTTCTAATGGTTGGCGCTTTTTTGAGCATACCATATCAGGTGTTTCTTCTGTTCAACTTAGTGGATGGGCTTTGATTGATGAAGTGTCTTTATATCCTTCAGGGGCACAGATCAAGACCTTTACTTATAACGATATGGGACTACTTTCCTCTGTTTCTGATGAGTCAGGAAAGTCTAAGTTATTTACTTATGATGGGTTGGGTAGATTAAAGCAAGTAATGGATGAAAGTCGTAATATTTTAGATGCCTATCAATATGCGTACGTACAGCCTTCCATGAGTTGTACCTTCTTTACACCTCTTTGGCAATCAACTGGTGTAACGCGTTGCCAAATCAATAGTAGCAATAATTATACAGGATATATAGAACAACAAAGTCAAGACATAAATCCTTGCAGCCCGAGTTATTTACAAACCTCCTGGAGCATTTTATCCTATTCGCCATCCACTTGCCCCGTAGTTGCCAATTGTTCGGGAGACGATAAGCGAATCGTAAATGGGGTTTGTGAAACAGGGATGATGGTTGTTACAGGTGGTGGTTTTGCAAATGGAATGAACTATTGTACCTATCACTACGAATGGTCGGATGGCTATTGGTCACCAAATTATACCGGGTATGGATATACCTGCTCAGTTGAATAATCTTTTAAAATAGTATCATGAAAAATTTAGTCTTTCTTATCCTATTTATAGTGCCACTAATTTCTATGGCACAAACCAATCAGGAAAAATCTTCAAAATATTTGGCTGATCGATTAAGAGATTCTTTGTCATTAAATGGCAAGCAATATCAAGAGCTTTTTAAAATCAATTTAGCATTAGAAGAACAAAAGAAAAATGCCAGGAGTATGGACGATCAAATTGATGTAAAAAGAAAGCGCGTGCAGAAAATTGAAAATACAAGAGATAGCCTATATGCAACCATTTTGAATGCAAAGCAATTTGAAGCATATAAAAGTCGGAAGAGTAGTTTGCTTAACGTAATCATGCCGAGTAAATAAGGCAAGAATTAATTCATTACTAAACAGCCAGCATGAACTATTTGCGATTAAGAAAAGCCTTTCTATTCCTTTTTCTACTTTTTACAGTTCAATATATAAAGGCGCAGCATCAATTAGATACGTTGAAGAGGCCTTCAGAAAAAGCTATTCGCACTGTAAAAAAGGATATCGATCGAGTGAACAAGAAATTGAAACGCTCTTCAACCGTTTTTTTAAAGGCATTTAACAAAACAGAAAAGAAAATCAACCAATCTAAAGATTCGATTTTGTCGATCAATCAGTGGGGTAAAATAGCAGGTACAACGAAATACAACGCTACATTGGATTCAATTCGTACGGGATTAAGTTTGACAAAATCCGTAAATGCTCTTAATACTTCAACAGCTATTGATGATGTACAAGCCCGATTGTCGGAATTAACAGAAGAATTACATAAGGCAGAAAAGATTAAAACATTGTTGGAGACAAATCTTCAACAATTGTCATCTTTTCAAAAAATCAAAAGCATTGAAAAACAAATTACTCAGTATAAAAAATTAGCAGCTGGATATAATGCAAGAATTAAGGAAACTCAAGAGCTGCTTAAACAGCCAGATAAAATAGGTAAACAACTCTTATCTGAACTTAGACAGCAACCTGCTTTTCAAAAATTCTTTGCTAAATATTCAGAATTGGCAAAGCTTTTTCCATCTGCAGAAAGCCCTATGGGTAATATGACTTCTATACCTGGACTTCAACAAAGGGATCAATTATTGGAACACATTAAAACAGCTATGGGAGGTACTTCTTTTGATCCTATTCAATTACTGCAGTCGTCTCAACAAGGAGGCCAACAGAATAATCCTATCACTCAGGCTACTCAATCTTTAAAAAACAAGATCGAAGCATCATCTACGGCTGATCAAAAAGAGCCGGGTTATAAAGGCTTATCTTTCACACAACGTATTTTTTTTCAAACGAATGTCCAATCCTCTTCTGGTAACAGATGGTTGCCGAGCCATACCAGTTTTGCTATAGGTTCTGGATATAAGATAAATCCTAAGGCTCAACTTTCTGCAGAATTTGTATGGCGGATGGGTTGGGGACAACCTATTAAGAACATACATATAACACATCAGGGATTTGGGTTGAGGTCTTTCCTGGATTGGAAGGTGAAAGGTCAATGGTGGGTCACCGGTTCGTATGAAAAGAATTACTATCCATCCTATCTTCAATTAGCTGTTGCTACTAATGAGCATGGATGGCGTAATGGTGCCTTATTGGGGATTTCTAAAACAATGGCAATAAAATCTAAAGGGATGAAAAAATTCAAGATGCAGCTCTTGTACGATTTTCTTGCCCCTTCTCAAACGCCTTATACTTCTCCCTGGAAATATCGCATGGGATACATCTTTTAACTGTTGAACGTAGAATAAATGAGCACTATACATACTCCTTTCAGAATTCTCTATTTTGCTGTTTTAGGTATAATGAGTACTATATCCCTTCAAGCACAAAACTTACCCAGTATTGTGCCTGTGGAATATTCCAGTGTACCCGCACCAACCCCAAGCTCTGGGCATCCTATGACCGCTCCCAATAATTATGGTTACATTTTAATGAACTATGTAAAGCATTGGAAAGCGGATGCGCCTATTACAGATTTAGGAACGTTACAAAGTGTAAGCAGATCATTACGTGAGGTGAAATTGGCCAGTTTTTTTTATGATGGTGTAGGGAGGGCATTTCAACAAGTGCAACGTAAAGCATCTCCATCTGGGTACGATATTGTTACACCTATCGCTTACGATAACTACGGAAAGCAAGTACAACAATTTTTGCCTTTTGTTGCCAATACACAAACCGGTGATCTGAAATTAGATGCATTTACATCACAACAGTCTTTTTATACCAATACGCCACCATCTGCTTCCATGCAGGGTGAGCAAGTTTTTTATCAATACACACAATATGAAAATTCTCCACTGAATCGTGTAACGAAAACCTTAGCAGAGGGTAATAGCTGGGCAGGAAGCAATCGAGGTGTTAAAAAAGAATATCAGACAGCGGGGGCTGATGAAGTACGTAATCTTAAAGTTGTTTCAACTAATTTGTCAATACCAGTTTCTTCTAATTTTTATGCGCCTAATAAAGTATATAGAGAAGTACTGACAGATGAAAATGGTAAAAAAACGGTTACTTATACAGATCAAGAAGGCCGAATGATCTTGAAAAAAGTAGAAATTGCTCTAAACAGTTCTGCCGCTATTAATCAAGAAACTGGATGGCTTTGCACCTATTATGTTTATGATGATTTGAATAATTTACGTTTTGTAATTCCTCCCAAAGCAGTAGAAAAACTAAATGCAAATGGTTGGTATTGGGGAGGATATTCTGTTGCTACTTCTGTAATAGCCAATGAGCTTTGTTTTGCTTATGCATATGATGCCCGCAATCGAATGTCAATCAAAAAAGTACCAGGAGCAGAAGAAGTGTACATGGTTTATGATAGTCGTGATCGCTTGATCATGATGCAAGATGGAAATCTTCGGGCCTCTGGAAAATGGATGTTGACGCGTTATGATGCGCAAAATCGAACTACTGAAACGGGAGTCTGGAATAACAATGGAAACTCTTTTGCCACGCATCAGTATTATGCTGGCATTACAGATCCCTTACAAGGCTATCCTTCCCTCAGTTATGGATATGAACAATTGCAGCAAACATATTACGATAATTATGATTTCTTATCTGGCATTCCTTCTTCAATTAGTGGCGGTTTTCAGTTGTACATGATCAATGGAGCGAATTTTATTATCTCCTATAATCAATACCCTGATTATGCCCAACCTGTTCAATCCAATGCTATAACGCGTAATAAAATTACAGGTACGAAAATACGTATAATGGGTGCGGGAAATACGTACGTATATTCCGTAAACTATTATGATGATAATGGACGAGTGAGTCAAACGCAATCTACTAATCCACAAGGAGGATATGAGATAGCAACGTTTCAATATGATTTTTCAGGAAAATTATTGAGAAGCCATCAAGTTCACCAATTTGCTCCAGGATATACCAATGTAGAAGAGTTAACGTTGAATGAGTATGATGATGCAGGTCGGTTAACCAAAACACGCAAGCGTACAACACAAGGTGGGGTGAGTGCTGAAAAAACCATAGCTCGTTTAGAATACAATAGCCTGGGTCAATTAAAAGCGAAGTTATTAGGCACTAAACCAGATGATGCTTCTCAGCCACTCAGCCGTTTAGATTATGATTATAATATTCGAGGTTGGATGTCTGGCATCAATCGAAACTACGCTAAACCAGAAACGCAACAGAGTTCTACGGACAGGCATTTTGGTATGGAGCTGAGTTATGATTATGGATTTAATACAGGTAGTCAGTTTAACGGAAATATCTCTGGTATCAAATGGCGCAGTATGGGCGATGGTGATTATCGTTCTTATGGCTTTTCCTATGATCCATCCAATCGGTTGTTAAGAGCGGACTTTAATCAACGCGCGGGATATAATGATTGGAAAAAAGCAGTAGCCTCTAATTTGAACATCAATTTCTCCATGTATATGGGAGATGGTGTTAATCCAAGTACAGCGTATGATGCCAATGGTAATATTCTGAGCATGAGTCAATATGGTTTGCAGCAAAATGCCAGTCCATTAATTGACCAACTCAATTACGCTTACCAGCAAAGCAGTACAAGTAATAAATTAGACCAAGTAAGTGATGCATCTGCTTTCACGCCTAAATTGGGAGATTTTAAAGATGGCGGAAATTGGGGCAGTGATTATAGTTATGACGCCAATGGTAATTTGAAAAACGATGCCAATAAATCGATCAGCAACATTGTTTATAATTACCTGAACCTTCCTGAGCAGATCAGCATAAGCGGAAAAGGTACCATTGGATACACCTACGATGCCCAAGGAGCAAAGCGTAGTAAAACGGTGACTGAAACAGGCGCTACGGTTACGTATAAAAGTCAGAACTATTATAACGTATCCATAACTACTACCACCTATTACATCAACAGCTGGGTATATGAAAGCAAGAGCTATAGTGATGGTACGCTACAAAATGCGTTGGGGTATAGTACCAAGGCGATGTTCAGTGGACATGAAGACGGAAGAATACGACCTGTATACAGCAGTAACACGTTAACAGCTTTTGCCGGAGATTATTTCATCAAAGATCATTTAGGGAATATACGCATGGTGCTTACTGATGAGCAGCAAGTGAACTATTATCCTGCAGCTACTTTAGAAGGGACATATAGTTATGGATCTCCAGAGGCGAATAGTATGGTGAATCAGGAGAAGCAGTACTATCGCATTGATCCGGGATATATTGTCAATAAACCATGGTACAACAGTTATCTGGATTATCAGAACCATAATAATGTACCCCCATCGAACCCAAATCCGAACTATCCAGCAGGAGCAGCACCCGGACAATACGCTACGAGCCAGAAAATGTATTACTTAAACGGCAGCACCAATAGAACTGGGCTGGAGATGGTGTTAAAAGTAATGGCAGGAGATAAGGTAGATATATTCGGGAGATCCTATCATACCAATTACAATTATGTAGATAATGGGAATTCAACTCCATTGAGTTTGTTGCAGATCATGAGTGGGTTATTAGCATCACCCTCCAATGCGATCAGTGGTAAGGGCGTAAATGCCTATCAATTGGAAAGTTGGAACAGTGGTTTGGTACCTTCCAGTTTTATCAGAGGGCAGAACTATGAATCAGGCACCACGATCCCAAAGGCATACATCAATTATATATTTTTAGATGAGCAGTTCAGGTATGTAAGCGGCGGCGCCAGCCGAGTGGGTAGTTACGGTGAGGTAAAGCAGCATTGGAGTGAATTGTCGAATCTTGTGGCACAAAAGAATGGCTATTTGTTGGTTTATGTGAGCAATGAGAGTAATTTTAACGTGTTCTTTGACAATCTTCAGGTGGTTCACAAGCCAGGACCAATTACAGAGGAAAATCATTATTATCCATTTGGACTTCGGATAGAAGGTATTAGTAGCCGTGCCGCTGGCACACTTCAAAACAAAACCCTTTATAACTCTAAAGAGTTACAGAATAAAGAATTTACAGATGGTGCAGGACTGGAATGGTACGATTACGGTGCAAGAATGTACGACCCACAAATAGGAAGGTGGGGAGTGGTTGATCCTAAAGCAGACCAAATGCGTCGTTGGAGTCCTTATAATTATGCTTTAGATAATCCGATACGTTTTATTGACCCCGATGGAATGGCACCAGAAGGTCCGGGTCCATCATGGTGGAGAACTACAAAATTTACATTAGCTCATCCCCTTGCTGCTGCTACAATTGGTTATGTTTCCCCAGGAGCAACAAATATATCAACAGATGCAGCCAGATTTGCTACAAGAGGTGCTTCCGCAGAATCAAAGTCATCAGTGTTAGAAGAACCTAAAACACAAGGTAATGAGGGAAGCCAAGTAAATGCCTTTAGACATGTCTTGTGGCAAGCAACTATTACAAAAGAATTTGGTTCAGATATAGCAACACAAATTGGAAAAGCACACGAAGAAAATCCCAATGCGATTGATAACAAAAGTTCTGCACAGTTAGCAAACACAACATTTAAAACACTCTCTGCGGCAGATGAATCAATTGACTTGGCTAATAATGTTACAGGCAGGGCTATTGGAGAAAATAGCAAAGGTTTAGGTATGAAAGATGTTGCATTAAAAGTATTAGATGCTTTTCATACTGATGGTTTTTGGACAGCTACCCAACAAGAAGATGGTACTTGGAAAATGACAAACACTAAAATATCAGATAAACAGTATAACGCACTAAAAACAGTATTCCAAAATTTAAATAATGACGGCTTCACGCAATCAGAGCAGAATAAACGAAATGAAGAAGCAAGAAAGGAGCAAGGACATGTTATCAAATAATAAAAGGAAAGCTATGAAGTTTCAAAAGCTTGGTTTTATAATATTACAGTTTATTGTGTTAGCTTTATTTTCTTGTGGCAACAAGCAAATAAAGTTCGATAAAAATAAATGGAATGAGCAAACAGACCCAACCTTTCCATCTTCATATCGTCCTCAAATGCTGACAGACTTAACTACAAATTATAAGTTGGCAGGATACACATATTCTCAATTAGTGGAACTTTTGGGTATTCCTGATTATAAAGATAGTAGTCTGTTGTCCTATAATATTGTTGTTGATTATGGGCACGATATTGACCCTGTTTACACGAAAAATTTAGATTTTACTTTTTCAAAAGATTCTATAATAACCTCATTTAAGGTTACGGAATGGAAAAAATAACAAAAGCCCCGTGATAGGCTTTTTTTATTACAGAATGTAGTTTCTCCGCAGATGCAACCACACAAGAAAATAATTTTTTATCCCCAAATTTTTGCTTTGAAAAATGGAGCTATAGTGATGGTACGCTACAAAATGCGTTGGGGTATAGCACCAAGGCAATGTTCAGTGGACATGAAGACGGAAGAATACGACCTGTATACAGCAATAACACGTTAACAGCTTTTGCCGGAGATTATTTCATCAAAGATCATTTAGGGAATATACGCATGGTGCTTACTGATGAGCAGCAAGTAAACTATTATCCTGCAGCTACATTAGAAGGGACATATAGTTATGGAGCCCCTGAAGCAAATAGTATGGTGAATCAGGAGAAGCAGTACTATCGCATTGATCCGGGATATATAGTAGATAAACCATGGTACAACAGTTATCTGAATTATCAGAACCATAATAATGTACCCCCATCGAACCCCAATCCGAACTATCCAGCAGGAGCCGCACCCGGACAATACGCTACGAGCCAGAAAATGTATTCCTTAAACGGCAGCACCAATAGAACCGGCCTGGAGATGGTGTTAAAAGTAATGGCCGGTGATAAGGTGGATATATTCGGAAGATTCTATCATACCAATTACAATTATGTAGATAATGGGAATTCAACTCCATTGAGTTTTTTGCAGATCATGAGTGGGTTATTGGCATCATCATCTTTATTATCAAAAACTTTAAAAATTATATTTTAACGCTGGAGTCAATGTTATTGCATCTATTATACCCATTGCCAAAGAAAAGGTTATTCTTGTCTTGATCCCAAGATCAAAATTGGTATCAATTTTTTTAAAGTAATTTAAACCTATTAAAATACCACCATCTTCAATTTTACTGTTTTTGAAATTCCTTTCATCTATTGATGCGCCTACTGGAGATACATCTATCTCCTGCATCTTGCTTCTCATATAATATATTCCCGCTTGTAATGCTAATTTATTTTTCTTATTAAGAATCCTATACTCATAGTCAAGGGCATTATAGTAATTAATATGACTAATGGTAAAATCTCTGAATGAGACATTTCTTCCATTGTCATAATTTATAGTTTTCTTATTGATTGATTTTGAAAATTCTATTCCCAAACTAGACTTATGACCAAAATTATAACGTGCTTCGATTCCTCCTATTGCTCCTATAAAATTTTTTTTATAAAATGTTTTTATAGGTGCCTGAGTATTTTCCGAATAATTTCTAACAGAATAATTTCCAATTACTCCGTAATTTATTTGAATTAATAGCTTTTCTTTATTTTGAGCTTGTAAATTCAAAAGAAATGAGAATGAAAGAAAAATTAATAAATATTTTTTCATGTTTTTCTTTTAAAAACATAGCCAATATAACATTGGCTATGTTTTTTAGTTGCAGAATTTAATCAAAAAGTTTATATGGCATTATCCATCCAAAATCCGCACCTGCTTTTGTATAATAATTCACTTCATATGTTGGCCATCCATGAGTAAAAGGAAGTGGTAAAAAGTTATCATTGGGACTATATCCATGACCTTGATCCTCAAAAGCACTTATGAAATATGCATTTCTAGACATTTTTAATTGACGTATAATTTCGTCTTGTGAAGTTATTGTCACTGAATAATTGATATTCCCAGTCACTGTAGCGTTCCCACTATTGCTTCCGATATTAGATAATGTTGTGTTAAGTGATCCATTGAATGTTTTTGTGTTTAAATTGTCTTCTTCATAAACCGCAAATACTTGCTCTAAATTTTGAGGAACCCAATTAAAATCCCAAGCAGACATCAATGTTTTCCAGTTTCTAAAGAAAATATTAAATCGAGTAACATGTGCGGAAATAACGTCATTTGAAAAACTTGTAATTTGTCCATTTACAGGCGCTAAATAACCACTAATTCGTCCGATTCTTATCTCATTTCCTCCGCCATTACCTGTAAAACTTATTAGACGATCATAAAATATTTTTGAAACTACTTCCCCAACAAAGACTCTGCTTGCTCCAGTTGTAGCTGTTGGTAAAGGCGGTGCTTCAAATGGAACAGGTTCTGGTTCTATTCCGTTCACACCAATTATATGAGTAGGATTGGCTAATGCATATTCATCATTAACAAGTACTTGTATATAATATTGTAACATGCCATTATTATCATAAAATGGTAAATATCCCCATCCTTCATCAGCATCAGCCGTAGCAGTTACAATGCTGGTTATAGCAGAATAATATCCATCATCTGGTGCAGAAAACTCCTCGGAGTAAGGAAAATAAACAGACACTTGGTTAGATGTGCTATTTTCATTTGTAGTTGTAGAAAAAAGAGCTGTATTATTAGCATTTAATTCTTCTAAGAATAATTCAAAAGATTTATCATTTTTCTTTTTTACTTCTATCCAAAAGTTTTTTGAAAAAGAATTTAATGAAACACCCCATTTTAAGGATAAAGTATTGAATTTCTTATTTTGATTAAGTCTGCTTTCAGCTGGATAAATTAAATCTTTAAGTAGTATTGATTCATCACTATATGCCTTAGAATATATAGCTGCATTAACTGTTTTAATGTTAGAGACATCTTTATATAGCTCTTTGAATACTTCTGTAACTTTCGCTAAGTTATTAACTAATAATTTTTCATTTTCAGTTGTTGGTCTTTTGTAAACTTTTGATTCATCTAATGTTTTATTATTCTCTTTTATTGTTTGATTCTCTTTTTTACAACTTATAAAAGACAATAAAACAAAAGCAACAGGGTAAATAATTCTAAAAGGACTTTTTTTGAAAAAGGATTTAATAGATTTCATAAAATGATTTTTAATTACATTTTCAAAAATATATTCCCGCTCGAATTGATAAATGCGTATAAATACTGTATTTGGATTTTAAGTATTTTTCAATAGCCAGGCTGCCTCAATTGATTTGATAAATTGATTTTGTAATATTAAAATTTGTTGAGGTGTAAAGTTTTCAATATTAGATGAATGGAAAATAACTTTGATTAAGGTTCGGACTTCTGGCAACGAGTATAACTGAAAAAAATCATTCAAAACTTGCTTGGGAATACTTAATTCTCGTTGAGATAGGTATAATGGGCCATTGTTCCAGTTTTTAGACTCAATTTCAATTAGCTTTTCATCCTTTTGCAACATAATACCCTAAAATTATCTTATTGGCAGGTCTATTTTAAGATTATTTATTTGTATTTTACATATGTAAACTTGTTAAATACAATTATATTAGCACTCCATGAAAGAAACTATGGAAATTACAAAATCTGTTCATCAAGGAAAAAATGTAAAACGTTTGAGAGAAATCTGTGGGATGAAACAAGAAACGCTTGCTATACAAATGAATTTAACACAGCAAGCAATAAGTCAATTAGAACAAAAAGAGGTACTTGACCCTAAACAAATAGAAGAAATAGCCAAAATATTGAAAGTTTCACCTGATATCATTAAATATATGACAGATGATGCTGCCAATAACTTCATCAATACTTTTAATGATCACTCTGGTTTTAATTTTCAATGCTCTTTCAATCCTTTAGATAAATACATTGAAGCAATGGAGGCAAACAAGATTTTATATGAAAGGTTGTTGGCTTCTGAGAAACAAAAATCTGAAATATTGGAAAAAATAATCAACACTAAATTAAGCAGTTGATATAGGTATAAGTTGCAATGATAAATTCGTGATAAGAATGCCTATTGTTTTTAATATCAATAATATAGATTTGTTTTAGCCTTAACGTTAATTCTTCTTATCTCTTTAAAATAGATAAAAATGCGTACTTGTGCGCAGTATTTGTGCGCAGTTTGATCATAAAATTGTAAAAAATATTTTTATGAGCAATTTAATTCCAAATCAAGGAGAAAATCTTTTACCCAATACTCGTGCAAATGAAATGATTGCGCGTTATCGCGAGAATAAAGAAACTATTTTGGCAGTAGATTATAAAAAGTCAGATGTTCTTGCCTATAGTGAAACATTTAATGCAGATGATGTAAGATTACTTTTATCTCAGCCTGGTTGTGTAGGTTTCCGAGTACGCTATGGTATGGATGAAAAGCTCTGGCTTCATGCAATTTTAGTGGGTGTAGATGCTAACGGTAATGATATTGTTATTAAGAATCCAGGTTTGGGATTGAAGGATGAGGAGGGGTATGTTGTTGAACTTGGTTTTAGATGCCCTCCAGATTGCCCAACGGTTTAATTAATGAAGGGGATTTTTATTATAACTTCAATATGCAGTTTTACTGCTTTATTTCCACTTTTAAAGGGCATTTTAAAATTAAAAAAAATAAACAAAATATACATTTCTTTTATTTGGTATATCATCATTGGAAGTTTTGTAGAAATTACAGGTAGATTATTAATTTTTTTCCATAAATATGATATCTCAAGAATACTATCAAATGTTTATGCTTTATATGAAGGATTCGTTTTTTTAATATTGTTTAATCATTGGGGTGTTTTAAAAAAGCGGATAAATCTATTTATTTTGTTTGTTATTTATTTATCAACATGGATTTATGATAATTTTTTACTTAATTCTATTAATAAAGTCAATAGTTTTCATATTATAATTTATTCAACAATTACTGTTGTGATAAGTATTAAATTATTTCAAGAATCTTATATAACCAATGAAAAACACTCTTTTAAAGACCCTCTAACAGTTATTTCTGCCACTTTAATTATAAATTATACATATAGGTCGATTTTAGAGTCGCTCTATTTGTTTAAATTGGATTTCAGTAATGAATTTTATTTAAGAGCGTTCATGATATTTGTAATTTTAAATGTTTTATCAAATTGTACATACACTTATGCGATACATTGTATGAGTCAGAGAAGAAGGCTTTCCTCATATTACTGATAGCAAGTATTTCACTTTTTATCATATTAGTTAGCTTTTTTGCGGCAATTCTTAAACAATTAAATAGGAACAGGATTTTGTTTCAGGAGAAAATAATTGCAGAAATGGCTGGCAGAGAAAAAGAGAGGAAGCGAATATCTCAAGATTTACATGACGAGTTAGGAGCTACAATGACCGGTGCTAAAATGTATTTACAAGGTCTCCAGGAAAAGTCGGATCGTTATGATTTAAACATATCAAAAGCACATGCAAGTCTATCAAAATGTATGATTCTTGTAAGGCAGATAATGAATGACTTATATCCTATATCACTTGATAATTATGGATTAATCTCCTGTCTTTCAGAATTTATAGATGAGATTAATCAAACGGATAAATTAAATATTATATTTTCAAATGGGGTAAGTGATCTGGATATAAAAGTTCTAAAAGACCATAAAATTCATATATTCAGAATTATTAAAGAAATAATTAATAACACCATAAAACACTCTGACTCTAAAGTGCTTTCAATACGAATTTCTGAAACCTCTAATCTAATAATATTAGATACAGTGGACCAAGGTTTAGGTTTTGATGGAAATTCAAATAATTATAAGAAAAACGGACACGGGATTAGAAATATTATTAATAGGGTAGAATTGATAGGAGGTGTCTTGTTTTTAGATGCAAGAGTTAAAAAGGGCGTACATTATACAATTGAAATTCCTGTTTCTAATGCCACATCAAAAAATTAGAATAGCAATAGCAGATGACCATCAAATATGCAGAGATGGGTTAATATCTATGCTTGATCCCGAATTACATGAAGTAGTAGGTGAAGCAGATAGTGGTATTAAGATAGTAGAACTAGCAAATAACGTAAATCCGGATATTATATTAATGGATATACATATGCCACAAATGGATGGCATCGAAGCAACGAAAATTATTACCGATAGGTTTCCCAAAGTCCAAGTCATTGCCCTAACAATGTATGGTAAGCAAAGCTATATTACTGAGATGTTAGATGCTGGAGCTTCCGGGTATGTATTGAAATCCGCCTCTAAATCAGAAATAATAGACTCTATTCAAGCTGTTTGGAAGAATAAACAATATTTCTGTAAAAGTACTTCACTAAGTATTTCTGAGCTTGTTAAACGAAAAAACAAAAATTCACGCACAAGAATGATGTTTGATTTAAGTGAAACAGATATCAAAATCATTCGTTTACTCTGTGATGAATACAGTAGCGAATCTATTGGCAGACTTCTTTTCTTAAGTAAACGAACAATTGATGGGGCAAGGTTGCGAATTCAGGCTAAATTAAAAGTCTCTTCTACTGCTGGTATTGTCAAATTCGCCATTGAAAATGGTATTTATAGAAGTAGGGAAATACAAAATTTATAATTGGTTCTCTTTGTTTTGAAGCTGATTATTTCTAAACCCATTTAGAATACCTAATTTAATAAATTAGGTATTTATACTCTTCTCTACAATCATTAGTAGGCATATTTTTATCTACAAAAATTAAGGATATGTCAATAAAAATTACGTGTATTTCAAAAGCTGCAGGTTATCATGAAAATCCATATATAGCGATATCTACGTTGGGATGGCATGATGAACTTAATCCTTTTTTTAAAAGATATTACTCAAGAGAGGAAATGTATGATTTTGTTGCAAAGGGCGGTTCAGCCTATGTATATGATAAAACTGGCATTATACGATCTAAATTAATTGCTGTTGAAAATCCAAGAGGCACAAAATATGTTAGGACTGAGGCAAATGATACTACCAAGGATAATTTATTACAATTAAGTGAATGTTAATTAAATTAAAAATATTATGACGTTATTTATAATAGGAAATGGATTTGATTTGGATCTTGGTCTTAAAACCTCATATTATTCTTTTATTGAAAGTGAAGAGTTTAATCGATTATTGAGTAATAATTCTTCTAACACTTTAGCTCGACATGTTAAAAACACATTTAATAAAGATAAAAATTTGTGGAGTGATTTAGAAATATTGATAGGCGAATATGCAAATGAATTTTGTAAAGATGAACTTTCTGTTTTCAAATGTCAACTTGAGGAGGTTAGACGAGAATTAAAAAACTATTTAAATAAACAAAATTCTATTAATTCATTTGCAGAGCAAAAAAATTGTAGAGCCTTTAAGTTTTTAAATATAGTTTGTAATGAATTAGAAAATAAAATTCCTACTACATTTATTAATTTTAATTATACTGATACCGTTTATAGTCGATTAAAGTATATAAATAAGGAAATCTTAGAAAATAGTGGTAATACATTCAATTACATTAATCCACATGGTAATTTAAAAACAGATATTGCATTTGGTGTCTCTGATAATTTTTTGAAAAATGGTGGATTGGCATATTCGTTTTTAAAGAAGGGGTATTCAATTAATTATAATTTAAGTAACTGGGCAAATATTTATAACAAGGCCACAAACATATATATATTTGGCCACTCTCTTGGAATAACGGACTCTGATATATTTAAACCTATGTTTAGTTATTATTTGTCTGATAAAAAGGCCGAAAGAAATATTACATTGATTGATGAGAAAAATAGCAATGATAAAATTTTTAATCGGATAGACACATTGACTTCTGGAAATATAGGTGCTTTTCGATTAAACAATAGAGTTATTGTAAATCCGTTTTGATAAATATTTGCAACTAATATTTTTATAAAAATATTTCTTTTCAATGTGCGGTAATCGATAAGATCAAATATTAGACCACAAGAGATATTAAACTTATATGGATTTTAAAGATCAAATCAAAAAAATAGCAGAAAGAATTATTAACTTAAAGGATCAAATTCAGACTGAAGAAGCTACTAAAAATGCATTTATAATGCCTTTTATACAAGCTCTTGGTTATGATGTTTTCAATCCTGTAGAAGTAGTTCCAGAATATATAACAGACTTAGGTACTAAAAAGGGTGAAAAAATAGATTATGCTATTTTGCAACATGGTAAGCCTATTATATTAATTGAATGTAAAGATTGGAGGCAAAATTTAAATATTCATGATGGCCAATTACTTAGGTATTTTCATGTTTCACAAGCTCGGTTTGGAATTCTAACTAATGGTATTATATATCGGTTTTATTCAGACTTGGTAGAACCCAATAAAATGGATGAAAAACCATTTTTAGAATTTAATATAACAGAGTTAAAAGATAATCAAGTTGATGAAATTAAAAAGTTTCATAAATCTCAATTTGATATTGATCATATTTTAAATACTGCTAGTCAACTAAAGTATATTAACGAATTACAAAATCTAATTCAAGCTGAGATTAACTCCCCTTCTTCAGATTTTGTAAAGTATTTTGCAAAACAAGTATATCCAAGTGTTGTTACTGCAAAGGTTTTAGAGCAATTTACTGTTTTAACAAAAAATTCATTTCAGCAGCACATAAGTGATGTGATAACTGAAAAGCTAAAAGCAGCATTGATTTCTACAGAGCAAACTGAATTAAAATCTGAATTGTCAGAACAATCTGATGATACTGTAGAAAAAAAAGAAGAAAAAATAGTTACAACCGAAGAAGAGTTCGAAGCTTTTTATATAGTTAAAAGTATTTTAAGGCAATCAATATCTGCAGATCGTATATATTTTAGAGATGCACAGTCTTATTTTTCTATTCTTTTAGACGATAATAATAGAAAACCGATATGCCGATTATATTTTAATAGCTCAAAAAAATATATTGGAACATTCAATCATAATAAAGTCGAAACAAAAATAGAGATTAAAAGTATTGATGATATTTATAATTATGGTACAGCAATTTTAGAAACAATGAAGTTGTACTTATAATATAAAAATATATATAAAATATGTTCAATAAAAAATTACTTCGTAAAAATTTTACTTGGCCTGTTATTTTTAGTTTATTATTTGTTATTTTCTTATGTTTTTTAAATTATTATATTCTAATAAATAATCCTGATAGAGGTACAATTGGTGATATGTTTGGAGTCGTCAATTCTTTATTTTCAGGATTAGCTTTTGCTGGAATAATTTTTACAATTTTACTTCAAAGCAAGGAGTTGAAATTACAAAGAGAAGAAATAAAGAGTAACCGTGATGAATTTAAGACACAAAATAATACATTAAAAATTCAAAGATTTGAAAATACATTTTTTAATTTATTACAATTACATCATCAAATTGTCCATTCAATTGATTATAGATACTATAAATCAAAAGAAAAGGCTGCAATGTATCAATATGCGATGCCTAATGAGGAAAAAGAAATTGTTACAATTCAGGGAAGAGATGTTTTTAGGTATAGATTTAATAAAATGAAAAATGATATTAAAAATGATGGCCTCTACTTCGAAGATAAATATCAGAATCATTACTTAGATGCTCAATCGGACTTTGGCCATTATTTTAGAAATCTTTATCGCATCATTAAATTTATAGATGAATCAGAATTTTTTTATGATGATCAAAATGAAAGTGAAGAAGCAAAATTTAAAATTAAATATCAATATACATCATTCGTTAGAGCTCAGCTTTCTGATTATGAGCTTATTTGGTTGTTCTATAATTGTCTTTCTCGAAATGGTAAGGAAAAATTTAAGCCTTTAATAGAAAAGTATGCTTTGTTTAAAAATCTTCCATTTGAATTAATTGCAAATGAAGAACTTATAAATAGATATAATGTAACAGCATATAAAAATTAGGTCATGTAACAACAATTTTTGTTAATTAAAGTTATTAGGTATCAAGGAAATATACTTGATTTTAACACCTAAAAAATTGCCAGAATGAAAGAAGCCTAACACGATAATACCCCTCTTGAAAAAGCCGAGAGTGCGCACTTCTAAGAAAGCATTAACGAATAGAAATATAACTGACTGAAAAATGGCCAAAACAAAAGCATCAGCAGTAACGACAGTATCTCTTATATCAGAAGATCCTACAATTCAAAAACCAAGATTGACAAAACTGATTGTAAAAAACTTTCGGTGTATTGGGACAACTCCTGTTTCTATAGACCTTAACGATATTGTCGTCCTTGTTGGTCCTAACAATGTTGGAAAAAGTTCAATACTCAAAGCGTATGAAATTGCAATGTCACAAGGTTCCAATAAAGGCAAATTAAAAATTGACGATTTTCCAAACAATAAAATTGACCCTGACAATTTACCTGAGATAGAATTACACACAATAGTTTATGACAATAGCCCAGGTGAAAAGTGGATTACCATTTTACCAAACGATGAACGACTTGTAAAAGAAAGATGGATTTGGTCAAATGAAGGCGACCCCAAAAGAGAAGGTTGGGATGCAGAAGCAAACGCTTGGAGTGATCAAGTTCCTTGGGGTGCTCCCAATATTGCCAATTCAAGACGACCAGAACCACACATGGTTGATGCTTTTGACCCGCCAGAAGAACAAGCTACAGCAATCAAAGAGCTCTTAATGAAAGCGGTTAATGATAGAGTGAAAAACCTAAAAACTGCAAATCAAGAAGAAGAAAATGAGTATCATCAATTATTAGGCAAAGTTAAGGAACTGCAAAAGAAAATTGTTGCTGACGCACAAGAGCAAATCGATTCAGTAAATATTGAACTTTCTCAACAGTTTGAGAAGGTTTTCCCAAACTACAAAATAGATTTTGATGCAAAACCCGAGGATAATCTTGATAAAACAATAAATCTCTTCAAAGCTGACCCACAACTATTATTGGGACCAGTTGACGGATATTTAAGCACAGTAGAAAGACAAGGAAGTGGTGCGAGAAGAACTTTGCTTTGGACTGCATTAAAATTTCTATCTGAAAACAATCAAAAAGGGAAAGACGAAGCAACCGTAAGACCTCATTTGCTTCTAATTGATGAACCTGAAATTTGTTTACATCCAAATGCAATAAGAGATGCTTGCAACGTCTTGTATGATTTGCCAAATTCTGGTAATTGGCAAGTAATGGTTACCACACATTCACCAATTTTCATTGATTTTTCAAGGGACAATACAACGATTGTAAAAGTTGAAAAGAATGCTGATGGTGCAATTCAAGGCACCACAGTTTTTCGTCCCGAAACGGCACAACTTGATATTGATGATAAGAAAAACTTAAAACTCCTAAATCTTTGCGACCCTTATGTTGCCGAATTTTTCTTTGGAGGTAAAGTGATTGTGGTAGAGGGCGACACAGAATACACCGCATTCAATTACATCAAAGCAATCAATCCAGAAGCATACAAAGACATTCACATTATTCGTGCAAGAGGGAAAGCGACAATTGTTTCATTAATAAAAATACTTAATCATTTTGGTTCAAGTTACTCTGTTCTTCACGACAGTGACACTCCTTTAACATCAAATGGTGCAATGGCTAATCCCGCTTGGGGCAACAATACAAAAATACTTGCCGCAATTGCCGCTAAACCAGCAGTGACACAAACACGACTCTTGGCATCACTTCCAAACTTTGAGCAGGCATATTTTGGTGAAGTAATTGCAACTGAAAAACCTTATAACGCATTAAAGACAATTATTGAGCAACCGGCTAAATTTGCTATTGTTGAGTCATTACTTAAAGCTCTCATCAACCACAATTCAGTCATTCCAAGCAATTGTGCTGAATGGACCACCATTGACGACTTACGTGAAAAATTAGAAGCGGTAGGGGTATGACAATTCACTCTATACAACTTTAGTCTAATAGAAGGTCAGCCGTTAGACACGTTTGGCTTGTCTGTTGTTAAATTGAATTTTATTTAGAGAGTTCTTTTTTCAAATCAAGATAAAATATCTTGATATATGTTAAGTATAAATACTGATTTTTAATCGCCTAACCCCTCCATTAAAACCTCATGGTGTTGCTTAATCTTATCATCCTCAAATCCCGCTAAATAATCCATAGTTGTTTTAAGGCTTGTATGACCCAGTGATTCCATAATAAAAGATAACGAAACTTTCTCACTGTTCTTTAATTTAGTAGCAAATGAGTGTCTTGCAGTGTATGTAGTAAGCTTTTCAGTTATACCCAATGACTTTCCTATTTTCCTTAGATATTTATTCGTGTTTTTAGAAAAATTAGCGATTCTGCTTTCTCTTTCATCAGCACTTATTCCTGCTTCTAAAATAGGGAAAACATAGTCTTGAGGATTATTACCAGGATTGCCCCATTTTTTGATGATATCAAGCGCTTGTTTATTTAGGTGTACATTTATAGGATACACGTTTTCTCGTTTCGTTTTTTCTGTTTTCTTACGGAAGTAAATCATGGATTCTCCTCTTATATTCTCTTTCTTCAATAAAGCGATATCCTTAAGATTGATTCCATTACACATAAAGCTAAATCTCCAGAAATCAAGCGCTCTTTGTTCTTTCTCAGATTCAGGCTTAGCATTGAACACGGCTTTTATTTGATCGTCCTTAAAAGCTCTTTTCGATTTTCGTGGTGCAGGTATGGTATATTTCTTAAATGGATAAGCTCCTGCTTCTACCAATCCGTTATTCATTGCGAGATTATAGATGGCCCGTAAGGAGCGCAAATATATCCCAATGGATGTTTTCGACTTTTTAAAGCTAAGCATCCAAACTTCATAAGCTTCCAGAAAATCAGGGGTGATTTCATGGAACTTGAGATATCTACGGAAGGATAATAATGAGTTAAGAGCAGATTGATAGGATTCAGCCGTTTTGATTCTTTCCTGTGTACGCAACTTGGCAATATATTCTTCAAAGAAAGGTTGAACGTGTTCAGCATTCAATTGCTCCTTTGTCGCTTTTTCATCTTTGAAGAACAGGCGCTCAAAATCTACAAAGCTGAATTTGGTTAATGAATTAACCAAAATCGTCTGATCGTTTAGCCAGGAATATATCTTGTTCTTCTTATTCTTCAGATCCGTGTCTCGCAAATTGCTTCCCTGCATCTTTTGATATTCTTCTTTGGTCAACTTGTACGGAGTGGAATACTGCTTTTTCTTACCGAGATAATACACGGTAAGCTTGAGTGGATAGGTTCCATCTTTTAAAGCACGTCTGTTGTCTAAAAACAAGGATGTAGTAGGTGTGGCCATAATTGAAGGTATGAAAATTTGCACCAAAATTTGCACCACAAAATAATAAAAAGGGCTATATAAATCGTAAAGTGTTATTTTAGGAAATAATATAAAACAAACAAAATCAATTAATTATATTATTATCTGTATATGGGGTTATAGGGTAATCGTATGACTGTTAATCAGAGGGTCACTGGTTCAAGTCCAGTCTGAGGAGCCACACTGGACAAGCCATCAGAAATGATGGCTTTTTCTTTGTCTATCAGTG
>CAYTXC010000006.1:0-144271 GCA_964441425.1 uncultured Sphingobacterium sp. | reverse complement strand
GATGCGATGATTCCAGTTGGTCGTGGTCAACGTGAGTTGATCATCGGTGACCGTCAGACGGGTAAAACAGCGATTGCGATTGACACGATCATTAATCAAAAAGAATTTTACAAAGCAGGTCAGCCTGTTTATTGTATATACGTAGCCTGTGGTCAGAAAGCATCCACTATTGCTGGTGTGATGAAAACATTATCTGATAATGGTGCTATGGATTACACGGTAATCGTTGCCGCTTCCGCTGCGGATCCGGCTCCATTACAGTTCTTTGCTCCTTTTGCTGGTGCAGCTATTGGGGAATTCTTCCGGGATACCGGTCGTCCTGCGTTGATTATCTATGATGATCTCTCAAAGCAGGCCGTAGCTTACCGTGAGGTGTCTCTGCTGCTGCGTCGTCCTCCAGGACGTGAAGCATATCCTGGTGATGTGTTCTACCTGCATAGCCGTTTGTTAGAGCGTGCTGCAAAGGTAATCAGCAAGGATGATGTAGCTAAAAACATGAATGATCTTCCTGATTCCATCAAGCATCTGGTAAAAGGTGGTGGTTCTCTTACCGCATTACCGATTATCGAAACTCAAGCCGGTGATGTATCTGCTTATATCCCAACCAACGTGATCTCGATTACGGATGGTCAGATCTTCCTGGAATCAAACCTCTTTAACGCGGGTATTCGTCCAGCGATCAACGTAGGTATCTCCGTTAGTCGTGTTGGTGGTAATGCTCAGATCAAATCCATGAAGAAAGTGGCTGGTACGTTGAAACTCGACCAAGCGCTCTATCGTGAGATGGAAGCCTTTTCTAAATTTGGTGGTGATCTGGATGCGGCAACTAAGAATGTACTAGATAAGGGAGCCCGCAACGTGGAAATCCTGAAGCAAGGTCAGTATGAGCCAATGTCTGTTGAAAAGCAGGTAGCCATCATTTACTTGGGTACACAGGGTTTGATTTCCGATGTTCCGGTAAAAAGGGTAAAAGAATTCGAAGAACACTTCTTAATGGAAATGGAAAATAAAATGCCTGATCTGTTAGCAGAATTCAAAAAAGGAAATCTGCCAGAAGATAAACTAAAGGCTATGGTTGACATGGCAAAAGGTCTGATGGCTCAGTACAAATAAAATCGACAACCTTTCTATATCAAAACCCGCAAATACTTGCGGGTTTTGTTTTGTAACACTATTCATCGTTCAACTAAAAACGGTATCCGTTGTTTTAGTGCTATCATGGTGCCAATAATAGAAGTTGAACATCTTCAAAAAGATTACGGGAATTTTAAGGCTGTATCTGATCTCTCTTTTCATGTTGAACAGGGTGATGTTTATGGATTTCTGGGGCAAAATGGTGCGGGCAAGTCCACTACCATTAGAATGCTTCTCACGCTGATAAAACCTACCCATGGCAGCATACGCTTATTTGGAAAAGCACTAGACGATCATCGTCAGGAAGTTCTGAAACAAACTGGTGCCATTATTGAACGTCCTGATCTATATAAATATTTAAGTGCTATAGATAACCTTTCCATCTTCGCTAGGTTAAGTGGTAATCGTTTATCCAACAAAGTCCTACTCGATAAATTGGATCATGTCGGTCTTGCAGATCGCGCTCATTCAAAAGTGAAAACCTTTTCACAGGGGATGAAGCAGCGTTTGGGAATAGCTGTTGCCTTAGTTAACGATCCTCAACTGGTACTGTTGGATGAACCAACTAATGGGCTTGATCCACAGGGTATTGCAGATATGCGCCGACTCATCGTTTCACTAAGTAAAGAGCATGGTAAAACCGTCTTGGTTTCGTCTCATTTATTAAGTGAAATAGAGCAGATGGCGACTCGAATGATCATCCTGCATAAAGGAAAAAAGATTGTTGAAGGGAAAGTGACTGAATTGCTAGACCCGGCAAATACTATTGTTGAATGTCAAACCGCTAAACCAAATGAATCGATTCTTTGGATTCGACAAAGTATTTGGAAAGATAAAGTAATCGATGAGAAAGATGGGTTTATTCGATTACGGTTCAATCGATCTGAAATTCCATTTTTTTCACGTGATTTGATCAATGCAGGTTATGACCTGTTTTCGTTACAATCTAAAAATTCACTGGAAGATTATTTTCTATCCTTAACAACCGGAGGCAGCGATGAAAGAAATAATTAGTATTGAGTTATATAAGATATTTCATAAGCCAAGAACTTATCTAGCTTTTGCTGCAATATCCGCAATTGTAGTGCTTATCCAGCTTGGTTTTTACGTAGATGGTGAAACCTATGTTCAATTCGGAATGCAGGCTTTGTCGGATAGTTTTGATGTACAGGGAAAAATATTGAACGGATATCTGATCGCCTATATCATCCTGCAAACGTTATTGGTTCATGTACCATTATTAATAGCCCTGGTATCTGGGGATATGATCTCTGGGGAAGCCAACATGGGTACACTCAGATTATTATTGACTAAACCTATTTCCCGACAATCATTGCTAACTGGAAAATTTTTAGCGTCATCTATATATACAATATTATTATTGATCTGGATGGCGTTTTGGACATTGCTTGTGTCTATATTAATATTTGGGGTTGATGATCTGATCATTTTAAAAAGTGATGTTGTGACGTTGATCCTAAAAGATGATATTCTTTGGCGGTATGGTGCAGCATTTATTTTTGCGATGTTAGCCATGATCACGGTTTCATCCCTTGCTTTTTTCCTGAGTATTTTTGCAGAAAATTCTATTGGTCCAATCATAGCTTGTATGAGTATCATCATTGTATTGACGATACTTCAAACATTACAGCTTCCTGTGTTTAATGCGGTGAAGCCATATCTCTTTACCACACATATGCTAGGGTGGAAAGGTTTTTTTGATGTGAAGATGGATGAGCAAAACCAGCAGATCCTAGGCTCTATTGAAAATTTACCTGCTGTGATGCGATCAGCTGGCTACCTCGCCTTACATATTATATGCTTCTGGGGGATGTCGGTGTTCGTATTTAGAAAGAAAGATATAGTAAGTTAAAGAATGGTGACTAGAGATGGTTAATGGATTGATCGACTACTTTTTAAAGAATATCGATTACCTGATCAAATCCTACCCTCACTAATCACCACTCCATACGTCTAGTATTTTGTTATTCCCGGAACGGCTATGGGATAATAACCATCAGTATTAGGTAATACCGGTGCTTCCGCGTTAAAGTCATACACTTTAGGCTGTAAACTGATTCCTGAATTAATAGCGGTATCCCAATTGATGACTTGACCTGAATAGGTAGCCATTCTTCCGAGAATTGATGTCATGCTGCTTTTAGCACCATTTTCGGCATCCCAGAATTTATACTCACCTTTTGCGATAGCAGCAAATAATTCATCATGTTCTGTCTGGTATGGATTGTTCTCTGTCTTGCGATCGAACTGATACAACACTTTACCTTTCAGATCGGTGATATTAGCAGCGCCAGCAAATATTTTCCCTTTAGTGCCGATAAGTAATTCATCTACCTTGGCCATCGTGCCTTTTATATGACGGCATTGACTATTCAGGATGGTTCCATCGGCATAATGGAATTCTACAAAGTGATGATCGAAGATCTCGCCATGTTCTTTCCCATTTCTTACCTCGCGACCGCCCATACCTTGAGCCTTAACAGGATAAGCGTTTTTAAACCAGTTGATCACATCGATATTGTGAATATGCTGCTCGGTAATATGATCGCCACAAAGCCAGTTGAAATAATACCAGTTTCGCATTTGATATTCCATTTCCGTTTGACCTGGTTTACGTGGACGAACCCAAACCCCATCATTATTCCACCAGCAAGATGCAGATACAATCTCACCAATCATTTCTTTCCGCTTGAATAATTCTCTGTAAGAATTTTGATAGTGGCGTTGTAATCCTACGACTACATTCAGTTTTTTCTTTTTGGCTTCTTCAGCAACGGCTAAAACTTTTTGTACGCCTGCAGGATCTGTAGCCACAGGCTTTTCCATAAATACGTGCTTATTCTTACTGATAGCCTCTTCAAAATGAATTGGTCTTAGTCCTGGAGGAGTTGCTAGAATAACAACGTCTGCTAAGGCTATAGCTTGTTTATATGCATTGAATCCAACAAATTTTCTTTCTTCCGGAACATCAACTTTTGCTTTCACCGATGATTCATCATTCGTAAGTTCTTTATAGCACTCATCAAGTCTATCGCGGAATGCATCTGCCAAGGCCACAATCTTTACATTCTGCTTGGTTGATAGAGCCTGGAATGCTGCCCCGGTACCTCTTCCGCCACAACCTACTACCGCAACTTTTATAGCATCATCTGCTCCGGAGAATACATTGGCTTTGGATAAAAGAGGAGTCGCTAAGGCTCCTCCTGCGATCATCGAACTGTTTTTGACAAAATCACGTCGGCTTTGTTTTTGGTCCATGTTGATTGTTTAAAAGTTGAGTTGTTTATTTACCTAGATACAATTTATAAAAATTTTCAATCTCTTCCTTAGAAGGTTGTATGAAGGGCCTAACCACTCTAAACCCAACGAACATTCCATCGGTCAGCCACCATCTGCTCTTGGGTATCTGCGGATCTCGAACATTCCATTCCACAGCAGAAAAACGACGGGAAGCAGAGCGCATGGCATTTGCATCATCCAAATAAGATCCTCCTCTTACTGTTCTGGGATATCTTGATGTTGGCTTTACCAGTGGATCTTTTTCCGTTGCTTGGGTATAGTAATCTTTAGAATATTGATCCAAGGTCCATTCGGCCACATTGCCCAGCATGTCGTAAAGTCCCCAGGGATTAGGCTTTTTTTGCCCAACTTTCTGATACTTACCCTTACTATTGATTTTGCCCCAAGCGTATTGCCCCAATACACTAGGATCATTTCCAAAAAAATAGGCTGTTTTCGTACCTGCTCTACATGCATATTCCCATTCTGCTTCGGTAGGCAGACGGTAAAAAATACCCGTTTTATCATATAACCACCGGCAAAACATCATAGCAGCATCCACCGACATGCTATTCACCGGGAATCCGCCATCTTTTCCCATATTCCAGCTTAGGTCGATGTATTGTGCTGTAGGACGAGTTATTGCATCCACTTTAGAACCTTGTGACAGGTTCTCGTCCCGGAAAAAAAGGCTAAACTGATCATGTGTTACTTCACATATGCCCATCCAGAATGGAGAAATGGTGATCTGTTTTTGGGGTCCTTCATCTGATTTTCTACTTTTTTCCGTTGCCGGACTACCCATAGTGAATGTTCCGCCTGGGATAGGGGTGAAGGCATATTCCAGTGACGATTCCGGAAGTTTTTGTTTGTAGGCTATGAAGGAACTGGAATCGGATTGTGCTGAAAGTTGTACAATGACTAAAAGGAAGGAAAAAGAAAGAATGCTGGATTTCACGTTGTTATTTTTCTCGCCCAACAAATTACGAATAATCAAAATGATTAGGTAAATTCAATTCATGAAACGTAGAAATTTTTTGCATTATAGCTTTATGGCCAGCGCTGCTACCGCTTTTTCTTTTTCATCCAATGAGCGTTATAATAAAGAGGGCAAGGCAGCAGATAAACCATTTAATTTGAACTTTGCATTCCATGATGGAATGTTTGCTCAACATGCCGGTAAGGATTTTCTGGATCAGATACGATGGGCCTACGATCATGGATTCAGAAGTATTGAAGATAATGGCATGATGAGCCGAACTCCCGAGCAGCAGCAACAAATCGGTGACCTATTAGCCAAATTGGGCATGACTATGGGTGTGTTTGTGATAACGTCTGATAGTTGGCACTGGAAAACAACACTTGCTACGGGCAAGCAGGAGTGGAAAGATAAAATGATGGTTGATTGTAAGAAAGCAGTTGAAGTGGCAAAGCGTTGTCATGCAAAATGGATGACAGTTGTACCTGGAAATTTTGAACGCTCTTTATCGATAGAAGTCCAAACAGCAAACATTATTGATGCATTACGAAGAGGTGCTGAAATACTCGAGCCAAACGGATTGGTAATGGTTCTCGAGCCCTTGAGTGATAATCCGGATCTATTTCTTAGAGGCTCACATCAAACCTTTATGATCTGTAAATCGGTTGATAGCCCATCTTGCAAGATTTTATTTGATATGTACCATATGCAGCGTAACGAGGGTAATATTATTAGTAATATCAATACAGTTTGGGATGAGATCGGATATTTTCAGATCGGCGATAACCCGGGTAGAAAAGAGCCTACCACTGGTGAAATGAATTATAAGAATATATTCAAACATATTTACAGTAAAGGGTATCGTGGTATATATGGTATGGAACATGGTAATGCGCGCCCGGGAAAAGATGGCGAGATAGCGTTGATAAATGCCTATAGAGAGGTTGATATCACGATATAAATTGAACATAAGCCAGTACTTGATTGTTATGGTTGTATGAAATGGCGGATATTGTTCTTTTTGTTGGTGCATTCTATTTTAATACATGCTCAGGATGCCGATAAGCTTATAAAGGAGGTTAAAGCGAAACTTAATACAGTAAAGGATTATCAGGCCACAGGAAAGCTTAAAACAGATGTTGCCTTTTTAAAACTGCCTATTTCTAAAGTTCAGGTCTATTATAAAAATCCGAATCAGTTTAAGATCAAAAAAGACGGCGGAATCTCTCTCTTACCTAAAAACGGTATGAGTATTAATTTAAATAATCTGTTGATGCAAGAGCAATTTGTTGCTGTTGCTGCCGGTACCGTCACATTAAATAGTATTCTTGTAAAAGTTATCAAACTGCTTCCTCTAGTTGAGAATAGTGACCTAGTACTAACCACACTTTACATTGATGATAAAAAACTACTTATCCTAAAGGCTACTTCTACTACACGAGATAATGGAACATACGATATGGAGTTTCAATATGGTAAGTTTGCCCAATATGGTCTTCCTGATAAAGTAGTTTTTAGTTTTCAGACTAAAGATTACAAATTACCTAAGGGCATCACTTTTGAGTATGAGTCTGGTGATATAGCCAAGGCGGCAGCAAAATCAAAAGACAAAAAAGGGAAAGTGGAGATCACCTACGATCAGTACATCATCAACAAAGGATTAACGGATCAGGTATTTCGTTAATCTTCTATAGTTTCATCCACAGCATTACGCAATACGGAAGCGCTCATTTTTCTTAGTGGGTCTCGATGTGCTTCAGCGTATCCAGATCGTTTAGCAATGATATCTAACGCAACGAAGATGGCCTCTCTGGTTGATGATTCATCCGCCTTATCTTTTCCAGCAATATCAAATGCTGTTCCATGATCTGGTGAGGTACGAACAATGGGTAGTCCTGCAGTGTAGTTCGTTCCACTGCCTTTTGCCAGCGATTTAAAGGGTATCAGACCCTGATCATGATACATGGCAAGTACAGCATCAAATTTTTCATGTGTTCCTCTGGCAAAAAAACCATCTGCTGCATATGGGCCATAAACAAGCAGCTCTTTTTTCTTAGCTTCCAAAACAGCAGGACGAATGATCTCATTATCTTCTTTGCCGATCAATCCTTCATCGCCAGCATGTGGATTTAAACCCAACACGGCTATTTTAGGTTTATCGATTCCGAAATCTTTTCGAAGTGATTCTTTCAGGATCATCAATTTTGAGATAATAGCTTCTTTGGTTATGTGCTTAGCTACATCCTGCAATGGAATGTGTTCTGTTACCACTCCTACACGCATGTTATCGGCACACATCAGCATCACCACATCTTTTGCCTCAAAATATTGTTTTAAGAAAGGAGTATGTCCAGTATAAGGAAACAGATCGCTTTGTACATTTTTTTTATGAATAGGCATGGTGATTAGTGCCTGAATATCGTTATCCTTCAATGCTTTGGCAGCTACAGTTAGCGATTGAACGGCATATTTTCCACCTTCATCCGTTAAAGATCCTGGGTTAAGGGCGATTTCATCTTCCCAAACATTATAAACATTAACCTGTTTAGGGTTCACTCGGGAAAAATCTTTTATAATCGAAAAGCTGAAATTAGACTCAGGTAAGGACTTGCGATAGTAGTTTACCACTTTATTGGAACCAAAGATCACCGGTACACAGAAATCCAACATACGCTGGTCGGTAAATACCTTCAAAATGCACTCTATGCCAATGCCATTCAGGTCACCGGTAGTCAGTCCAATAATGGGTTTAAGCTGTCCTTGACTCATATTATGATTTAAGCCTGTAAAGGTAGTACTTTTGGGGCGACATGTACACCTTAAAAAAGTCTCTCGGGCAGCATTTCCTTAAGCGTGAATCTGTGATAGATCAAATCATGGCAGCACTTACTTGCCATTCTTTTTCCAGGCTACTGGAAGTGGGACCGGGTGGTGGAGCATTGACCCGGTATTTAGCAAAACTACCCAATATAGATTTCAAAGCTGTTGAACTCGATGATGAGAAAATTGATTACCTACAGAAAACGTATCCTGGTTTAGTGAGTAAGATCATTCGGGGAAGCATATTGGAAATACCCAAACCATTCCTGGATCATTTCACCGTGATCGGTAATTTTCCATATAATATTTCGACACAGATTATCTTCAAAATGTTGGAATGGAGGGAAAGTGTTGATGTGGTGATAGGGATGTTTCAAAAAGAAGTAGCCCAGCGAATTGCCGCAGGACCCAATAATAAAGACTATGGTATTTTAAGTGTGTTGGTTCAGGCGTATTTTAATGTGGAGTATCTATTTGAAGTTGATGAGCAGGCATTCACTCCACCTCCAAAAGTGAAAAGTGGTGTGATACGACTGACCAATGTGGGTAATCCATATAAGATTGAACAGGAGAAAAAATTTTTTCTATTGGTGAAAACGGCTTTTGGGCAACGTAGAAAGCAGTTAAGAAATCCACTGAAAGGGTTATTTGCACCTGAAGTTTTGCAGGATGAGATTTTCACGAAGCGTGCGGAGAACCTTTCGGTACAGGATTATGTTGATCTATTGCGTAAAATGAAATGAGCAGAAAAGTTATCATAACCGCCAAAGTGCACCCTCTACTGATCAGTAGTCTGGAGGCAAATGGGTATAAAATACAGTATAGTCCGGCAATCTCGTATGCTGAATTAGCAGAGCAGATAAGAGATTGTGAAGGCTTGATTGTAACCACACGTTTACCCATAGACAGGGCGATAATTGATGCGGCTCTGCAATTAAAATGGATTGGGCGATTAGGTAGTGGATTGGAATTGATAGATGTTGAATATGCCCGTTCAAAAGGAATACAATGTGAAAGCAGTCCAGAAGGAAATCGTAATGCGGTTGGAGAACATGTATTAGGCATGCTATTAACCTTGATGAATAGGATCTGCAGCTCTTTTATTGAAGTTCGGGAGGGTAAATGGATTCGTGATGCCAATAGAGGTGATGAGTTATCGGGAAAAACTGTAGGAATTATAGGTTATGGAAATACAGGTGCGGCATTTGCCCGATTATTAGCTCCTTTTGGAGTAACTGTTTTAGCATATGATAAGTATAAGTTTGATTTTGCAGAAGGCTATGTAAGGGAGGCAACCCTGGAGCAGATCGCTAAATATGCAGATGTAATCAGTTTTCATGTGCCCCTAACAGAGGAGACCTTACATATGGCGGATAAAGTTTTTTTTGAATCTTTAGAGAATAGGCCATACTTTTTAAATGCGTCCAGGGGTAAAGTACATGACCTTCCATCCATTTTATATGCTCTGGACAAGGGGCTTATCCGTGGAGCGGGATTGGATGTGCTAGAGAATGAGCAATTGGAAACCTATACTTCTGGAGAGCTGGAGATGTTGAATGATCTATTAAGAAGAGATAATGTTCTTGTAACGCCCCATATTGCAGGTTATTCCCAAGAATCCTATAAGCGTATGAGTAGTGTGATTTTGCAGAAATTAGGTATGAAATTAGAGGAGTCATAAATCCTTTTGGATTGACTTATATTGATTTTTTATTATTTTTGCTAAACAGCAACGCTTCAGCATAACTGAGGCGTTGTTGTTTTTTTTTAACAACGATGCTAAAAATTTAGATCTATGAAAGAGATACTGTACGTCTCTAAAGAAACATTGGAGCAAATGAAAGCAGAACTGCACCGGATGAAATCCGTTGATCGTCCAGCTGCCTCTAAGGCCATTGCCGAGGCAAGAGAAAAAGGAGATCTGAGGGAGAATGCTGAATATGATGCCGCCAAGGAAGCTCAGGGTATGCTGGAGGCAAAGATCAAGAAATTCGAAAGTGATTTAGCAAATTGTCGTATTCTGGAAGCTGATAATATTGATACCAGTAAAGTGTCTATTTTAACTAAAGTTAAGATCACCAATTTGGCGAATAATAAATCTATGGTCTATCAGATTGTTTCTGAAAAGGAAGCCGATTTAAAGCAATCTAAAATATCCATAACATCACCCATTGGTAAAGGATTACTCGGAAAGAAGGTAGGGGAAGTGGCTGAGGTAAATGCTCCCAATGGAATACTAAAGTTCAAAGTAGAGGAAATTTCCGCATGAGTATTTTTACCAAAATTATTAATGGTGATATCCCATCCTACAAGATTGCAGAGAACGATAAGTTCTATGCTTTCTTGGATATTTTTCCACTGCAGCCAGGTCATACATTGGTGGTACCTAAACAGGAGATCGATAAATTTTTTGAGTTGACCCCAGCGTTGCTATCAGAAATATTGGTATTCGCACAGCCAATTGCCAAAGCAATAGAGCAAGCCTTTGATTGTAAGCGAGTAGGAATTGCTGCAATAGGATTGGAGGTGCCGCATGCCCATTTGCATTTAGTCCCCATCAATTCTGCAGATGATCTGAACTTCACCAGAGAGAAGTTGACTTTATCCCCTGAGGAAATGCAATCTTGCCAGGAAAAAATTCTGAAATATGTCAGATAATACCATCAATCGTCCGATTGCCGTGACCATTGTATCTGTGGTTATGTTGGTATTGGGTGTATGGAATGTTATCTATTCGTTCACTGGTGCTTACGCTCCATTTGGGTTATTATATACGGCATTTCATACTCTGTTGACCGTGGTGATGTTTGCCGGTATTTCTGGTATATGGAGTATGGAACGTTGGGGAGTAATCGTATTTAGTATAGTGATGGCGCTGAAATTTGCACTTGATGTCTATAGCGGTGCATTTTCCTATCTCATTTTTTTATTGTTGATCCCAACGGTCATTTATTTAGGTAACGCTAAAAAAATGAAATGATCAAAGAGATTTTCTGATTATTCATTACATTTTTATACGGTGTTTATTTTCCTTTAGGAAACTCTCCCAACCCCCTTTTCCTTTTTTACCACCTTGTGGACCCGCATGTCCTTGAAAATGATGACAAACGGCAACAGCTAAAGCATCCGTGGCATCATAGGTTTCAAATGGAATGTCAATCTTGATGATAGTCTTCAACATTTTCCATACCTGCTCTTTGTCGGCATTACCATTTCCGGTTATGGATTGTTTGACCTTTTTAGGTGAATATTCGGCCACGGGTAATCCTTTTTCCATGGCGATACCAATAGCAACCCCTTGTGCCCGGCCTAATTTGAGCATACTTTGCACGTTCTTACCAAAGAATGGGGCCTCGATGGCCATTTCAGTGGGCTTATGATCCCGGATAACTTTTACCATGGCCTCATTGATCATGCCTAAACGTTCAAACATATCTTTGATCTTAGTTAAGCGGATCACATTCATCTCTATTACGGCGAGTTGTTTCCCAGTTACTTTCAGCAAACTATACCCCATCATTTGAGTGCCAGGATCCACGCCAAGAATTAATTTGGGCTGTTGTTGCAAGAGGTGGTTAATTTTGATATCAATTCGTGAAAAGCAAAAGTATCAAAATATTCCTCAATTATATTCTGGGGCCATTGGTCTTTATCTGGCTATCTGTATCCGTATATCATCAACTTGCAGCACAATCAGATCTTTCAAGTAAGCTGAACAGATTAAAAGGCATATTAGAAAATGATCAGGCCTGGAAAGTTTGGGTAGTGATTTTACTGGTTTTGGTTAACTGGGGTTTGGAAGCATGGAAGTGGCAGCTGCTCATGAAACCCCTTGAAAGTTTAAGTTTTTGTAAAGCATTTAAAGCTACATTATCGGGTGTTGCATTTGCTTTGAATACACCCAATCGAATTGGTGAGTATGGAGGACGAGTGTTGTATTTACAAGAAGGGAATCGTTTGAAGGCTGTTTCTTTAACTATTGTTGGAAGTTTCAGTCAATTACTAATAACCATTTTTGCCGGAACAATCGGCATGTGGTTGATGAAGGGTCATTTGCAGGTAGATACTTTACCGATGTTTACTCTTTGGTACGACTATTTTCTGCTTATTTTTTTGGCTATTTTCCTGATATGTTTACTTCTTTATTTTAAGATAGGTATAATATTTTCTCGTCTGATCTTACGTATGAAAGAAGGTAGGTGGAGCCGATTGCTTTCCAGCTTAAAGGATTTGTCTGCTCATCTTTTGTTAAGTATCCTATTGATTTCCTTGTTTCGTTTTGTTGTTTTTATTATTCAGTATAATTTATTATTGCAAGCCTTTGAGGTTAATATTGGATGGTGGGATGGAATCTGGTTAGTATCAATATTATTTTTTTGGTTGGCCATTGGTCCAACCATAACGTTAATGGAGCTTGGTTTACGATGGGAATACAGCATATTGTTGTTTGGAACGATAAGCGATAATACCATTGGGGTTTATGCTGCTGCTACATCGATATGGTTATTGAACCTTGTTCTTCCGGCAATGTTGGGAAGTTTGAGTGTTTTAAGTATTAAAAAAATGACGAATTAGCCAATTAACTCGTTGACTAATGTGAAAGCAGTAAATTTGTATTCATTCCATGAAAAAAGTAGTATCTACCATTTCTTTCATTCTATTCTCCTCCCTGTCGATAGCGGGTGGTGATTTTTGTGTTACAAATAATTTTTCATTTCAGCCAGGGGAGCGGATCACCTTTAAAGTTTTTTATAGTGTGATTGGTATTTATATCGATGCAGGTACTGCAAATTTTAATATTACTCGTGAGCTGTATAATAGTAAACCTGTTTATCATGTAGTAGCTGATGGATATTCCAATCCCAGGTATGACTGGATCTTTAAAGTTAGGGATCGGTATGAATCTTATATGGATACAGCTACTCTATTACCTTTACGATTTGTTCGAAATGTGAATGAGGGTGGGTATAAGAAGCAGGAAAACGTTACGTTTGACCATCAAGCAGGTAAGGCATCGTCAACAAATGGAGTTTTTAATGTGCCTGGTTGTATCCAGGATGTCATCAGTGCCGTATATCAAGCTCGTAATATAAATTATGCGAAGTATAAGCCTGGTGATAAAATACCCTTCTCTATGTTCCTGGATGATAAAGTATATAATATATACATCCGGTATATGGGTACTGAAGAGGTGCGCACTAAATTTGGTCGGTTTCAGGCAATAAAATTAAAGCCCATGTTGATCAAGGGAAATGCGTTTTCGGGTGGCGAAAAGATGACCTTATGGGTGTCTAACGACTGGAATCATATTCCGCTTCGTATTGAAAGTCCGATTTCTGTGGGTAGTGTAAAAGTAGATATGATGGGATACTCCAACCTTCGCCATCCACTTAATGCGCTTTTGAAAGATCCTAATTAAGTAAATGGATATACTTCATTCATTCGTATGCCTTTCTCCGTTCGGTGAAGAGTACATCCAATTATATTAGGGTCATGTTGGAAGATCAATATATAATCATTTGCAACCGCTTCTTCCAAAAATGCTTTTTTTTCATGTAACGATGTTAATGGAAACATATCATACGCCATAACATAAGGTATGGGAATATGTGCTGCAGATGGTAACAGATCAGCCATGAAAACAAATGTTTTTCCTCCCATGGTAATTTGAGGCAACATCATGGCGTCCGTATGACCATAGGCAAATCGTATAGATATATTTTCGGTGAAACGTGATAATGGCTCTTTTACATCGATCATGCTCAATCTTCCTGACTCTTTCATCGGGAGAATATTTTCTTTTAGAAAAGATGCTTTCTCCCGATCATTGGGTTCTGTGGCCCATTTCCAATGTCGTTCATTACTCCAATATATCGCATTTGGGAATGTCGGAATTAGTTCTTCATTAATACGCTCAATAGCTCCACCGCAATGGTCAAAATGAAGATGTGTATGAATAACGTCTGTTATGTCTTCTTTTTGGAAACCTGCTTTATTCAGTGAAGATTCCAAACGGGCATCACCATGCAGATAATAATGACCAAAAAACTTTTCATCTTGTTTATTTCCCATTCCGGTATCCACCAAAATACGCCTGCCTTCATCTTCAATTAAAATACTTCTTAAGGCCCAGGTACACATATTATTTTCATCGGCTGGATTTAATTTATTCCAGATCGATTTGGGAACAACACCAAACATCGCTCCGCCATCCAATTTAAAAAATCCTGTTTCAATGATGTGTAGTTTCATATCGCATTCTCTTTATCGTAAACAGTAACATGATCAATCCGCAAACAAAAAAGGTCATGCAGCTTAATACACTTATCCGCTGTGATCCTGTCCATTCGGTCAATCTTCCAAATAAAAATAATCCGATTACGATCCCGATCTTTTCTGATACATCAAAAAAACTAAAGAAAGATGCTGTGTCTTTTGTTGCTGGCATAAGCTTGGAATAAGTTGAACGGCTTAACGCCTGGATACCTCCCATTACAAAGCCGACGCAGGTCGCTAGTATATAAAACATCATTACATCTCCAGTTGGTAAATTATAGCCAAGCAGACAAAGGAATATCCAAAAGATGACACAACTGATGATCGCTGGTATATTGCCAATCCATTCAGACAGTCGGGATATAAAAAATGCACCCACAATAGCTACGATCTGTATGAGCAAGATGGAAATAATCAAATTACCCTGAGGAATATCCAACTCACTGCTGGCATACAAAGGAGCAGCGAGCATCACGGTTTGAACTCCCATATTGTAGAAAAAATAAGACCCTAAAAAACGTTTGAGTACACTCATGCTGCTTAATTGCTTCCAAACTTTTGCCAGTTCCTTGTAGCCATGCAACATCAGATGACCACTTGATGGGCGTTCTGCCGCCGGAGTCTTAGGTAGTTTGTTTAGCGACCAATTTCCAAAGCTGAACCACCAAATGCCAACCAATAGAAAAGAGATCTTAGGGCCCATAGCTCCTTCCACTCCAAAGGAACTACCTTTCATGATCAGTACCAAACTGATGAGCTGAAGGATCACACTTCCGATATATCCCATTGAAAATCCTCTTGCGCTTATTCGGTCACGATCTTCTGGGGCTGCAATCTCAGGTAAGTAGGAGTTATAAAAAACTATACTCGACCAATAGCCAATACATGCTAAAATCGTACAGCATAACCCCACAATCAGATTATCTTTTCCATAAAAAAATAAACTGGAACAACCTATACTTCCCATCGTCATAAAAAATCTCAGCATTCCTCTTTTTACTCCTTTATAATCGGCAATAGAAGATAAAATGGGGGAGATCAAAGCAACAATAAAAAACGAAAACGATAGTGTATAATTATACAATGCCACATTGTCGAATGTTACACCAAAGAGCTGAACCTTATCTTGTGTTAGCGGATTACCATCTCCAGTCATACTCTCGTAATATGCAGGGAAAATGGTCGATGATATCACCAGATTATATACTGAGTTAGCCCAGTCGTACATGGTCCAAGCCCGTACTACAGACTTGGGTGCAGTTAGGTTTGTTGTAGCCAAAGGGGTTATTTTCAGAAAAGATAGGAAAAAAACGACTAAAGCTTTCCGTTTGCTATTAAAATCAGTAATATCCCGCCCACAATAATGCGATAGATACCAAATACACGGAATCCATTCTTTTGTAAAAATCCTATAAAAAATTGGATAGCCAGCAGTGCAACCACAAAAGCGGTTATACATCCTAATAAAAGTATATTTAGATAATCTCCATTCAAAACTTCAGGAGTATCGTTATAGACATCGTACAAACTCTTAACGGTTGCTGCCATCATAGTGGGGACAGCCAGGAAGAAAGAAAACTCTGCAGCCAGTGGGCGTGATAATTTTTGTTGCATACCTCCAATGATCGTGGCGGCACTTCTACTTAATCCGGGAAAAATTACAGAAAGGACTTGGTAACAACCAATGATGAATGCTTGTTTATTGCTGATATCTTCTTCCTGTTTGATCTCTGGATTCATAAACCATTTGTCAACAAATAGTAATATGAATCCGCCAACAAGCATAACGGTTGCGATCACCCATGGTTTACCAAGAACCGATTCAATATGCGATTTGAATAGTCCACCAAAGATCAATGCAGGAATTATAGCTATGATAAGCTTAATATAAAAACTGAATTGATTTAGTCTAATGAATTTTTTCCAATATAAAACCACAACCGAAAGGATTGCGCCAAACTGTATCACCACCTCATACAATTTTGTAAAAGCTTCATCACCAATACCCATAAAAGCTGATGTAATGGCCATATGACCTGTAGAGGATATCGGTAGAAATTCAGTTAGTCCTTCAATGATAGCAATGATTATCGCTTGTATGGTATTCATGATATAAAAAAAGCGATGTTGCCATCGCTTGTATAGAATTAAAAAGATATTTTATTCGTCATTCGATTTTTTCATGATGGCAAAAATCTCCACCACAAAACCCGCAATGATCAGAATTGGTGCCAAAGTAATACGACGAAAACTATATACTTGATTTTCATCGAAAACAGTTGGATTTTCATTTTTTCCACCAGCCATCAGTACAAATCCTATTGCAATGATGACTAAACCTAAACCCATCCAGATATAATTTGATTTGCCGAATAATGATGTTGAATTTTTTTCCATAGTTGTAAGATAAAAACAATTATTAATATAGGTCGTCAAGTTTCATTTTCAGGTATTTCGTGACACTTCGTTGTGTGCTAATGAAGGTAATACTAATACCCATCACGATTAATCCGAGGAATAAAAAGCTTAATAATGAGTTGTCACGTAAAGCAGCCATCTCTGGTAACCACCAATTCTCAACACCATAAATTATGAAGATAATAGCTCCAATGGCTAGTAATGCCGAGGTTAATCCGTTAAGTAATGCTTTGGTGGTAAAAGGTTTGGAAATAAACCATCTGGTGGCACCCACCATCTGCATGGTCTTAATTAAAAAACGATTACTGAACATCGCTAATCGAATGGTATTGTCGATCAATACTATGGCGATCAAGGATAATAATCCAGCGATAATCAATAAAACGATTTCCACCTTTTTGACCATATTGTTTAAACCCGATACTACTGCATCCGGATATTGGATCTCACTTACAATAAATTGCTTTTTTACATCTGCAACGATCTTATCAAGACTATCTTTATTTACATAAATCGGGTCTAGATAAAAATCAATACTGGCCGGTAGCGGATTATAGTCCAGTATTTTCTCCCAATCTTCATTTTTATCTATGATAAATTTTTCTTTGGCTTTTTCTTTGGTAATATATTCAATCTGACGGGCATATGGTTTCGAACTAATGAACCGCTGTAACGAGTCAATATCTTTTTTTGGACTACCTTCTCGGATAAAGGCATGGATTTGTACATTCCCCTTGAAATAATTCTCAAGCTTACTGGCATTGATTACAAGCCAGCCTAAAATGCCCAGAATAAACAAGACCAGTGCCACACCCAGTATCGACATGAAATAGCTGGGTTTACTTCTTTTCATTGATGTTTTACTGACGTTTGCCATAACAAGTCAAAAATAGGCATTTTGAGCCGTTTGCGTATTTTTGTAACCCCTCAATAAGAGTGGATTTAACAATTCTCATCTTTCAACAGGATGATTAACCTCGTTTATGGAGTATAATTTCAGGGCAATAGAGAAGAAATGGCAGGATAATTGGACTGCAAAAAGGGTCTATACAGTGAATACAGACCCTTCCCGTCCCAAATATTATGTATTGGATATGTTTCCTTATCCAAGTGGATCAGGATTGCATGTAGGCCATCCCTTGGGGTATATCGCCAGCGATATTTTTAGCCGGCATAAACGCTTGAAAGGGTATAATGTACTTCATCCAATGGGGTATGATTCTTTTGGTCTGCCTGCTGAACAATACGCTATTGAACATGGTATTCCACCTGCCGTATCAACGGCAAAAAATATTGGAACATTTCGCAGTCAGCTTGATAAAATTGGTTTCTGTTATGATTGGGATCGTGAAGTACAGACCAGCGATGCATCATACTATAAGTGGACACAGTGGATCTTTCTTCAATTATTTAATAGTTGGTTCAACCGTACTAAGCAAAAAACAGAATCTATAGCTCTTTTGGAAGAGGTGTTCATGAAGGAAGGGAATAAGCAACATGAATGTCCAGGTAATCGTTACCTGCAATTCTCTGCTGAAGAGTGGAAAGGGTTTTCGTATAAAGAGCAGCAGGATATTCTAATGCAATATCGTGTAGCCTATTGTGGGTATGGTGAAGTGAACTGGTGTGAAGCATTGGGCACTGTACTGGCGAACGATGAAGTAATCAATGGAGTTAGTGAACGTGGCGGACATCCGGTTGTTCGTAAAAAATTACGTCAGTGGTATTTGCGCATTACTGAATATGCGGATCGATTGGTGCAAGGTTTGGATACTGTTGATTTCAGTGATAGTATGAAAGACATGCAGGCCAATTGGATCGGTAAAAGCTATGGTGCCGAGATCGATTTCAAATTATCTTCCGAATCACTAAGTAGCGATGTATTTCTAAAGGTATATACCACTCGGCCGGATACTATTTTTGGTGTTGATTTCATGGTAATTGCTCCTGAACATGAACTGGTAAGCGGTATAACCACCACTGCACAACAACAAGCGGTGGAGGATTATCTTGCTTATGTGAATAGTAGAAGTGAGCGTGAACGTATGGCGGAGAAAAAGATCACAGGAGTTTTTACAGGTGCCTTTGCGATTAATCCTTTTGACGGGCGAAAGATTCCAGTTTGGATCAGTGAATATGTATTAGCCGGTTATGGCACCGGAGCAATCATGGGCGTACCTTGTGGTGATGAACGTGATCATCGATTTGCCAATCATTTTTCTATTCCGGTAACCAACATAATTGGCGCGTATTATGATGGTAAAGATGCGAATCCTACTAAAGATGCTACATTAGAAAATAGTGGATTCCTGAATGGTATGGTAATGCGCGATGCTTTGGAGTTGGTGATTGTGAAATTGGAAGAAATGGGCATCGGTCAGCGCAGAACGAATTATAAAATGCGGGATGCGGCATTCAGTCGCCAGCGCTATTGGGGTGAGCCATTTCCTATTGTTTGGAAAAATGGGGTTGCCGTTCCATTATCCGTGGAAGCGTTACCCGTGTTATTGCCACATATGGATGATCTGCGTCCTGGGCCAGAAGGCGAGGGGCCACTCTCGAATTTGGAAGATTGGAAAAATTATGCCGGTGGTACACGTGAAGTAAATACTATGCCTGGATATGCCGGATCATCCTGGTATTTTCTGCGGTATATGGATCCTAAAAATGAAAATGAATTTTGTAGTCGTGAAGCAAGCGATTACTGGAATCAGGTAGATCTATATATAGGAGGCACAGAACATGCGGTTGGTCATTTATTGTATAGTCGTATGTGGACCAAAGCATTATTTGATTTGGGATTAATTGGATTTGATGAACCTTATAAACGCTTGGTGAACCAAGGTAAGATAGGTGGAGATTCAAGATTGGTATATCGTATTCATGGTACGCAAACGTTTGTATCTGCTGGTTTGAAAGATCAGCATCAAACGGATGAGATCCATGTGGATGTGAACTTCGTGAATGGATTTGAGCTGGATACAGAAGCCTTCAAAAAATGGAAGCCTGATTTTGAACAGGCAGAATTTATTCTGGAGAATGGAAAATACATCTGCGGTTCTCGCTTAGAAAAAATGAGTAAGCGTTATTTCAATGTGGTGAACCCGGATGATATCGTAGAAAAATATGGAGCGGATACGTTTCGGATGTATGAAATGTTCCTGGGCCCGGTTGAACAGGATAAACCATGGGATACAAAAGGTATTGAAGGTGTACATCGCTTCCTAAAGAAACTCTGGAGATTATTTGTGGATGAGGAAAAAGGAAAATTATTGATCGTGAATGATGAACCTACGCGCGCGGAATGGAAGGCGGTATATAAGATGATCAAGAAAGTGGATGACGATACCGAACGTTTTTCATTTAACACGGCAGTAAGTGCATTCATGATCGGGGTTAATGAATTATCTGATCTCAAATGCCATAAGCGTGGCGTATTGGAAAAGCTTCCCATCATTTTGGCTGCTTATGCTCCTCATATTGCTGAAGAATTATGGCAAATGTTAGGTATGGAAGGATCGGTGATCGATGCTCGGTGGCCGCTGGTGGATGAGGAATATTTGATAGAAACTGCAAAAGCTTATCCGGTAGCGATTAATGGTAAAACCCGAACAGAAATTGAGATAGCATTAGAAGCTACACAGGAACAAGTTGAAACTATTGTGATGGGAGATGAGGTAGTGCAAAAATGGCTAGAAGGTAAAACGCCTAAAAAGATCATCTACGTGAAAAATAAGATGATCAATTTGGTTGTATAAATTGAAGCCGATGTCTTTTTCTGTAGTTCCTTTTGATTCCTTATCAGATCGGTTAATAGCGATGGATTTTACAGCGGCTAATCATGAATTAACCGATGAGGTCATTAATGATATGTCATTGTTCTCGCACTATGTAGAGCATTCATTATCAATTTCCCATGCTCGTTATGGCATTGGCGGATATAATGAGCATCGAACTGTTTATAGCAGAAGTTCTGTATTTGATGATACTCTAGAGCCTCGTAGATTACATTTAGGATTGGACATTTGGGGAAAATCGGGTACTCCAGTATTTGCTATTGCTGACGGTATAGTTCATTCTTTTGCTTTTAATAACCGTTCAGGTGATTATGGTGCTACTATCATAGTAAAGCATGAGATCGAAGGGAGTATATTACATAGTTTATATGGGCATCTTTCCTTAAAGGATCTGCAGGGATTAAGAGTGGATGAGCATATTTCAAAAGGTCAATTGATCGCGCATTTTGGGGAACCTTCCGAGAATGGGAACTGGCCTCCTCATCTTCATCTTCAATTGATTAAGGATATGGGAATTTGGGAGGGTGATTACCCTGGTGTTTGCAAGTTTAGCGAGCGTGAACAATGGCTTCTAAATTCTCCTGATCCATTACCCTATACCGGACTGAAGATTTCTGAATTTCCATTACATTTACCTTATGGCGAATGACAATCTGAATAGAGAGAAAAGCGGACTAACCTCTGCTGATAAGGAGTTTGAAAACCAGATCCGGCCTTCAGCTTTGGAGGATTTTGCTGGGCAGGGACAAATTATCGACAATCTTCGAATTTTTATTCAGGCAGCCAAGATGCGTGGCGAAGCATTGGATCATATTTTATTTCATGGCCCTCCCGGTTTAGGAAAGACCACATTATCGAGAATCGTAGCGAATGAGATGGGGGTACAGATCAGAGAAACATCTGGTCCTGTAATTGAGAAACCAGGCGATCTTGCCGGACTACTAACTAATCTGGAAAATAATGATGTATTATTTATAGATGAGATTCATCGGTTGAGTACCGTGGTGGAAGAATATCTATATGCAGCAATGGAAGATTATAGAATTGATATATTGATCGACTCTGGCCCGAATTCTAAAAGTGTGCAGATCAATCTGAATCCATTTACATTGATCGGAGCCACAACCAGAAGTGGCTTGCTGACTGCACCATTGTTATCGCGTTTTGCGATCAAATCAAGATTAGAATATTATTCTGCGGAAACGTTAAGAAAGATCGTAGAGCGCTCTGCTAGTATATTAAACGTATCTATTACTTCCGATGCCGCTACGGAAGTGGCTAAGCGAAGCAGAGCTACACCACGAATTGCAAATGGATTGTTGCGTAGAGTGCGTGATTTTGCCATGGTATTAAGTAATGGGAAGATCGATCTGGAGATCACGCGTCATGCTTTAAAAGCCTTGAGTGTTGATGAGTATGGTCTAGATGATATGGATAATCGTATTTTACTCGCCATTATTGAAAAGTTCAAGGGCGGCCCCGTTGGATTAACCACCATCGCCACTGCAGTAGGTGAGGAACCGGGTACGTTAGAAGAAGTATATGAACCCTTTTTAATTCAGGAAGGATTTTTAAAGCGTACACCCAGAGGGAGAGAAGTTACCCACAAAGCCTATGAGCACTTAGGCAAAATGCCGGATAGCCGGAGTGGAGAACAATTATTATTTTAAATAAAAAAGCAGGGCTAAACCCTGCTTTCCATTTTTTATTTTTCTTCCAGTCGAAATCCACTGCCGTGGATATTGCTGATTTTTATATTCTCATCTTCTTTTAAATACTTTCTAAGCTTGGCAATATAAACATCCATACTTCTGCCATTAAAGTATGTATCACTTCCCCAAATTTTCTTTAGGGCAATATCACGCGGCAAAAGATCATTCTTGTATTCAGCTAGCATCCTCAACAGTTCATTCTCTTTTGGAGATAAAGTCTGACTTTCTCCATTTTTACTAAGCTCCCTCAGTTTAGGATTGAAATGATATTGGCCCAAATCAAATTCAATGTTTGCAGATTCTTTATTCAGCTCCTCATTTCGCTTGAGCATAGCTTTTATCCTCATCAATAATACCTCACTGTCAAAAGGCTTCGTGATATAATCATCCGCACCCAGTTTGTATCCTTTGATAATATCTTCTTTCATTGTTTTTGCCGAAAGGAAAAACAACGGGATATCTGGATTGATGTCTCGAATATCTTTGGCCAATGTAAATCCATCTACATTAGGCATCATAATATCAAGAAGACAAAGATCGAATTTTTCCCTCTGAAAAGCAGCCAAACCCAATCGGCCATCTCTTTCTAACACTACATCGTAATCATTTAGTTCGAGGTAATTCTTAAGTACCATCCCTAAATTTGGATCGTCTTCGCAGAGTAAAATTTTTGGTTTTGAAGTTTCTGTAGCCATAGAAAGATGTTTCAGCAAATAAACTTATTCCATTTGATTTTTTAACAACAAGGCCAGTAAAGTTTTGTTAATAACCATTTACTGTACTATTTTCTCTAGGAATTTCAGTTTTTCAGGGTTTAGGATAAATCCCGTTTTTAAGCATAAAAAAGGGTTTTAAGTTGTAATAAACAGTGTTATACATATAAAGAAAATTATATATTCATTAGGATTTAGCGTAGAACAGTGTTCTACTTGTTTTCGCTTCGGTTATCCCCAATGCCTATATGATAGGTGGAGTATTAGGGCTGTGGGGGTATGCTTATTTTTTTATTTTGAGTTTCCCATCACTGGCTTCCTCAATTTCATTTTCATCCAGTAGCGTACGGAGAGCGTTGAGTACGTTATCATTGGGGCCTAACATTAATTCAAGTAATTGTTCTGTTGTTTTCTCCTCTTTTACAAGTTCTTTTTTGATGTTATCGATAATAGTGGATTTGGAAATCTTTTGTTTTTTCTTACAAACATCACAATGTCCACAATCATCAACTTCATCTCCAAAATAGTGGCATAGTTGTTTGCTTCTGCACGTTGTTTCATTTTCAATATAATTTACCATTGCTTCTATTCGGGCTGAATAGGCTTCTTTTCTTTTATAGTATCGTTCAAAGTTGATATGTAGGTCTTCCGTTTTAACTCTATTTTGCAACATACGAACTTGTGGATGATCTTTGCTAGGAGTATAATGTACGATGCCTTGATGGTGTAAAAATTCCAGTATTGTTTTTACATGTTCATCCGGTCTCCTCACGATTTTGCAAACTTGTCGTTCAAATATAGATGTAGGCTGATCCCAAATGCCACTATAGGTTCTTAAAAGGGCTTTGATCACAGGTTCTGTTTCAGGATAGGTTTCTTCCATCCATTCGATGGTATTACGATCGGTAGTAAATTGGAGTTTAGACGGTATGAACAGCTGTTCTGTCAGTAGTAAAATATTTTCCTGTTCCAGTGTCTGTAAAGCATAAATCGTTTCAATGGTAGGCAGTGAGAATCGTTTAGTGAATTCCGACATATCGAAGTCAAAAAAGCGTCCTTCACCTAAGCCTGCAGGTAAACTAAAATAATTACATAGCGCCTCATATGTTTTTCGGATCACCTGTATAGATGGATATCTGGTTTCAGGTAATTGTTTCAGCTCATGAGCTGTTTGATCATCCGTTAACAATATACCCCAGGCCTTCTCCCCATCTCGACCACCTCTGCCCGCTTCCTGATAATAATGTTCAGGTGAATCCGGACAATCTATATGTATAACAGTTCTTACATCAGGTTTATCAATACCCATCCCAAATGCATTGGTGCAAACAATAAATTGTATTTCACCTTTGATCCAGGCATTTTGCTTTTCATTACGAACTTCTTGTGCTAATCCGGCATGATAGAAATCGGCACTGATTTTTTCCCCTTGTAATAATGATGCGATCTCTTGTGTTCTTCGTCTGCTTTTACAATAAACGATACCCGATCCCTTCGCGTTCTTAACAAGTTTCAGTAAAGTATGCAGCTTTGTGGAGGCATGCATCACATGATACGATAGATTAGCTCTGGCAAAGCTTCCGCAATACAGATGATCCTGATTTTTGAATTTCAATTGATCCATCATGTCTTTACGTACTTCTGGAGTCGCGGATGCCGTAAGTGCTAAAATGGGAACATTAGGTTTATATTTTCGTATTCTAGCAATTTCCAAATACGAGGGTCTGAAGTCATAGCCCCATTGTGAAATACAATGTGCTTCATCAACCGCGATAAAGCTAATCGGCATATTGGGCAAGTATTCCAAAAAAAGAGGTGATAATAATCTTTCAGGTGAGCAATATAGAAAAGTATATTTTCCAGAATTAGCTTTTTGAAGTGTATCTCTGATTTGTTCGCTTGTCATTCCCGTGAACAGCGACAAAGCGGGAATATTTCTTCGCTCTAAATTTTCAACTTGGTCTTTCATCAAAGCAATCAAGGGAGAGATGACAATGCAAAGTCCAGGCTGAGCTAAGGCAGGAACCTGAAAACATATGGATTTTCCTCCGCCGGTGGGGAGAAGTGCCAGTGTATCTTGTTTGGCTAATATAGAATGAATGATTTCTTCCTGTAAAGGGCGAAAGGCATCGTATCCCCAATATTGTTTTAATATCTCTTTTGGTTCTGTATGCACGAGCGAATTTAATCTACCTTTTTCACAAACAACCGGATTGAATTAGCTGCCAGTACCACATCGCTTAGTCCCATGGCTAATGCTGCTAATCCTGGAACGAGGAATCCAAATGCTGCAATAGGAATAGCTATAATATTATAGAAAAATGCCCAAAATAAATTTTGTTTCACCGTTAGGAATGTATGTTTTCCTAAGCCTAGTGCCGTTGGTAAATTCTTGAGACCATGTTGCATCAATACTACATGAGCAGATTGCATGGCTATTTCTGTAGCCTCACTCATTGAAATACCAATTGTCGCTTTGGCTAGAGCAGGTGCATCATTGATCCCATCTCCAACCATGGCTGTTGGCAGTGCAGCATTTAATTCTGCAATCTTTTCCAGTTTTTGTTCTGGTGTTTTTTCTGCATATACCTCATCCATTCCCAGTTCAGCTGCTATTTGACGACACGGTTCATAACGGTCGCCACTTAGCATGATCGTTTTGATACCCTGCTTTTTCAATACTCGGATCATTTCCGGAATTTCAGGACGGATCTCATCTTCCAGATCAATCACACCTAACAATTGAGCATTTCGGATAACATAAACATTATGTTTTACCTCTGTAACGGATGAAGGAGAGGTATGATATGAACCAGCAGAATAGGTATTCCCCTCTCTATCCATGGCTTTCATTCCCAATCCTTTCACTTCTTCTATCTTTTGCCAGCGTAGATCATTTTTGGTTTTCCAGGCTGCAGTTATAGATCGCGCAATTGGGTGATTGGAATATTTTTCCAGTGAAAAAACAATTCTTTTGAATTCTTCTTCATCCAGTTGATTGTCCAACACCTGGAATGACGCTATTCTGAATTTACCGGTAGTCAGGGTACCGGTTTTATCAAAAACAATCTGTTTGATATTCTTAAAATTCTCCAGGCTCGTGGCATTTCGATAAAGAATTCCATTTCTTGCCCCTCTTCCTAATCCAACAGCAATTGCAGCCGGTGTTGCCAATCCCATGGCACATGGACACGAAATAACCAAAACAGCTATACTTCTCATTAAGGCCTGTGTGAAATCATCCAATATGAGCCAGTTTCCGACTAGTGTTATAAGGGCAATGCCTACCACAACCGGAACGAAGATCGCACTGATCTTATCAGCGAGCTGTTGCACGGGAGGTTTTTCTCCCTGTGCCTGTTTCACCATTCTTAAAATGTTGGATAATACAGTATTATCACCTGTGGCTGTGACCATAGCTTTGATTACTCCACTTTCCAATACACTACCTCCAATCAAGGCATCTTTTGCTGTTTTATGAACTGGAATACTTTCTCCGGTTATGATCGCCTCATTAACTTCCGTTTCCCCCGATAAAATTTTACAATCTATAGGAACCTGTTCACCCGTTTTAATAAGGATGAGATCACCTACTTTCAATTGCGTATTTTCAATTGGGAAGACCACTTCTTGATGTTGGTCATCGAAAGCGATCATGTTGGCCATCACTTTTTGTGATTTAGCCAATTTTTTCAATGCCCGCTGCGTAGATTCAATAGATGCTCCTTCAAGATATTCTCCAAAAAAAACAAGGGTAATGATCGTAGCCGCGGTCTCAAAAAATAAGTAATCTGGTCCCAGCCCCAGTATGGCACCTGTTAGGCTATAAACGAATGCAGAGCTTGCTCCAAGAGCTACCAGTACATTCATGTTTGGGATACCATTACGTAAACTCTTGATAGCACTCTTCCCAAAATATTTCATGCCCACAATAAAAACCGGCATACAAATCGCTAATTGTATCCACGGATTCATCAACCAATGTATAGGAAGTATCTGATCGAACATGTGTAATAGTAATACACAGGTAAAGGGCAGACAAAACAGAAAGCGACGAAAATGATTATATAAAAAAGGTTTTTTGCGTTGAGTATTTCCCTCTTTATCTCCTACCACGTGATAACCAAGTTCCTGAATTCCTTTTTTTAAGGAATCCGGAACAGATCCCTCTGTTATCTCGAAGGATACATCACCATCAATTGGATTGACATTTATATTTTGTTGTCCCTGATTTTCGAGGTATTTTCTGATCGTAAGGGCACAGTTGGCACATGTCATGCCTTCTACCTTCCATTGAACCGTTTCCATGCCTATAAAGTTACGACATCAAACAGGCAAAACGTGAGGGTACTTTATTCATTTAAGGAATCTCACGTAATTTCGACTTGAAATGAACGATGCATCATTACGATATACATTGGAGGAGATCCAGAAAGCCGGGAACTGGTTATGGGAACTAATGCAACAAAATCGGGTAATTGCCCTACATGGTTCAATGGGTGCCGGAAAAACCACCCTGGTTCATACTTTGTGCAGTCAGCTTGAAGTTAAAGATCCTGTGAGTAGTCCAACTTTTTCCCTGATCAATGAATATCAGCTTCCGGGTATGGAAAAAATGTATCATATCGATCTGTACCGTATTCGTAATGAGCAGGAGGCTTTAGATGCGGGAATTGAAGATGCACTATACTCAGGAGCCTACTGCATTGTGGAATGGCCGGAAAAGGCACCTGGAATTTTCCCGGAAGATACGCTTCATGTAACCATTACTATTCATGACGACCTAACCCGGATCATCAATCTTAATTCGTAACTTACCTTATATTTTATCCAAATCTCATGTCGAAAGGTAAATCCATAGTTAGTGCATCGTTTAATTACGAAACCTTAGAAGAAACCTTGGATGTTAAGCCAGGTAATCAGCCTCTGGTAATTGGATTACCCAAGGAAACAGATTTTCAGGAAAACCGAATCTCCCTAACTCCTGATGCTGTATCTGTTCTTGTCAATAATGGCCATCGGGTGGTTGTGGAACATAAAGCAGGTGAAGGAGCCCATTACTCAGATAAAGATTACAGCGAAGCTGGTGCTGTTATCGCCTATGATAAAAAAGAAGTATTCAATTGCGGAATGATCATCAAATCAGCACCCGTTAGTGAAGCGGAAACAGAATTGCTTTTACCGGAACAAGTACTCATCTCTCCAATCCATCTTCCTGTCATGAAAACGGAGATTTTGGAAAAGATGATGGCCAAAAAGATCACCGCGTTATCTTTTGAAAATCTTAAAGATGATTCTGGACATAATCCCATAGTCAGGAGTATGAGTGAGATCGCGGGAAGTGCTGTGATGTTGATTGCCGGACAATATTTATCTAGTTTCAATAAAGGTAAGGGTGTATTATTAGGAGGTATTTCAGGTATTCCACCTACTAAAGTGATCATTATTGGTGCTGGTATTGTGGGTGAATATGCAGCCCGTGCTGCTATGGCTCTAGGAGCCAGTGTGAAAATTTTTGATAATAATATTTATAAGTTAAAGCGACTACAGAATAATATTGGAACGAGATTATGGACATCTGTAATTGAACCCAAAATTCTGGCTAAACAATTAAAGACGTGTGACGTAGCTGTTGGGGCCCTTTCTTCTTCCGGTGGAAGAACACCTATTGTGGTAACCGAAGAGATGGTTTCAATTATGCGACCCGGGTCTGTGATTGTTGATGTCAGTATCGACCGAGGAGGATGTTTTGAAACTTCAGAAATCACATCACATGAGCAACCGATCATTAAAAAATTTGATGTGATCCATTATTGCGTTCCGAATATTCCATCTGGTTTTGCCCGTACCGCTTCACATGCAGTCAGTAATGTATTGATGCCGTTGATTCTTGAAGTAAGTGATGAAGGGGGGTTAGAAAATCTTATCTGGCATAAATTTAATATTCGAAACGGCATTTATTTATTTAAAGGGGCATTAACGAATTTCCATCTTAGTCAGCGCTTTAATTTAAAATTTACCGATCTGAATTTACTGATTGCTTCACAGCGCTGATGTTTTTTTGAATTCTTGTATATCGATCTTTTCTTGACAAAAGGAAAATTCTGTTTTATCGTTACTGCTAACCATAACGCAACGTTCTTTAGTATATGTTTCGATAAGATGATGATAGAGAACAATTCCTTTTTCATCCAGGTTGGTACAAGGTTCATCTAGCAGTATAAAAGGGCAGTTGGACAAAATACACTGAGCCAGTTTTATGCGTTGTTTCATCCCGCTGCTATAATTACGTATTTGTTTATGGGCAGCGTGGTCAAGCTCAACTTTATGTAAAATTGTATTGGCATCCCAGTTATTGAGGAAAGGTTTGAATTTACTATGAAATTCAAGGAATTCCGCTCCTGTCATTTCTTCGATCAATTCTAAATAGGGTGCCGCTAAACTAACCAGTTTGAATGCATCATCTGTAGCAGGCTGATCATTAATGATGATCTTACCTTCATTAAGGATTAAAGATCCTGCAATAACTTGAAGAAGTGTTGACTTGCCCGATCCATTTGCTCCGGTAATAGCATATGAGTTGCCCGTTAGAAACTCAAGATTGAGCTGTCTGAATATCCATTCTCTGTTGTATCTTTTTCCTGCATCAATCAGTGAGATCTTCATCTAAACTATTTTTGGAGAAGCGTTTAATGATACCTCTTCCGCTTTGATGGATAAAGGTTACGATCTCATCTTTTTCATCTGATGCTGGAAATTCTTCATCAATGTATCGAATCGCTTGAGTAGTGTTTAAACCTTTGTTATAGATAAAGCGATAGATCTCCAGTACATGGTTGATTTGTTCTATAGAAAATCCTTTTCTTTTTAATCCAACCGAGTTTACTCCTGCATAGCTAAGGGGAGTACGTCCTGCCTTAATATATGGAGGCACATCTTTACTTACCAGAGAACCACCGGCGATGAATGAGTATTTACCAATTTTTACAAATTGATGTACGGCGCACATACCCGCTAGAATGGCATAATCGTCCATGATAACGTGACCAGCCATTTGCGTGTTATTACTCATGATGCAGTGGTTGCCTATAATGCAGTCGTGCGCAATATGGCTGTAGGCCATGATCAGGCAGTTATTACCAACGATGGTTTTCCATCGATCTTTTGTTCCTCGATGAATAGTCACAAATTCACGTATGGTAGTATTATTTCCGATTTCAACAGTAGTAGCCTCCCCTTCGAACTTTAGGTCCTGTGGACTAGCAGCGATAACGGCACCTGGAAATATGCGGCAGTTATTGCCAATACGGGCACCTTCCATTATGGTTACGTTACTGCCGATCCAGGTGCCTTCACCAATTTCAACATTTGGATGAATGACCGTGAAAGGATCGATTTTTACGTTAGTTGCCAGTTTGGCGTTTGGGTGAATATATGTGTGGGGATGGATCATTATGTTTTCAAACAGTACCCTGCTTAGGTTTCATTATAAAAAATGTAGCGATTTATGCCTCTCGTTTAACCAGTTGAGCCATTAAAACCGCTTCGGTGGTTATTTTATTTCCTACATATACCGTCCCATGCATTTCAACTAAACCTCTACGGATCGGTCCCATTAGTTCCAATTTCATAATCATGGTATCACCCGGTATTACTTTGGCTTTGAATTTACAGTTATCGATTTTCACGAAATAAGTATCATATTCTCCGGGAGGTAAACAGTTTATGGCTAGTATGCCACCTGCCTGGGCCATTGCTTCTATCTGTAAAACACCGGGCATTACTGGATTCCCGGGAAAATGGCCAACAAAGAATGGTTCGTTAAACGTTACGTTTTTAATTCCAACAATATGTTTATCGCTAAGTTCAACTACTTTATCTACTAACAGGAATGGATATCTATGTGGTAATTTATTTTCTATTTGCTGTGTAGAATAAACCGGTTGAGCATTGGGATCATATACCGGAATATTCTTGACGTGCTTGTTTTTCTTGATATAGTGTTTGATCAACTTCGCAAATTCCACATTCGACGCATGTCCTGGTCGGTTAGCGATGATATGTGCTTTAATTGGATACCCAATCAAGGTTAGATCACCTACCACATCCAATAATTTATGTCGTGCAGGTTCATTTGGGAAGCGTAGTTCCAAATTATTGAGGTACCCTTCACTTTTAACTTCTATGGTATCTTTTCTGAATATTTTCGCCAGTCTTCCCATTTCCGCTTGACTAACTGGTTTATCTACTACTACAATCGCGTTGTTTATATCACCTCCTTTGATCAGGTTGTGTGCCAATAGTGCCTCTAGTTCATGCAGGAAACAGAAGGTTCGGCATGAGGCGATCTCTGATCTGAATTCTTTGAGATGGGTCAGCTTAGCGTGTTGAGTACCCAGAACCGGGCTATTGAAATCGATAAGAGTCGTGACTTTATAATCAACAGACGGCATGGCTACCATCTCCACCCTTTTTTCCTCGTTGCCATAGCTGATATTGGTATCGATAGTGTACCAGCTTTTTGCAGCTTCTTGTTCAGCAACACCTGCCTTTTCAATGATTTCTATAAAAGGGTAGGAGCTTCCATCCATGATAGGGATCTCTGGACCATTGATCTCAACTAGGCAGTTATCTACTCCCATACCCGTAAGGGCAGCCAGGATATGTTCCACCGTACTCACTTTGGCGCCATTTTTTTCCAGGGTTGTCCCTCTGGACGTATCCGTAACCAAATCACAATCCGCCTCAATTACAGGTTGTCCTGGAAGATCCATTCGCTGAAAATGAATACCATATCCAGGATTGGCAGGTTTAAGTGTCATATCCACCAATATTCCCGTGTGCAAACCTGTTCCGGAGATGCTAATTTCCTGTTTTAGAGTATGTTGTTTATCTATGTTGAAATTCGCGTCCATACAAAATATTGAAGGGGTAAAGATACGATGCCCTGAGCTATTTCAGGGTCACCTAATTTATGGATAGCCAATTTGTCAGTATAGTTGGCTTGGATGAAGCTTTATTTCGTCAATAGAGCGATTTTTTGCTCTAGCTCTTTGATTCTTTTTTCCAATTCTGGTAAGTTTCGGCTAACTGCTTGAATTCTAAGGGCTGATGTGTAGTTGAAGGCAGGAGTACCGGTTACCGCTTCCCCTTTTTTCAAGGATTTTGTAACCCCGCTCTGTCCACCAATCTTAACCCCATCTTCAATTGATATATGGCCGGCCAACCCTGCCTGTCCAGCTATCTGGACATGTTTCCCAATTTTAGTGCTGCCACTAATACCCGTTTGGGCAGCAATCACGGTATAGCTACCAATTTCCACATTATGGGCAATTTGAATAAGGTTATCGAGTTTCGCGCCTTTTCGGATAATGGTTGACCCGATAGTAGCCCTATCAATGGTACAATTCGCTCCGATCTCGACATTTTCTTCGATTACCACATTCCCAATTTGAGGAATTTTTTTATAGGTTCCGTCTGGCTGAGGAGCAAATCCAAATCCATCGCTTCCAATGATGGTTCCGGCATGAATCACCACATTCGATCCAATTTTACATCCTGGATAGATTTTTACTCCCGCATGGAGGATGGTATTTTCACCAACCTCAACATCGTTCCCAATATAAACCTGTGGATGGATCTTGGTGTTATGTCCAATTACAACATGCTCTCCTATATAGGAAAATTGTCCTACGTACAGATTTTCTCCAAGTGTAGCCGTTGCCGAAATAAAGGTTTGATCTTGGATGCCTTGTAATTGTTTCGACATCATTTCTTGATATGCTGTCAAAAGCTGGGCAAATGAGCTGTAAGCATCTGGCACACGTATCAGGGTTGCTGAAATGGGTTTTTTCAATATCAATGATTCGTTTACAATGATAACCGATGCCTGAGTAGTATATAAGTAATCTTCGTATTTAGGATTGGCCAAAAAAGATAATTGACCCGGAAGGGCTTCTTCTATCTTCCCAAAATCACTTACCGTGACGCCACCATTCCCTTCAATTTTTCCATTAATGATGGCAGCAATTTGTTCAGCATTGATTTGCATAATTACAATTGAAAGGGTGACCTAGCCCACGTAGCAAAGATAAAATTTTTTGATGGGCTTGGATAAGGTTTCATGGATCAGTGCATTTTCAACTTGAGAGATATCCTTGATCGTTCCATCTTTAAAGAGGATTTGAATATGTTCAACATGAGGATCGTATAGGCGATTAACCGCTTCTCCGGTGAAACATAGAAATGCGGCTTCTTGTAAAGAGGTATCTGTTTTGTCTGCAGATTCCTTTTTTTTCTGACTCAACCATGTTTCCTCAATTGGAGTAGCTTGAAGCTTCACTTTGAGAAGTTTTCTATCCAACACGGATTTACATAAATAGGAAAGGGTTTTGTCGGTATGATGATACCATTTTTTCAAGGCGGAGATGACATCTGTATCATCTAAGGAAGTGAATTGCTCTAAATGTTTACCCATATCGCCGGATAATTCTCCTGAAAGAAAACGAGTCAACGGCCCGTCAGTGTGAATGCTGGTATCGCCCTGAAGTAATAGATATTTTGCTCTTTCCAATATTTTTACCAGCATCATTTCTGCAGCTAATACTGTTTTATGTAAATAGGCCTGCCAATACATCAATCTTCTCGCCACCAAAAACTTCTCTATTGAATAGATGCCTTTTTCTTCCACAACCAGCTCTCCTTTATGTACGGTCAGCATTTTTATGATACGATCATATCCGATTACCCCTTCATTTACCCCGGTAAAAAAGCTATCACGGGTGAGATAGTCCATCCTATCCACATCTAATTGACCAGAGATCAATTGATGCAGAAATTTTTTAGGGTACTTACCGGTGAAGATGTCTATCGCCAATGTTAATCGGCCTTCGTATTGTTCATTTAGTTCATGCATCAGCAACAATGAGATCTCTTCATGATGCATATTTTCAATCAGTACATGTTCGAGTGCGTGCGAAAATGGTCCGTGACCAACATCATGGAGCAGTATAGCTATTTTAGCCGCGATCTCTTCTTCTTTGCTGATGTCTGTCCCTTTGTTCCGAAGTTCAGTGATGGCTAGCCCCATTAAATGATAGGCACCTAAAGCATGATGCAAACGAGTATGTACTGCTCCTGGATATACCAGATATGCCAAAGCCATCTGCTTGATTCGGCGAAGACGTTGAAAATAGGGATGTGTTATGATCTCAAAGATCAGGGAGTCGTCAATAGTGATGAATCCATAAACAGGATCATTTATGATTTTTCTAAATGCCATTATTGTTAAAATTAACGATCATGAGTTGTAAAGGTATAAAGCAGATTACGGAAATTGTAACTTTAGCAGCATATTAACGATGAACGGGGTTATTTATGGCTATACCGATGATTTTATGGGTAGATGACGAACTGGAGAGTTTACAATCTCAGAAAAAATTTCTGGAAACCAAGGGTTACAAAGTGCATACCCTTAGCAATGGGTATGATGCCCTGGATTATGTGAGAGAAAATCCGGTTGATGTGGTTTTGCTGGATGAATCCATGCCGGGAATCAGTGGACTTGAGACGCTCAGTCGGATCAAATCCATCAATAGCAGTTTGCCAGTAGTCATGATCACGAAGAATGAAACGGAGAATCTAATGGATGAGGCTATCGGTTCCCAGATAAGTGATTATTTGATTAAGCCTGTCAATCCCAATCAAGTTTTACTCAGTTTGAAGAAAATAATTGATAATAAACGTTTGGTGGCAGAGAAAACCTTAACAGCATACCAACAACAGTTCCGCGAATTATTCACCGCACTGAATAGCCAGCCCGATTATAATCAGTGGATGGACATTTATCGGAAGCTGGTATTTTGGGAATTGGAAATGAGTAAGAGTGAGAATCCTGAACTGCTTGAAATATTAGAATCACAAAAAAATGAGGCGAATACAGCATTCTTTAAGTTTATCAGTAAGCATTATCTATCCTGGGTTCATCCAAAATCAATGGAATCTCCGATTCTGAGTAATACCTTATTTCGATTTAAAATCCTTCCACATATTGAAAAATCTGTTCCAACGATTTGGCTCTTGATTGATAATCTTCGCTTTGATCAGTGGAAAATACTACAGCCAATATTTGCTGAACTTTTTCACATAATGGAAGAAGAAACATTTTATAGTATTTTACCTACCGCCACACAATACAGTAGAAATGCTGTTTTTGCCGGATTGATGCCAGCTGAGATCGAGCATAAATTTCCTAACTTATGGAAGAATGATGAAGAGGAAGGAGGGAAAAATCTGCATGAAGAAGATTTTTTTCGTGAACAACTTAAATCGTTGAAGCGAGATGATATCAAGTTCTCCTACCAAAAAATTCTTAGTAATCAGGAGGCTCAGCGATTAGTAGATCATGCACACAATTTATTGAACCAAGATCTTAGTATAGTCGTTTATAATTTTGTGGATATGTTAAGCCATGCTCGAACTGAAATGGAGGTTTTAAAAGAATTGGCCAGTGATGAAGCGAGTTACAGAAGCTTAACCCATAGCTGGTTTGTTCATTCTCCACTTCATCAAGTATTAAAAAAAATCAGTGATAAAAAATTCAATCTTATCGTTTCTACTGACCATGGAAGTGTTCGGGTCAATAAGCCTTGTAAAGTAATTGGAGATAAACTAACTACTGCGAATCTTCGATATAAGCATGGTAGAAACCTGAATTACGCATCACATGATGTTTTTAGCGTAAAAGAACCAAAAGATGCTGGCTTGCCTATACCAACGGTAAACTCTTCATTCATATTTGCAAAAGAAGACGGCTATTTGTGTTATCCGAACAATTACAATCATTATGTGAATTATTTTCGAAATACGTTTCAGCATGGTGGTATCTCAATGGAAGAGATGATCATACCTGTGATTCGTATGCAGACCAAAGGAAGTTAATTTAACCATAAACACACCATGGATGCGCCTTTCATGGGTGGAGGGCAGATTACTTGCCCTTTGTTGTAGATCATCAATTCTCCATCAGCACCGAGATCCCAAAGTTTGCCGCGTAGGGATACAGTCATTCCAAAAGGCGTACTGATCTTTTTTATTCTGGTGGGCATGGTGTATTTGAGCCAGGCATCTTGTAATGTTATCTTCCCAATATCATCCTTATTCACATCAGCAGGAGTATCAAATCCGCTATATCCCAACCATGTTGAATTCATGGAATGATCAGATTTTGTATATGATGGCACCGCAATAAAGGTCAAACCATCCTGCTTAACGTTTTCATATGAGGCTGGATACCACGAATCAGCACATATCATCACCGATGTTTTTCCAATCGGTAGTTCATACACGGGTAAATCGGATGGGTTACAGCGGATCACAAAAGGAAGTTCGTCATCTATTGGAAAGGCCTTACGGGTAAGCGTTGGGTGCAGGCTTCCATCTGGATTAAATACTGCTGTTATGTTTTCCAGGGATCCGTTTTTTACGATGATCTTATTTTTTTTAACAGTTGGCTTCTGCAATAATGTGGAGCCAGCTATAATGGTTACGCCATATTTTTTAGAAAGTTCACTGAATACTTCTGTATAAACTTTCGCCATTTTTTTTCCTTTTGCTGCAAAAACGGAATGTTTCACTTTATCTGTTGCAGAATCAGGAGACATAAACCACGAAGTGATATAGCTGAAGAAGTTTGAAGTAACAAAAGTGGTGAGTGCCTTATCGATCGTGGTGTCCGAATAAACAGATCTTTTTTCTCCTTCCATTACCAACCATGCGCCTATATATTCAGGAAAGATTACAACGGTTTTAGGAGTTAACCAGTTTTGTTTTTTACATTCCCATAGATATCCGTCGAGCTTGGCGAAAAAATGTTCTTTTGAAGAATAATCATTGGGTATCATGTAAGTATTGATGCCAATCACATTACCTTTTCCAGCATCAGTATTTACTACAAAACTACTATCAATATGCAATTGAGGAGTAATAGGAGCGGGTGTTCTACCCGTGATAGACCAAAGGAAATATCCTATCAAAAAACCGACTAAGCAGACAGCACTAATGCTAAAGACTTTTTTCATCCCATTTGCAATTTAATGCAATGCCACTAAAATCTGCTTTACTGTTGAATGGGGTTCCCAAAGCACGTATTTTCTTCAATCTTATGATGAATCTTCAGGTATTCGACCCGAATTAGCGGCTTTTTTGCTTTTTACCGTTCTATATGCTTTAAAATATTATTCACATTCAAGGTTGTGAATGTAGAAAAGTTTAACGGAAATGGCTTTAGGAAAGAAAGCTGTATCAGTACATTTGTACAAACATAGGTGCATGAGTATTAAGATGAATCCTGCTACGCTGACCAAGATTGAAAAGCTTATTGAAGAAGCAGGATATATCATTCGTTATGAAAGAGGAACCTTCCAAAGTGGCTATTGTATTCTGGAACAAAAAAAGGTAATTGTTCTGAATAAGTTCCTTCAAACTGAGGGCCGCATCAATACGTTGATTGATCTTTTGTCTGTTCTGAACATAGAACCAACACATCTCTCTCCAGATAATCGTAAGTTCTATGATGAACTACCTATAGGGCAGGAAGAGGCATAAGGATCCTGGCATTGTTTTGAACTATCCAACGCTTCATATTAATTTTTTGGGAACAGGCACAAGCAGTGGTGTGCCGATGATCGGTTGTGATTGTGCGGTATGCACATCAACCAATACACTTGATAATCGTTTACGAAGCAGTGTGATGATATCATCATCCACTACGTCTTTAGTTATTGATACCACGCCAGACTTCCGATATCAGATGTTACGAACATCTACTAAGCATCTTGATGCGTTGTTGTTTACCCATCCTCATAAAGATCATATTGCGGGATTGGATGACATCCGGGCTTTTAATTTTTTTATGAATAAGCCTATGGAAATATATGCCAATGCATTGACTGAAGAAGCATTGCGGAGAGATTTCTATTATGCATTTACAGAAAGAAAGTATCCTGGTGTTCCGGAAATCAATATGAATAAGATAGCTGAAGATCCATTTATGGTAGGGGATATACCGGTAACACCCATTGAAGTTTGGCATATGAAAATGCCGGTTCTAGGGTTTAGGTTTGGGTCATTCACCTATATCACAGATGCTAACCGGATTGAAGAAAAATCAAAAGACCTTATACGAGGTTCTGAAGTATTGGTTGTTAATGCACTGCGCAAAGAGCCCCATATTTCCCACTTTACCTTGCAAGAGGCTGTAGCTTTAGTAAAAGAGTTAGGCATCCCCAAAGCCTATTTTACCCATATCTCTCATCAGCTAGGATTGCATGTTGATATCAATAAAGAACTACCAGAGGGCATAGAGTTAGCGTATGATGGGTTAATGATAACCCTTTAATTATTTCCTAAATCCCATCAGGAGAAATTTACCTTTTCTTTTTGCTGAAAAAACATGTTTTTCCCGGTATTAATCGCGGATTTGTTTTTTTATTAAAGTGAAATTTTGGATCAAAAAACTATGAAAGAATGGTTGATTGAATATTTTACGATTCCCCGCAAAGAAAGATTGGGGATCTTGACATTGCTTACGTTGATAGGTATGGTTTGGCTCATTCCGTATTTATGGAAGGCAGCTGAAAAGGCAGATGCCAAATACTATTTTTCAAAGGCGGAACGGCTTTCTCCTACGGTATTAAATCCTACGATCAGTTTACGTGAGTTTAATCCAAATACAATATCAGATGCTGATTGGATAAGTTTAGGAGTTCCCCAGCGTTCTGTGAATATGATCAGAAACTACTTGAACAAGGGTGGGCGTTTTCGAAAGCCAGAGCAGTTAATGACCATTTATGGAATAGATACGAATATTGCCAAAACGTTAATTCCATATGTGAAGATTGAAGAAGAGAAAAAAGCAACGTTCAATAAAGAGCAATATGAACTTGACTTTAGCAGTATTGATCCAAAATTCAGAAAACCCCCGCAGAAAACTATAACAACATTGGATATAAATACGACGGACTCAGCTTCCTTAGAATCCTTACCTTGGATTGGGGAAAAATTAGCATCAAGGATAATTAAATTCAGAGATGCTTGTGGCGGTTTTTATACTATTGATCAGATTGCTGGTATTTACGGTGTTTCGGATACAGCATTTCTTCATTTTCGTTCCTATTTGCGTGTTGGCAATAAAGGAATTCGGAAATTGAATATTAATACGGATCCTGCCGATAGTTTAGCCCGGCACCCTTACATGCAGTATCGTCAGGCTAAGGCACTGGTAGCCTACCGAAATCAGCACGGCAAATTAAAAAATAGGCAGGAGTTGCTCTCCATTCCTGTTTTTGATCAGGTATGGCTGGACAAAATAGAACCGTATTTAATTTTTTAAATATTGCTGATAAAATATGAAGAAGATGATTTGGCAGGTTATTCTAAAAAATCATCTTCTTTTTTGATACTGTATTTGCTGAATAGTTTATCAATGGCTCCAGAAAAGATGGGAAACTTTTCTTTTGCATAATCGCGGATGATGCTAATGGCTTTTGATGCCTGATCCTCTGTAAGTCCTGCGGCCATTAATTTAGCGATTAACTCTTGCACTATAATAGGGATTGAATCTTTTTGGATTAAGCCACTTTTAGTACACTCATTTTTGACTTGTCGAATTTGTGTACGGCATAATCAAGAGTGAGTTTGAAATTCTTTTCTTTTGAAGAAGGCATTTCAAACATCGCATCTGTTAGAATACTTTCGCAAATAGAGCGCAGTCCTCTAGCTCCTAATTTATATTCAACTGCTTTTGAAACCATGAAGTCAAGAACAGGTTTTTCAATTTCAAGTTCAATACCCTCCAGTTCAAAAAGTTTTGTGTATTGTTTGATCAGAGAATTCTTAGGTTCTGTTAAAATTGCTCTTAAGGTTTCGGCATCTAATGGGCTGAGATACGTAACTACAGGTAAACGTCCAAGTAGTTCTGGTATCAGGCCGAAAGATTTGAGATCTTGTGCATTCACAAATTGCAGTAAGTTCTTTTTCATTTCCTCCTGCTCATTCTTATTCACATTGAATCCAATGGAGTTGGTATTGACTCTTCGGGCAATGATTTTATCAATACCATCAAAGGCGCCTCCGCAAATAAAGAGTATATTTTGTGTATTTACTTTGATCAATTTTTGTTCTGGATGTTTTCTTCCTCCCTGCGGTGGTACCAGAACCTCTGTTCCTTCCAGAAGTTTTAATAAACCTTGTTGAACCCCTTCACCGCTAACATCTCGTGTAATCGATGGATTATCACCCTTTCTTGCAATTTTATCAATCTCGTCGATATAAACAATGCCTTTTTCCGCAGCAGTTACATCGTAATTGCAGACCTGCAATAAGCGCGTCAGGATTGATTCAACATCTTCTCCTACGTAGCCCGCCTCTGTAAATACGGTAGCATCAACAATAGCGAAAGGGACATTCAATAATTTGGCTATGGTTTTTGCCAATAAGGTTTTACCGGTTCCCGTTTCGCCAACCATTACAATATTACTTTTATCGATCTCGATATCGTTTTCAGCCTGTTTATACTGTAAACGTTTGTAATGATTATATACCGCAACAGCCATTACTTTTTTAGCGTCATCCTGGCCAATAATATATTCATCAAGGAAGCGCTTGATCTCAACCGGTTTCTTTACGGTCAATTTGAATTGAGACGTAGCGGCATCATGGCGCATTTGCAATTCCTGATCAATGATCTCCCGGGCATGGTCAACACAATTTTCACAAATATGGCCATCCTGTCCGGCAATAAGTATTTTAACTTCTTCCCGGCTTCTCCCACAAAAAGAACAATGTAACGTTGACTTAGCCATAGCAAAATTTCAAACATCAAAATTAGCATAAAAAAACGGGCTTTTCGGCCCGTTTTACCTCTTAGTATCCCTAAAATTAGGTAGAAAATAGGTTAGAGCGTACGAACTACACCATCAACTATGCCATATTTCACCGATTCTTCGGCATCCATCCAGTAATCACGGTCAAAATCCTTCATAACTTTTTCAAATGGCTGACTGCAATTATCTGCCAGGATCTTGGCTCCTAATTCCTTGATTTTACGTATCTGCTCTGCCATGATCTCGAGATCGGCAGACGTTCCTCTTCCTCCACCACTGGGTTGGTGAATCATGACTTCACCATGCGGGAAGATGAAGCGGCGACCTTTAGCCCCTCCACTCAATAATATAGATCCCATTGATGCTGCCATTCCCATACATACCGTTGAAACTGGTGAGCTGATCATTTGCATGGTATCGTAGATGACCATTCCACTGGTTACTACACCTCCCGGGCTATTGATATAAAAGGTGATCTCTTTTCCTGGATCGATGGCTTCCAAGTACATTAGGCGAGCAGTAATATCTTTCGCACTGCGATCATCAACTGGTCCCCATAAGAATACCTTACGTTGTTCGATGAATTTCTTGTCGAATTGTGCGGTGCTGAACATTTTTTCCATAGGATTCTCTGGAAGTTTCGGCTCATCGTCTTCTTCCATTCTGAATCGATTTCTACTCTTCATATAATCCATAGTACAGTACTTAATTATTTTTGTTTAGCTGGATTGGTTAGTAATACTTCATCAACCAAACCATATTCTTTTGCTTCCTGTGCCGTCATCCAAAAATCACGATCGAAATCTGCTGCGATCCGGTCAACGTCCTGCCCGCTATGTGCGGCAACCACTTCATAGAGTTCGCGTTTCAGTTTTTTTACTTGATTGACGGTGATCTCAATATCAGATGCTTGTCCGCCTGCTCCTGCACTTGGTTGATGCATCATGATACGTGAATGTTTTAAAGCCGTTCGTTTTCCATGAGCACCAGCACACATCAATACGGCCGCCATACTGGCAGCAACACCTATGGTGATGGTAGATACATCTGGAGTAACGTATTGCATGGTATCATAAACACCTAATCCTGCATAAACAGATCCACCCGGACTATTTATATACATCTGGATGTCACGCTGCCTGTCTGTGCTGTCCAGAAAAAGAAGTTGTGCGGTAATGATATTGGCAACTTCATCGGTGATTGGATAGCCGAGAAAAATGATACGATCCATCATAAGGCGGCTATATACATCCATTACGGCAATATTCATTGGCCTTTCTTCAATAATATTCGGCGTTAGGTTAGTCACCATATGATTGGTATATCCATGCAATGTATTACTGGAAATACCCCGGTGCTTTACCGCATATTTTTCAAATTCTTTTCCGAGATCCATAATCGGTATTTTTAATAATGTGGCAATTTAAATCATTTGCTGCTCTAAAATCATGCTAAAGGGTAAAATGCGACAAACTGTCCCTTTTTGCCGGAAACCAGCTAAAGAAACAGTTTGTGCAGCAATGACCGTCGGACCATTGCATTAAAATAGTTGACTATTAATGGTGGTGTTCCTGCTGTAATTTCATGAAATCATCAGCAGAAATTGACTTCCCAGCAGTTTTTACCTGGGCTGCCGACCATTCAAAAACTTTTTCTGTAATCAAACGACGATAGGCGCTTTCCATTTGCTGTTCATCCTGCATCATACGATCAACGTAACTATCTAGCCATCCGAGGTTATCTCCACCAAGGTTCATACCTCCAAAATACCCTAAAAGCTGCTCACGCATATGTACTTTTAACTCTTCTGGATTCACATCAAGATTATTATCTCTGACAATCTTATCAGAGATCAACGTCCACTGCAATTGATTTAAGAAAGTTGGAAATTCAGCTTCGACTTCAGATTCTGTTTTTGGCTTTTCACCTCCAGTTTGCATCCAGCGTTTTAGGAAACTTTCCGGGAATTCTATTTTCACATCATCCAGAAATTTGTGGTACAATTCATGGTGAAGGAAATTAACAGCTTGTTTACTCCACTGCGCAGCGATCTCTTCTTGGATAGCCTGACGGAATTCAGCTTCTGATTTTACTTCTTTAGTCGGGAATGCCTCTTTGAAGAATTCTTCATTCAATTCGCGTTTCTCTACCAGACCAACTTTTGCAATTGACAGTTTGAAATATTGATCCAATTCACTAGGGTTGCTAGCATCTACACCAAGGTCTTTGACAAGCCACTCTCTTTCTTTTTCATCAAATGCTGAACTCAGTTGCAATACAACATGATCATCTTTTTTCAGTCCCATCAATTTCTTCTGAAACGAAGGGGTGAAGTATTTTACTAAAAGTGAATTTTCTTTTTTGGCTGTCCCTTCTGCAACATTTCCTGACTCATCAGCAGCTTCAAATACAACATTCAGGACGTTATCTTCACAGGTTACGGTTTCAGGCTCCGACATTTTGCCTAAGCGCTGGCGTAAGCGATCTGACTCTTCATCTATCATAGAATTGGTTACCTCTACTTCATACTTAGTCAAAGTCCATTTGCTAAGATCCAGCGATACTTCAGGTTTAAGTCCAATTTCAAACGTAAACGTATAATCACCAGGTTCATTCATATTGAAATGGCTGATGTTGTTGTCAGCACCCGGCAATGGTTGTGCGAATATGTCTAGCTTTTCTGATTTTAAGTAATTCATCAGATGCTGTTCTACAGAGCGTAATACCTCGTCAGCAAAAAGTGCAGGGCCATGCATTTTACGGATAACTCCAGTTGGAACCATTCCCTTGCGAAACCCTGGGATATTTGCCTGTTTAGCATACTGCTTCAGATTTTTTTCAAAACCGGCAGTATAATCTTCTTTACTAACCGTAACGGTGATCTTATCGTTTAACAGACTTATGTTCTCTCTAGAAACTGTGGGCATGGTAATAAATTGACTAATTCGCTAATAGACTAACTGGCTAATGGGGATTAGCCAGAAGGATGTTAAGGTTACCCTTACCAAATTTTAAAGTGCGCATGGAGGGACTCGAACCCCCACGTCTCACGACACCAGATCCTAAGTCTGGCGCGGCTACCAATTACGCCACATGCGCTAAGGGGGCGCAAAAATACGTAAAAGGTTTGATTTTGTAAATTTTAGCAGGTAAAAAAAGGAATAGTTCCCAAAATTGCCTGAAAACTTTGGCTTTTTAAACAAAAATTCGCCAATGTCTATTCGTACATTTGATATATGGAGATGTTGGAGCAACATACGTCAGTGCCAAAATATACCCTTAATGAAGAGCAGGAGAAAAAAGAGATCGTACGTCAATACCGCGGACTGCTTAGGGTACTGAAGCCTAAATTGAAACCAGGAGATAAAGAACTGGTGCGCAGAGCTTTTGAATTGGCTGTTGATGCTCATAAAACCATGCGCCGTAAAAGTGGGGAGCCCTATATTCTACATCCTATAGCTGTTTCCAGAATTTGTGTAGAAGAAATTGGTCTTGGGGTACGTTCCAGTATTTGTGCACTTCTTCACGATACGGTTGAAGATACCGATGTATCTGTAGAAGATGTAGAACGTGAATTCGGAAGTGAAATCGCTCGGATTATTAACGGACTGACCAAGATCTCTCATGTGGTGGACAATAACTCCACCCAGCAGGCAGAGAATTTCAAGAAGATATTGTTAACGCTTACAGATGACCCAAGAGTTATTTTGATCAAACTGGCTGATCGTTTGCATAATATGCGAACGATGGACAGTATGAAGCAGGAGAAACAATTGAAGATCGCTTCAGAAACAGTTTATGTTTATGCTCCGCTCGCCCATCGTATGGGTATTTACAATATCAAGACAGAGTTGGAAGACTTGTCGATGAAATACCTGGAGCCTACTACTTACAAAGAGATCGCTCGAAAACTGGCTGAAACAAAACGTGAACGAACTCGGTACATCAACGAATTCATCAAACCGATCAAAGAGAAGTTGGATAAAGCAGAATTTCAATATGAAATTCAGGGCCGTCCAAAATCCATACATTCTATTTGGAATAAGATGAAGAAAAAGGGGGTGAGTTTTGAAGAAGTGTATGATCTTTTTGCTATCAGAATCATTTTGAATTCTCCTCAAGAAAGGGAAAAAGAGGATTGTTGGAAAGTGTATTCGCTTATTACAGATATGTACACTCCTTCACCCGAACGTTTACGCGACTGGCTGAGTAATCCGAAGTCAAATGGATATGAGGCTCTGCATACCACCGTGATGGGCCCTCAAGGTAAATGGGTAGAGGTGCAGATCCGTTCAAAAAGAATGAATGAGATCGCTGAGAAGGGACTTGCGGCTCATTGGAAATACAAGGAGGGCGGTGCAGATGAAGATCGATTTGATCAGTGGTTTGGTCAGATCCGTGAAATGCTATCCAATCAGGATATTGGTTCTATTGATTTTCTGCATGATTTTAAAACATCATTCCTTACTGAAGAGATCTATGTATATACGCCAAAAGGTGATGTAAAGATGCTTCCTAAAGGGTCGAGTGCTCTCGATTTCGCCTTCTCGATCCATAGTGCTGTTGGTACTAAATGTATAGGTGCAAAAGTGAATCATAAACTTGTTCCGATCTCACATGAATTAAGAAGCGGAGACCAGATCGAGATCATCACTTCGAACAAGCAAAAACCTTCAGAGGATTGGTTGAACTTTGTAGTATCAGCTAAGGCTAAGAGCAAAATAAAAGATGCGTTAAAAGAGGAAAAACGAAAAGTGGCAGAGGATGGGAAGTATCTTTTGCAACGTAAATTGGAAAATATGGGGGCGGGATTTCACACTCATAATATTGAAATCCTGACCGCTTTTTATAAACTATCCTCTGCGCTTGACCTTTATTATCGTATTGCCATTAAGACTATCGACTTGCATGAGTTAAAGGAGTTTCATGTATTAGGGGATAAGTTGGAACCTCCCAAGCCGGCAAAACAGGAACACGATCATAAATGGGATGGTACAGAATCAGGGAAAGCTGTTTCTAAAAAAGATACCGAGTTGATCATTTTTGGAGAATCCAGTGATAAGATCGTTTACACCTTAGCAAACTGTTGTAAGCCCATTCCTGGCGATGATGTATTTGGATTTGTATCTACGGGTAAAGGGCTGATCATTCACCGTACGAATTGTCCAAATGCCACCCGATTATTATCCCAGTTTGGACATAGGGTGGTGAAAACAAAATGGGCGAAGAATAAAGAAATATCTTTTTTGACCGGTATCAATATTGTTGGACTGGATGATGTGGGGGTGATCAACAAGATCACGAATCTGATATCCGGTGAGTTGAGAATTAATATTGCGGGGTTGACCATTGAAGCCCAGGAAGGGGTCTTCAAGGGGACAATTAAACTTTTTGTACACGACAAAGAGGAATTAGAGAATTTGTTTACCCGCTTGAAACAATTGTCCGGTATTCATTCTGTTGAGCGATTTGATACTGAATCTGTATAGTTGACTTTTAGATACTATCTTTGGCACCTTTAAAATAGATACATGGTTGATGTCATTTTAGGCCTCCAGTGGGGCGATGAAGGAAAGGGGAAAATTGTGGATTATTTTGCTCCATCCTATGATGTGATTGCCCGCTTTCAGGGTGGCCCAAATGCGGGCCATACTCTATACGTTGATGGGAAAAAAGTGGTCTTACATCAGATCCCATCCGGAGTATTCCATCAAGGCATTGCCAACCTCATTGGCAATGGAGTGGTATTAGATCCCGTTACCCTGCGTAAAGAAGCACAGAAAGTGGCCGAAATGGGGGTGGATTGCAGAAAAAATTTATTTGTTTCTGAACGTACCCATATCATCTTACCCACGCATCGTGCATTAGATAAAGCTTCTGAATTATCAAAAGGGAATGAGAAGATTGGTTCTACACTCAAAGGTATCGGCCCTGCCTATATGGATAAAACTGGCCGAAATGGTTTGCGTGTTGGTGATTTACTAGATAAAAATTTCACTTCTCAATATATCAAGTTGAGATTGAAACATCAGCGTATGCTGGACTCTTTTCATTTCAATGAAGACATTTCGGAGTGGGAAGAAGAGTTCTTTGAGGCTCTTGAATTTATGCGTGAATTAACCATTGTAAATGGCGAATATTTCATAAACGAAAAAATCAGTAAAGGCGCTAAGGTATTGGCAGAAGGTGCACAGGGAAGTATGCTCGATGTAGATTTTGGGACCTTCCCCTTTGTAACTTCATCCAGCACTACTACTTCTGGGGTATGTTCCGGTTTAGGTGTGCCGCCTCAGAAAATCCGGGAGGTGATCGGTATTTCTAAAGCATATTGTACAAGAGTAGGTAGCGGACCTTTTCCAACTGAACTGGAAAATGAGACTGGTGAAGAATTAAGAAAATTAGGTAGTGAATTTGGTGCCACCACCGGACGTCCACGTCGTTGTGGATGGATCGATCTCGTGGCATTGAAATTTGCTTGTATGATAAATGGGGTTACCCAAATTGTGATGACCAAAGCGGACGTACTGGATAGCTTCGAATCATTATCCGTGTGCGAAAGTTACATGGTAAATGGTGAAGCGAAAAAAGAAGTGCCCTATCAAATGCTGAAGTCAGTGATTGAACCCGTTTTGCGTTCATTCCCCGGCTGGAAAACGGATATTACTCAACTTAAAAATGCAGAGGATATACCTGTATTAATGAAGAATTATATTGATCATATTAACGCATATTTGGGAGTAGAAATTTCTTATGTCTCTAATGGACCAGGAAGAGATCAAATCATCCGTATGAAATAGGATGGAAAAATTTTCAGAAAAAATTTGGCTATATAAAAATTAGATAGAAATTTTACGGTGATTAATCCTGCTCAAATGGCTAAATCTGAAAAATCGAAAAAGGGTATAACGAAGAAAGCTGAGGATCCTGAAACCTCTTCTAAGTCTGCATCCCGTTCTAAGAAAAAAATAGAAGAGGATGAGGAGAATGATTTTGAAGATACTGATGAGATAACATCTACATCATCTCGTAAAAGCTCCTCTGCTAAAGAAGATGATGATGACGAAATCGATGAAGTTGATGATGATTGGGATAAAGTTGAGGATGATGAAAATTGGGATCCTGACTTTGAAGAGTTTGATCTTCCCAAATCAAAATCTTCTGGTAAAAAAACTGGCGGTTCGAAGAAATCGAGTGACGATGATTTCGCTATCGATGATGAATTCAAGGATCTTGGATTTTTTGATGATGGCGGCGGTTTTGATGACGACGATGAAGATTATTAATCTTGAGAGTATTTAAAACATTTCCTGTCTCCAATAGGGAGAAATTACATCAGCAAATGTTGAACTGGGCAAACAGGTTCAACATTTGTTGTTTTCTGGCTAATCATAACTATTCCAGCGTACTCAATTTTCAGGAAATATTACTAGGAGCGGGCAGCATAAAAAAACTGCCATTTTCAGAGGATACTGATCTTGAAACGATCAATTCCTTCATAGATAGCCAAAAGGATTGGGTATTTTTCCATCTTTCTTTTGAATCGCTTTCTATACTAAAAAAAGAGATCCCATTGGCAAGCGACAAAACGGGATTTCTTCCCTTAACCTTTTTTGTTCCTCAGTATGTAATCAAATTCAGAAGCGATAATATAGAAATTGGATCACTTGAAATGGATCATGAGGACGTCTATCATCAACTGATTCAAGAATCGGTAACCGATAGCGTCAATAGAAAATCGGTGAATACTATTCCCGCTATATCAAGGGAGACATATCTAGAAAAAATAAATGGATTATTAGCGCATATTCAACGAGGCGATTGTTATGAAATTAATTTTTGTCAGGAGTTTTTCAGTGAACATGCGGTAATAGATCCTTTGCAGACTTGGCGTACATTATGTACCATATCCCCTAATCCATTCTCGGTTTTTTATAAATCTGAAAGTGCTTATTTGCTCAGTGCCAGTCCTGAACGGTTTTTATGTAAAAAAGGGGAGAAGCTGATCTCACAACCTATGAAGGGTACTATTCGACGTGATCCTGAAAATCCTCAACGGGATGCGGCATTACGCCATTCTTTGCAGCACAGCCAAAAAGATCAAATGGAGAATGTAATGGTGGTAGATCTGGTACGTAATGATCTTTCAAGGGTATGCCAGGAGGGAACAGTTAAGGTTTCTGAATTATTTGGCATATATGCATACCCTCAGGTTTATCAAATGATCTCTACTATTGAAGGAAAAGTTAAGAAGAATATATCCTTTATGGATATCATGGATGCTTGTTTTCCTATGGGAAGTATGACTGGGGCACCTAAGCATCGTGTCTTAGACTTGATCCGAGTTTTTGAAAATGGGCCTAGAGGACTTTTTTCTGGATCGGTAGGGTATATAACACCAGAAGGGGATTTCGATATGAATGTAGTGATACGTAGTATTTTATATAATGCAGCTACAAACTATTTATCATTCATGTCTGGCTCGGGTATAACTGCATTGAGCAACCCAGAAAATGAATATGAAGAATGTTTACTTAAGGGATCTGCCATACGAAAGGTGTTATCTTGATGAAACACTGAAGTGTTGACAAATTACTTCTTCTTTCCTGCTGTTTTTTTTGGCGATTTAACCTCATTTTTTGGTGTACTGGCCGGCAGCGATATTTCTTTAGGATAAAGCGTACCCATTTCAGGAAGTTGCTGCAATCTGGCCATGATGGATGCCTCCAGAATTTGAAATCTTTTTTCATTGAAGATTCCCATTTTTGCTTCAGGTAAGCGAAGCATGTAATCTTCTACTGAAACCTTACTATCAAATTGCGGATTTAATTTTTTAAATGTTGGCAGATCAATTTCGATAATTCTGGCCATTTCAGTAGCAAGATATTTACCGGTAATATTTTGTGATATCGTCCCTTTACTTAATTCTTCCGGTATCGTATTGGCATCCTGTATCTCCTGTTCTTCTGCACCCCTTGTGGTTTCCCCACCTTGGCCTTCCATTATATAGTGTGTAGCAATAAATTTTTTGACATGAGTTCTCGATTCTGCTGGAAGATGATATTGAAGATCCCAAAAATCTTTACTGCCTGATTTTTTTATGGCTGATGTAACGCGTCCACTGCCTCCGTTATAGGCTGCAATAACCAATAACCAGTCGTTTAATTGTGCGTATAATTTTTTCAAATATTTTGATGCTGCATAAGTGCTTTTATACAGATCTGTTCGCTCATCAACTTTATTATTGATCAGCAATCCCATTGAACGTCCTGTTTCTGGCATGAACTGCCAGGGGCCTACTGCTCCTGCCCACGAAACTGCTGTTGGTTTGAGATTAGATTCAATAACGGCTAAGTATTTTAATTGAATCGGTAATCCTTGTTCTTCCAGTATTTTCTCGATCATGATGAAATAGGGCAATGCCGTTGATTTCATATTGATCAACCTCGTTTGATGTACATCAAGATAATCCTTGACAAATGGTATTGCTCTGGGATTAAGTGTAAGCAAAGCCAGCTCTTTTGCTTGAGGGGTAGTATTCAGAACGATGGTATCATGAATAGTATTAGCTGATGTGTGAATCCAACTGCAGGTAAAAAAAGTTAATATGAAACAATATTTACGCATGCGCAGCAATTTTCATAAATGAAATGCGATTAGCCGCTTGGAGTAATAGGGCTTCGTTGAAAGTATCAGACATTAACTGAATTCCAAATGGCATTCCGTTTTTATGCTTGGCTAAAGGTATGGAAATAGCAGGAATACCTGCCAGGTTCGCATATACGGTATATAAATCCCCAAGGAACATATCAACTGGATTATTCGATTTTTCTCCAAACTTGAATGCTGGCGTTGGCACTGTGGGCATCAAAAGAATATCGTATTGATGAAATACTTCATCTGTCTTTTTTAAAATTAATCGTCTAACTTTTTGCGCTTGTGAAAAATAAGCTTCATAATATCCAGAGCTTAATACGAAGTTCCCCAACATAATTCTGCGCTTCACCTCTTTCCCAAATCCTTCTGACCTATTTGCTTCATAGAATCCAGCGAGATCAAGCGATTTATCTGTTGTGCGAGCCCCATATTTTACTCCATCGTAACGGGAAAGATTGGATGAGGCTTCTGCAGTCGTTAATACGTAATACGCAGGAACAATGAAATCTAGATAATCAAATCCAGTAGGCTCAACTATATGTCCTTTTTCCTTTAATTCATCGATCAGCAAATAAGTAGCTTCTTTGATTTCAGGATCAAGGGAAGGATGCTCTAAGCTTTCTCGGAAGTAGGTAAAACGTATTGGCGTTTCTGCAATTAATTGTTTACTATATTCATCAACGGGTTCACTACTAACCGTAGAATCAAATTCATCTTCACCTGCCATTACCTCCAGCAGTAGTGCCGCATCGGCTACATTTTTGCTGAACATACCGATTTGATCAAATGAAGAGGCATAAGCAATCAAGCCATGTCGAGAGATACGACCATAGGTCGGCTTTAATCCAACTATTCCACAAAAATCAGCTGGTTGACGAACGGAACCTCCTGTATCACTACCCAGGCTTACCATGCACAAATCAGCCTGAACAGCAACTGCCGATCCTCCAGAAGATCCACCTGGAACTCGCTCTTCATCCAGTGCATTTAATACCTTGCCGTAGGCCGAATGCTCATTGGAAGAACCCATGGCAAATTCATCACAATTAAGCGAGCCGATGATAATCGCGTCTTCTGCCAACAGGCGCTCAATGGCTGTGGCGGAGAATAAGGACTGGAAGCCCTCCAAAATCCGAGAGGCTGCCGTTAGTTTGTGATTTTTATAGCATATCACATCTTTAATACCGATTACCACCCCAAATAATTTCCCTTTTGGGATACCTTGCTTTTGGCGGTTATCGAGCTCCGTGGCACGTTGAAGGGCTTCTTCTGAATAGATATCTATGAAAGCATTTAGATGCTTGCTCTCTTGTATTCTTGATAAATAAGAGTTTACCACCTGCTCACAGGTAATAGAAGAACTATCAATTTCTTTATGAAATTGAGCTATTGAATGATGCCGATACAAAAGAAAGAAGATTTAAAGGATCAAGCCTGCGCTTTTGTATCCTTCTCATTGATGCCCTCTTCGATTTCTTTCTTCACATTGGATTTTGCATCATTGAACTCGCGGATACCACGGCCAATACCTCTCATGAATTCAGGGATCTTTCGACCTCCGAAAAGAATCAGAACGGCAACTACAATAAGAATCCATTCTGTTCCGCCAGGCATACTGAGTAGAAGTTGAGATAACATGTTAATTCATTTAACTGATGAATACCAAAGTTAAAAATCTAAGCCCAATTGGGCAAAACAAAAACGGGAGCTTTAGGCTCCCGTTTGTTAAATTTTTCCTCAGCATATGATTTAGATACGCTTTTCCTTAATTCTGGCGCGCTTACCGCTTCTTTCACGTAAGAAATAAAGCTTAGCACGACGAACTTTACCTACTTTATTTAGGGCGATCGATTCAATGTTAGGGGAATTTACAGGGAAAGTTCTTTCCACGCCAACTCCATCAGACATTTTACGTACTGTGAAACTGGCAGTGGCACCTTGCCCCTGACGCTTGATCACATCACCTTTGAAACTTTGGATACGCTCCTTGTTTCCTTCAATAATTTTATAGTTCACGGTGATATTATCACCGGCTTTAAATTTTGGCGTTTCTTTCGTTGCAGTTAACTGCTCGTGTACGAATGCTACAGCGGGGTTCATTCCTTTAAAAATTTGGACTGCAAAAGTAGGGGATTTTTAGTGAAAGCCAAATTTTTCCCTTGGCATTTTCATAAAAAACTCTACTGCAGTGGGTTATTGCTTATTAACGGGCTACGTTTACGGTTCTTTTTTCTCTGATTACCGTTACTTTGATCTGTCCTGGGTAAGTCATCTCATTCTGGATTTTCTGAGCCATCTCAAAACTGATCTTTTCTGTATCGTTATCTGTAACCTTATCAGCTTCTACTATTACCCTTAACTCCCTACCAGCCTGAATAGCATAGGCTTTTTCAACACCTTGGTAGGTCATGGCCAGGTTTTCCAGGTCTTTAATACGCTGGATGTACTGCTGCATGATTTCGCGACGAGCACCTGGGCGGGCACCGCTGATAGCATCACAAGCCTGGATGATAGGGGAGATAACATATTGCATCTCCATCTCATCGTGGTGCGCAGCGATGGCATTCACTACGGCAGGATTTTCACCATATTTCTCCGCTAGTTTGCCACCTAAAAGCGCATGGCTCAATTCAGTTTCTTCATCTGGAACTTTACCAATATCGTGCAATAAACCAGCACGTTTTGCCAGTTTAGGATTTAACCCAAGTTCTGCTGCCATGATACCGCATAGGTTGGCTACTTCACGACTGTGCATCAATAAGTTCTGACCATATGATGATCGGAATCGCATCTTTCCAACTACTCGTACCAGTTCCTTATGAAGCCCATGGATACCCAGTTCAATTACAGTACGTTCACCGATCTCCATCACCTGTTCTTCGATCTGGCGACGGGTCTTTTCTACTACTTCTTCAATACGGGCTGGATGGATACGTCCATCTGCAACCAAACGTTGAAGAGATAAACGAGCGATCTCACGACGAAGTGGATCGAAAGAAGAAAGTACAATAGCTTCCGGAGTATCATCCACAATCAGATCCACACCCGTTGCCGCCTCTATCGCCCGAATGTTACGACCTTCCCGACCAATAATCTGTCCTTTGATCTCGTCACTTTCCAGATTAAATACCGTTACCGTATTTTCAATAGTTTGCTCAGCAGCAGTACGCTGAATACTTTGTATAATGATTTTCCGCGCTTCTTTATTCGCTTTTTGTTTGGCATCTTCAATGATCTCCTGTTGAAGCGAAAGAGCCTGTGTTTGAGCCTCTTGTTTTAGACTTTCAACCAACTGAACCTTAGCTTCTTCAGCAGTTAAACCAGCAACTTTTTCAAGGCGACGGATATGCTCCTCCTGATGCTTTTCAAGCTCAGTACGTTTTTGATTAACGACCTCGATCTGACGATTTAAATTCTCTTTTATCGCATCGTTTTCCTTGGTCTGACGATCTAAATTTTCAACTTTAGAATTGATAGATTGCTCTTTTTGGCGGATACGATTTTCAGCTTCATTGATTTTGCGATTCTTTTCAAGAATCTCTTTGTCATGCTCGGCTTTGAGTTGAACAAAATTCTCTTTTGCCTCGAGCATTTTTTCTTTTTTGATCGTTTCCGACTGGGCTTTTGCGTCAGCGATGATTTTTTCGGCCTGCTGTTCAGCCTCTACCAGTTGTTTTTTAGTGTCTCGGGCGAAAATTAGCCTTCCTGCTATTACCCCCACTATCAGTGCCCCTAATCCAATTATTATAGGTATGAAATCCATTTCTACGTTTGTTTTTCTTGTTCACAAATAAGTCTTTTTCAGGCACATATGTGCCCTAACGAACGAAGATAAGCAATAATTATGGGAATTCTCCGGTAGGCTTTAAGAGTCTAAAAGGGTATTCAGCTGATCCAATGCGGCATCGATCTCTTCTTTCTCTTTCAAAAGGTTAGCATCTGGGGATAAAAACGATAAAAGTGCCATGGATAGAAAGTCTTGCATGTCTTTGCCTCCGTAATTGGACTTTAATTCCATGATTTTGGCATTAATCTGGTCGCAGGCTTTGAGCACGGCAGCCTGGTCCTTTTCCTCGACCTTCACCTTAAAGTTTCGATCGCCTATGGTTATCGTGAGTGAAATAAAATTTGGCATATATCTAAAAAAAATTATTTTTATCCCCCAATTATCCACCGTTCCTTCGAATTTCCATCCTTCCCCATGAAGACTATCCATTTTTTAAAATGATCGTCTATGCTAGCAAAACCCAAATTCCCGGTATTTATTGATGCCGTAGTTTTGGAACTGGATCAAACTGAGCGACCTGCTTCTCTACACGCCATCCTTAAGGATGAAAAAGGGAGTGTTATAAGAAGCATGTCTGCCGTTATTGAAGACGATCAAACCGATGTTAATTGGGACGGGCTAGATAATCTTCCTTATGGTGTTTATTCTCTTGAACTTACCGATGGAGAAAGACGGGCTAGAATCCGTATGGTTAAACGGGTCTGATCTATTGACTCAATAAAGCAATACACTTATCAATCTCCTTGATGTAATGATCCAATTGCTTCTCCATTGCTTCCCGAGTGGCTTTATCCATGGATCCGGAACCATTTCTCAGACTTTCAACCTGCACTTCCAGTTCTGATACCTTTATTTTTAAATCACCTTCCACCAGCGTTCTGCGCTCTAATTCCCTCTGTGTAATCGTAAGATCTGCTCTTAACCTGCTATTCTCTTCCTGTTCTTGTAGAAGTAATGCTTTTTGTTGTTCAAGCATCGCCTGTAATGTCTGATTTTGACCGATCATATCCTGCTGCTTGTGAAGCAGTTGCTGTATTTTCCCAGATATCAGGTTTATTTTTTCGATCGTTGTCATTAAAGAATATCTAATGCTTGTTTAAAGGTAGATCAGTTCTTTCGAATTTCAGCATTAAGTTCCTTTTCCAGCGAAACGATGATCTTGTTCATCATGTCATCAATTTCCTTATCCGTCAAGGTCTTTTCTTCATCCAGGAAGGTAAAGCTTAAGGCCATAGATTTCTTTCCTGCCCCCAGTTTATCGCTTTCAAACACATCAAAAAGACTAACCTGACGAAGCTTTGGTAATCGATTAGCCAATACTGTTTCTTCCACTTTATTGTAGGCAAGATAGCGATCTACTAGAAATGCCAGATCTCGTTGCACCGCCGGGAAACGAGATATTTCTTTGTATCGTATGTCAACATTGCTTGCCAGTGTTAGTGCATTCTCCCACAAAATATCCGCGACATACACATCAGCTTTACAATCGAATCGCTCAGCCATCACATGGTTCACTTTGCCAATGCTTCCTAATAATGTTTCGCCAGAATAAATAGTTAAATGTTCTGACAATTTAGGGTGATTCGTTTCTTGAAAATGAAGTTGAGTGATGCCCATCTGAGCACATAATGCTTGGAGTGTACCTTTCAGATAATAAATATCGGATTGCTCTTTTTTATAATGCCAATTTTCAATTCTGGTTTTACCGGTTAAGAATAAAGCCAGGTGTTCTACCTCTGTATAATTTCCTGCACCAGTTGTAGAATAGGTTTTACCGAATTCAAACAAACGCAGATGTTGGTTTTTGTGATTAAGATTATGCACTACAGTTTGCAGTCCTGTTTCCAGCATAGACACACGAAGCGAGTCAAGCTCCGCACTTAAATTGTTCATCATCTTTACTGCTGTTGCAGCTTCAGCTTCAGTAAGGAATGCGCTATTGGTAATCGAATTGTTCAAGATTTCCTGAAATCCCATACCAGCCAGAATATTCGAGATTTTTTCTTTTACTAATGGAGCCAGATGATTTTCTTCGGTAGAGGGTGTGATCATAATGGAAGCCGGGATCTCAATATTATCAAAACCATCTATGCGCATCACTTCCTCAGCCAGATCAGCAGGCATAGTCACATCTGTTTTATGAAGAGGTACTTGGACGGTGAATGTATCTTCATTTGAATCTATAATCATAAATCCAAGAGCAGTTAAGATCGTTTGGACCGTTTGAGGCTCGTACGCTTTACCACTTAACTTATGCAAGAAACTATAAGATGTGCTAACCATTTTGGGTTGTACAGGTTGCGGATAAATATCCTGAATGGGAGAGGTAATTTTTCCTCCTGCGATATCTACGATAAGCCATGCCGCCCTTTTCAATACATTAACCGTATTGCCGATGTCAATTCCCTTTTCAAAATGTGTTGCCGCATCCGTTCTGAGATGATGTCGGAAAGAAGATTTTCGGATCATACCTCCTTCGAAGAGGGCACTTTCTAAAAAAATCTCCGAAGTCTGATCACTCACTCCGCTGTTTTTCCCACCAAATACTCCAGCCATACACATGGGTGTTTCATTACCATCACAAATCATCAGATCATCAGCATGCAATTGCCTTTCTTTATCATCAAGAGAACGAAAAGTGCTTTTGGTTGACAGTTTTTTCACAATAATGGTATCGCCTTCGATCTTGGTTGCATCAAAGGCATGAAGAGGCTGACCGGTTTCATGCAACACATAATTGGTTATATCAACAATATTATTGATTGGGCGAACTCCAATGGCTTTTAATCGCTCTACTAACCATTTAGGTGAAGGGCCGATGTTAACGCCTGAAATAGTTACCCCTGAATATCGAGGGCATGCAGTAGTATCTTGAACGTCAATTTTAATAGTGCGTGATGAATCAGCGGTTTTCCATTCCTCTGTTGGATAAGGTGTCTTTACCGTAAGTACCTGTTTACGATGATGAGATAAATAGGCACAAATATCACGTGCAACACCAAGATGACTCATGGCATCACTTCTATTTGGGGTGAGTCCGATTTCAAAGACTACGTCTTCGTAAGGTTGAAAATAGTCAATGGCAGAAGTGCCAGGAACAATGGATGGATCTAAAACCATTATTCCATCATGAGAAGTACCTAATCCGATCTCGTCTTCAGCACAGATCATGCCCTGACTTTCCACTCCGCGGATTTTGGCTACCCGCATAGTAAGCGGTTCGCCGGTGGTAGGGTAGATGGTAACCCCAACCGGAGCTACGATCACCTTTTGTCCGGCTGCTACATTGGGAGCGCCACAAACAATAGACAAAGGGGAATCTCCACCAATATGAACTTTGGTTATGGAAAGTTTATCGGCATTTGGATGTTTTTCCACTTCTATTACTTCTCCAAGTACAAGGCCTTTCATCCCACCCTTAACTTCCTGATATGCTTCCATTTTCTCTACTTCAAGCCCAATCGAATTTAGGATAGAAGCTACTTCTTCAGGCGAAAGTGTCACCGGAAGATAGTCGAGAAGCCATTTATATGAAATTGTCATAATGTTGCTTGTGTAAATTGACTGTTCGCAAAGATAACGTAATGCTTGAATAGATGTTTTGTGGATATCAGCCAGGTTTCTGTGTAAAAGCCTTTTTTTTCGTGGAAAACCTTGTGGAAGACGCTTAGAAAATTAATTGTGAGGGATTTTTTTTAATCCCCATCTTTTGGAAGTAAATTCGTCGCCCGGCTATGTTTTTTAGACGGACGCTTTAACCCATAACCTCTACACTTCGCATGGAACTAACTAATATAAATCGTGATCGTGACCGGAAGAATCGCAGGCCTCAGGTGAAGGATCTGAGTACTTTGGTATATGGAAAAATACCTCCTCAATCCAAAGAATTGGAAGAGGCGATATTAGGAGCTATAATGTTGGAGAAAACAGCTTTTGATATAGTAGTTGAGCAGATAAAGCCTGAATGTTTTTATGTTGATGCTCATCAACGCATATTTAAATCCATGATCTCTCTGGCTGGTAAAAACAGTCCTATTGATCTACTAACCGTAGTGGAGGAACTTAAAACCAGTGGTGAATTAGAAATTGTTGGCGGAGCGTATTATCTTACCAAACTGACCAATTTTGTTGTATCAGCGGCGAATGTTGAAACCCATTGTCGTATCATCCTCCAAAAATTCATACAACGTGAATTGATACGGATATCTGGCGAGATCATCGGGCAAGCTTACGAGGATAGTACTGATGTTTTTGATTTATTAGATGATGCGGAGGGTAAATTATTTGAGATCACCAACAGTCACTTGAAGAAGAATTTCGATTCGATTGATAAAGTGTTGATGAAAACGATAAAGCGTATCGAAGACATGCGGACGCGTCAGGAGGAAATCACAGGTGTGCCGAGTGGTTTTCCATCATTAGACAGAGTAACGTACGGATGGCAGAAATCGGATCTTGTTATACTTGCCGCTCGTCCTGCCGTAGGTAAAACAGCTTTGGCATTGAATCTTGCACGTAACGCAGCTATGCATCCAACCAAACCCACACCTGTTGCTTTTTTCAGTTTGGAGATGAGTTCGGCACAATTGGTAGCCAGGATACTTTCTGCAGAAAGTGAAATTTGGTTAGAGAAGATCTCCCGTGGAAAAATGGAAGATTATGAGATGCAGCAATTATTTAAAAAAGGAATTGAACCGCTTTCACAGGCACCAATTTTCATAGATGACTCTGCTGCACTCAATATTTTTGAATTCAGAGCAAAATGTCGCCGTTTGGTGCAAAAGCATAATGTCGGATTGATTATAATCGACTATTTACAGTTGATGAGTGGGGGTAGTGAAAATCGTAATAGTAATCGTGAACAGGAGATCAGTACGATTTCTCGAAATTTGAAGCAACTGGCCAAGGAGTTGGATATACCCATTCTGGCTTTATCCCAGTTAAGTCGTGAGGTGGAAAAACGTAAAGATGGAAATAAGATGCCTCAGTTGAGTGATCTTCGTGAGTCTGGAGCGATCGAGCAGGATGCTGATATGGTCATGTTCATTTATCGGCCGGAGTATTATGAAATGAATGCCAATGAATTTGGTGAAAGTACAAAGGGTGAAACACATGTTCGTATAGCTAAACATCGTAATGGTTCGTTAGAAACGATCAAGCTTCGAGCCATGTTGCACATTCAAAAGTTTGCTGATGATGGAACTTTGGATGAAGGACGTAGCCAAATGCCACAGGGTGCAAGCTGGAAACCCATGGCTGCTGCTGAAGAAGAAGGCGCAAAATTATATATACAGAAAGGAAGTAAGATGAATGATGTTCCTTTCAATGATGAAGACGATACTCCTTTCTGATCATGAACTTGTCTTTATTCTACGCTTCTGAATTGAAGTCTGGTGCAAACGATTTTGAACTGGATGAAGATACGGCCCGACATGTTGTCCAGGTGCTTCGGATGAAAGCTGGAGATAAAATTTTACTTACAAACGGACAAGGATTAAAGGCAGAAGCAGAAATTCGTTCTGCCGAAAAAAAATCATGTATCGTATCGATAACTTCTGAAGAATATTTTCCTGAACAAGGCAATTCCATCTGCATCGCCATTTCACCTTTAAAAAATGCTGCACGATTTGAGTGGTTTTTAGAAAAAGCAGCAGAACTAGGAATCACTACAATAGTTCCGCTTATAACCAGACGAACCGAGAGGCAGCAATACAAGGCTGAGCGTTGGAAAACAATATTGGTCAGTGCCATGCAGCAGAGTCAGCAATACTGGTTGACTGAATTAACCAGTCCGGTTACCTTCGAAGCTTTTATTCGTGATGCATCTCCTTCTACTAAATTCATTGCCCATTGTTTGCATAACAACAAATCCGAATTGCAAACCATTCCGTGGAAAGATCAAGTGAGGATATTGATTGGTCCTGAAGGCGATTTCACCCCCGATGAAGTTCAGTTGGCTATTTCTTCTGGATTTAAAGAAGTATCCTTGGGTAGTACTCGGCTAAGAACAGAAACAGCAGCCATTACAGCTGCTGTCTTGCTAACCCATCGGTGAGCTATGTTTATTTCGGTAAAACGGGTTCTCTTAATTCCACTGGCTTTCTTGCTTTTTCTTTTTTACGCATACGCATATTGAGCAGTTCTACGCTAAAAGAGAATGCCATAGCAAAATAGATATAACCTTTTTGGATATGTCCTCCATGTACTGGCTCAAGACCTTCAAAGAAAAGGCTGAAACCCACCATCAATAAGAATGACAGAGCCAACATTTTTAAGGTAGGATGCTTGTGTATGAAGGATGATATCTTATCGGAGAAAAGAAACATAATGATCATCGCAATGATTACGGCAACAATCATCACTTCTACATGTCGAGCCATACCTACAGCTGTAATGATACTATCAAACGAGAATACCATATCGATCAAAATGATTTGTCCGACAATACTTCCAAAAGAGGCAGCTTTAGTTTTCATTTCTCCTGGATGTTCTTCACCTTCCAGTTTATTATGGATCTCTTTAACGGTTTTATATAAGAGGAAAAGACCTCCTAAAAACATAATAAGGTTTCTTAAGTTAAAGCCATAGTGCTTATCGGCGATATCCAAACCAAATAGTTCTTTATTGCCATTGGCTACTAACCAACCTAGGGCCATCAATAAACTGATACGTACAGCGATACCCAGTATCATCCATAATCGACGTGCTTTTAATTTTTGGCTTTCATCCAAACGCCCCATCAAAATGGATACAAAGATTACGTTATCAATTCCTAAAACGATCTCTAAAGATGCGAGCGTGATCAAACTGATCAGGGCATCAATTGTCAATAATTGCTCCATGTATTATGCTTATAAATCTTTACAAATATTTTTTACTATAAAAGGTCCTTCATATACAAATCCTGTCCATACTTGAACGAGCTTCGCTCCGTGATGCATTTTTTCTTTAGCCTCTTCACTCGTGAATATGCCTCCTGATCCGATCAAGGCAATTTCTCCTTTAGTATGCTTATAAAGATAATCCAGTACTTCAGTTGATCTTTTCAGAACGGGTTTTCCACTCAATCCACCCGCACCAATTTCTTTTGCACGCTCAACAGATGATCTAGACAGGTTCTCTCGTGAAATGGTTGTATTGGTGGCTACCAATCCATTTAATTTTAATTCTATAGCCAACGTGCAGATATCATTCAGCTGATCATTCGTAAGGTCTGGTGCAATTTTTAATAATAGCGGAAGTGGTTTCTTTAATTTTTCGTTTTCAGCTTTTAATGCATGAAATATTTTTTCTAATGCAGGCTTTTCCTGCAGTTCCCTTAATCCAGGTGTATTTGGCGAACTAACATTCACAATAAAATAATCTACAAAAGGATGAAGTGCATTAAAACATTTAACGTAATCGCTCCAGGCTTCTTCGTTTGGGGTCACTTTATTTTTTCCGATATTTCCACCAATAATCATTTTTGACTGCGGATATTTTTTTCTCCAATGTTGTAGCCTTTTGGAAATGATATCCATACCATCATTATTGAATCCCATTCTGTTGATAATGGCTTTGTCTGCAGGTAAGCGAAATAATCTGGGTTTATCATTTCCATCCTGTGCCAGAGGTGTTACCGTTCCAATCTCCACGTGTCCAAATCCCATCATATCCAGAAGATTGAGGTAGGTAGCATTTTTATCAAAACCAGCTGCTAATCCTACTGGATTGCGGAAGTTGAGTCCAAATGCAGTTACAGGTATATTTTTGGGTTTAAATAAAGCCGTGAGCATTGATCGAAGCCCTGGAATGGCACATAGATACCGAAGACTGTTCATAGAAAAATAGTGAACCCGCTCAGCATCAAAACGGAACAATATATTCCGAATCAAATCATACATGCTGCTAAGATAAAACGAAAAAACTGGTTGTTTGTGCAACTAATTTATTTTTTGAGTACCTTTAAGAACATAAATAAGGAAGTTATGCAGGAAGCATACATTGTTGCAGGATACAGAACAGCCGTTGCTAAAGCAAAGCGAGGTGGTTTTAGGTTTACAAGGCCCGATGATCTGGCCATAGAGGTTATAAAAGGATTGTTAGCTAGTGTACCCCAGCTGGATCGGACGAGGGTGGATGATGTGATTGTTGGTAATGCTGTTCCGGAAGCAGAACAGGGATTACAGGTTGGCCGAATCATCGCTGCACGTGCAGTGGGTATTCACGCACCAGGTATGACGGTGAATCGTTATTGTGCGTCTGGATTGGAAACAATCGCTATTGCAACTGCCAAGATCCGGATGGGTATGGCAGAATGTATCATTGCCGGAGGCACTGAAAGTATGAGTATGGTACCGAGTGCCGGTTGGAAAACAGTACCTGCATATTCCATAGCTCAAGATGATCCTGATTATTACTTAGGGATGGGACTCACTGCAGAAGCCGTTGCCAATGAATACAAGGTTACTCGTGAAGATCAAGATGCATTTGCATTGGCTTCTCATCAGAAAGCCATGCAGGCTATCCAGAATGGTTATTTTAAGGAGGGAATTTTGCCAATTACCATAGACGAAATCTATCTGGATGAAAAAGGAAAACGACAAATGCGTCAATTTACGATAGATACCGATGAAGGTGTTCGGGCTGATACTACACTAGAGGCCTTAGGAAAGTTAAAACCTGCTTTCGCACAAAACGGTTCAGTGACTGCAGGCAACTCTTCACAAACAAGTGATGGTGCAGCTTTTGTTCTGGTAATGAGTGAACGTTTGGTAAATGAACTAGGCCTGACTCCCATTGGAAGATTGGTTGGTTCAGCCGTTGCCGGTGTGCCCCCTCGTGTTATGGGTATCGGTCCTGTAGAAGCCATACCTAAAGTATTGAAACAAGCTGGTCTGTCCATGCAACAAATTGATCTCATAGAATTAAATGAGGCATTTGCTTCTCAATCCCTAGCGGTTATCCGAACACTAGGCCTAAATCCCGATATTATCAATATCAATGGTGGAGCTATTGCCCTTGGCCATCCATTGGGTTGTACAGGTACTAAATTAACCGTACAGTTGCTCGGGGATCTAAAGCGACTCAATAAAAAATATGGTATCGTGACAGCCTGCGTTGGCGGGGGCCAAGGTATTGCAGGGATAATTGAGCGACTCTAATTTTTGCAACATTATTGCAAAAATTAATTTTTTTCTTATTTTTGGTGCATGCGAACATGCACCTTTTTTTTGTTTCTGTTAGGGGTGACCTTGTTTCCGGCATTCAGTTCGGCGCAATGTGTGCTGGAGGTTTCTGGAGTCGTAAGCGATTTAGATACGCGCGCGCGATTGGCAGATGCAACTATTTTGGTGCGTGAACTGAATCGTTCTGTGGTCACAACTAGGAAAGGGGAGTATAGCGTGAAGGGGTTATGTCCGGGTAGTTATACATTGGTCATTTCCCACATAAGTTGCAAGGAAGAGGTTATACATATTGATATTAAAGGAGATCTGCACAGGGATATTGAATTGGGACATGCTGCTGCTGAGCTTCAGGAAGTAATCGTACGTGGATCAGCTGGTGCTGGTACCACTGCTGTAGTTGCAGAATTGAAAGGCAGACAATTGGATGCCACTCGTGGATTAAGTTTGGGTGAATCTTTGCGGACTATAAATGGTGTAACTACATTACAAACAGGAAATAATATCTATAAACCCGTTATTCATGGTTTACATAGTAATCGGGTATTAATCCTAAATAATGGCATTCGACAGGAAGGTCAGCAATGGGGTAGTGAACATGCTCCGGAAATTGATCCTTTTTTAGCGAATCGTTTGACGGTTATTAAGGGGGCTTCGTCTATTCGTTATGGAGGCGATGCCATAGGTGGAGTAGTGTTGGTAGAACCTAAACTTCTTCCTTATGGTACTGCTACCGTTAATGGGGAATGGAACACCGCTTTTTTCAGCAACAATAGACAAGGTGTTTTATCTGCTATGATTGAGGGCAGTCCTCATGCTAAAAAAGATATTGCTTGGAGGTTACAGGGAACCGCAAAGCGAGGAGGAAATGCACGCACACCAGATTATGGGTTGGCGAATTCAGGAATAGAGGAATTGAATATGTCAGCTACAGTTGGTAAGCGAAAGCAGCATTCCGGTTCTGAATTTTTTTATAGTTTGTTCAGTACACGTATTGGGATTTTCTCAGGCTCTCACATTGGAAATGTCACGGATTTGATGGAAGCTATCCGTTTAGGTGAGCCACCGACATATATAAAAAATGTGCCATTTACCTATCGTATCGATCGTCCATATCAACAGGTAATGCATCATTTGCTAAAGTGGAAATCATTCAAGGATATAGGCCATTCGGCAAGAATAAATGTAACTGGATCATACCAATTCAATCAACGTAGAGAATATGATATTGTACGTTCAACTACCCGTATAGCTCCACAATTACAATTAGGATTACATACTGCAGGGCTAGATGCTGTGCTGGATCATTTTGGAGGTAAAGGCTTGAAGGGTTCTGTTGGTATCAGCGGAATGTATCAGATCAATCAATATACATACCGATATTTTATTCCGAATTATCAATCACTTTCTCTTGGTCTTTTTATTGCGGAGAAATATACAATTGGTAATTGGGTAATAGAAGGCGGAGCTCGATTTGATTATAAAAATATTCGAAACATAACTGATAATGATGCGGCACCTTTCCATACTTTAATGGGAGGAGAATTGGCTCCGGGAATAGCATATGGTAAAAGAAATTTCAATGGGTTATCCGGAAATATTGGACTGAATTATCATCAAGATAATTGGAAATTTGTATTGTCTGGAACAACGGCCTGGCGCGCTCCACAAGTCAACGAATTATTCAGTAATGGGTTGCATCATGGAGCAGCAAGAATTGAAACAGGTCGTTCTGATCTCCAAACGGAAAGGTCTTTAGGTATTGCATCGGCAATTGAATACCACGACGAAAAATTATTTTTTGATATAGATGTTTACCATAAACGAATCTCGGACTTCATTTATTTGAGGCCTTCTTTTCCACCACAATTGACGATTCGCGGTGCTTTCCCAACTTTTGCCTTTGATCAAACGGATGCAAGGTTGAATGGAATAGATATTCAGCTTTCTTACCTAGTTGATCATCATCTGCGAATGCAGGCTAAGGGAAGTTTACTGCGTGCAAAGGATCTCGTAACCAGCGATTGGCTGATACAAATGCCTGCTGACAGATACGAAGTGAGTGCTGAATATCTTTTAAAAGATGGAAGAAAATTCCGTCAATCTTATATGAAAGCATCTGTGCAGCATGTGCGTCAACAAACTCGTGTTCCTTCAACTGGTAATATTGAACTTCCTGTTACTGGGGGTGGGACTATTAAAACTTCCGACTATGCTGCTCCACCTCCAGCATATACATTATCCGGAATAGAATTCGGTACCAAATTAGATGTGCAGCATCGTGACTTGAGTATTATTTTATCGGTGACCAATCTATTCAATATCCGATACCGAGATTATATGAATGCATTTCGCTATTTCGCGGATGATATGGGAAGAAATATTTCACTTCGTATTAAAGTCCCTTTGATTATAAAACAAAAAATGAAACACAATGAAGAAAAGTAGAATGTTAGCCATGTTTTTTTTGATGACCAGTGTAGGTTTAATTACATCATGTGGGAAAGATGACCATGATCATGATGAAGAAGAATTGATCACCTCTGTAAATGTAGTAGTTACAGAAACAGGAACAACCAACGTGCAAACCTTTTCATTTAAGGATAGCGATGGTCCTGGTGGATTAGCACCTACAAAATTTGACAGTATTATACTGAACGCTAACAAAAGCTATGCCGTTAGTCTTGAATTTTTGAATGAGAGTACGAGTCCTGCTGAAAATATTACAACTGAAATCAAGGCTGAAGCCAATGATCACCAGCTGTATTTTCAACCAACGGGTGTGGCATTAAATGTTTCAAATCTAGATGCTGATAGCAAAGGACTTCCATTAGGGTTGACATCAACCTGGACTGCAGGGGCACCTGGAAAAGGAAGTATTAAAATCACCTTGAAGCATAAACCAGCTGCGAAAGCGGCAGGTGATCCTGTAACAAAAGGTGAAACAGATGTAGAACTAGATTTCGGGGTTCGCCTTAGATAAATCAATATCAACCTCCAAGGTAGTTACCTTGGAGGTTGATCTGTATCTTTGATGAATGGATATCAACCTTAATACGCCAGCCCTGCTTTTCCCAGCAATTAGTCTTTTACTATTAGCCTATACCAATCGTTTTTTGGCAATTGCCAATTTAGTAAGAAAACTGCATGACGATTATACCAACGATAAGAATAAAGAAAATGCCTTAAAGCAGATCAAGCACTTTCGTACCCGCTTGCGTTATATACGATTTATGCAAGGTGCAGGGGTATTTAGTTTTTTACTTTGTGTGATCTGTATGTATGCAATCTATGAGGGTTGGATGGTTATTGCCAAATTTGTTTTTGCAGGTAGTTTGTTGAGCTTACTTTTTTCATTGATCTGTTCTTTCATTGAGATATACCTGAGTTTGGAAGCCCTCGAAGTTGTACTCAAAGATGTAGAAGATTGATTAGTTCAGGACTCCTGATTTTTTCCGTTCCCCAATTTGCTGACGCCACATGGCATAATATAAACCTTTTGATTCCAGTAGTGATTCGTGTGTTCCTGTTTCTTCCACTTCACCACCTTCTAATACATAGATCTTAGCTGAATGCATAATTGTTGACAATCGGTGTGCAATCAAAATTGTGATCTGATCTCCTTTAGCAGAAATATCTCTGATTGTTTGCGTAATTTCCTCCTCTGTAAGTGAATCCAATGCGGATGTTGCTTCATCAAAAATTAAGATACGCGGTCTGCGCAACAAAGCACGAGCAATCGACAGGCGTTGCTTCTCACCACCTGATAGTTTTAACCCCCCTTCGCCGATAACCGTTTCCAGCCCTTTATCTGCTCTAGATAAAAGTTTCTCGCACGATGAACGTTTCAAGGCATCCAGTAAATCATTTTCTGTTGCTGCTGGATTTACGAATAAGAGATTTTCTTTAATTGTTCCAGAAAATAATTGAGTGTCTTGCGTTACAAATCCAATTTGTTTTCTAAGGTCATTGAAATTAATCTTGGTTTCATCGAGTCCATTGAATAAAATTTTACCTTCTTGTGGGCGATACAAGCCAACTAATAATTTCATTAACGTAGTTTTACCAGAACCAGATGGTCCCACAAATGCAATCGTATCACCTTTTTTTACAGCGAAACTTATATTGTCTATAGCTTTATGATTCGCACTTCGGTGTTTGAAACTGACTTGGCTGAACTCTAATTCATTTACATCTTCCAGACGTTCTGGATTGATTGGTTCTGCTTCTGGAGCTTTCTGCATGAGCATATTGAAATTATTCAATGACGCCTCTGCTTCGCGATAAGACAGTAAAATATTACCGATCTCCTGCAAAGGTCCAAAAACATAGAATGAGAAGAACTGCATAGTTACCATTTCTCCGGCATCCATATGCTCTCTGAAGATCAGCCACATGAGTATAAATAAAATGATTTGTCGTAAAGTGTTTACCATTGTTCCCTGAACGAAACTTATACTGCGTACTCGCTTTACTTTGGTCAGTTCTAATCCAAGAATTTTATATGTGTTCTTATTAAGTCTGTTTACTTCCTGTTCTGTTAAACCCAAACTTTTTACCAGTTCAATATTGCGAAGCGATTCCGTTGTAGAACCTGCCAAAGCGGTGGTTTGTCCAACAATCGATTTCTGAATTTGTTTTAGCTTCCTGCTGAGAACATTGGTAATAAACGATAGGGCTAGAATACCTCCAATATATGCTACGGGTATAGACCAGTGAATATATACGGAAGCATAAACAAAAACGAATACTATCCCAATTAAAATACCAAACAATACATTGATGCAATAGGTCATGAATTTCTCTACATCTGTGCGGACTTTTGTAAGAACCGACAATGTTTCTCCACTTCGTTGATCCTCAAACTCCTGGTAGGGAAGTTTCATCGCATGTTGTAATCCATCAGTAAAAACTTTCGCTCCGAATTTTTGGATAATCAGATTCAAAAAGAAATCCTGGAAGTTCTTGGCAATACGGCTAACCATGGCAACAGAGATGGATGCCAATAGGATGAACCAAACACCGGGTTTTTCCCAGGTGAATCGATTGAAATATTCTGAATACGGCATGGATTGGCCCGACTCCTTTGCCGTTTTAAATTCTGCTGCCAGGTTCACTAGTTTACCAAATAAGATCGGGTCGATCAATGAGAAACCAGTGTTAATACCAGCCAGTATTAGCGTAAAGAGTACAAGAGAGCTATGCGGGCGAAGATAGGAGAACAATAATTTCATTCTGCAAATGTCGGTAATCCTAAACGGAATTGGAAAAGCTATTATCCCGGTCATCTGCCCCAGGAATCTCGGTCTAAACTGCGGTATTGAATGGCCTCCGCTACATGTTCTGTTCTAATTTCATCTGAATCCTCCAGATCGGCGATGGTTCGAGACATTTTTGTGATGCGATCATAAGCTCTTGCAGATAAACATAGTTTTTCCATAGCTTGCTTCAATAGAGCTTTTGCTGCTTTGTTGAGGATAATGTATTCTCTGATCAGGCTATTTCCCATTTGTGCATTGCAATAAATGGAGGGATAATCTCTGAAACGGAGAATCTGCTTCTGTCGGGCAAGTTTAACTCGTTCTCGTATAGTTAAAGAAGATTCGCCCGTCTGCATATCATTTAAAGCATTGAAAGGCAAAGGAGTTACTTCAATATGCATATCAATCCTGTCGAGCAGCGGCCCGGAAATTTTACTTAGGTATTTTTGAACAGTACCAGGCGGACAAGTACATTCTTTTTCGGGATGATTAAAATATCCACAAGGACAAGGATTCATGGAAGCGATTAGAACAAAAGATGCAGGGAATTCTACACCGGATCTTGTTCTGTTGATCACTACTTTTCTTTCTTCTAAGGGTTGTCGCATCACTTCCAAAGCAGAACGATGAAATTCTGGAAGTTCATCTAAAAATAAAACACCATTATGTGCTAATGAAATTTCACCGGGTTGTGGAATGCTTCCACCACCAACGAGTGCCGTATATGATATGGTATGGTGTGGTGAACGGAATGGTCTTGAGATCACCAGATTACTGTCTTCTTTTAATTGTCCGGCTACACTGTGAATTCGCGTTGTTTCAATGGCTTCTTCCAACGTGAGGGGAGGTAATATGGAAGGGAAACGCCTCGCCAGCATGGTTTTTCCTGCACCAGGCGGGCCGATGAGAATGACATTATGCCCGCCTGCCGCAGCTATCTCTAATGCTCTTTTGATATTTTCCTGACCTTTTACATCCATAAAATCTCCGATAGTTTCTTCTTCTATCGAAAGAATTTCTGATGTATTGACTTTTATAGGTATAAGTGAAGTTCGTTGAGATCTAAAAAAGTCGATTACATCTGTTATATGATCGACTCCGAAAATATTGATGCCTTCTAATACAGCCGCTTCTGGTGCATTTTGTTTGGGAATGATCAATCCTTTAAATCCCTCTTTTCGACTTTGTAATGCAATAGGAAGTGATCCTCTAATGGGACGAACTGATCCATCAAGTCCAAGTTCTCCCATTATGGTATAATCCGTGAACGCATCATTGTATTCCAATTGTCCAGATGCGGCAAGAATTCCAATAGCAATGGGAAGATCAAAAGCTGAACCTGATTTTTTGATATCAGCAGGAGCGAGGTTGACCACGATCTTGGTTCGTGGCATGTGGTACCCAATGGATTTAATGGAACTTTCTATTCGTTGAAAGCTTTCTCTGATCGCATTATCTGGTAAGCCTACTATATAGTACATACGCCCTTTTGGCGTCCAGCTTACTTCGATGGAGATGGTAGTGGCATTAATCCCAAAAACAGCGCTACCCATGGTTTTTACAAGCATGGAGTAAAGCTATTTGGTCACAAGCTTATTTAGTTTGTTGAAATAATGTTGATGGTAACAGAAAAAAAGCAAACTCATTTGTAGAAAACATCAATTAATTGAATCTAACATCTCCACAACGCCTTCTCTTTGCAGAATTAGATATCCCAATCTGTCATTGCTGACCCCTTCTTTTAGTTGATAACTGAAATGGATATCTTTCTCTGTAATGGATGTTTCAAAATACTTGAAACTAATATTCGGATATGCTTTTAACGCGTCACCAATTTCATATAAATGCGTGGATAGTATAAATAGGGATTGCTTGATCTTGATCAATCCTCTAATTACAGTTAATGAACATTTCATCGCATCTTGAATATTGGTTCCCTTGAAAAGTTCATCGATCAATACCAGCCATTTTCTGCCATCATTTATTTTCAAAACAGTATTTCGAATACGCTGAACTTCATTATAGAAAAAGCTTTCGCCTTTTACGATGTTATCGGTCACATTAATATTACTGAGTATTCCATCAAACAGGCTCAGCTTCAAGGATCTTGCAGGTACGCCCATGCCGATATGGGCAAGAAATACCGATAATCCCACAGATTTAATGAATGTACTTTTCCCAGCCATATTTGCACCAGTTAGGAAGATGAAATTTGTTTCCCGACTCATTTGTACATCATAGGGAATAGCTTCCGGTATCAACAAATGATACATGCCCTCTGCCTGAAGGAAAGGTTCTTTCTGTTCGATAATCTCTGGAAAGTTTAGATTAAATTTTTTCATCGCCATTGCCATGGAATACCAGGCATCGAATTGGCAATAGATATTGATTAGTTCGAACATGCTGTTCTGGAAGATCTCTTTTAAAAAGTGACCATATCGAATCACCTCACTGACCATAAAAGGTTTAGAATGATTTCGTTCTGCTAATTCATGGGTCTCTGGATGGTTTAGATGGCTTTCAAGTATATCTAACAAAAACTGAATTCGGGATGGAACATTTTCGCTTCGTAATATTTCCTGAATTTTTTTTACGGATTTGAAGAAGTCAGCAAAATGTTGCAGTGAAAATCGGATGAGTGAAAAATCAGGAGCATGTAATAATCGATACGTATAACTATTGAATACATCTGCTGATTTAGGAATTGGATCAAGTTGATAGTCGTAGAATTTTTCGAGGACCAAAATAGTACCGTTGGATACCGACAAGGGCCATTGCTCTAGTTTTTCATAAATGATCTGAATACTTTGTTGGGTAGTCCGGATTTTCGATATATCGTTGAATGGCTCCTTGAAATATTGCATCAACCATTCTTTTCCGCCCAAAGTACGGGTGAAATTAAGGCGATGAAATACAGAATATTCCTCTTCATTATGAAATATGGATAGGTCGTGGTACGTGTACTGATCGATTTGCATGGTTATCTGTTAAAGGATAGCCGCTTCCCTGTATAAGATGTATCGATTTTTCCATTTTCATAAGCGAGATGTCCGTTTACGAACGTATGGGTAATGGTCGATGAGAATTCGAAGCCTTCAAAAGGACTCCATCCGCACTTATACAAAAGATTTTCCCTTCTTACAAGATAAGATTTTTCGAGATCAACTAAAACCAAATCGGCATAATAGCCTTCACGTATGTATCCCCTTTCTTCGATCTGAAATAAGCGGGCAGGGGCATGTGCCATTTTTTCAACGATTTTTTCAATGCTGATGCGCCCTTGTTTTGCGTAATGCAACATGATCAGCAAGCTATGCTGGACTAATGGCAGTCCGGCATGCGCATGGGCATAAGGGGGTTCTTTTTCTTCCAATAAATGTGGAGCATGATCTGTTGCGATGATATCTAGGCGGTCATCCAGCAATGCTTCCCAAAGTGCCTGTTTATTTTCTGGTGCTTTGATGGCCGGGTTGCATTTAATTTTATATCCCAGTTTTTCATAATCCTCAGCTGTAAAATGAAGATGATGTACACATACTTCAGAGGTAATGCGTTTATCTTCCAGGGGCATCATATTCGTGAATAACTGAAGTTCACGAGCTGTACTTATGTGTAAGATATGTAAACGTGTATTATATTTTTTAGCGAGTTGTATAGCACTGAAAGAAGAACTGAAACAAGCTTCTGCATCGCGTATTACAGGATGGTGAGCAGGCGTTAGATCTGTTCCTTCCAAATGTTGAAGATTTTGCCTGATGATTTTTTCATCTTCACAATGCGTCGCGATGAGTACTTCCGCTTCTCTGAATATTTTATCAAGGGTGAGGTAATTATCTACCAGCATATTTCCGGTAGAGGCACCCATAAAGATCTTGATTCCACAAACGTCTTTGCGTTTGTCGTTAGTGCGAAGAACCTCATCTGTATTATCGTTTGAAGTTCCCATGAAAAAAGAATAGTTAGCTAGGCTAGTTGCAGCTCCAATAGCATATTTGTCTTCCAGTAGTTTTTGCGTAAGTGCATTTGGTATTGTATTCGGCATTTCCATGAAGCTGGTTACACCACCTGCCACTGCAGCAATAGATTCTGTTTGAATAGTAGCTTTATGGGTTAGTCCAGGTTCTCTGAAATGCACCTGATCATCAATTACACCTGGAAGTAGATATCTTCCATTGGCATCCATTTCTTTTACGTTGCCAACAGCTGAAAATCCAGATCCGATTTTTTCGATCCGTTTATTTTTAATCAATACATCTCCCTCAATGATCTTTCCTTCATTTACGATTTGCGCATTGCGTATAATGTAGTTCTGCATAATTTTTGGCTAATTACCTCCTCCTTCAAAATGTAGCGAGAATAAGATCATTCTCGATTTCAACTGATCCACTACATTGGAGTATTTTAGGGCTTCATCACGCACATGCACATTCGACATACCCTGACTGATTTTTATTTCAGGCGATAAGATGAAGTATTTAAAAAAGAATTGAAATCCGATACCCGCCTCTAATCCCCAATCACCTTTCTTAACTTTCATCAGTTCATCCGCATTTCTTGCGCCTGCATTTGATGCCAGATCAAAATCATATTTGGCACCTGCAAGCGTATATACCCGAAAATTATGAATGCGATCACTTTTGAGCCGGACTTGCAGTGGAAAGCTCATCACGATGGATTCAACATTACGGAAATTCGTGAGTTGATCATCTCCTGAATTGGCCACACGTTGTGTATATCTAAATTTCTTTTCTGAGAATATGAGGTGCAATGGATAAAACCGCAGATCAAAAAATCTATTTACCTGCCAGTTGGCCATGATGCCTAAGTGTACTCTGCCTGAATTAAGAGATTCAACCGACATAATCGTATCTCGTTGCAGAAAATAAGGGTGATGTGTGGTATTATAGTGTGAGGTGTTATATCCTAGTACAATACCAAAATAATAACGCTTATCGTCATGATCTGACAAATTCATTTCACCTCGTTCTTGTGTAAAACCTATAATGGAAAACAAGAAGAGGGTAATGGTCAGTACGGCTTTTTTCCCGTGTACAAGCTGCTGATTCCTAAACTTAACCGTTTGCATGTGATGTCTTTAAAACCTGTTTTTTCCATGATATCCGTAAATGCTCTTCCTTCTGGGAAAGCTCTTACTGAGTCGTTGAGATATGCATACGCTTTTTTATTTTTTGAAATCATTTTAGCGATCTCAGGAGCGATGATACCTAAATACAAATGGTAGAGTTGTTCAATACCTGGTAAGTTTGGTTTAGAAAATTCGAGAACACAAAGTTGTCCGCCGGGTTTAAGAACCCGTAAAATTTCAGTAAGTCCTTTCTCAAGGTTTTCAAAATTACGAACGCCGAAAGCCACGGTCACTGCATCAAAATGGTTATCCGGGAATTCTATATGCTCACTATCGCCTTTTTGAAGGGTGATGATATGTGATAGCTTTTTTTGTTCAATTTTATTACGGCCCAGATCCAGCATGCCTACTGAAATATCAATTCCAATGATCTGTTCCGGCTTTAACATTCTTTCCGCCATCAAAGCCACATCTGCTGTACCGGTAGCTACATCCAGTATGACTTTAGGTTGAAGGGGTTTCAGCTTTTTCAGCATAACTTTCCTCCAATAGATATCTATCCCGGCCGACAAAAATCGGTTTAGGAAATCATACCTGCCTGCGATTTGATCAAACATTTTGGCCACCTGCTCCTTTTTTGAAGCGTTGGAATCTTCAAATGGAACAACATTATCATGCGCATATTTCGGCATTTGGCAAAGATAACAGATATCTTTGTCGAAATCCTTAAACCAAAATTTTCACAATACTTTCGTATTTGGTCTCTGATCATGAATATACATACCGCTACATACGTGATTTCCAGTCCTGAAGTGGACAAATGTCCGAAAGCAGACCGACCGGAATTTGCTTTCATCGGCCGAAGCAATGTTGGGAAATCCTCGCTGATCAATATGATCGTGCAGCAGAAATCATTGGCCAAAACATCAGGTACTCCTGGTAAAACACAATTGATCAATCATTTTGATGTGCTCTCTGGAGATGAAAAAGGCCAGCAGTATAGGTGGTATTTAGTAGATCTTCCAGGTTATGGTTTTGCAAAAGTGTCCCAGTCTCAGCGAAAATCTTGGGAGAAGATGATCGAAAATTATATTGTGAAGCGTGAAAACCTAGCTAATTTATTTGTCTTGATCGATGGCCGGCACAAGCCTCAGCAAGTAGATCTGGATTTTGTAAATAAACTGGGTCGGTTAAGAGTACCCTTTTCATTGGTATTCACCAAGGCAGATAAAGAAACTCAAAAAATAGTAGCGGGTAATGTAGATGCTTTTATGCGCAGTTTAAAGGAGACTTGGGCGGAATTGCCGCCTCATTTTGTGACAAGTGCGGTGAAATTTACCGGTCGAAATAAATTATTATCATTCATAGCTGAAATTCTTAATACTTAGCGGCTTCGATTTTCATTGGGGAAAAAATGTGATCTCCTTTACATGCAGAGGGTTTTAATAATCGTAAATTCAACAAACCCTTGTCTATGTATAGTCCTATCGATCAACTTGGCTTAGAAAAGCGGAAAGCATTGTGGCGACGATTTAACGGTGATCAGATCTCCGAGCCGATTATAGATGCAGTGGAAGATGCTATTCGTCGCGAAACAGAAGCCGGTAATAAGCTTAAAGTCTGCATTGGAACAGATTCACAGGTCAAAGGAGCCGAAACGGAATTTGCTACTGTCATCGTTTTTCTGAGGGAAGGTCGTGGCGGATTTATGTTCCTTTACAATGAGCGCACACAGCAGTCCTTTTCTATAAAGGAGAGAATGCTGGTTGAAGTTGCCAAGAGTATCGAGATTGCCTATGAGCTTTGCGATCTTTTTACTTTATATGATGTGGATATGGAAGTACATGCCGATATCAATACCAATCCAAGTTTTAAAAGTAATGAAGCATTACGCGAAGCAATGGGGTACATTCTAGGGATGGGTTTTGCATTCAAAGCCAAGCCTGAGGCTTTTGCCAGCAGTAGTTGCGCCAATAAAGCAGTCAATTAATATTGACCAGTTTGTAAAAGAACCAGTGTACAAGCTTGCATGGTTTCAATGCCTGCACTTTTAGCTTTTTCTTCAAATGCTGGGTTTTCTGTTCCCGGATTGAAAATGATACGTTTGGGATGCAATGAAAGAATATATTCTTGAAATTCTTTCTGATGGTCAGGATTGATATAAAGGGTAACGGTATGGATATCCTCTAGATCTTGTTTCGCAGTTTCAACGGGTACATCCAACACTAAAGCTTGTTTCCTTCCAATTGCTTTTACAGTGTAGTGATGTTGCCTCAGTAGGTTAATAGCCATAAAGCTATATCGGTCAGGATTATCGGAGGCTCCAATTACTAATGTTTGCTTATTCCCACTCATATTAATGTCAAATGAGCATAGCCACTGGGTTCTCCATATATTTCTTTAGCGTTTGGAGGAAAGCTGCACCAACAGCACCATCAACACTTCGATGGTCGCAACTCAAAGTAACCTTCATTACATTGGTTACTCCAAACCCATCACCTTTTCTTACAACCACTTCTTTGATCCGTCCAACGGCAAGGATACAGCTGTCTGGCGGATTGATGATAGCGGTGAACTCATCAATTTCCATCATGCCTAAATTAGAAATGGTGAATGTGTTTCCACTGAAATCTGCAGGTTGTATTTTTTTATCGCGTGCTTTTGCATACAATTCTTTTGCATCTGCTGCGATCTGAGAAAGTGATTTTTGATCGGCGTGACGAATAACAGGAACGATCAGGCCATCAGGTAATGCTATGGCAGAGCCGATATGAACATGATGATAGGTTCTGATGAAATCTCCCATCCAGCTACTATTCACTGCCGGGTGCTGACGTAGAGCCATTGCACATGCTTTGATCATCATATCCTGGAAAGATATTTTCACCGGACTGAGTTCATTAAGTTGAGTACGGACACCAATTGCATTATCCATGTTGATCTCCATGGTGAGATAGAAATGTGGTGCAGTAAATAAACTTTCGCCAAGCCTGCGTGCGATCGTTTTTCTCATTGATGAGTTCTCTGTATCCGTGTAGCCTTCCTCTCCACTTGGTACAAATGCAGGAATGTTTGCTACTTGACTTACCGCGGTACCTGGCTGATAAGAATCTACATCCTTTTTAATGATGCGTCCCCCATCTCCAGAACCCTGAATTTGGTTGATATTGATACCCTTTTCTTCAGCCAGTCGTTTTGCCAGAGGGGAAGCTTTAACCCGACTACCATCAGTAGAGGAAAATGTTGGTGCTGCAGCTGTTATTGGAGTTGAACTTGCAGCTGGAGCAGTTGAAGGTGTGCTGGCCGGAGCTGCCGATTGAGGCTGGTCTAACGATGCCAGTAACCCTGATATATCCGTACCAGCTTTACCAATGATTGCGATCACCCCATTCACTTTTGCAGCCTCACCTTCTGGTACACCTATATGAAGTAATGTGCCTTCCACATATCCAACCACTTCCATGGTCGCTTTATCGGTTTCAACATCCGCAATGGCATCATCGCTTTTAACAAAATCGCCAACTTTTTTATTCCATTTAACGATTTTCCCTTCCGTCATCGTATCACTTAATAATGGCATACGGATAACTGTAACGCCTAATTCTTCAGGTGTAACGGTTGGAGCAGAAGATGCAGCAGGCGCAGGTGCAATGGGAGCTGCAGCTACATCAGCTTTTGGCTCGCTATTCAGAAGAGAATTAAACTCTTCACCAGGTTTACCAATAATGGCGATGACATCATTAACCTTGGCAGCTTTGCCTTCTTCCACACCAATATAGAGTAAAGTACCATCTACATAACCAACTACTTCCATGGTGGCCTTATCGGTCTCAACATCTGCAAGGACGTCGTCACTTTTAACACTATCCCCAACTTTTTTATTCCATTTGACGATCTTTCCTTCCGTCATGGTATCGCTCAAAAGCGGCATTCTGATCACTTCTGCCATATGAAAAGGGCTTATTTTTGGTTTCGGAGGCCGAAAATACTACAAATTTACGGATTACGAAGTAGCGGATTCATGGATTAAAACCTCTGCTTTTATTAATAGTCTAGATCCATACCTAACCGATCCCTCAAATCCTTTATAAGAGGGTACATTTCTACCATTTTTTGATATTGTTCCCTTGGTGGAATTGGACGGTCTTTAGGGGTTTTATCTTTAGTTTCTTCATTTTCTTCCAAGATCAAATGGTACTTGAGATTTTTATTGTTGAAGAAGGTTTGCAAATGTTCGATCAATCCTCCTCTTTCTGATTCTATAAATTTTTGCTGGATATTTCCCTCGGTTATGATATCAAAGTTTTGATCATCCAGGATCTTAAGAACAGCTAATCTGAAATTCGTTGCAGCTGATGGATTATTGGCCTTCAATAATTTATCGACATATAGTTCCCAGGCCTGCTGAAGTTTTTCCTGAGTTAAGGGTATCTGGTTCTGTTCAACCTGTGGTTTACGGGAAATCTGATCTCTTATTTTTTGAAGATTTCCAAATTTAGGCTGAGGGGGTAAGCTTACAGGTTTAGTCTGATTCGGCGATACTGAATTAGGAGCAGTTTGCTTTTCCTCTTTAGTTTCTTTAATGGTCAATTTTGGAGCAGCGGTTGTTGATGAAGCAGTAGGTGCTGATACCGCTCCTGATTTTTCCTCTACAAACCCGATTTTTCTGAATGCGACAGGTTTTACACTATCCATTTTTTTTTTAGCACCATCCTGAGCAACTTCGATGGCCTGATGTAGATAAGTCAATTTTATAAAGCAAAGCTCTACGTGTAAACGACGATTTCTTGCTTGTTTATAATTAATCTCCGCTTCATTTAAAATTTGCAAGGCAGATACTAACCAAGAAAGTGAAATTGTTTTTGCAGCTTCCTGATATTTTTCTCTGAATCCCTCAACTGCTTCCAGTAATGATACCGTTTTGGTATCTCGGCAAACTAAAATATTTCTGATAAACTCTGCAAACCCATTTAATACCATTTCTCCTTCAAATCCCTTTCTGTTGATGTCTTCAAAAACGAGCAGTGCTTCTGCCAGTTTTTGTTGTTGCATATTTTCGAGAAGTCGGAAAAAATAATCTTCATCTAGAATATTTAGATGCTCTAAGGTATTTGTATAGGTCAGTTGATTATTGGTAAAGCTGGCGATCTTGTCCATTATACTTAATGAATCACGCATACAGCCTTCACTTTTTTGAGCGATGACATGTAGGGCAGATTTTTCAGCTTTTATTCCTTCTTTATTACAGATCTCCTGAAGATGATCAACGGTATCTTGATTGGTTATTCGCTTAAAATCAAAAATTTGACAACGAGAAAGTATAGTTGGAAGAATTTTATGCTTTTCAGTGGTAGCTAAAATAAATTTTGCATAGGCAGGAGGCTCTTCCAGGGTTTTCAAAAATGCATTGAACGCAGAAGAACTCAACATATGAACCTCATCGATGATATACACTTTATATTCGCCAGCCTGAGGTGCAAATCGGACCTGATCAACCAGGTTTCGGATATCATCTACTGAGTTGTTGCTGGCAGCATCCAGCTCGTGAATATTCAATGATGATCCATTATTGAACGATATGCACGATGTACATTCATTGCAGGCTTCACCCTCAGCATCGAGGTTCATGCAGTTAATCGTTTTGGCCAAAATTCTTGCACAAGTTGTTTTACCTACCCCACGTGGCCCACAAAATAAGAATGCATGTGCCAGTTGCTTATTTCGAATGGCATTTTTTAACGTGGTGGTAATATGCGACTGTCCCACTACAGTTGAAAAATTTTGTGGTCGATATTTACGGGCGGAAACAATGAATTTGTCCATAGCTGCAAGGTAAGAAATTAGCTAATTGGCTCATGTGCTAATTCACTAATTCTAACGAATAGTAAATTTGACAATTTTAATTATCTTAATACCCATTATGACTCAATATATTTTAGCACTGGATCAGGGAACTACTTCATCTCGTGCCATAGTTTTTGATAAGCGTGGGCAAATGATCAGTGTTGCTCAAAAAGAATTTACCCAAATTTTTCCTCAGCCGGGGTGGGTAGAGCACGATCCCGCAGAAATTTGGAGTACTCAAATCGGAGTTGCTGCTGAAGCCATTATGAAAGCGGGGCTTACCGCTAAAGATATTGCTGCTATTGGCATTACCAATCAGCGTGAAACAACCATAGTGTGGGATAGAGCAACGGGTAAGGCAATTGGAAACGCTATTGTTTGGCAAGACCGCAGAACGGCTTCCCTGTGCGAAGCGTGGAAGAAGCAGGGGCTGGAACCGATGATCCGTGATAAAACGGGATTGGTATTAGATGCGTATTTCTCCGGAACAAAAATCAAATGGATGCTGGACCATATTCCGGGAGCAAGAGAAAAAGCAAATGCCGGTGAATTGGCATTTGGCACGGTTGATAGTTGGTTGTTGTGGAATTTGACTGCTGGGAAAGTACATGCTACGGATGTTTCCAATGCATCAAGAACATTATTATTCAATCTCCACACACAGGATTGGGACAACGAATTGCTAACCATTTTTGATATACCTCGAAGTATGTTACCGGAAATACGTTCCAATAGCGAAGTATATGGTTATACGCAAGAACTCCTCTCATCTGCCAGTATTCCTGTTGCAGGTATGGCTGGTGATCAGCAGTCAGCACTTTTCGGTCAGCTTTGTCATGCTCCGGGTATGGTTAAAAATACATACGGAACAGGTTGTTTTATGTTAATGCATACAGGAAATAAACCTGTGGCATCGAAGCATAATTTATTGACTACGGTGGCATGGAAAATCAATGGTGAAATGCAATATGCATTAGAAGGATCCGTATTTATAGCAGGTGCAGTTGTTCAATGGCTTAGAGATGGCTTGAAGATCATACGAGAGTCAAAAGAAATAGAGGCTTTGGCTGCTTCAGTTGAAAATAATGGAGGAGTTTATCTTGTTCCTGCTTTTGCCGGGTTAGGTGCACCACATTGGGAACAACATGCTCGTGGTACGATATTAGGTATAACCAGAGGCAGTGAACAGGGACATATTGCTCGTGCTGCATTAGAGAGCATAGCGTATCAAACGAGAGATGTTCTAGTGGCCATGGAAGGAGATTCTGGCATTCCCATTAAAGAATTGAGAGTTGATGGCGGAGCTACCGTTAATGATGCCTTGATGCAATTTCAGAGCGATATGCTGGATGTTACTGTAGTAAGGCCTAAGATCATTGAAACTACCGCTTTGGGTGCGGCATATCTTGCAGGTCTGGCAGTAGGTTATTGGGAATCCGTTGATGATCTACAAGGTTATTGGCAAGCAGACCAAAAGTACACTTCAACAATGCATAGCGAGGAACGACAACAACATTTGAAAGGGTGGACAAGAGCTGTAAGGGCTGTATTAGCTTGGTCTAAAGGAGAGGATTAAAATGGTTTTATGAATCGGGAACAGGGGTTAAGTAGGTTAAGATCAGAAGAAATATGGGATGTGGTAGTGATTGGTGGGGGTGCAACTGGATTGGGCATTGCAGTGGACGCTGCTTCAAGAGGATATAAGGTTGCCCTGTTTGAAAAAAATGATTTTGCAAAAGGTACTTCGGGAAGATCAACAAAACTCATACATGGTGGTGTTCGTTATCTTGCGCAAGGGAATATCAAACTCGTAAAAGAGGCCTTAAGGGAGAGAGGTATTTTATTAAAAAATGCTCCTCATATTACAGGGGCTCAGCCATTTATCGTTCCTGTTTATTCGATCTTTTCTTTTTTGTTTTATGGTATCGGATTAAGCATATACGATATCCTGGCAGGTAAGCTTCAGATCGGTAAAGTGAGCTGGCTTGGTAAGAAAAAAGTATTGGAGCATCTTCCTTCTATCCATCCAACCGGACTAAAGGGTGGGATATTGTATTATGATGGTCAATTTGATGATGCCAGATTGGCTATTACGCTTGGCCTAACGGCTGCTGATCATGGGGCTTGTTTGCTCAATTATATGGATGTAAAAGGATTTGAGTATTCAGATAAAAAAATTAGTGGAGTAAAATGCCAGGATGTGTTATCTGGCAATGAATTTAGAATACTATCTAAATCAGTTATTAATGCTACTGGTATTTTTGCAGATCATCTGATTGCCATGGATAAAGCTGATCAACCTGCCATGCTCACTCCTTCTCAAGGCGTACACATAGTAGTAGATCCAATATTTTTTCAGGGATCTCATGCTATGATGATACCTAAAACAGATGATGGTAGAGTTTTATTTGCTGTTCCCTGGAATGGTAAAGTGGTAATTGGAACAACCGATACTGCTGTCAAGGAAATTTCAGATGAGCCTGAGGCTTTCGATGAAGAGATTGATTTCATCATGCGAAATTTTAACCAATATTCTGGAAGGAAACTGGAACGAAAAAATATTTTAAGTGTATTTGCTGGTCTTCGCCCATTAGTAAAATCAACCAATAAAGGGTCAACCGCACTGATGTCAAGAGATCACACTATTCTTGTATCTGTCTCTGGATTAATAACGATAATAGGAGGTAAGTGGACCACATATCGGAAGATGGCTAAAGATGCGGTAGAGAACGCCATTTTTGTAGGTAAACTTAAAAAAACGAGATGCATAACAGACGATTTGAAACTGCGGGGGTGGACGAAAGAAGAAAATCCAACTCAATATGGTACGGATCTCGCCAAGATCAAAGAAATAGAAAAAGAGAGTAAGGTATATGCAGAAAAATGGCATCCTGATTATCCTTTTACCAGAGCGGAACTGATTTGGATGATAAGAGAAGAATTGGCAATGCAACTGGAAGACGTACTGGCTCGAAGAACGAGGCTTTTATTACTGGATGCAGGGCTAACCATACGTATAGCACCCAGGATTGTTGAGTGGATGGCTCAAGAAATGAATAAGGATGAAAAGTGGAAGGCAGATCAACTTACTTCATTCAATGAAATAGCACAGCGATACATTCTATAAAAATTAGTACATTCAATTACGTAAAAACGATTGCATATGAATCCTGTTTTAGGTGAATTTATTGGCACCATACTATTGATCACATTAGGAACTGGCGTAAATATCAATGTATCTCTTAAGAAAACTTATGGGAATAACAGTGGCTGGATCATTATTACCTTGGGGTGGGCAATGGCAGTTTTTGTGGGCGTGATTTTTTCTGCTCCCATTAGTGGTGCTCATTTGAATCCAGCGGTAACCTTAGCTTTGGCTATTGCAGGATCCTTCGAATGGAGTAGTGTTCCTGGATATTTTTTGGCACAGGTTGCCGGAGCATCTGTGGGTTCTGCTTTAGCATGGCTTGCTTACCGAAAGCATTTTGAAGAACCAGGACAGGAAGGTGGATTTCTTGGTGTTTTTGCAACTGGCCCTGCCATCAAAGATTCATTTCATAATTTTCTAACGGAATGTATGGCAACCTTTGTTTTCATGGTGGCTGTTTTTTCTATTACAAAACCGGAAACGGGTATTGGGTCTATTGATGCGTTGCCTGTTTCCTTTATAGTATTGGCGATAGGATTATGTTTAGGAGGATCAACGGGATATGCTATTAATCCTGCCCGTGATCTGGGGCCTCGAATCACGCATGCAGTATTGCCTATTTCTGGAAAAGGGAGTTCAAATTGGCAATACGCATGGATACCCATTCTTGGCCCTATGTTAGGTGCTGCTCTGGCTGCCCTTTTATTTATGCGTTGATTAGAAATCAGGGGCTGAGAGTGAGAATTGATTTGATGGACCATCATATTGAAGCTTGCAAAATCTGAGTACGTCCCTTCCGAGTATTCCATCATACGGGCTTTCCTCAAATTGTCCTTCAAGAATATCCATTGGCAGTGCCTTATTTCCAAAAACATCAATGTATAATATACATTTATATCTGTTCAATGATGTCCTACCACCGGCACCTTCCACAAATGATTTTTCAGCGTAATGCCTTAATTGTAATTGCTCAATAATTCGGCGATCAAGTCCAGAAATATTAGAGCCTGTATCTAATAGGAGCTTAACTCTGGCATATTTTTTTTCTCCCTCCATATCATTTTTGAGCATTAAAAATGACTGTTCATTTGGGAAAATCTCCGCCTGAACAAGCGGGCCGAAATTCAATAGAGTAGGGTTAATCGAAAGGGAAGTTTCCATAATAGCGGAAGATAGAGCACACAAGAAGAATATGGATATTTTGTATAACGCTTGAGGTTCCTTACTTAAAACAATGTTTTATCTTTCAAACACGCTTATTAAACATTCAAAAGTTTAATTTATTTTTTTCTGCTGATGCGACAGGATTTTCTCTTATCTTTGCGCCAAATTTCAAACCCCCCGCATAACGATATTTATATGGCTAACACGGGTAAAATCAAGCAGATCATTGGAGCGGTATTAGACGTACAGTTCCAGGGACAATTACCGGAGATTTATAACGCATTGGAGATCAAGCGTCCTAATGGAGAGAGGTTGGTGATGGAGGTGCAGCAGCACCTTGGAGAAGACAGCGTACGTTGCATCGCTATGGATGGAACAGAGGGTCTGACCCGTGGAATGGAAGTAGTGGATACGGGTAGAGCGATTGCCATGCCAACTGGTGAAGCCATTAATGGCCGTCTGTTCAACGTAACAGGTGATGCCATCGATGGTCTTCCACAAGTTTCTAAAGAAAATGGACGTGCTATCCACGCAAAACCACCTGCATTTGAGAATTTGAGTACCGCATCAGAAGTGCTGTTTACGGGAATCAAAGTAATCGATCTCATTGAACCCTATGCAAAGGGTGGTAAGATTGGTCTTTTCGGTGGTGCCGGTGTGGGTAAGACTGTATTGATTCAAGAGTTGATCAATAATATTGCTAAAGGATATGGAGGTCTTTCGGTTTTTGCTGGAGTTGGTGAACGCACTCGTGAGGGTAACGATCTGTTGCGTGAAATGATTGAAGCAGGCATCATGAAATACGGTGATGCCTTCAAGCATAGTATGGAAGAAGGTGGATGGGATCTGGATAAAGTGGATATGGAGGGCTTAAAAGATTCTAAAGCTACTTTCGTTTTCGGTCAGATGAATGAGCCTCCCGGAGCGCGTGCGCGTGTTGCCTTGAGTGGTTTGACCATAGCCGAATATTTCCGTGATGGAGATGGTACTGGAAAAGGAAAAGACATTTTATTCTTCGTAGATAATATCTTCCGCTTTACTCAGGCAGGTTCTGAGGTATCGGCTCTATTAGGTCGTATGCCTTCAGCGGTAGGGTATCAGCCAACGCTGGCTACTGAGATGGGTCTGATGCAAGAAAGAATTACGTCAACCCGAAATGGTTCTATTACCTCTGTACAAGCGGTGTACGTACCTGCGGATGACCTTACCGATCCGGCTCCAGCTACAACATTCGCACACTTGGATGCCACAACGGTATTGAGTCGTAAGATCGCTGACTTAGGTATCTACCCAGCGGTAGATCCTTTGGATTCAACTTCACGTATCCTTACTCCTCAGATTGTAGGTGAGGCGCATTATGCTTGTGCAAATCGGGTTAAGGGAATTCTGCAGCGATATAAGGAATTGCAGGATATCATCGCGATTTTGGGTATGGATGAATTGAGTGAAGAAGATAAATTGGTTGTATCAAGAGCTCGTCGTGTTCAACGTTTCCTTTCACAGCCATTCCATGTGGCTGAACAGTTCACTGGCTTGAAAGGAGTATTCGTAAGTATCGAAGACACGATCCGCGGTTTCAATATGATTATTGATGGAGAAGTGGATGAGTATCCAGAAGCTGCATTCAACCTGGTTGGTACCATAGAAGATGCTATCGAGAAGGGTAAGAAGCTGATGGCAGCTGCTAAATAATCAAGGAGAGAATTTTCATTATGGAACTTGAAATATTAACGCCCGAAAAAAAGCTATTCAGTGGGAACGTCTATGGCGTTCAACTCCCGGGAATTAGCGGGTCTTTTGAAGTACTTGAGAAACATGCTCCAATGGTTAGTGCTCTTGGTGCTGGTAAATTGAAAGTACTTAATGATAAGTCAGGTAATACTACTGCATTTACTATCCAGGGTGGTTTTATGGAAGTGCTGCATAACAGAGTAGTGGTATTAGTAGAAAGAGTAACTGAATAATTCAACATATTCCATTTTCAAAGGGGGTCATATTTACATGATCCCCTTTTTTGTGGCATACTTAAAATGCCAGGTCACTAATCAGCGTGATTGATTATCATACATTCCGGTGTGGGATGATTTTATTGAAACTGGGTATCGTTATGATATTGCTGGGCGCTAAGTGCAAATTAATTTAACTGAGGATCGATAGGGTAGTTAACTAGTTTTTCAAATTCACCACCCATATGCTTTAGAACGGCGGCCCATAATTTATCTGTATTTGTTTCAAAAATAAGTTCTGAGGTCGAAGTAGAAGTTAACCAAGAGCTTTCCTTAATTTCTTCATCTAGTTGTCCTTCTGCCCATCCGGAATAACCAAGAAAAAATCGAATATCATGTAGTAGTATCAATTCCTTTTCTAATAGTTCCAAAACTGTGTTGAAATTTCCACCCCAGTGAATTTCATCCGTTAGTAATAGGCCATCTGAGATTAGATCAGGCCGTTTATGTAAGAAATGAAGCGTATCCTGCTGAACAGGTCCACCATAGCTCACTGGAATTTTAAGGGAAGTTGTATCCGGAATAAGATCAGCAAGTGTTGAATCGATCAATCGATTCAGAACAAACCCAAAACTGCCTTCCTTTTGATGATCACACATTAATATAACGGTTCTGCTAAAATTCGGATCTTTTAGAAATGGATCGGCAACGAGTAAAACTCCAGGTTCGATTTTTTCCATATACCAATTTAAGTAAAACCGATCTAATTTCTGTCTGTAATTATGCGTTTATACCCATTTTTATTATAAATTGTTCAGACCAATGTAAATGCTCTTAAACCTACGTTAATTAAAGGATAAACTGCCGTTTGGAGAAGTGCATTGTGTATTTTTGCCCGTTCGCATGAAAAAGCTATTTACCCTCATAACTGTTTTAATCGCGTTATCACTGCTTGGGATCATAATTCTTCAGGTGGTATTGATACGTAAAACCGTACGGCTAAGTACCGAACAGATAGAAGAGAGTATTAATCTTGCCTCTATACATGTCATCGATCAGCTTCAGGAAGAGAAAAGTTTATTTCTGGATAAGAATAAATTTCAAAAGACAGATTCCCTATTCAATTTTCAAGGGGGAACCATTGCAGAGCATTTTACTACATTCCGATTACAAGAACTTATAAGAAAAGAACTTGATTCCATTACTTCAAAAAAATTATCTTTTGAATTCGCTATTTATAACGAGGCTAATACGTTTGATTTTGATCTTAAATCGGAACGATTTGACGCTGCTTACGAAAAAGCATCAACTGATAAACTAAATAATCTCATTTTGATCCGGATGATTGAAACAATTCCAGGGAGTGAGGCGGAAAATTTAATTCCTGAAGAAAGTTTAGTAATGGTTATTCTGGATTACAAGAAAGATATATTCAATACATTAGGATGGATGATTGCGGGCGCATTATTATTTACCATGATCATCTTGGCTGCTTTTTATATAACCGTAAAGGCATGGCTCAATCAGAAAAAGCTCACTGAATTGACTTCTGATTTTATCAATAATATGACTCATGAATTAAAAACCCCAATTGCTACGATCTCGATTGCTGCCAATGCTATTCAAAAGGAATCGGTAAAAAATAATCCTGAACAATTGAATTATTTCAGTTCTGTTATTTCGGAAGAAAATAAGCGAATGAATACGCATGTAGAAAATATTTTGGAGGCAGCACAATTTGATCGTAATGAAGTTAAGTTGAACAGGATACCTGTTCATGTTCATGATTCTATTCAAAAAACGGTTGATTCATTTAAACTGCAGCTGGAAGAACGAAACGGGATGATTCAACTGAATTTAGCTGCAGATAAGGATTTGATCAATGCGGATTCTCCTCTTTTTAGTAACTTATTGAATAATCTTCTTGATAATGCTATTAAGTATGCTAAAGTGGACGTTCCGCCGTTAGTTAAAATCAGTACACATAATCTGAAGGGCCATATCATTATTGAAATTGAAGATAATGGTATTGGTATGTCCCGGGAAACGCAGGGTAAAATTTTTGAAAAATTTTATAGAGCACATACTGGAAATATCCATAATGTAAAAGGTTTTGGTTTAGGTCTTAGCTACGTGAAAAGCTTAGTTGATGGCCATAAAGGCAAGATTAGTTTAGAAAGCTCTTTAGGTAAGGGAAGTCGGTTTAAGTTGGAATTTCCAACAATACTTTAACGTATAAGCATTCCATCTCCATAACTTAGGAATCGGTATTCATTCGATAGCGCATATTGATAAATCCGCTTCCAATCATCTCCTACAAATGAAGCAATCAGCAATAATAATGTCGATTGTGGTTGATGAAAATTGGTTATGATTCCGTCTGTCCATCCTCTTTCGTATCCTGGAGTGATCAGTAAACTGGTTTTACAAATGATTCGCTGCATCTTTCTGGATGCCATATAGTCAATTAGATTATGTATTGCTGTTGATGAAGGTACTTTATACTTTATCCATGTATCATAGATTTCCCATTGTTTCATTTCAAGATCTTGAATGTTGATGTTTGGATCTATAGTACATTTTACACCCATCCAATAGAGCGATTCCAATGTTCTGAGTGAGGTGGTACCAACTGCATATATGCGGTTTGACGATTGTAAACTTTTAAGTGTTTCCATATCCACATCCATAAATTCAGCGTGCATCTCATGCCCTTCCAATCGCGATGCTTTAACGGGTTTAAAAGTACCTGCTCCAACATGCAAGGTTACATACTCCCGCTTTATGTTAGCTTTCCCCATTTGGTTGAATATATAATCTGTGAAATGTAAGCCAGCTGTTGGTGCGGCTACTGAACCTTCCGCTTTTGCATATATTGTTTGATATCGTTCAGCGTCCGATTGCTCTGATTTTCTTTTGAGGTATGGCGGTAATGGGATCAATCCAGCATGATGCAGTAATTCAGCGAAGGTTAATTCTTTGTCTGACCAGTTCAAATGAATTAAAAAGCAATCGGGAAGTTGTTCAATTATTGCTGCATGTAGAATAAGTGAATCCAATATTTTCTTTTCCAGTACAATTCCTTTTTTCCATTTACTTGCCCCACCCACCAAACATTTCCAGTAAACAGATCCCTTTTCCAGCATAGCTGTTTGGATATCATTATATCTTGAGTCTGGTTCCAACGCAAAGATCTCAATAACGCTGCCCGTATCCTTTTGAAACAAGATGCGGGCCTCTACTACTTTAGTATTATTAAAAACCAAGCTTGATCCTTCTGGTAGATATGCAGTAATATTTTTATACGTGTCTTCTCGTATTGCTCCGTTATCATATATCAAAAGTTTGGATGCGTCCCTTTCTTTCAATGGGAATTTCGCGATCCTATCTTCTGGAAGCAAGTAATCATACTCTTGAATAGAAATATCCCTTGGATTTGGCGAATGGTCCTCTGTCTGTTTATTCATTTTCGATCCATTTTGCATGTTGTTCACAGGATATCCACATAGCATTGACAGTTTCGCACATTATCATTGGTGTTTTTCTCATGAAATGCAGTGCTGACATACGTTTCCGCTTGTGGAAAAATATAGCCCCTTTGATTTGAGATCAAAAGTGGGAAAATGTGTTATTTTGTGTCAATAATCGTCAAAAAAAGTTCAAATTTTGGAAATGACAGGCTTTTTAGGAGAATATGAAGTCACGCTCGACAGCAAAGGCAGATTCCTTCTCCCGGCAGGACTAAAGAAGCAGTTGCCGGATGGGGACTCAGCTTCGTTTGTCATAAACCGTGGCTTTGAAAAATGCCTGACTCTTTATCCTCTTAGTAGTTGGGAGCCTATTTATTCCAAAATTGCCAAACTCAACGATTTTGACCCCAAAGTTCGGGAATTCCGTCGTTGGTTCCTAAACGGAGCGATACAAATGGAGTTAGATAGTGCCGGACGAATGCTAATTCCTAAAAATTTGATTGAACATGCCGGACTAGAAAAAGACATGGTGCTGGTTTCGGCGGTAAATAAAATTGAGATCTGGGATAAGAAAAAATACCAAGAGTTCTTTGATTCCTATTCTCCTGAAGCTTTCAGTGATGTGGCTGCTCAGGTGATGAATGGCAATATTGAATAAAACATGGACGTGCGCGACCATATCACCGGAGGAAACGGATATCATGTGCCGGTGATGTTGAAAGAGGCCATTGATGCATTAAACATAAAACCTGATGGTATTTATGTGGATTGCACATTTGGAGGTGGGGGACACAGTATAGCGATGCTAGATCGATTAGGTAACCATGGTAAGCTGTACGTGTTTGATCAAGATGAAGATGCCAAGACAAATCTTCCCGATGATACTCGCATCGTTTTTCTTCCATATAATTTTCGTCATATCGGAAGAATCTTACGCTTACATGAAGTATCAAAAGTAGATGGGATTTTGGCAGATCTGGGTGTTAGCAGTCATCAGTTCGACGAAGGTGAGCGAGGGTTTTCAATCCGGTTTAATGCGGCATTGGATATGCGTATGGATCAGCGACAATCCATTACCGCAGCTCAATTGCTGATGGAAAAATCGGAAGAAGAGTTGGTGCAGATATTCAGTGAATATGGTGAGGTGACCAATTCAAAAACGCTGGCCAGAACCATTGTCGCCTATCGATCATCGGTTCCGCTGCAAACGATTCAACAGTTTAAGGATGCAGTTCAGCAAGTGGTGAAAGGAAACCCGAATAAATATTTCGCGCAGGTATTTCAGGCCTTACGAATAGCGGTAAATGATGAGATGGGGGCGCTTAAAGAATTGTTGGAACAGGTTCCGGAATATTTGAGTAGTGGGGGTAGAATAGCCGTAATCACTTTTCATAGCCTGGAGGATCGACTGGTTAAAAATTTTTTCCGAAGTGGAAGTTTTGAAGATGAGGTGCCTGATGAGATCTACGGAACCAGAAGAGTTTCTCCCTTTACAGTTGTAACAAAGAAGCCAATTGTTCCAACTGAAAAAGAAGTCAAAATGAATGCTAGATCCAGAAGTGCTAAACTTCGGATCGCTGAGAAAAAATAAGATGGAGCAGAAAGAAATAAAAATGGAATGGAAAAAATGGTTTTTTAATTACCAGTGGGTAGTTAGCAATATACCATTCTTTCTTTTTTTATCGCTACTAACTGTTTTGTATATATATAATGGGCATTTGACTGAAAAAACGATCAAGGAAATTAACCGAACCCTAAGAGAATTAAAGGAAGTGCAATATGAATACAAGACGTTAAGAAGTGAGTTGATGTTCCGCAGTAAGCAAAGTGAATTAATAAATGCTGTTGAACCAATGGGATTAAAGCCTCTTGGTCAACCACCAATGAAATTAAAGGATACTATAAACTGATTTAAAACGATTGATGCTTGGATATTAAAAAGGACATATTGTGGCGAGTTTATTTAGTATTCCTATGTATAATTATCCTGGGTTTTGCCATCATCGGTAAAACGGTTTATATACAGCGTGCAGAAGGCAACTTTTGGAAAAAGATGAGCGATAGTTTGCATTTAGAATATCGTGAGCTAGATGCAGAGCGTGGTACAATTTATAGTGAAGATGGAAGGATGTTAAGCACATCTATTCCCTACTTTGATGTTCGTATTGATTTTGCTGCTCAAGGTCTGAGAGCTAAGAATGGCATGCTCTTTACCAAAAATATCGATACGTTGTCGATGGAGCTCGCAGCGTTATTCAAAGATTTTGGTGCTGATTATTATAAAGAGCTATTAAACGCTGCATATAAAAGAAAGGATCGATATTTTTTACTTCGCCGAAATATCAACTTTGAGCAATATAAGACCATGGGCGACTTTCATTTGATAAAAGAAGGGCGAAATAAAAGTGGTTTTATTTTTGAGGATAAAGAAAAGCGTCTTACTCCATTTGGGCTGCTGGCGAACAGGACCATTGGATTAGCTAGGGAGTACAGAGATAAGGATGGGAATATGGTTCGTAAAAATGTAGGCCTAGAACTTACTTACGATACTTTATTAAAGGGGGAGAATGGACGACGTTTGGTTCGCAGATTAGCCGGAGGAGCTTTTGTTCCTATTGAAGGATCAGAAATTGAACCACAGAATGGACATGATATTGTAACTACCATTGATGTCAACTTACAGGATATTACGGAATCGGCATTGATGAAGATGTTAAAGGATAATGGATCTGAACATGGGACGGCTATTGTGATGGAAGTGAAAACAGGAAAAATCAAGGCGATCGCAAACCTGGGTCTTCAACCTGATGGAAGTTTTGCAGAAAATTTAAATTATGCCATTCGTAAAACAGAACCTGGTTCTACATTTAAATTGTTGACCATGCTGGCTGTTTTTGAAGATAAATTCACAACAGTTAATGGTACCGTGAATTTAGAAAATGGTGTATGGCCATTAAAAGGTGGTACTGTAAGAGATAGTGAGCCACATGGTCGAACTAATGTTAGTGTGAAGCAGGCTTTCGAACTTAGTTCTAATGTTGGAATGGCCAAGTTGGCTGTAACTTATTATAGTCAAGATCCGAATAAATTTCTTGGGCATATACGCAGACTTGGATTTGAGCAACCAACGGGAGTTGGGCTTATCGGCGAAACAAAGTCGGAAATACATGTACCAGGATCGAAATACTGGAATGGTATATCTCTACCCTGGATGAGCTTTGGTTATTCCATCTCCTTCACTCCATTGCATACATTGATGTTGTATAACGCCATAGCAAATGGTGGTAAAATGATGAGGCCATATCTGGTGAATTCTATCATGAAAGATGGTAAGGTGGTGCGTGCCTACTCCCCTGAAGTTAAACTTGATGCCATTTGCTCACCACAAACCCTATCAATGCTTAAAGAATGCCTTGAAGGTGTGGTGCTAAATGGTACTGCAAAAAATCTTGCAAATACAAATTATAAAATTGCTGGTAAAACAGGTACAGCACTAGTATCTGATGTTCCTGGAGGATATAACGCACATATTTATCAATCTTCTTTTGCCGGTTACTTCCCTGCAGACAATCCACAGTATTCCTGTATTGTAGTCATTCGCAATAAAATTGGCTCCAAAAAGTTTTATGGTTCTCTAGTAGCTGCTCCTGTTTTCAAAGAAATAGCGGATAAGTTATATGCGATCAATCTAAAAGCTCAACCTGTTTATCGTCCAGTAGTTAAAGTCGATAGCAGTATAGCTTTTTGGTCGGGGTACAGACAAGATTTTGAAAAGATATTTAGCGGACTAGGAATGAATTTTAGAGATTCTTCGGGGAAAAAATCATGGGCTTACGTACAACGGGAGAACAATCAAAATACAGCTAAAATCTTAAAAACCGAAACTGGTGTAATGCCTAATCTGAAAGGAATGGGACTTAAAGATGCTTTGTATTTAATTGAATCATTGCAATTGAACGCATCTGTACGTGGAGTGGGTAAAGTATTCCAACAATCTTTAGCAGCCGGGGAAATAATTAGTAAAGGACAAACCGTTTATATCGATTTGAATTAATGATGAATCTGCGTGACATATTATACAAAGTACAGATCAAAGCAGTACATGGTACTACAGATCTGCTTATCTCCGGTATAGTATCAGATTCTCGTCAGGTAACTGAAAATAGCTGCTTTGTTGCAATAAGTGGAACAACCATTGATGGTCATGATCATATTTACAGCGCTATATCAGCTGGAGCACAGGTTATTGTTTGTGAAAAGCTTCCTGTTGAAGTTGACCCTAAAATCAGCTATATAGAAGTTGCCAATACAGCAATTGCTTTGGGGATCATGGCTCATAATTTCAACGGAAATCCTTCTGGAAAGATGCTTGTAGTTGGGATAACCGGAACAAATGGTAAAACGACAGTTGCAACATTATTATATCAATTATTCACTGGACTGGGATATAGTTGCGGGTTGATATCAACCGTTAAATACATAATTGATGGGAAAGAATATCCATCTACCCATACCACTCCAGATGCGCTGCGTTTAAGTAGTCTTTTAAGAGAAATGAGAGAACAAGGATGTTCTCATGTATTTATGGAATCGAGTAGCCATGCTATTCACCAATATCGTATGGAAGGGATTGAATTTGCAGGTGGCATTTTTACGAATATCACACATGATCATCTGGATTATCATAAAACATTTGACGAGTATATAAAAGTAAAAAAGTCATTTTTTGATCATCTCCCTAAAACTGCCTTTGCCATTTCTAATATGGACGATAAACGCGGAGCAGTGATGTTACAGAATACAGTAGCTGAAAAATATTATTATAGTTTATTATCAGTAGCTGATTTCAAAGGAAAATTGTTGGATAATAACCTGAACGGATTGCATATGCTGATCAATGAGCAGGAAGTCAATTTTCGTTTAATTGGTGAATTTAATGCATATAATCTTTTAGCTGTTTATGCAGCAGCTATTTGCCTAGGTGAAGATCGTCAGGAGGTATTGACCATTTTAAGTAATCTGCCAGGGGCAGAGGGAAGATTTGAATATCAACTATCAAAAGATGGCGTTATTGGTATTGTGGATTATGCACATACTCCAGATGCATTGTTGAATGTTCTTCAAACAATAAAAAAACTTAGAAAAGGTTACGAAAAGGTAATCACTGTTGTAGGGTGTGGCGGTGATCGAGATAAAACAAAACGTCCGTTAATGGGTGGAGTAGCCTGCGAACATAGTGATAAAGTGATTTTTACTTCAGATAACCCACGTTCTGAGGATCCAATTCAGATCATTAAGGATATGGAGTCTGATCTGAAAATAGAGCATAGAAGAAAATTCTTATCCATTGCGGATAGGAAAGAAGCGATTAAGACTGCTGTGAGTTTGGCAAATACTGATGATATTATTTTGATCGCAGGGAAAGGTCATGAAAAATATCAGGAAGTAGCGGGAGTTCGACTTCCTTTTGATGATAAACAAGTATTGAACGAAAGCTTTGAACTAAGATAATATATGCTATATCATCTATTCGAGTGGTTAAATCAGGAAGGGATTAGGTTGCCTGGTGGTGGACTTTTTCAGTTCATTACATTTCGGGCCATGATGGCTATCTTATTGTCTTTGGTGATTACCTTAATTTTTGGAAAGCGGATCATCAACTTTTTGAAATCAAAGCAAATTGGTGAAGGTGTTCGTGATCTTGGCCTCGAAGGTGAACAATTGAAAAAGGGAACACCTACAATGGGAGGGATCATCATTTTGATGGGCATTCTAATTCCAACTATTTTATTTGCCAATCTGAATAAAGTATATGTATGGTTAATTCTTTTATCAACTATTTGGTTGGGATTAGTGGGATTTCTGGATGATTATTTTAAGCTTCAAGCGAAACGTAGATCAAAAGATAGTAATTATAAAAAATCTGATTCGGATGGTCTGGCCGGTTGGTCAAAAGTTATGGGGCAGGTTGGACTAGGGCTAATCATAGGCCTTACTTTATATTTTAGTCCATATACCAAAACATGGCGTGAATACAAAGGCTCGATTGAGCATGTAAAAAACACTTCTAATATTAAAGAGGTTAAGGCAGGTGGGCAAATCCGATATTTTGTAGAGGCCAATGAACCCATAACCACTATTCCTTTTGTAAAAGATCATGAATTCAATTACGCCAAATTATTACCAGAATCCCTTCGTGCATATACCTGGATATTATATGTGTTGATCGTTATTTTCATTGTTACGGCTGTATCGAATGGAGCAAATTTAACAGACGGTTTGGATGGTCTGGCTACAGGTGTTTCCGCCATTATTGGATTGTGTTTAGGATTATTTGCTTATGCCAGTGGTAATGTGCTGCTATCTGATTATTTGAATATCATGTATATCCCTAATCTTGGTGAGCTGAGTATTTTCATTGCTGCCATGATTGGTGCCTGTATTGGATTTCTTTGGTATAACACGTATCCAGCACAGGTTTTCATGGGCGATACAGGAAGTTTAGCTTTAGGCGGTATCATAGCTGCCTTGGCGATCATGGTTCGAAAAGAATTATTGATTCCTATTTTCTGCGGAGTGTTTCTAGTAGAAAATTTAAGTGTGGTTATACAGGTTAGTTATTTCAAGTACACAAAGAAAAAATATGGTGAAGGGAAGCGCGTGTTTTTGATGAGTCCATTACACCACCATTACCAGAAGAAAGGTTATCACGAAAGTAAGATAGCTGTCCGTTTCTGGATCTTAACCTTGATGTGTGTGGTATTCGCAATCCTTTCATTAAAGATTAGATAGTAGATGAGTACATTGATCATACTAGGAGGTGGTGAAAGTGGAGTAGGCGCTGCTGTATTGGCTAAGCGCATGGGATATGATGTCTTCTTATCAGATGCTGGGATAGTAAAGGATCTATATAAAAAAGAACTTGCGGAACATAATATTGATTTTGAAGAGGGAGGACATACTGAAGAACGAGTATTAAAGGCTGATGAAGTAATGAAAAGTCCTGGCATTTCGCATAAACATCCGATAGTTCAGAAAATAATGGCTAAAGGCATACCTATCATAAGTGAGATGGAGCTGGCCTACAGGCATAAAGGAGATAGTAGGATCATTGGTATTACAGGGAGTAATGGCAAGACGACCACTACGGCCCTCACTTATCATATCTGTAAAACAGGAGGATTGGATTGTGCTTTGGTAGGAAATATTGGTAATTCAATAGCCAGACAAGTTGCATTGGATCCAAAACAGGTATATGTGGCTGAGATCAGCAGTTTTCAGTTGGATGATATCCAAACATTTCGTCCGGATGTAGCCGTATTAACCAACATCACGGAAGATCATTTAGACCGATACGAGTATCGTTTTGAAAAATATATAACGGCGAAGTTCAATATTATGAAATATCAGACTAAGGCTGATCATTTTATATATAATCAAGACGATCCGGTAACAATGAAATACATCAAAAACTATCCATTACATTCTAACCCATTGCCCCTTACTATGAACAGACAAATTCCAAATGGAGCTTTTATCAACAATAACACGATGAGTTTACAGACAGGAGAAAGATTGCAGATGAGTGTATTTGATTTTGCACTCAAGGGGAAACATAACCAATATAATACTATGGCAGCATGTGTAGCCGCTTCTACTATCGGCATTAGAAAAGAAAAGATCAGGGATGCAGTAAAAACATTCGAGAGTCTGGAACACCGAATGGAGCCCGCAGGCGTTGTACGGGGAGTTGAATTCATCAACGATAGTAAAGCTACAAATGTGAATAGTACTTGGTTTGCATTGGAAAGTATGACTAAGCCTGTAGTACTGATCCTGGGTGGTGTTGATAAAGGAAATGATTACAGTTTACTGAACGAGCTTGTTGAGGAAAAAGTGAAGGCTATTGTTTGTTTAGGAACTGATAATACGAAGATTCATAAGGAATTTAATGGTATAGTACCCACTATTGTTGATGCTGATTCTGCACTGGCAGCTGTTAACGCAGCTTTTAGGTTAGCCACTAAAGGAGATGCTGTACTGTTGAGTCCGGCCTGTGCAAGTTTTGATCTTTTCATCAATTATGAGGATAGAGGACGTCAATTCAAAGAGGCCGTTCGCGAATTATAAAAATAGTTTTTAACAAGGTATGATCTCGAGTTTACATACAAAGGCAAAAGGCGATAAAGTGATATGGGCATTGGTTGTCCTACTGGCACTAATGAGCCTCCTTACGGTATATAGCAGTACCGGTACCCTTGCGTATAAATTATCAAAAAGTACCGAGTCATATTTATTTAAGCAAGTAGGATTCATCATAGTGGGTATAGTCATCATTTATGCACTGCATAAAGTAAACTATATGTGGTATTCAAGGATCGCATTGGTTGCTTTTATAGCTTCTATACCCTTGTTGATTTATACCTTATTTTTTGGAACGAATTTGAATGATGCCAGCAGATGGATCAAACTCCCGATCATTAATCTTACGTTTCAAACTTCTGATCTGGCTAAGATCGCCTTGTTTATGTACTTAGCCAGGGAATTAAGCCGAAAGCAGACGGTGATCCAGGATTTTCGAAAAGGATTTCTTCCGCTTATCATACCTGTTGGGATTATTTGTATTCTTATTGCACCTGCAAACTTATCAACAGCTTTATTGACGGGAGCTACCAGTTTATTATTGATGTTCATCGGTCGTGTCAGTATGAAGCATATTATGTTGGTGATTGGTGCTGCATTAATTCCATTGGTATTTCTTGTATTGACTGCAGTGACACATTACAACAAAGAAGAGAAGCATAGTGAAGATCTTCCATCATGGATTAATAAAGGTCGGGTGAAAACATGGGTAGGTAGGATTCAAGATTTTATGTATGGAGGGAAAGAGGATGTTGCTTATCAGGTGCAACAGGCTAAGATTGCGATTGCAAAAGGTGGTTGGAGTGGATTAGGACCAGGTAATAGTCAGGCCAGGAACTTTTTACCGCATCCGTATTCTGATTTTATTTATTCCATAATAATCGAAGAATATGGATTGATGGGTGGAATTTTCGTGCTGTTTGTTTATTTGGCTTTTCTTTTTCGATGCATTCGTTTATTTAGAAAATGTCCATTTGCCTTTGGTGCGTTTTTAGCCTTAGCGTTAAGTTTCACTTTAGTAATACAAGCATTGACCAATATGGCCGTAAATGTGAATTTATTTCCGGTTACCGGAGTCACATTGCCATTGGTGAGTATGGGTGGTAGCTCTTTCATGTTCACTTGTGCTGCCATCGGTATTATTTTGAGTGTAGCTAATAATGTGGAGAATCTGGAAGCACAGCAAAATGAAAAAATTGTAAAAGCATGAGGAAAAAATTTGTTATAGCAGGTGGAGGAACGGGAGGTCATATCTTCCCGGCCATTGCTATTGCAAATGCCATTAAGGCAAAAAAATCTGATGCTATTATTTTATTTATTGGGGCAAAAGGGAAGATGGAAATAGAGAAAGTTCCACAGGCGGGATATCCTATTAAAGGAATTGATATTGCCGGTTTTAATCGAAGTTCTTTGATCAAAAACATAGTACTCCCATTTAAACTGATCAAAAGTTTTTTTCAAGTACGCAGGATCTTCCGTGAATTTAAACCGGACACAGTGATTGGTGTTGGAGGATATTCAAGTTTTCCAGTTTTGCGTTATGCTCAGCAAAAGGGTATTGATACGTTCATTCATGAGCAAAATTCATTTGCCGGTAAATCAAATAGGTTACTCGGTAAGCGTGCTGTAAAAGTATTTGTATCTACAGATGGAATGGAAAAATTCTTTCCGACAGATAAAGTGGTATTAGTTGGAAATCCCATTCGTTCTGTAATATCCGATTCCGTTATTACAAAAGAACAAGGGATTAGTCATTTTGGATTGAGTACAACGAAGAAGGTCCTATTATCAATAGGGGGTAGTTTAGGTGCAAAGAGTATAAATGAAGCCATAGCATCCGGTTTAGATAAGGTAATTGAACATGATATTCAACTGATTTGGCAAACAGGTAAATCTTTTGAAGCGCGCGCGCGTCAAGCGGCTGAACATAGGTCATCTGTTTGGGTGGGAGCATTTATTCGGGATATGGAATATGCGTTAGCGGCAGCAGATGTGGTGGTATCAAGGGCAGGGGCAATGTCTATTGCAGAATTATGTATATCGGGGAAGCCATCCATTTTTGTTCCATATCCGTTTGCTGCCGAAGATCATCAAACGGTAAATGCAATGAAACTGGTAGAAAAAAATGCTGCATGGATGGTACCGGATGCTGAAGCTGGAGAAAAATTGATTGAAAAAGCATTGGAACTACTGGCTAGTGAAGAAAAACAAAAATCATTCCGAAGTGCTATGTTGGCGAATGGAATTAAAAATGCGGATCTCCTCATTGCAAACCAAATATTGGAAACGAATTGATCAAGTTGACTGACATAAAGCACATTTACTTCATTGGGATTGGAGGCATTGGCATGAGTGCCCTGGCGAGATATTTTGTTTCATTGGGCATAACCGTAAGCGGCTACGATAAAGTATCCACTCCGCTTACTCAGCAATTGGAAAAAGAAGGAATGGCTGTGCATTACGTGGATGATGTGCACATGGCTCCAAAAGATGTGCAAGCGGTTGTATATACCCCTGCAATTCCTGCTATGCATTCAGAGCTTCAGTTTTATCGGGATAAAGGATATACGGTGTTAAAGCGGAGTGATGTACTCCAATTAATCAGTGAATATGCCTTTAATATCTGTGTGGCGGGTACGCATGGCAAAACAACCATAAGTACGATGATTGCTCACCTCTTGAGAGATACGGGATATGGTTGCAATGCATTTCTTGGGGGTATCGCATCGAATTACGATACTAACTTCTGGAGTCATGAACGAAATCTTTGTGTGATAGAAGCGGATGAATATGATAGAAGTTTCTTGAAGTTAAGCCCAGATGTGGCGGTCATTTCTGCTATGGATCCAGATCATTTGGATATCTATGGTACTCCTGAAGAGATGGAAAATGCCTATCTGGAATTCGTAGGAAAGATCCGCAAAAATGGACGTTTACTGGTTAAAAAAGGATTGAGCAGAACAGATGATCTTCTATCTGAAAATATGCTTACCTATTCACTCTCGGATCATGCTGCTGATATATATGTAAATAAGATAGATATCGATAAGGGTAGTTATGTATTTGATATTATAATAAAGGGTACTACCTATTCCGGATTTGTATTGAATATTGGTGGAATACATAATGTTGAAAATATGACTGTAGCTATTGCTGTGGCTATAGGACTTGGTATTGATGTAGAAAAGATCCGTAAGGCAGTAGCCAATTTCTCCGGCGTAAAGCGTCGTTTTGAATATGGTGTTAAGAATAGTGATTTTGTATATATAGATGACTATGCCCATCATCCTGAAGAGCTAAGGGCACTGATCAATAGTGTCAAGATGCTTTATCCAACCAAGAAGCTGCAAGTAGTGTTTCAGCCTCACTTGTTTAGTCGCACTCAGGACCTAGCTCTTGAATTTGCCTCAGTATTGGATATGGCTGATGAAGTGGTTTTGTTACCTATTTATCCAGCTCGTGAATTACCGATCGAAGGGGTGACTAGCAGTTTGATCTCAGAAAAGATAAGGCATGCAAAAGTGAGTATCCTAGAGAAAGAAGAAGTATTAAGGTCCGTTGAGCAAAATAAAGAAGAGATGAGAGGTTCAGTAGTATTTATTACTGCTGGTGCTGGTGATATTGATAGAATGGTTTTACCAATTAAAAATATATTGACCGCTTAGTATGTCGGTAAAAAGAAAAATAATAAGAGGATTGATCGTTGTGTTTTGGTTATTGGTGACCGTTTGCGTTTGTACGTTACTGGTTGCGGGGATCAAATCTAAAAATACGCGTTTGTGTAGCAAGATCGATTTGCGCATTATTGGTCCTGCAGATGGATTGTTCTTAGATAAAAAGGAGATCCTTCGTTTAATGAACTCTATAAATGGACCAATCGAGCATACACCATTGCAACACATCAATCTCAATTCATTAGAAGATATTTTACGTAAACAACCTTGGATCAGTAAGGCTGAATTGTATTTCACCAATCAAGGAGTATTAGATGTTGAAGTGGTGGAGAGAGAGCCAATCGCCAGAATATTTACTATTGGAGGCTCATCATTCTATATTGATTCCCAGCTGGTTCGTTTACCCCTACATCCGAATTATGTAGCTCGTAAACCCGTTTTTACCGGATTTCCGTCGGATGCTCCACTATTAAAACCTGCAGACAGTGCATTACTTAGAGACATCCTGAATATGAGTAAGTATATCTATTCTAATCCATTTTGGATGGCGCAAGTGGAGCAAATTGATATCAGTGCAGACCGACAATTCACTATGGTTCCTAAAGTCGGGAATCAACTCGTATTTCTGGGGGATGGGAAAAATGCCGATGCAAAATTTAAAAAATTAATGATTTTTTATAAAGATATACTTCGGACAGCATCATGGAATAGATATGTTACTATCCATGTAGGTTATAAGGGTCAGATCGTAGCTACAAAAAGAGATGGCCAGGCTGTTTATTCAGATACTACAGCTGCCCGAAGGAATATGGAAGATATGTTTAAAAAGCAACAATTGCAAGCCATGAAAGATACCACAGGAGACAGAAACGTTACAAGAACCAGAATAAACGAGCAACTATGAACCAGCAACTAGAAACAAGTGTTCAGGTGGATTCCACCAACAGAAATGATCAAGCCATTATTGTAGGACTTGACATTGGAACAACCAAGATCGCTGCTATCGCAGGACGAAGAAATGAATTTGGAAAGCTTGAGATCCTAGGCTTTGGCCGGGCTAACAGCAATGGTGTCCAGCACGGTATGGTGCTGAACATTGACCAAACCATCAAAGCCATCACCCAGGCATTGGAAAACTGCTATAGTTCCAATCCCACACTTGACATCAAAGAAGTGTATGTGGGTATTGCAGGGCATCACATTAAAAGTCTCCAAACTCGTGGAGATATTGTGCGTAGCAATACCGAAGACGAGATTCGTCAAGCTGAAGTGGATCAACTGATTGCCGATCAGCAAAAAACATATATTCCTGCAGGTGATGAGATCATAGAAATTATTCCTCAGGAATTTACAGTGGATAATATTCAAAATGTTCCTAATCCTATTGGTTATAGCGGGGTTAAAGTAGGTGCTAATTTTCACATTATAACAGGTGACAGAAGCGCTATCCGAAATATCAATAGAAGTGTTGAAAGAGCTGGTTTAAAAGTGAAAGATCTGGTTTTACAGCCGTTAGCCTCTGCCGCTGCGGTAATGGGAGAACAAGATCTTGAAGCAGGAGTTGCTATTCTGGATATTGGTGGTGGAACTACAGATTTGGCGGTATTTTATGAAGGTATTCTGAAACAAACTGCGGTTATACCCTTTGGTGGTGAGAACATCACTAATGATATCAAAACAGGTCTTGGCGTATTAAAAGCTCAGGCAGAAGGAATGAAGGTTCAATTTGGAAGTGCTCTGGCAGATTCTGCTAAAAGTAACGCCTATATCACCATACCCGGTTTGCGTGGATTGCCTGCTAAAGAGATAAGTGTGAAAAACTTATCGAATATAATCCAATGCAGAATGGAAGAAATTCTCGATTTTGTGTCCTTTCATTTAAAGCAGATAGGAATGGATGGCCGAATGCTGAATGGTGGAATCGTGTTGACAGGTGGAGGATCTCAGTTAAAGCATCTCATCCAGCTTACCGAGTACAAAACTGGATTTAACGCCAGGATCGGATATCCAACTGAGCATCTTGCAGCCGGGCACATTGAGGAATTATCAAAACCTATGTATTCAACCTGTATCGGTTTAATACTGAAAGGACTTAATGTTTATGAAAATAGTCTGAATGGCATCAAGAAAGAAAAAGTTAATGACGTAGAATCAATAGAGCAAGTGAAAACCGAACTTGAACAAGAAGTAGTGCACATTTCTGTTGGTCGCAAACCTCGTTCATTGAAAGAGTTCATGGATAAGATTAAAGGAGGATTGATCGATATTTTCAATGAAGATGTTCAGGATTCAAAATTTTCACAATAATAAAGAACCCAATACCTAACCCATAAATTCTAAACAAACAAAATGATCCAATTCGAATTACCTAAAGAATATTCATCCATCATCAAAGTAATTGGTGTTGGTGGAGGTGGCAGCAATGCGGTAAATCACATGTGCAGTCAGGATATTGATGGAGTGAATTTTGTGATCTGTAATACAGATGCTCAGGCCCTAGCACTCAGTAATGTTCCGAATAGAGTACAACTTGGCCCTCATCTTACGCAAGGCCTTGGTGCCGGTGCTAATCCCGAAATCGGGAAGCAGGCTACTCAGGAGAGTATGGATGAGATAAAAAAAATACTGGAGGTGAATACCAAAATGGTTTTCATCACTGCCGGTATGGGTGGTGGTACCGGAACTGGCGGTGCTCCTATTGTAGCTAAAATGTGCCAGGAAATGGGGATACTCACGGTGGGGATTGTCACTACTCCATTCTCTTATGAAGGGAAGAAACGGATCCAACAGGCAGAGTTGGGTATTGCAGAGCTTAAAAAGCATGTGGATACCCTGTTGGTGATCAGCAATGATAAACTACGACATCAGTTTGGTAACCTTACCATGCGAGCTGCTTTTTCAAAGGCAGATAATGTATTGGCAACGGCTACAAAATGTATTACCGATGTGATCAGTACAACAGGTCAGATCAACCTTGACTTTGCTGATGTTTGTACCGTAATGCGTAATGGTGGGGTGGCTATACTTGGATCAGCCATAGCAAATGGTGAAGATCGTGCTAAGCAAGCGATTGAAATGGCAATTAATTCTCCATTATTGAATGATAGTGATATACGAGGAGCCAAATGGATCCTTATCAATATCAACTCTTCTGAAGGTGAACATGAATTCACTATGGATGAAGTGGAGATCATACAAAGTTATTTATTGGCTCATGCTGGTCAAGACGCGAACGTTCTTTTGGGTATGGGATATGAGCCTGGCTTGGGGGATAATATCAGTATCACAGTAATTGCCACTGGATTTGAACATAAAGATCCATTCAAAGGAGCCATGGTACCTGAGGAGAAACCTGAAGTTCAGGAAGAGCAAAAGATCGTCATGCAACTTGGTGTTCAGGGCGAAGAAGTGAAAATGATACATTCTGATCCTGCTCAACCAGAAGCTGCACTTCCAGTTGAAGAGGCAATAACGGATGCATTAGCTCCCCGATTAGTGGAACCAGAAGTTCCGGTAGTTAGTAATGCCATTATTACGGATAATGAGGAGAATGATACTACTGAGCATTTTGTCTTGAACTTAGAACTATCTAATAAGCCAGAACTTCCTGCTATTGAAGAAGTAAGTATAGAAAAATTGGAGATTCGTAATGAGGTAACACCTGATTCAGAAACCAACATGCAGTTGATTGAGAAAAATGAAGGTGAAATCAATAAAACTTCCGAAACGGATGTATGCTCACCAGAATACTCCATATCCAAGCCTGTTGTAACGGGTGGATTTCTTTCCAAGCCTTCCAATATATATGCAGAGGAAGTCGATAAAATAGCATCACCAGAAACGGATCCTTCAACTGTTGAAAGACAAAACTCCGTAGAGCTTGAGGTACCTAAAACAGAAGAAGTGAATGCTGTTGTTAACCCGCTTTCAGCTAGTGTAGAAGAGGAACAACCGGAAATGGAGATGAAGATGGTTTACAAAGAAACCGACATCACAGAAAAAGTCGAATTCCCCGTTACGACTCGTGTTTTAGGTGGTATGGAAGAGCTGGATATGCTGGATGATGCTGAAGAACAGCGGAGAAAAGCAAATGATCGTTTGCAGAAACTGCGTAACCTCTCCTTCAATCTAAATACGGCTGATCCTAATAATGAATATGATACTGTTCCTGCCTATGTTCGTCGCAATATGGAAATGTATAGTAATTCACACCTGGCATCGGTTGAGAAATTCTATAGTAACTATAGTATTAAGGGAGATGATGAAAATAAGGGGCAGCTTAGCCGGTTAAATAGTTTTTTAGACGGTAAAAAGCCAGATTAAAGGCTATACTTCTGTTCATAGTTTGAGTAACGTTTTAAACCCCTTGTTTTCTACAAGGGGTTTTAATTTTATGTAATTTTACTTCATGGCTACAGTAATGATCACCGGCGGTACCGGTTTAATTGGATCAGCGTTGAGTAAACTCCTTATCAATAACGGTTATGACGTTATCATACTTTCTCGTAATCCATTAAAAACGGCAAAAGAAAATGATTATGAAGGAAGGATTGGAGCCTTTAAATCTGCTGGACAAGTATATTACTCTAGATGGGATATCGATAAGCAGTATATAGATCCGGCGGCCCTGGCAAAAACCGATCATATTATTCATTTGACTGGTGCGGGTGTAGCGGATAAACGATGGTCGGCCAGCCGTAAAAAAGAAATTCTTGATAGTCGAACCAAAAGTAGTGCTCTGCTGGTCAAAGCCCTACGCGAACTTCCTCATAAAGTAAAAGATATAGTAAGCGCATCTGCTATTGGTTGGTACGGACCTGACAGAGGAAGACCATTTATTGAAACCGATCCCAGTTACCCTGGATTTTTAGGGGATACTTGCAAGCAATGGGAAGAAAGTATTTCTCCTGTTGAAGAACTGGGCATACGACTTGTCAAATTGCGAATGGGAATTGTGTTAAGTGATAAAGGCGGGGCGCTTAAAGAATTTAGAAAACCAATGCATTTTGGTGTTGCCGCTATTATGGGTTCTGGCGATCAGGTTATAAGCTGGATACATATTGAAGATCTTTGCCGACTTTTTTTATATTCCATGGAAGAAAGTTCAATGAAGGGAGTGTATAATGCCGTTGCCCCCAATCCAGTTACTAATAGAGACTTAACTAAATTGCTTTCTGACCATGTAACGGATGGAAGAGCTATCTCTTTACATATCCCATCTTTTATTTTGAAAATTATGTTGGGGGAAATGAGTATTGAGGTTTTGAAGAGTGCTACAGTAAGCAGTGAAAAAGTACAGCAGGTAGGATTTGAGTTTTTGTATCCCACGCTGTCCAGAGCCATTATTGATCTTTACTAAGTAAATCTATTATCATAGATCTCTCTTTTTGTTTATCCAGAAACAGGAGGCCCATACTATCCCCAAAAGGATAAGGGTATAGGTTGTATGTGGTTGAATTTCTGTTAAACTTTTTTGGTATGCTTCTGGATTTAATCGTCCCATAAAAGCAGGCATTGGTATCATACGATCTGAAAGTTCAAATGGAAGGAATCGGCCTATATCATTCATTTTTACTTTAAGAATGCCAACGGCTGCATTTTCAAATATGATAAAATAGAAAACAAAAATGCTTAGGGCAATAAAGGCTCTTTTAACTATAAAACCGATGAAGAATGCTAACGATAATTGTGTAAATGTTTGAAGTGCGAATGCCGGAATATACCACCATTCTATAAAAGGATTTGTCACCTCTTTTTCAGTAGCTATACTGCCAACTGTACATGCAACAATAGTATATAATATCGATACCATTAGGGTTACGATGAAAACATCAATCAATTTTCCGATCATAAATTCATGTCGGGACCATCCATCAATTATATTTTGTCGATTAGTCTTATACGTAAATTCATTTGTGATCAGCATGATCACCACAATTGCAGGTATAAATACAAAAAGTGAACTGAGGTATGCTGTGGTATGAAAAACTTCGGGAAACGCGAATGGATTACCCAGTATCATTTTGAGCATTTGAGCGGCAGTTTTCTGTTGCGCCGCCATGTCTTTATAAATTTTCCAGAACATGTAGTTGATTCCTGGGTAGGATAGGGCAGTCATTCCCAAAACGATCCAAAAAGCCTTATAGCCTTTGATTTTGAGCCATTCCGTTCGTATAATATTTTTCATCTCAGGATCCGGTTAATTCAAAAAATTTATCCTCTAATCGTTGTTTCTTACTTGCTAAATGGGATAAAATCACCCCATTCGTATAGCAATAATGATTTAGAAAAGCAGTATCTCCTTTCCCTCTTTCCAAATGAATTACTATAGATCCATTTTTCTCGTTTATAGATCTTATATTTTCGATATGGAGTAGAATTTCTTTTAATTTATCGTTATTGTCTGATGATAGTTCTATAATATCGTCATCAGCTAGTACTTCAGCTACTTCTCCGCTAGACATGAGTTCACCGGTTCGTAAAATGGCTACATGTGTGCAAATTTTTTCTATTTCATCGAGTAGATGGCTGGCAATAATGATCGTATAACCTTGATTACGCAAGTCGATAATTAATGCTCTCATCTCTGCTATACCAACTGGATCCAATCCATTTGTTGGCTCATCCAATACTAACACTTTTGGTTTACCTAAAAGTGCGGCGGCTATGGCTAGCCGTTGTTTCATGCCCAGGCTATAGGAGGAGAACTTCGACTTACGTCTGTCGTATAACTTTACAATTTTGAGTACTTCTTCAATATCCTTGTCTGTTCCTCTTCCACTAATACTTTGTGTAACTTTTAAATTTCCAACAGCAGATAAATAATGATAAAAATTAGGCGTTTCCAGTAGGGTTCCTATTTGCTTTCGTATTGTAGTAGATCCTGGTTGGCCGAACCATTGAAATGTACCGGCATCAGCTTTTAATACATCCAGAATAATGGATAGAAATGTTGTTTTTCCAGATCCATTCGGGCCTAATAAGCCAAAGACAGATCCCTCCGGTATATCAAACGAAATTCCCTTTAAGGCTTTTATCTTTCCATACGATTTTTCCAGCCCATTTATGTTCAGAACATTCACGGTAGTGATTTTTCCGAAGATAAAGATGTTGTTGTTAAGGTTGGGTTTATTATTATGAAAGGTGAAGATTAGTTGCGGATGGGTTTACCTTTTGTCAAAACACTTTGAATTCTTTCCAAAGTTTTTCGCTCACCACAAAGGGAAAGAAAAGCCTCTCTTTCCAGATCCAATAAGTATTGTTCTGATACCAGGGTTGGTTCACTAAGATCACCACCGGTCATTACATATGCCAGTTTCTTGGCAACAACCACATCATGGTCTGTTGCATATCCTGCTCTCCACATACCATTTATACCTGCAAAGAGTGCGCCCAGAGCAGATCTTCCCAGAACACGAATGTCTTTTCTTGGCGTAGGTGTAACATAACCACTATCGAACATATCTATGACCGATCGCTTGGCTTCAGCAATTCTTCGGCTTTGATTCATCACCACTGCATCTTGTCCTTTTCGGAGAATACCTAATTGAAAGGCTTCCTGTGCTGAAGTGGCTACTTTAGCCGTCGCAATTGTTAAGAAACGATTTTTCAAGGTAATGGTTTCGGGCTCATCTTCATGCATTTCATCCGATGCTCGAAGCACGAACTCTTTGGTGCCCCCTCCACCAGGGATAAGACCAACACCAAGTTCAACTAATCCTATATACGTTTCAGCAGCTGGGCATACCTTATCGGCATGCAAACTTAATTCACAGGCACCTCCTAAAGTGAGCGCATGGGGAGCAACAATTACGGGTACGGATGAAAAACGGGCTCTTGTCATGGTGTTCTGGAACGCACGTATCGCCATATCCAGTTCATCAAATTCTTGCTCGATAGCCAGCATAAAGATCATGCCAACATTTGCACCGGCAGAAAAATTCTGTGTATCGTTGGCTATTACGAGACCTTTATATTTTTCTTCTGCTAATGCAATGGATTTCTGAATTCCTTCCAGCACTTCACCTCCAATGCTTCCCATTTTGGTATGCCACTCCAGACCAATCACATCATCACCCAAATGATAGGTATGACAAGCACTATTCTTCCACAACGATTGTCCGGCGAAATTCTTCATTACAATAAACGCAGATTCTTGCCCTGGTGCAATTGTTGAAACGTATCCACCTGTTGAAGGGGAGTAACCATATTTAATGCCATTCTCTATTTTGTAGAATGAAGTTATGCCCTTAGCGATCATATCATCCACCCAAGGAGCAACCGCATAACCAGCCTTTTTCATTTGTCCGGTAGTTCGAATGACTCCTAATGTATCCCAGGTTTCATAGGCACCGATCTCCCAGCCGAATCCGGCAATCATAGCGTCATCCACTCGGTAGAGTTCATCTGAAATTTCTGGGAATCGATGTGAGATATAAGAAAATAATCCAAAATGAAAATGTTTATAGAACTCTCCAGCTTTGTCTGCACCGCCAACCAATGCTTTGATGCGATCCTTGAGATCATCTATCTGTTTAGCAGCATCCACAGATGGGAATTTGGCTTTTGTACGTGCTTTATATTCCATGGTAGAGAGATCTAATGTTAGAATCTCTGAACCCTCTGCATTTTTAATTTTTTTGAAAAATCCCTGTTTAGTTTTATCACCAAGCCAATTGTTATCTACAAGTTTTTGAAGCCAATCCGGAATTTGAAATACATCACGTGCTTCATCATTCGGACAATTATCATAGACCCCTTTTGCTACTTTAACCAGTGTATCAATACCTACCACATCTGCTGTTCGGAATGTTGCTGATTTAGGGCGACCAATTATTGGTCCCGTTAACGCATCAACTTGATCGATGGAAAGTTGGAGCTTTTCCATGAGTTTAAAAATGGACATGATGCCATATATGCCGATACGGTTAGCAATGAAGGCTGGGGTATCTTTACAAAGAACGGTTGTCTTTCCAAGAAAAAGATCGCCGTAGTGCATTAAGAATTGTACAATATCCGGATCTGTATGTGGGGTAGGAATAATTTCTAATAAACGAAGGTATCTGGGAGGATTGAAGAAATGTGTTCCGCAAAAATGTTTCTGGAAATCTTCGCTCCTTCCTTCAGTCATGAGGTGAATAGGAATACCCGAAGTATTGGATGTAATTAATGTTCCAGGTTTGCGAAACTTCTCTACTTGTTCGAAAATGATTTTTTTGATATCTAGTCTTTCCACTACCACTTCAATGATCCAATCTACATGGGCAATCTCTTTCAAATTGTCGTCGAAGTTGCCGGTAGTGATACGCTTAACTACTTCTTTCGTATATACGGGTGATGGATTGGATTTAATCGACGATTGAAGTGCATCGTTCACCAATTTATTTCTGGCAGATATATTTGTCGATTCCTTAGCCTCATTCGGAACCATATCGAGCAATAGCACCTGAACACCAATTCCCGCAAAGTGACAGGCGATACGTGAACCCATTACACCCGATCCTAAAACAGCAACTTTTCTAATCTTCCGATTCATACTCCAAATTAGTTAGTTAAACAACTATTTTCTATAACGAATGTATGAAATTTTCTGATTGGCCACTGCACAAATTGGCTATTTATAGTATTGCTATTCAATTAAAAAGGCCAGACATAAAATCTGACCTCTATCCATTTACCAATAAAGAATGATTAACTAACAGCGGCTCCAGGATCAACACTAATATCTGAATGGACAAACTGTAATTTCCCATTGGCGTCTTCGGCCATTAGGATCATTCCTTTCGATTCAATACCGCGCATTTTGCGTGGGGCTAAATTTGCCACCACCACTACTTGTTTACCTATAATCTCTTCCGGTTTGAAATGCATGGCAATGCCGGAAACTACCGTACGCGTTTCAAAACCAAGATCAACTTCGAGTTTCAACAGCTTATCGGCTTTTTCTACTTTTTCTGCTTGTACAATTTTACCAATACGAAGATCAAGCTTTGCGAAATCATCAAATACGATCTCCTCTTTTTGGGGTGCAATAGTTAAGGCTTCTGCCACTGGCGAATTTGCTAGTTTAACCATTTCCGAAGCATTTTGTAATTTCTCGATTTGATACGCCACTTCTGAATCTTCTATTTTTCTGAAGAGTAGTTCTGGTGCTCGCAACGTATAGCCAACACTTAGTAATTTAGTTTTACCCGCATTCTCCCATTCCAGCATCTTCTCTACTACTTTCATCATGTGCAACATTTTCTTCGCTGTATTAGGAAGATAGGGATTAATCATAATAGCCAGGTTTGCTGTACACTGCAAACAAATATGCAAACAATTATCAATTAAAACCTGCGCTTCTTCTGTCACTTTACCATGCTCATCTACCTGTTTTGCTTTGATCCATGGTTCTTTTTCCTGCATGTATTTATTTCCTTTACGTGCCAGGTCGATTACTTTGAACAGCCCATCACGAAAGCGATAATGCTCAATATCTGATTCAACTGCTTTAGTTGTTTCAGCAAATTGTGCTAATAATTCACGGTCTTTATCATCCATTGCCGCTTCATGTAATGGCGGAACTTTACCATTGCAAAGTTTATGCATTAAAACAAAGGCACGATTTACGAAATTTCCGAATACGGCCACTAATTCACTGTTCACCGCATCCTGAAATCCTTTCCAGGTAAATTCACTATCCTTTGTTTCGGGTGCTATCTGTGTAAGATAGTATCTTAACATATCTACGGCCTGGCCGCCTCCATTTTCTTTCTTCACAAAATCATCGATATAATCCTGCATATCTATCTTCCAGTTTCGGCTGGTACTCATTTTATCTCCTTCGAGATTCATGAACTCATTGGATGGAACATTTTCGGGTAAGATAAAACCATGCAGTTTCAACATAGTTGGGAATATCAGACAGTGGAAAACAATATTATCCTTGCCGATGAAATGTACCAGTTTGGTTTCTTTATCTAACCAATATGGTTCCCAATTTTTACCGGTATTCATTGCCCATTGTTTTGTGGCACTGATATAGCCAATGGGCGCATCAAACCATACATATAATACCTTTCCTTCAGCATCGGCTAAGGGAACCTTTACTCCCCAGTCTAGATCACGGGTTACCGCTCGAGGCTGAAGACCACCATCGATCCAACTTTTACATTGTCCGAGTACATTGCTTTTCCAGTCGTCTTTATGTCCTTCAAGTATCCATTCTCTTAAAAAGGTTTCATGTTTATCAAGCGGGAGATACCAGTGTCTGGTTGATTTTTTTACAGGAGCATTTCCGCTGAGGGTTGATTTTGGGTTGATGAGTTCATCAGGGCTTAAACTTTTTCCGCATTTTTCACATTGATCCCCATAGGCTCCTTCATAACCGCAGTTCGGACAAGTTCCTTTGATGTAGCGATCAGCCAAAAATGTTTTCGATTCTTCATCAAAATATTGTTCCGATTCCTGAACTTGTAACTCGCCACGATCATTCAGATACGTAAAAAACGCTGCAGAGGTTTCATGGTGAACAGGAGAAGATGTACGATCATATATATCAAAAGCGATACTTAGATCTTCAAAATTTTGTTTGATCATCGCATGGTATTTGTCGATGATCTGTTGAGGGGTAGTACCTTCTTTCATGGCCTGAATAGGAATAGCCGTTCCATGTTCATCACTCCCACAAACAAACACAACATCTCTTTTTTGTGCCCGAAGATAGCGGGTATAAGTATCGGCTGGCAGATAGGCACCTGCCAGATGTCCGATATGCTTTAAACCATTGGCATAAGGGAGGGCGGAGGTGATTAAATAACGTTTTGGGCTCATCATATTCATTAAGGTTACAAAGATACGAAGGAGAGGGCGATTGCCCATTTTCAGATATATTTACGTTACGATGGATCGTAAATCATTTTTATCCGTATTGCCTGGTCTAGCCGCACTAAGTGGCTACAGGCCTTCGGGGGAGGGATCTCTTACACAGTTACCTCCTTTTTTGAAGGCTGGCGATATCATCGGATTCACATCACCTGCCGGATATATTTCTCTGGACGAGGTGGATCCATCCAGGAAATTATTGAATTCCTGGGGGTATGAAGTAAGAATAGGTGATAGTATTGGAAGACGCGATTGCACTTTTGGGGGTACGGACGAAATGCGGTTGGTCGATCTGCAGCAAATGATGGATGATCCTAAAATCGCTTGCATTATGTGTGCGCGCGGCGGTTATGGGGTAAATCGCATATTGGATCAATTAGATCTGACTGGAATTAGAAAATATCCAAAATGGGTGATTGGTTTTAGTGATATCACTGCGCTTCATTTGCATTTATTCAGAAATGCGCATATCGCCTCTATTCATTCTAAAATGTGTAACAGCTTTCCAAAAGAATGGGAAAAGGCAGAACCGATAGTTCAGGATACGATCCTATCCATACGGAATATTTTAGAGGGAAATCCAATTCGTTATTCAGCTATACCGGATAGTAATAACCGATTTGGAGAAAGTGAAGGAATTTTAGTAGGCGGGAATTTAGCTATCATAACCAGTATGATGGGTACAGCTTCAGAGATCAATACAAATGGAGCTATTTTATTTGTTGAGGAAGTTGGAGAGTATTTATATAGTATTGATCGCATGTTTAGCACATTACATCGTTCGGGAAAACTTTCAAAATTGAAAGGGCTGATCATAGGCGGATTTAATCGGATCAAGGCAGAAGATCCGGGGGATGAATTTGGAAGAGATCTTTATGATATTGTACTCAGTAAGGCTGGAGGATATGGATATCCGATATGTTTTGGTTTTCCTGTAGGACATCAGAAAAACAATTATGCCATAATGCATGGTCGAAAACATAAACTAATCATAAGTGCAACAGAAACGATCTTGCTTCAACAATAGTATGTAATTTGCCGCATGTCCATTATCATTCCACCATATTTAGAAAAAGGCGATACCATTGGTTTAGTTTGTCCGGCCGGATTTTTGCCACTTGATAAAACGAAACAGGCAATGGAGACTATTGAAAGTATTTGGGGTTTCAAAGTACGTATTGGCAAAACAGTTGGGCATCAACATCATTATTTTTCGGGAACAGATGATGAGCGATTAGCAGATCTACAATCTATGATGGATGATCCTGAAATCAAAGCAATCTTATGTGGACGGGGTGGATATGGTACAGGGCGAATTTTAGATCGATTAGATTTCACTTCCTTTTGTCGCCAGCCAAAGTGGATAATCGGGTTTAGTGATATAACGGTTTTACAGGCACATTTATTATCTAAATATAATATTGCATCAGTACATGGACCCATGGCTAATGCGTTTAATGATGGTGGTGATGCCGGCCCCTATGTACACTCACTCAGAGAAGTCTTAGAAGGGAAGGGTACAACTTATACCGCTCCAGCTCATCCATTCAATAGATCAGGAGAGGCAACTGGAACTTTGATGGGAGGAAATCTTGCCTTAATGGCACATCTCGTTGGAACAGTTTCTGATTTAGATACTCGTGGTGCGATTTTATTTTTAGAAGATGTGGGGGAGTATTTATATAATATCGATCGTATGATGTATCAATTGAAACGTTCTGGAAAACTGGATCAACTAGCTGGATTGATTTTTGGTGGATTTACGGATTGTAAGGATACCACATTACCTTTCGGTCAATCGGTTGAAGAGGTTTTACGAGCACATGTAAAGGAATATCACTATCCTGTTTGCTTCGGATTTCCTGTTAGTCATGAGGCACCGAATTACGCGTTGAAAACGGGTTGTACATACAGATTATTAGTTCAGTCAAACGAAATCCATCTTGAAGCAAAATAAACTATCGCTGTTTTTATTTCTTTTTTTCACTATTGAGTTATCAGCTCAAACGAACTTAAAAACAGATTCATTAAATACAACCTTTACGTTGAGCGGGTATTCTGAGCTTTATTTTGGATATGATGGTCAGTTCTCAGCTATTAAACGACCTGATTTTCTGTATAATTTCAATAGAAATAAGCAGTTCAATACTAACCTGAGCTATATTAAGGCGCGGATAGAGGCAAAGCGTTTTCGTTCTAACCTAGCTCTAGCTAGTGGGACTTATATGCAATCCAATTATACTGCAGAGAAAGGAATATTTAAGTATGTTTTTGAAGGCAATGCAGGTGTTAAACTTTTTAAGGATAAAGAAATATGGTTGGATGTTGGGATCATGCCTTCTCATATTGGATTTGAATCTGCAATTGGAAAAGATAACTGGAATCTTACGCGAAGTATATTGGCGGAGAATTCTCCTTATTTTGAAAATGGCATTAAATTGTCATATTCTTCATTGAATGGAAAATTAACGTTAGCTGGAATGATTTTGCAGGGGTGGCAACGAATCAGAAGGTTGGAAGGAAATTCAAAGCCTAGTTTCGGAGCTCAAGTGCTATTTAAACCCACCTCGCGCATTAGTTTTAATTATAGTAATTTTTTAGGAACCGATACGCCCGATACAACACATCGCTTCAGGCATTTTCATAATCTGTATGGAATATTTTCGCTAAGTGATAAACTCGGCTTAATAACCGGTATGGATATAGGTATGGAGCAATCCGCTATTTGGTATAGTTTAGCTAGTATTTTTAGATATACCTTTTCAGAAAAATGGGCAATTTCTCTAAGAGGGGAGGTCTATCGCGATAAGAATGGTGTGATCATACGCGTAGCAGAACCGAATGGATTTCATGCTCGCTCCTTTTCTTTGAATGTTGATTTTGCTCCAAAATCAAGGATACTTTGTAGAGTAGAAGGAAGATGGTTTAGTAACGTTGATCTTTATACCTTTTCTACTTCTTATAGCTTTTAAGGCACGAGTTATTCCTCAACTCTCTTGAGTCGAAGATTCTTTACAGGTGCTACCACTAACGGATATTTCTCCACTACTACATTACTAGGATCTAATCCAAAGCCACGTTCTTCCGACAAGCTGATTTCTTTTAGCATGAAATAGATCTTCATGACCATTTGTTCTACAAATGGTAGTTCATTATCCTGGCTTAGGAACTTTTCCATCACGATGAATTCAAAATCACCCATAATATTATTTCGTTGTAAGCTCTCATATCGGCTTACAATATTTACTTCTCTATTGGTCACCATTTCTTCAACAACTTTCCGAAGCATGAGTTGGATACGTGGCTCCATTCGGAAACCCAGTTTGAAATCAATACGAATAACCTCATTAGGAATGATGGTTTGCACTTCGTACTCACAGGTATAAGGATCATCCATGGTATCTACATGCACGAACCAGTAAATATCTGCCCGTTTTGGCTTTTTATTGAGGATGGAATGGGTGATCTTATGCTCGATCTCTTTCGGATTATTCGCAGAGGTTAGATAGACTAGGTGAGTAGCATATTTTGGAATGGTGGCATCATTACTTAACTCCTGAAGGATCGGAAGGTATTGGTCCAGTCGCACAAATTCAATGAATCGATTTTTGATTTTACGAGCTTTGAACCACACAAACATCACGATAAAGAATAAAGAGGCAACGATCAGTGTGATGTATCCTCCATGTGTGAACTTCTGCATTAATGCAATGAAGAAAGTAGCCTCAATTGTGATATAGGCACCCAGAAAAAGATAAATTAGTCCTGGTTTAACCCTGTGAAGTACCAAATAGTTAGCAAACAACATGGTAGTAGCTATCATAGTAATGATGATGGCTAATCCATAAGCAGCTTCCATTTGGGAAGATTCTCTAAAGTAAAGTACTACACTAATACATCCTGCCAGTAAAAGTGTATTTATAGATGGTATGTATAGTTGTCCTTTTTCCTCTGATGGATAAACAATTTTCATTCGAGGCCATAGGTTAAGTCGAATGGCTTCACTGATCAGCGTAAAAGAACCGGATACCATAGCCTGTGAGGCTATGATAGCAGCACTTGTTGCAATGATCACGCCAAAGATTACAAACCAACTTGGCATAAGATCAAAAAAGGCATTCACATTATTTGCTTCTCGATACGCTGCAGAAATGAGCATATCTTTTCTGTTGGCTAAAAGGAATGCACCCTGACCAAGATAATTTAGTAATAGGGTAAGCTTGACAAATCCCCACGTCAGACGAATATTTTTCCTTCCACAATGCCCGAGGTCACTGTATAGTGCTTCTGCACCTGTTGTACAAAGGAAGATAGCACCCAGCAGCCAAAGGGCATCAGGCGTGGTTTGAATAAGATGAAAAGCATAGTACGGATTGAATGCTTTCAAGATAGCAGGATCATCTGAAAGATGAACAATGCCTAAAATCCCCAGCATAGTGAACCAGATAAACATCATTGGTCCAAATAATTTACCAATAGAAGCTGTACCAAACTGCTGTAAAAAGAAAAAGGCTACTATTATTCCCAAGACGATATATACGATAGTATCTGTAGAGATCGAGGAAAGTGCCGGTATATTTCGAAGCCCCTCGACAGCGGAAGTGATCGAAATGGGAGGGGTTATGATACCATCAGCCAGCAAAGATGCTCCTCCGATCATAGCTGGAATAACCAACCATTTTTTTCTTCGCCTAACTAAAGCATACAAAGAAAATATTCCTCCTTCCCCTTTGTTGTCTGCTCTGAGGATGAGAATAACATATTTGATGGTTGTTTGTAATGTAATGGTCCAGATAATGCAGGATAAGGCACCCAGAATCAGATTCTCTGTAACAACATTGTCTTTAATGATGGCATTGAAAACATAGAGAGGAGAAGTACCAATATCTCCGTAGATTATACCAAGTGCTACCAACAATCCGGCTGCGGTGACCCGGTTAAGATTTTTTCCCACGTCTTAATTTTAAAAGCAGTTCAGCGGTAAAATTATGCTGCAAACTTGAATCCCCGTTAAATCTGAGAAAAAAACTTACGAAATTCTAAAAAAACCGTTAAGCCTCTCAGCTATTGGCTTAATTCTGCACATAAATTGAGCCACAAATAGTATTTTAGCCACAAATAGATAGTTATGCTGACCACTTGCCGTAACCTGATCGTATTGCTATTGTTAACGATATCTATACCTTCTGCCGCACAGCGGATCTTCTACACAGAGGCAGACAAAGATGACTATCGCCAGATGAATTTTGAGATCATCGGAAGAGTAGGTGGGAATATCAATGTGTATAAAAACTTTAGGGCAAGGCATGATCTGTCGGTTTATGATAACGAGATGAAATTAAAGTCAAAAACCAGACTTGAATTTCTGCCTGAAAGAGTACTCAATCTTGACTTTGTTGTGTATCAGGATTTTTATTGGATGATCTATCAGTATCAAAAAAAGAATGTGGTTTACTGCAGTGTGGCTAAAATGGATGGGAATGGAAAATTGATGGAGGATCCTATTGATATTGATACATCTCATATTTCGGGTCTTTCTGATAATAAGATCTACTCCATGATAAATAGTGATGACAAAAAGCAGATCATGGTTTTTAAGATCAATCGGCGAAATGAGAAAAAATTCCTATTCACCTTATTGCGTTTCAATAGTAATATGAAGATGGAGGAGAAAAATGTTCTCTTACTGGATATGCCTGGCGAATCCATTATAACCGAATTTGTTCTGGATAATGAGGGAGAGTTGGTGTTTGGTCGAAGCGTTCGCTCCGGAAGCGGTGATTATATAAAAGTGTTTGATATCATATCTAAACGTCCTAACGAAGAAAGATTTACATTCACCCATGTACCCTTGCCTGATAAATCTTTAGATGAAATTAAGATCAAGCCCGATAATTTAAACAGACGATTTATAGTGAACTCATTCTATTACAAACAAAAAAAAGGTAATATAGATGGGATCTACAATTTGGTTTGGGATAAAGCAGACAGAAAAATTGGAGCTCAATCTAGCATTATGTTTGGAGATACCTTACGGGCGGATGCCAAATCTGAAAATATTCCAATGAAGCAGGCGTTCAATGATTACTTTATCAAACAAGTAATTCCGAAGCGGGATGGTGGATTTGTAGTATTTGCAGAGTTGTACTATACTACATCACGTGGAGGTACCTGGAACAGATGGGATTATCTGTATGGTTACAACTACTTCAATCCACTCAATTATATGTATTATTCTCCCTTTAGCTCAATGAATTACTGGCGTTGGACGGATCCATACAATAGATTTGGTATGAATACCGTTCGCCATTATTCGGAGAATGTAGTGGTAATGGCTTTCGATGCCAATGCGCAGATGCAGTGGAGCAATGTGGTGCGCAAAAATCAGTTTGATGATAACACAGATATGTATTTATCGTATCAAATTTTTAATACTGGTGCGGAAGTAAAGTTCCTTTTCAATACCCTGGAAAGGAGAGAATTAATTTTGGCTTCGGTTTCGTTAAATCCGGATGGTCAGCAAAAACGGGAGCCTACTATGCGTAATCTGGACCAGAATTATCAATTCATGCCAAGGTATGGTAAGCAGGTAGGTGCCCGACAAATCGTATTACCATGCATGTACAAGAATTATATTTGTTTTGCTAAGCTTGATTTTTAATCATAATCCATTTTGTGACGGGTATATTTCGCAGCCATAATCCATTTAATGTTATCCTGATTTTTCTGATCGGTATCGTTTTAAGGATACATATCTTTTCTAATCCCACAGATCCAGTCATCATGCCTGCTGATGGATTTTTGTATGTATGGTTGGTAAACAAATTAAAGGGGATCCTGGGGAATCAATCTGTTTTATTTCCGCTTTTGGCTTATTTATTCGTCTTTCTTCAGGCAGTATTATTGAATACGTTTGTGAATAAGCATAAAATGTTCACCAAACCAAATTACCTGATTGGATTCTTATATATAGTACTAACGGCATTATGCAAGGAGTGGTGGGTTTTCTCATCTGCTCTGCTGATCAATACTGCTATCATTCCGGTTTGGGATAATCTTATTGGGTTATATAAAAGTCAAAAGGCAAAGTCCACAATATTTACAACAGGAATAGTAATTGGGATTTGTTCATTTTTTTATTTCCCGGCCATTGCTTTTTTTCTGTTATTATTGGTAAGTATTTTAATTCTTCGTCCTTTTCATCTGCCGGAATGGATCACCGGGATCATAGGCCTGCTTATGCCCTATTATTTTTTATTTTCAATAAGTTTTTTAAAAGATAGTTGGGATATTCACCAATTTCTGCCAATCCCTAAATGGGGTGGGGTTATATTACCATATGATAAATGGTTTATTGTACTAATCATTTTTTTGGCCATTTCGCTCATACTTGGGGTCTATTATTTACTGGAGTCTATGAATCGATTGGCAATTCATAGCCGGAAAGCCTGGAATCTTGTATTTTATTACTTTATCATCACCATAACCTTACCCTTTTTAAGCTCATCCAGTAATTTGCTCTTTTTCCTATTGGCCATACCCCCGCTTGCCGCAGCTATTGCCAATTTCCTATTTTATCCTCAAAATCGCGTTTTGCCCAATGTTTTAGCCATAGGATTCGTGGTTTATGTTCTGTTTCTTAATTTCCGTTAGCTAATCGGAAATCGTACCTTTGCCATTCAAATACAACTTATGAAATTTGGCGTTGTTGTTTTCCCGGGGTCAAATTGTGATCATGATATGATCGATTCCATCCGTCATGATATAGGGATGGAGGTAATTGAATTATGGCATAAGGATGAAGACCTCTCTATGTTTACTACAGATGATTGCATTGTATTACCAGGAGGGTTTTCTTATGGTGATTATCTTCGTTGCGGTGCGATCGCCCGATTTAGTCCCATGATGCAATCGGTAATCACCTTTGCGCAAAAAGGCGGTAAGGTACTGGGTGTATGTAATGGATTTCAGATCTTATGTGAGGCAGGACTGCTTCCTGGAGTTTTATTGCGTAATGCTCATCAACAATTTGTTTGTAAAAATATTTTTATAAAGGGAGATTCCGGGAAAGCATTGAAAATTCCTGTTGCTCATGGTGAAGGTCGTTTTTATGCCAGTCCGGAAGTGCTTGACCAGTTGGAAGCAAATGGTCAAATCTTATTTCGTTATTGTGATGCAAATGGGAATATCAATCCTACAGCTAATCCAAATGGTGCAGAAAGAAATATCGCCGGTATTCGAAATGCAAGGGGTAATGTTTTTGGAATGATGCCTCACCCGGAAAGAGCCACATCTTCTGTTCTGGCAAATACTGATGGATTAGAAGTTTTCCGTCAGTTGTTCAAACTTGATCTGTCGATACAATAATTGAATTATTCATTTTCAACATATGAGAACCATACTATTCTTTGCTCTGGCCTTTTTATCGATAAACACTTATGCACAGGGCTCTGCCAAACAAGTAACCTGGACGAGTTCAGCTAAAAAAATCGGGGATAATCTATTTGAGGTAAGACTGACTGCCGATATTAAAGGTGATTATCATATGTATGCACAGGCAGCTGGTGTAGAAGGTCCTGTTCCCACTACAATCAAGTTTACTCCTAATCCCCTGATCACATTGAATGGTAAAGTAAAAGAGGCTGGTAAGCTCATCAATAAATATGAAGAGGCCTGGGAGGGTAAAGTTAATTATTACGAAAAAAGGGTAGAATTCATCCAGGTAGTCAAGCTGAAAACAAAAGTGAAGACTGCTTTAGCCGGAAAAGTAGAGTTTATGGTCTGCAATGACACCCAATGTCTGCCGCCGGCCGAATTCGATTTTCGTGTAGCCCTGGGTGGATAAACACGAAAGGTTATGAGAAAAATATTCCTGTTTGTTATCCTGGCTTTTTTATCTGCTGGGGTTTTTGCACAAAGCCCTGTTAACTGGAAGGTGACCAGTAGTAAAACAGGTGAAGGTAGATATAAGTTAAATTTTACGGCATCCATTTCAGGAGATTGGAAACTTTATGGGCCAGGTCAAGATATAGAAGGATTGACATCATCTGAGCTTCAATTTTCTGATTCGTCGATCATTATTGAACAAGCATTAAGATCTGATATTGAATTAACTTCAGAGGAGGTTCCACTTTTTGAAAATAAATCTTTTGCACTTTCGGAAAAACAAGCTTCATGGTCTGCGGTTATTCATATCCCGGAGCAAGTACCCGCTAAATTATTAGGCACTTTGTTATTCACTTATGCAAAAGGGGATGAGTTCTATCCTTCTGAGCCATTTGCCTTTGAAGTGTCAATGGAGGGAGGTGTGGCCGTCCGCAATCGTATTAAACTAACTACTGTTGACCTGAATTCTCCGTTGGCAACCTGTGAAGTTGAAGTAAAAAATCCGGAAAAAACGAATCTCTGGAATATTTTCCTTCTTGGATTTTTGGGCGGATTGGTAGCCTTGCTCACGCCATGTGTATTCCCCATGATACCGCTTACTGTATCCTTCTTCACTAAAAAAGCAGGAGAGAAACATGGAACTCGAAATGCCATTATCTATGGCTTTTTTATTTTCTTAATATACATTTCGTTTAGTATTCCTTTTCATGCACTGGGGTCCGTTAGTCCAACGATTTACAATGATATTTCAACTAATATCTGGTTGAACCTATCTTTCTTTATCGTATTCATCGTATTTGCCATTTCCTTCTTTGGCTATTTTGAGATCACTCTACCAAGTGGATTAGCCAATAAGGCTAATGCCCGACAAGGGAGCAATCTTTTCGGTATATTTTTCATGGCACTTACGTTGGCTATTGTTTCTTTTTCCTGCACAGGTCCAATACTTGGGACGTTATTAGTTGGTTCAGCCGCCGAAGGAGCATGGCCATTAACAGCTGGACTTGCAGGATTTGGGGTAGCACTCGGTTTGCCGTTTGCCTTATTCGCAATGTTCCCAAAATGGTTGCAATCCTTACCAAAATCTGGTGGGTGGTTGAATACTGTAAAAGTGGTTTTAGGATTTGTAGAATTAGCATTGGCGTTAAAGTTCTTGTCGAACGCTGATCTGGTAGCCCATTGGGGAATTTTACCACGAGAGGTATTTTTTGGTATTTGGATTGTTATTGGTATTGGTTTATTCACTTATCTAATGGGATGGCTCCGTTTTCCTCATGATACTCCAGGAGAAAAGATTGGATGGCAAAGAAAACTTTTTGCTTTATCCATTATAGCCTTCAGTATTTATCTGTTGCCAGGTATAACGAACTCAAAAGCTGCCAATCTTTCTTTGATCAGTGGTTTCCCTCCTCCGCATTGTTATAGTGTTTATGATGATCCGATAAATTGCAAAGAGCCATTAAAAGATTATGAAGAGGCACTGGCAATAGCGAAAAAAGAAAATAAGCCAATTCTGGTTGACTTCACTGGATGGGCTTGTGTGAATTGTCGGAAGATGGAAGAAAATGTGTGGCCTGATCCTCAGGTAAAAGAATTGATGGGGCAATACGTGCTGGTTTCGCTTTATGTAGATGATAAGCAAAAGCTTCCTATCAGTCAACAATTTACATATGCCGGGAAGGATAGTGTAGAAAGAAAGATCATAACCGTAGGCGATAAATGGTCAGTATTCCAAACGGAGAACTTCAATGCCAGTTCTCAGCCTTGGTATATCTTACTCACTCCAGATGAGCGGTTGTTGGCACCTCCGGTTGGATATACTCCTGATAAAAAGCAATATGCAAAATGGCTTCAATGTGGTATAGAGGCGTTCACTAAACTACCCAAAAAGTAATGGAAGCTGCGCACCAATGAAAACTAAAAAAAAACAAGAAGGTACTCATAAAGGAGAAACAAAAGCTATTCAGATCATGGGCGCACGCGTTCATAATCTTAAGAATGTATCAGTAGATATTCCTCGTTCAAAATTTATTGTGGTTACTGGAGTTTCAGGATCTGGTAAATCTTCGCTCACCATCGATACTTTATATGCAGAAGGGCAGCGTCGCTATGCTGAATCTCTTAGTGCATACGCTCGTCAGTTTTTGAACCGGATGAATAAGCCGGATGTGGATCAGATAAAAGGCCTATGTCCAGCCATCGCTATAGAGCAAAAAGTGATCACCCGTACCCCACGATCTACAGTTGGTAGTATGACGGAGATCTATGAATACTTAAGATTATTATATGCGCGAATAGGCAAAACTATTTCACCTATCTCCGGTAGAGAAGTAAAAAAAGATGATGTAACCGATGTGGTTAATGCCATCAAACAACTGAGTGATGGTGATAAAATATATATTTTAAGTCGTTTTCATTTTCATGGCAAGCGCGATGTACAAGAAGAGCTGAATATTCTGTTGCAGAAAGGATTTTCCAGGATATATGATGTTCACGCAAAGGGTTTATCTAGAATTGAAGAAATGCTAGACTGGAAAAAATGGAAACCAGGAGAGGGCACCTATGTTTTGATCGATAGAGTGGTAAAAAAAGAATTTGATGAAGATGATTTGCATAGATTGGCTGATTCAGTAGGAACTGCGTTCTATGAGGGTGAAGGAGAAGTGCAGTTAATGATTAATGATGATAGGCTACTGCATTTTTCAAATAAATTCGAACTTGATGGCATAAAGTTTGAAGAGCCTGTACCCAATTTATTTTCGTTTAATAATCCATTTGGGGCATGTCCAGTTTGTGAAGGATTTTCACAAATATTAGGAATTGACGAAGATCTTATTATACCTGATCGTAGGTTAAGTGTATATGAGGGGGCAGTAGCTCCCTGGAAAGGGGAGAAGCTGGGAAAGTGGAAGGATCAGTTTATTCGAAATGCCACTGGATTTCCTATACATCGTCCAGTTGATGAACTCACAAAAGATCAGTACCAATTACTTTGGGAAGGGAATAGTAAAGTGTATGGTATAAAGGATTTTTTTCAAGAAGTAGAACAAAATCTTTATAAAGTACAATATCGAGTGCTGCTATCCCGTTATCGGGGAAGAACGACTTGTACCCGATGCAAAGGCTATCGATTAAGAGATGAATCACTCTATATAAAGATCGGCGGAAAACATATTGGGGAATTAAGTGAAATGCAGATCAAAGATCTTGCAGTGTGGTTCAAGGATTTACAGCTTACTGAATTTGAGCAGCAGGTTGGTAAACGGTTATTGATCGAATTGAATCAGCGCATAAAGACATTGCTCGATGTTGGTTTAGGATATCTCACGTTAAATCGTTTAGCGAATTCGTTAAGTGGAGGTGAAAGTCAGCGTATCCAGTTAACCCGTAGTTTAGGAAGTAATCTAACAAATTCTCTGTATATATTAGACGAGCCTTCTATTGGTTTACATGCAAGAGATACCGCACGATTGATCTCTGTATTAAAAAGCCTTCGTGATCTGGATAATACCGTAGTGGTGGTCGAACATGACGAGATGATGATGCGCGAGGCTGAACATATCATAGATATGGGTCCACTGGCCTCACATCTTGGAGGTGAAGTAATTGCTGAAGGCGATAGGGAAATCATCATGGCTAATACTGCATCACTTACAGGAAAATATTTAAAGGGTGATTTAACTATAGATCCGCCTAAAAAAGTTCGTACATGGAATCGTTCCATTACGGTAATGGGTGCCAATCAAAACAATTTGAAAAACATTGATGTCACCTTTCCACTAAATCTGCTTTGTGTAGTCAGTGGAGTTAGCGGTAGCGGGAAAACAACATTAGTGAAGCAAATCCTGTATCCGGCTATTGCTAAATTAAAAGGAGAATATGGCGAAAAGGTTGGGCTCCATAAATCGATTACGGGTAATGTGAATGATATTACACAGATTGAGTTGATTGATCAAAATCCGATCGGAAAAAGTTCAAGAAGTAATCCGATTACCTATATCAAAGCCTATGATGAGATCAGGGATCTTTATGCAGAACAGCCTTTAAGTAAGATGCGAGGATTTCAACCAAAGCATTTTTCATTTAATGTAGATGGAGGTAGATGTGATACTTGTAAGGGTGAAGGAGAACAGTTGGTTGAAATGCAATTCCTGGCTGATGTGCATTTAGTTTGTGAATCATGCGGAGGTAAAAAGTTCAAGGAAGAAGTATTGGAGGTCAACTTCAGAGAGAAAAATATTTTTGATATCCTGGAGTTAAGTGTGGATGAAGCGATGGATTTTTTTAAAGACAAACCAGAGATAACGCGCAAAATCAAGCCGCTTCAGGATGTTGGATTAGGTTATGTCAAACTTGGGCAAAGCAGTAGTACCTTATCGGGAGGAGAAGCTCAACGTGTTAAATTAGCCTCCTTCTTAGGAAAAGGAAAGGCCCAGGGACATATCCTGTTTATATTCGACGAACCTACTACCGGCTTGCATTTTCATGATATTCAAAAATTGTTAGGCTCTTTTAATGCATTGATTGATCAAGGACATAGTTTGATTGTAATTGAGCACAATACAGATGTCATTCGATGTGCCGACTGGCTCATAGATCTCGGTCCGGAGGCAGGAGATGGTGGTGGTGAACTGGTTTATGCCGGAGAACCAAAAGGCATCAAAAAAGTGAAGGGTAGTTGGACGGGGAAGTCTTTATAAATAGACTTTTCTGTCTAACGTAAGCGATCTAAACTTTTGATAAGCTTCTCATCTTTTCTTATCCCCTGCAATGCGAGGAAGAAAAATATGGCTATCAGTATTGGCATTAATGCGCCTGGTTTCCAAGTTGATTCACTCAGGTTTAGTGTGGTCTTAAAATCATTGACAAAATAGAATTCTAAAGCAATCAATCCGAGGGAAACGAGAATACCGATTACGGATAATTTTTTTTGAAGTTGTCTATTCTTGAATAAAAAAATTGTGGCCAAGGCAAGAATGCTAATGGCCATGGTCAGTGCAAAAAACAGGAGATTGTCTGTTGCATTGAATTTCTTCACGCCATTCTCCATTAAGCGGCCTTCCCATAAGGGAAGTTGATAGGTTAGAAAACCAGCAACAGATGCGAGTAGAAACCAGAGGGATTGAATACGTTGAATCATAGATGTAGTGTTTTTGAGCAATTAGCCAATCTCTGGATATAAAGGGAAGTCTTCCATCAATGCTTTCACTTCTTCACATACCTTTTTCACTACAGCCTCATCATCTATATTCATTAATACTTTATCGATCAAGGAAACCACCATTTCCATATCTGCTTCTTTCATGCCTCGTGTGGTAATAGCAGGAACACCAATCCGAATACCGGAAGTAACAAAGGGACTTTTATCATCAAATGGAACTGCATTTTTATTTAATGTGATGTGCGCACGGTCTAATGTTTCTTGAGCTTTTTTACCAGTGATGTTTTTATTTCTAAGGTCGATCAGCATTAAGTGATTATCCGTTCCTCCACTGATGATCGAATAGTCACGCTTCATTAATGCAGCTGCCATTGACTGTGCATTTGCTTTAACCTGATGTGCATATTTGGTAAAATCATCACTTAAAATTTCGCCGAAGGCTACTGCTTTTGCGGCTATTACATGCTCCAATGGACCTCCCTGAGTTCCAGGAAAAACAGCCATATCCAGCAGGTTACTCATCATACGGATATTCCCTTTTATGTCTTTTAATCCAAATGGATTTTCAAAATCTTTACCCATAAGAATGATCCCACCACGCGGACCGCGTAGCGTTTTATGAGTGGTGGATGTAACAAAATGACAATGATGGAAAGGAGAGGCCAGAAGTCCCTTAGCGATCAATCCGGCGGGGTGGGCTATATCGGCCATTACAAAGGCACCCACCTCATCGGCTACTTTACGGATTCTAGCGTAATCCCAATCACGGCTATACGCAGAAGCACCACAAATGATCAATTTGGGTTTATGTTCACGAGCCTGTTGCTCCAACATCTCATAGTTGACCAAGCCATCTTCTTTTCTGACTCCATAAAACTTGGCATTATATGTTTTACCCGATATGTTAACTGGAGATCCATGGGTAAGGTGACCTCCCATGGCCAAATCAAGGCCAAGAATAGTATCACCAGGCTGTAAAATAGCTAAGAATACTGCTGTATTGGCCTGAGCGCCACTATGAGGCTGTACGTTGGCGTATTCGCAATTAAAAACTTTTTTTATACGATCGATGGCCAGTTGCTCCGTTTCATCTACAATTTCACAACCACCATAATAGCGACGACCCGGGTAACCCTCCGCGTATTTATTCGTTAAAACGCTTCCCGTTGCCAGCATTACCTGATGGGAAGTGAAATTTTCTGAAGCGATAAGTTCAATGCCATTACGCTGGCGATCAAGCTCCTTACGGATAAGGTCGAATACTAAATTGTCCATGGTGCGAAGTTAAGCCAAATGATGAATTGCAGATTAGAAATTAGTCGATACATTTGAGCATGAAGGCGATCATACCCGTTGCGGGAGCCGGAACTAAACTTCGGCCCCACACTTACACGCAGCCCAAGGCATTGATCCCGCTAGCCGGCAAAACCATCCTGAGCATCATTATTGATCAGTTGGTAGAAGCCGGTATTCGTGAGTATGTGCTGGTGGTAGGCTATTTGGGCGATAAAATACAGGATTACGTAAAAACGCACTATCCAGATTTGGATATACATATCATTCATCAAAATGAACGTCAGGGGCTCGGGCATGCCATCTATTTAACGAAAGATATTGTTGGAAGCGACGATATGTTTATTGTACTGGGCGATACGATATGTGAATATGATGTTGACTCTTTTTTAAAACAAGAAGGTTCTGTTCTAGGCGTTAAAAAAGTAGATGATCCTCGAAATTTTGGAGTAGCGGAGATGGAAGAAGACGGACAGATAACCCGTGTTGTTGAGAAACCACACATTCCTAAATCCAATATGGCTTTAGTAGGTTTGTATAAGATCACAGCAAGCCAGCTTTTATTTGAATGTTTAAGCCAGAACTTTGAGGAAGGCAGCAATTGTCAGGATGAATGTACCCTTACCGATGCACTGGAATGTATGATCCAAAAAGGTGCATCATTTCGCGCTACCAAAGTACAAAACTGGTTTGATTGTGGCAGAAAAGAAACCTTGTTGGAAAGTAATGCCATACTGCTGAAAAAACTTGGTGGCAATGTTTCAGAGGTTCATCAGTTTGAAAACGTGATCATCATACCACCGGTTAGTATTGCACCGGGTTGCAGCATCAATAATTCCATTGTTGGACCCAATGTGGCTATTGGTGAAAAAACAAATATTAGTTATTCAATTGTACGTGATTCTATCATAGGGTCATTTTCAAAATTATATGATGTCGTTCTTTATGAATCCCTGATCGGTAGTGATACGGAGATCAAAGGTGAAACACGTACGCTGAATATTGGGGATAATACGGAGATAGACCTGGGATAATGTTTGCCAATAATCCGATATGTAAACTTTTTGGGATTCGCTACCCATTGATCCAGGCAGGAATGGTTTGGGCAAGTGGGTGGGAGCTAGCTTCATCGGTTAGTAATGCCGGTGGATTGGGATTGTTGGGCAGTGGAAGTATGTATCCGGAAGTGTTAAGAGAACAAATTCGTAAATGTAAATCTGCCACAGATAAACCTTTTGGAGTTAATGTGCCCTTGCTGTATGCAGATCTGGATAAGCATTTCCAGATTATTGTTGAAGAAGGAGTGAAAATTGTATTCACATCTGCAGGGAATCCAAAATCATATACTTCATTTCTTAAAGAAAAAGGGATAATGGTTGTTCATGTGGTAAGCAGCAGCAAATTTGCCCAAAAAGCAGAAGAGGCTGGATGTGATGCCGTTGTAGCGGAGGGTTTTGAAGCGGGAGGACATAACGGGCGAGAAGAAACAACGAGTATGGTCTTGATACCTTTGGTCAAGGAAGCAGTTTCTATACCGGTTATTGCCGCAGGCGGTATCGCTTCCGGTAAGCAAATGCTGGCGGCTATGGTGCTGGGGGCGGATGGTGTTCAAATTGGCAGCAGATTCGTGGCCTCTCCAGAAGCTTCATCTCATAGTTTATTTAAAGAAGCTATCCTTGATGCCGCAGAGGGGGATACGCAACTTATGATGAAACCGCTAGTACCAGTGCGGTTGCTGAAAAATAATTTCTACAAGAAAGTAGCCGATGCAGAAGCACGTGGTGCATCTAAAGAAGAGTTGATTTTACTTTTAGGTAAAGGACGTGCCAAAAAAGGTATGTTTGAGGGAGATTTGGATGAAGGGGAATTAGAGATCGGACAAGTAAGTGCATTGATAAAGGAGATCAAACCTGCAAAGGATATTGTTGAAGAAATTATTAAAGACTATATAGAAACAAAAGCAATCATAATTTCTTCAACAAATCATTAAGCAGATCTATTTAATTGCCCACCTGATCATCTCTTTCCAGCTGGCTTTTTTACCATACATTAAAATTCCGATCCTATACACTTTTCCGGCAAACCAGGTAGTGAATAAAAATCCAAGGATTAATAATCCCATGGATAAGGCTAATTGCCAATATGGTACCGTTTCCGGAACGCCGAATGGGATTCGTCCCATCATCACAATTGGGGAAGTAAATGGTATAATGCTCGCCCAGAAAGCTACCGGACTATCCGGATTTTGAAGACTGCTGGTCAAAATGATGAATCCAAAAATTATCGGCATAGTTATAGGCAACATCAAAGACTGTGCTTCCTGTGGATCTTCATTGATCACACTGCCTATAGCAGCAAAAAGGGCAGCATAAAATAAATAGCCCCCAAGAAAGTAAAACAAAAAGCAAGAAACGATCAAGGCCCAGTTTACACTATTGGCCACAGTTGCTTTTGCTTCCATCAATTTCATGGCAATCTCATTGTTATTTCCAGGCATACCCTGAGATGCCTGTTGAGCCTGCTGAACTTGTTGTAATGTTTCACCAGACAAAAACATAGGTAAGGCCGAACTTAACGCTACGATGAGGATGATCCACAATAAAAACTGTGTTAACCCAACTCCAGCAATGCCAATGATCTTACCAAACATCAGTTCGAATGGCTTGCATGACGAAACGATAACTTCAGCAATCCGATTTGTTTTTTCTTCAGCCACTCCACGCATCACCATCGATCCAAAAATGAACATCGTGATATAAATAAGAATTCCACTACCAAATCCTACCCCGTAAGCTATACCTGCATTCGATTGCTTGCTATCTCCATCCTTACTTTTCACCACATTGCTGAGTTCTACGGAACCTTTACTGGCTTCATCGATGGAATCAAGCATGGATCTGTTGATCCCTTGTTGCAGCAACATATTATTTTCTATAGCTTTTTTTAGTTGCCTCTCAATATACCCTTGTGCTTCTAATCCGAATTGCTTGTCTGAGTTCAGAATGTAAGTTGAAGAATCGTTTTGAGGAAGATATAAAATACCATCATATCCTTTTTCAGCATAATTCGTACTGTCAACCGCAGCATTGAAATCAAAGATTACATTAGCTGAGTCCGATTTCATTTCTGTTTTAAAAAAACCGGGATCATGTAATACCGCAACTCTCTTTTTTTCCTTTGACGTAACGGCAAAGAACGTACTGCCTGCGATGAAGATGATGAAAACGACTGGAAGCATGAAGGTTGACAATAAAAAAGTTTTATTACGAACCCGCGTTAAATATTCTCGTTGTATGATAATCAGAATCTTGTTCATAAATTAAGCGTTTGTTTTTTCAAATGCCCTGGCCTTTGGTGTTGATTCAACCAGCCTGATGAAAATATCATTGAGTGATGGCAAAATCTCTTGAAAGGATTGGATTGACAGATCTTTGTTTATGAAATATTGAAGGATATCATTGTTAGAAAAATCATCCTTTCGCTGGATAATGAGTGATTTTTCTTTTTTCTCTTTCACTTCAAACAAATGGATCGCTGTATGTTCGGCCAGAACAAGATGCTCAAATTCTATTTTAAATACATTCTCTTTGAAGTCCTGTCTGATTTTTTGAACTGAACCATCTAAAATTTTATGTCCCTGGTTTACCAAAATAATATGATCGCATATTTCTTCCACTTGTTCCATACGGTGTGTACTGAAAATGATCGTGTGCCCTTCGTTTGCTAATCTGAAGATCTCATCTTTAATCAGATTGGCATTTACCGGATCCAATCCACTGAAAGGCTCATCCAGAATGATCAATTCTGGTTTATGAAGAACCGTGGTTACGAACTGTAGTTTTTGACTCATACCCTTACTCAGGTCTTCCACTTTTTTATCCCACCAAGATTGCATATCAAACTTTATGAACCATTCCCTTATCTGGGCACGTGCTTCTGATTTGCTCATGCCCTTTAGTTGGGCGAGATACATAGCCTGTTCACCGATCTTCATTTTTTTATACAAACCTCGTTCTTCCGGCATGTACCCAATATGCCCGATATCTTTTACAGGATCAAATGATTTCCCATTCAGCAGAATATCTCCTGAATCCGGATAGAAGATCCCGGTGATCATTCTCAATAATGTAGTTTTACCTGCACCGTTAGGGCCTAAAAGACCGAAAATAGATCCTTTTTGGATGGAGAAGCTAATATCATCCACGGCACGTTGCGTGGCAAAATATTTCTTCAGATGTTGTACGTCGAGTAATGTTTCCATTGTCATGATAAGACCATGAAATTACGAATCGTGATTGTCGTATTGTAAACTATTTATACAAATGGGCTATGGTTCTCGCCAGTTTTTCTCCGTCCATGGCAGCGCTAACAATACCACCGGCATACCCAGCACCCTCACCGCAAGGATAAAGATTCTTAATCTGTGGATGATGAAAGTCAAGTGTTCGTGGGATTCTTACAGGTGAAGAGGTTCTACTTTCAGTAGCCACAACTACAGCTTCATCTGTTAAGTACCCTTTCATTTTTTTTCCAAAGGCCATGAATCCTTCTCTTAATCTTTCATGGATGAACGGCGGAAGCACCTCTTCGAGGGGAGCAGCTTTTAAGCCAGGTAAATAGGATGAACCGGGTAATGAAGATGATATTTTTTTTCTGGTAAAATCCGTCATGCGTTGTGCGGGTGCTACAAATTTTCCACCTCCTGCCTGGAATGCTGCCTTCTCTATTTGCTGTTGAAAGGTCATTAATGCTAATGGGTCTCCAAAGTTTGCCCCAAGGAGATCGGATAGATTAACTTCAACCACCATACCCGAATTCGCATAGGCATTGTTCCTTTTAGATGGGCTCCATCCATTCACAACCAGTTCACCGGGTGAGGTGGCTGCCGGTGCTATAATCCCTCCGGGACACATACAAAAGGAAAACACGCCTCGACCTTGCACTTGTTCCACTAAACTGTAGGATGCCGGTGGCAGGTACTGATCACGAAACAAACAATGATACTGGATCTGATCGATCAGTTGTTGGGGATGTTCGATGCGAACTCCTAATGCAAATGGCTTTGCTTCAATCAGAATTTTCTTTTGATGCAGCAGTTCAAATACATCTCGGGCGGAATGACCAGTAGCCAGGATAAAGGCATCTGCGTGTATGCTAGCTCCTTTTGACGTGATCACCTCGGTCAACCTATCTCCTGAATAATTCAGGTCGATTAATTTCTCTTCAAAACGAACTTCCCCCCCACAGGAAAGGATGTGTTCCCGAATAGAAGTAATGATTTTGGGCAATTTATTGGTGCCGATATGTGGATGTGCTTCAAAAAGGATCTTTTCTTCGGCACCAAAGTGAACGAGAAGATGAAGTACCTTACTTATATCGCCCCGCTTCGTACTTCGGGTATAGAGTTTACCATCTGAATACGTTCCAGCCCCACCTTCTCCGAAGCAGTAATTACTTTCCGGATTCACTTCGCCCGCTTTATTCAATTCGGCAAGATCCCTTCTTCGTTGCCGCACATCTTTTCCCCTTTCAATAATAATAGGTTTGATTCCATGTTGTAGGAATTCAAGTGCAGCGAATAGTCCTGCTGGGCCTGCTCCCACAATAAGTGCTGATCGGTTGGCTTGGTGAACGTCCTGGAAGGGGAGTGAAACGGAGGGTCTTTCAATAAATGGCTCATTCAGTGTTGCCCTTATGGTAAGATTGATCCAGGGCTGTCGGCTTCGGGCGTCAATGGAACGCTTATGAATGTAAAAACCAGTTATATCCGAAACAGATTTTCCTTCTGCTGCGGCTATGTATTTTTTAATAGTGTCGTTATCTGCAGCTTCAGCTGGTTTGAGCCGCAGGGAAAATTGTTTTTGCATGTCAGGGAGTTATCCTGAAAAAATTGGGCTATTAAAAAGGTAGATCGTCGGACCCTGCATCACCAACAGGAGCTTCAGGCGGTGGTGGGGGAGCTTCAGTCCCACCCATGGCTACTTTTTCAATTCTCCAGGCGTCTAAGTTGGTGATATAATTGGTCTGACCATTTTTTTCCCATTTAGTACCCCGAATATTGAAATGTACTTTTACCGTATCACCGGTATGATGTGCATCAATTAATTCGGTACGATCCTGTACAGATTGAAATTTGATAAAGTTCGTGATGGTTCTTGTGCCAATATTTTCAGATACTTCGATCACGAATTCACGCGTTCTAAAGTTTTCGGTACGTTGAACAACGTCGAATTTAGCTACTAATTTTCCAGTTACGTCGAATGCCATTTAGCAAATAATTTCAGCAAAGTTAACCTTATAATTTAGGATTTGTCGTTCACAGAAAAAAGAAAATTTTTCCCCTAAAAAAAATATCTTCATGCCATGCGTTGTTGTTTCTATTTATTGATCTCGGCAATCTTTGCCTTAGGTTGTAGATCATCCTTTAACCCTACCCCAGTAAGGTGGTCGCAATATCCGATCACAGAATCGCAGGCTAAGGATACCCCAATGTTGGCTTATTTACAACCATTCAGGGATAGTTTGGATAAGAGCATGAATGTGGTTTTAGGAAAGGTGGGGAAAAAGATGGATATCAAACGTCCTGTAAGCACCTTGGGAAATTTCATGAGTGATGCGTGCCTGGAAATGGCCAGGGAAAAGTTTGATGCCGGTGCCGACATCAGCCTTGTCAGATTTGGAGGTATTCGCAGGCCATATATTGATGCCGGCGATATTACCCGCTCCATGATCTTTGAGGTTATGCCTTTCGATAACCTACTGGTTTTAGTGGACGTGAATGGAGAAACTTTAAAGCGCTTTATTGAAGAATTGGGAAAAGAAGGGGCAGGCATTGCCGGTTTTACGATGACCATTACAGCAGATATGAAAGTAAAGGATATAAAGATTTCGGGGAAGCCCATTGATCCTACAGCTATCTATACTGTTGCTTATTCTGACTATAACTATAGTAATTCGCCCATTCTAAAGGAAGGTAAGCTGAGGGTTACCACTTACCTGATCAGAGATGCATTGGAGGATTATGTTCAAAGATTGAAATCAAAAGGTGAAACAATTGGAGAAAACCTTGAAAACAGAATTTATGTCCATAAATAGACGTTCGTTTATAAAACAATCTGCCATAACCGGTGCCGGATTATGGCTATCGCCGGAATCTGTTCTCACAGATGGATCAAAAAAGACTTTGACGATTCTCCATACCAATGATGTTCACAGCAGACTGGATCCTTTTGCAGATGGAAGCTTGAAAGGCAAAGGTGGGGTAGCAGCACGGGCAAAGCTTATTCAGGAAATTCGAAATCAGGAAGAAAATGTATTGTTGTTGGATGCGGGAGATATGTTTCAGGGAACGCCCTATTTCAATATTTATAAGGGCGAACCAGAAATCAGGGCTATGAGTATGATGGGTTATGATGCAGGCATGATCGGGAATCATGAATATGATGCCGGTATTGAAAACCTAGCAACCCAGATCTCCCGTCATGCATCCTTCCCGATCGTAATCTGTAATTATGATTTTACAGGAACCCCCATGGAGCATCATTATCGCCCCTATCATATCCTCAATAAGGGAGGTATAAGAGTAGGCTTGACGGGCTTAGGTATTGAAATGAAGGGCTTGGTAGGGGAAGGATTGTATGGTACTACTCAATACTTAGACCCAGTGACTGAGGTCAATAAAATGGCCGCCTTTCTAAAGGAAACCAAGAAATGCGATTTGGTGATTGTACTCTCTCATTTAGGTGATAAGTATGAGGATACTAAAATTAGCGATGAGACGCTTGCTCAGCGGACATCAAATATCGATCTGATCATTGGAGCCCATACACACCGGTTTTTTGAAAAGCCCCGTGTTTACAGGAATACAGTAGGTAAAGAGTTGCTGGTGAATCAAGTAGGATGGGGAGGGATAAACCTCGGGAGGATTGATTTTGAATTCAGTAAAGGGGGTAAAAAAATGGCCCAGCATAAAAATATTTCGGTAGAGTAAAAAAATGGATATTAAAAAATTTTTTATTCACTTTTTATGCCCCTATATTCGCATCCCTACCAAAAAAACGACCAAAAAAATTTTTTTAAAAAGGACAACCCAAATGAAAAAAAACATTTACTTTCCACTATATATGAATCCCAATCTCCAACCAACGATTGCTTATCATTTCCTAACGAGGGAAAGACAATATTCTGCATCTGATCAATCAGGTTCGTCACCTGGATCATAGACTAAAAGTCTCCAGTAAATCCCACCCCTAAAGAAATCGAATCGAACCTTAATTAAATTGATCACTACGTTATAATTGTTTATTGCAGAATGGAGAAGACGCATGAAAAGATTTGGAGTAGTTGTTTAGAGATAATAAAAGACATTGTTGAATGGCAACATTTCAAAACATGGTTTGAACCTATCAAGCCTGTTGCTTTGACTGAAAAAGTATTGACCATTCAAGTGCCAAGTCAATTTTTCTTTGAATATCTGGAAGAGCATTACGTTAATCTTTTAGCTAAAACACTAAAGCGAGAACTTGGGAAAGAAGCTCGATTAGAATATCGTATCATGGTGGATAGTGGCAATGGTAAATCCAAACCCCTGACTATGGATGTTTCGGGTAATGGATACAAGACCTATGCCAACAACGAAATGGACTTCCCTCTGATTGTAAATAACCCGGTAAAGAATCCCTTTGTAATACCTGGATTAAAGAAAATGCAGATCGATTCACAATTGAATCCGATCTATACATTCGATATGTTCATAGAGGGTGATTGTAATCGTGTAGCCCGCCGTGCTGGTAAAACCGTAGCTGAAAAACCTGGTGCCACCTCATTCAATCCGTTAGTCATCTATGGAGGTGTAGGTTTAGGTAAAACACACCTTGCTCAGGCCATAGGAAATGATGTAAAACGTCTTCACCCCAATAAGGTTGTTTTATATGTGAGCTCTGAAAAATTCATCAATCAGTTTCAGGATCACAGCCGAAATAATGCCATCAATGATTTTATTCATTTCTATCAATTGATTGACGTATTGATCATTGATGATGTCCAATTCTTCAACCGTGCTGAAAAATCTCAGGATGCCTTCTTTGCAATCTTTAATCACCTTCATCAATCGGGCAAGCAGCTAATTTTAACTACCGATAAGCCGCCAAAAGATCTGGAAGGTGTGCAGGAAAGATTATTGAGTCGCTTCCGTTGGGGACTTAGTGCTGATCTCCAGGTACCTGATTACGAAACACGAATCGAGATTTTGGAAAAGAAGATGAAGAACGATGGACTAGAAATGCCTAAAGAAGTCGTAAAATACATCGCATATAATATTCAAAGCAATGTTCGTGAACTAGAAGGGGCCTTAATATCTCTGCTGGCACAATCTTCGCTTAATAAACGTGAAATTGACCTGGATTTGGCGAAGAAAGTATTACGGAATTTTGTTAAGACATCTTCCAAAGAGATTACCATAGACACTATACAGAAAATGGTTTGCGATTATTTTGATGTGCCGTACGATAAATTATTACAAAAGACCAGAAAAAGGGAGATTGTACAAGCCCGCCAGATCACCATGTATCTAGCCAAAATCTTTACCAAAAATTCCCTGAAAACGATCGGAGAGCATTTTGGTGGCAGAGATCATACCACCGTAATCCACTCCTGCCAAACTGTAAAAGACCTTATGGATACTGACAATATGTTTCGAGAAAGTGTAATGGAACTCCAGCAAAAGGTTCAATTGGCGGCGATGTAATTGATTTTCCAAAAAAATAGAATAGAATCCTGTGAAAGCAGGATTTTTTTTTGATTGTGGGTTGCTTCTTCCTTATTTTTGCACCCCTTCAATTACACATCCGGTGAGGTGGATGAGTGGCTGAAATCAACGGTTTGCTAAACCGTCGTAGGGACTTAAATCTCTACCGAGGGTTCGAATCCCTCCCTCACCGCACTAATGAGCCGCAGCTTGTCTGCGGTTTTTTTTATGACCACTCCAATGCTAATGGACGGATTCCCTCTATTTACTAATGACTTTTTCGTATTTTTCATTTGATGAAAATGAATCGTTCCGTATTAACAACCGGAATATTGACTCTTGCACTATTCCTGGTTGTAAGTCTTCTTGAATATTGCAAACCTAAACCCGATACCTTGTCAGCAGGGGCTAATGATTTTGTTGGCGATCAATCCTGCCAATCCTGCCATAAAAAAGAATATGATCTCTATAAACAATCAGATCATTTTCGCGCTATGATGCCGGCAACGGACTCAACGGTATTGGGGAACTTCAATAATTCCACCCTTACTGCGGATGGGGTCACATCCACTTTTTTCAAAAAAGATGGGAAATACTTTATAAATACAGAAGGGCCAGATGGGAAGAATCAGGATTTTGAAGTGATCTATACGTTTGGCTTCAAACCCTTGCAGCAATATCTCATAGCTTTTGATGGAGGTCGTTATCAAGTGCCAAGAGTAAGCTGGGATGTGGTGAATAAAAAATGGTTTCATCAATATTCCGGACAGAAAATTCATCATCGGGATTGGCTGCATTGGACTGGCGCTGCACAAAACTGGAATACGATGTGTGCATCCTGTCACTCTACTAATCTTAAAAAAAATTATGATCTTGAAAAAGATAATTTCCATACCACCTGGACGGGTATAACGGTAAGCTGTGAAAGTTGTCATGGCCCTGGTAAAAAGCATATTGAATTTGCTACTACAGGCGGATACGCAAATGGTAAGAAAGAGCAAAGTTTTTTACTTCCATTAAATGCGTCAAACCGAATTCAGGTAAACTCATGTGCTCCTTGTCATGCTCGAAGAGCTGAAATTGGCCAATTTGTTGTAGATGCCCATGAATTGCTGAATACCCATATACCTGAAATCCCCACTACGGAGTTTTTCCATGCAGATGGACAAGTAGATGATGAAGATTATATCTATACATCCTTTTTGCAGAGTAAGATGTTTCATCGTCAGGTTACTTGCTCCAATTGTCATAATGCCCATTCGGGTAAATTAGTTAAGCCCGTAACACAGGTTTGTCGTCAGTGCCATGAACCATCCTATGAATCTTTTGAACATACCCGACATGTATCCACACAAGTGAATTGTGTGAGTTGTCATATGCCATCTAAAGTGTATATGGGAAATGATGTGAGGCATGATCATAGTTTCCGTGTTCCTCGCCCGGATCAATCTGTTGCTTTTGGTACTCCCAACGCCTGTAATAATTGCCATACAGATAAAACAGCAAAATGGTCGGCAGACGCAGTAGTGGAATGGTTTGGGGTAACTCGAAAGTATCATTTTTCAGATGATCTAATTCCAGGTAGTAAAGGAGATTTTCAAGCAGAGCGTAATCTTCAAAAATTATGGGCTGATACATCTGTTCCAGATATAGTGAAAGCAACTGCAATTCACTATATGCGAAATATTCAAACCATTTCTGTAGTTCAGACAGTTAAAAAGGCGTTGGCCTATCCTGATGCACAAGTCAGATACAGAGCTGTGCAAACATTATCCGTATTTCCGCTTCAGCAATGGAAAGATGATGTTCTTCCGTTATTACATGATAAAGTGAAAGCTGTTCGGATTGCTGCTGCAGATGCCCTTTTGGCAATTGGTAATGAGCAGATACCTGGGGAATATACAAATGCTTATGAAAAGGCAAAGAAGGAATTACAGGATTATCTTCTGTATCAGGCAGATTTTTCCGTTGGGAACGTGATGATCGGTGATTTCTATTATCGTCAACGAGATTTATTTAATGCCGAAAAATTTTATTGGAGAGGGTTGAAGAAGGATAGTATGATGAATTATGTTCGGTTTAATTTATCGGCTTTATATAATAGCCAGATGAAAAATGCAGAGGCATTGAATATCCTGAATCAAGCCAGATTAACGGATCCATCCAATCCTCGGGTGTATTATCAATTAGCATTATTGCAAGTTGAAATGAACGATCGTAAAGCTGCTGAAACAAATTTTAATCGGGCAGTAAAATTAGGTTCTAATGAGCCTCGTTTGTACTACAATTATGGATTATTGAAGCAGCAGGACGGTCAAATAAAGGAAGCCGAAACAGTGTTTCTAAAGGGCTTGACGATCGATCCAGAAAATGTAGCTATTTCTTATGCTTTGGCAGTATTATATATTCAACAGGGTAATAAAGTCAAAGCTGCTATACCAGCAAAACTCTTAAGAAAAAAAGACCCACAGAATCCTGATTTTCAAGCACTATTTGCCGAACTAGGCATATAAGATTGTCTAGTTTGATCAAAAAATATCTCTATCTGTTACTAATTTCAATCCACGGAAAACCCCTTTTGAAAATTGTATCCGGTGTGCTTGTACGGCTACGGGAAATATCGTTTTTCCTGCAGATGTCATCTTTATTTTGTTCTCCTTTGCATTTGTGAATTGAAGATGGCCAGAAGCCATCTTATTGAGTTTAGTCATCATTTCAGGTTTCACCTTTATGTTGGATTCTAATTCCATTTGGATCTGAGAAGCTGAAACTATACCGGTAATGACTATTACATCATTTCGGTTAGCATTTCTCAGTAATACTGGATTTGGGTGCTTAAAATCCGCTAAGGATAAATAATTCGCTATTTCACCAACTGGGATTGATTGCGATTCTGCATGTTCATATTTGATGGAGATCTTTTTACCTGTGTTGAATATCATGCTCAGTTTTAAACTTCCAAGTCCAATTGACTCTAAGATTTGATCTAAAAACGTGATGCCTATATTAAAGGCATATTCATCATCACGCGTACTATGTAATGATAATGTAGGATCTTGTTTTATTGACAGAGAAACTGAACTTGTAAATGCATGATCGATATCCTGGTAATACAATTGTGGTTCACTATTCCAGTCTTTAATCCATAACTGGCGCAATTGATGAGCGCGAATGGGTCCATTAATAAGATCGTAGCCTTGTTCTTTAAGGTGGTCAGTCCATTTCATGTGGTTAGCCTTTAGTTATAATCCTGATGATGATTATAACTATGCTTTGGTTGGGTCAATGACTTCCCAGCTGCCTTCTTCTATTTCTTTCTCCAGTTCATCTTGATTCCAGCCGCAATACCCAATAAATAAAATTAGGTGATCTTCTGAAATTAGATCATGTTGAATGGCATGTACCACATCTTTCATGTCGCCGCCTGCATACGTGCCTTTATAAACCTCTTTGCCGTTTTGAATTAGATCAGGCGATCTATGAAGAATAAAAATATGTTCCTGATCAACTGGACCGCCTTCAAATAGCGGCCATTTCTTTACTGTTTTAAATTCTTCCAGTTCATTTAAGGAGCGTCCAAAAGGTCTATTGGTAACAAATCCAATAGCCCCTTTCTTGTTATGCTCAGTAATCAGAACAGAGGTGTTTTCAAAATAGGTTTCGTTCAAAAAAGATGTACTTCTAATAACTTTTCCAGTTAGTATCATAAGGTTGACATATCTATCACAAATCTGTACTTCACATCCTGTTTGATCATACGTGAATACGCATCATTTATAAAATCAATGGGAATAACTTCTACATCTGATACAATTTGATGCTCAGCACAATAATCCAACATTTCTTGTGTTTCTTTAGTTCCTCCAATCATCGAACCGATAATGCTTCTTCTATTGGTTATCAGTGAAAAAGGAGATACCCCAGGCTCTTTCTCTGGTAAACCCACTATTAGCAACTTTCCTTCCAGATCTAGAAGATCAAGGAAGGATGAATAGTCATGGTTTGCAGAAACAGTATCCAGGATCACATCAAAATATCCTTTATATGCTTTCATTTGTTCGGGATCCGTAGATAGGAGGAATTTTTTCGCCCCTAATCTTTGTGCATCATCTTTTTTTGAAGGTGATGAACTGATCACAGTAACCTCTGCACCAAAAGATACTGCAAATTTCACGCCCATATGTCCCAGACCTCCCAAGCCGATCACCCCTACTTTTTGACCTGCGCGCACGTTAACAAAGCGAAGAGGCGAATATGTAGTGATGCCTGCACAAAGCAAAGGAGCCGCCGCAGCAGGATCTAATTTTTCTGAAACATGTAGCACAAATCGTTCTTTAACGACGATCTGCGAGGAATATCCTCCTTGTGCAATCGTTTTACCATCTCTTTCCATGGCATTATACGTTCCGGTCATGCCTTCCACGCAATATTGTTCCATGTCCCGATTACAATTCTTGCAGGAGCAGCACGCATCCACCATTACCCCCACACCTACACGGTCTCCCGGCTTGAAATTTTTTACATCAGGCCCTACCGCCACCACTTCACCAATGATCTCATGTCCGGGAACCATTGGGTAGATAGATCCGCCCCATTCATCTCTTGCTTGGTGAATATCACTATGGCAAACTCCACAAAACATGATTTTCACATGAACGTCATCATTACGTAATGCACGTCGGCCAAATTCAAAGGGTTTTAGTGGAGATTGCTTATCGTGGGCAGCATATGCTTTTGTCTGGATCATATCATTTTATTGTAGCAGCAAATGTACTTTAATTTTGATTTGCCGGTGGGTTAAGGATAGCTAATGCAGCATCTATATAAACAAAGTTCTCAGTTTGAAAATGATGTACAAATCGGCCAATTTTAGATTCACCTAAGCGTACGACCACGGCATTATATTCTGGGATCGAATAGACGTATTGTCCGAATAGTCCATTCATAGCGAAAGAAGTTGTTTTATAATGGAGAATCCAGTACTGGTAACCATAGTAATCAACGGGATTATTCTTTTCAGTGGGGTCTTTTAAATGACTAGCGGGTGAAGTAGCTTCTTTCACGTATGCCGATGAAATAATTTGTTTATCATTCCATTTTCCCTTGTTCAATAGTAATTGTCCAAAGCGGGCATAATCGCGGGCTATTGCATTATAGCAGCAAAACGACTTTTCATGATTTTTATTTCCATCGAGTAGCCATACACCCGTTGCTTCTGTACCCATAGGTTCAGCAAATCGTTCACTAACTAGTTCGGTTATTGATTGACCAAATACCTTTTCAACGATCAAACCAAGAACTTGAGTGTCACCACTTCTGTATTCCCAATTGATTCCCGGGTCTTCTTTTTGTTTAAGCTGTGAGATCATATATTCGATGTCATCACCATAATAGGCACTGGCATTGAGGCTAAAATACCCTTTATCACTTTCTTTATAATTGGTTCCTGAGCTCATGGTAAGCAGGTCTTTGATTCGTACTTTATCCAGTCCGTTCGTTTTGAAATGAGGCAGATAATTTCCTGCAGGTTCCTCCAGCGATTTGATCTTTCCTTCATCCAGGGCTATTCCGATAAGTAAGGAGATGATTGATTTTGCTGCGGAGAAAGATCCACTTAATCGTGCAGTATCATATCCATCCCAGTATCGTTCATAAAGTAATTTACCATTTTGTATGACGAGAAAAGCATGTGTGTTGTTATTATCTATACTATCGAGCAATGCTTTTGGAATTTCCTTTTTATTATAAAGAGAATCATATGGCCATGGTTGCGGGTTAGAGGATTTTGTGATTTCCCGGCTGGGATGAGATTTGTAATCATGGATCGTATGTTTACCCCATATAATAAAATTCCGCAGGTGGGAGAATTGGGGGGTGTAGGATAGGGCCACTAAGGTCAATAGCAGAACCAGTATGGATATCAGGATCTTTTTCATACTGGCAATTTACG
>CAYTXC010000005.1:10748-151689 GCA_964441425.1 uncultured Sphingobacterium sp. | reverse complement strand
GCTTTTTTGTTTTATACCCAATACCCTCCCATTGGAATAGAACCGAAAACACAGGTAAAGTATCAACCCATTAAGAAGATAACCGTTTTCTTGTGCAGATCAATTTTCTCCTTCTTCCAATCCGCACACCTCATCGTTCGAACCGATTCGTTTACTCCTGTTATCTCCATCGCTACACATACTCTTGTTTCTGGATGCAAATGCTGGATCATCGTCTGGAAAATCTGATTGTTACGATAAGGGGTCTCGATAAAAATTTGGGTACTATTCTCTTTCCTCGCTATAGCTTCTAGATCTTTCAGTGCTTTTATTCGTTGATGATTATCTATTGGCAAATACCCTCGAAAACTAAAATTTTGTCCGTTCATCCCACTCGCCATTAATGCCAATAAGATTGAACTTGGTCCAACCAACGGAATAACTCTAGCTTTCATATCTTGTGCTATAGCTACCAATTCCTGACCTGGATCCGCAACACCAGGACAACCGGCCTCACTAATGATTCCAATATGTTTGCCCTCTTTTAAAGCTCTTCTGAATTCTTTCTCCGTGCTTTCCTCTTTTAATACAAACCATCGGTAATCATCAATCACCATTTCCCGCCAAAGTTTTTTTACATAACGCCGTGCAGAACGTTCATTCTCCACAAAAAACTCCTGGCAAGACTTTACTGCTGGTAATATTTGAGGCGATAGACTATCTATACCTTCTTCTGATATCGGACACGGAATCAAATAAATTAAACTCATCTGTTCTCAGATGCTTTTAAATCTATAATACTTATTGTTGCTGCAATTACGGCGTAAGCAGGTGCAAAAATCCAACCTACAAAAAGTACTGTATGCATTAAATAGAAAATAATACCATTTCCTATCGCAAGTCCTTTGTGTCTTCCAATAAAATCAATGCTTTGAAGCATATTCATTTTATGGCGTTCAAAACTATAATCCAACATGGAAAATCCATAGTAGTAACATTCTACAAATAATGCGATTAAAGGGGCTATCCACCCAATTAAAGGAATAAATGATAAAAGTAAAATGGTTACTACATATACAGTTTGCCATAAGGAATTTCGAAAAGCCATTCGAACTCCTCTCCATGCATCTCGAAGAAACTGACTTAATGTAAATGGATACTCTTTTCCTTCAATGATGGCTTCTGTTTTCTCACTTAAATACGCAAAAATAGGAGAACCAAGAATGAGCCAGATATATTTAAAAAGGGAAAAATAAAATAACATCAGGATTAACCAAAGTATAATACCTGCTATGGTAAAAAGAAAACCAAGGAAAGTACTTTTTAAAGTTTGTATCCACGCTGAAAGACCTAAACTTTCCGTAAGATAAGCAATAGCACTCGTTGCTGTTTTTCCAAAAAAATACATGCTGATGCCAAACAATAATGCATAGATAATTCCTGGAATAATGATCCATTTCCACAGCCTATGCTTCTTGATAAATTGGTGGGCTTTACCATATGATTGTATCGCTATAATAAGCTCTTTAAGCAAAACATCTGTTTTTGAGTATGTTCAAACTTAGTGAAAAATAATGAGAGTAGGTTTGGCGCTCCATTAGCCAACAAAATTATTTTTAATTTTTTCTATTTTGGCTGATTAAAATTTAGGACAATTATTTTTTCTTAAAAAAGGATCTAAAGGTTTGAGTGTATAGATGATAGACAATTCGGTTCCTCCTCTTCCTAAGGAAGCTGTCCGAAGAGATGAACTATTCAAATCATAAGTTAATCCAAATCGAAAATTTTGCACTTCCAATCCCACATATGGGATCATGGCATCGTTCCATCTATACCATAAACCAGCATAAATTGATGTTGGGTTATATTCATCTTTAATAACCATATAGGATAGTGCACTTCCTAAAAGTGTTTCAGAAGCGCCAGACTGTCGCTGATGAATAAAGCTACCATGAAGCATAGCTTTTTCTGCTATGCCAATGGGGGTATATCCCCCGCCATGAATCGTAACTCTTGGGTTTAAAAAATAGCTTCCGCCATTGAAACTTTCTTTTGCACGATTCAAATGATAAACAGATACGCCTATATAGAAACTATTAAACCCATTTGTACTTCCAGAATACATAGCTCCCGCATTTAAATCAAAATATTGGATATGGGTTTGTGTGGTACTAAACAATTCTGTTGTTAAACCTGTGAAGCCAAAAGGAGTTAATTCATCCTCAAAGTCCGCTAAACGCAGATCTAATCTCTTATTGGCTATCACTCCCTGAAACCCTAATGTAAGTTGATGAAATCCATTTTCATCCAAACTTTTACTATATGCAGTGGATAATCCAATGTCATTATTTCGAAGAATTTTATTTCCACTTTGATCGTTCAATCCTACAACACCTACACCCCAGGTGTCATATTCAGGAAGTGAATGGGTTAAGATAGGAAAGTCTAGAGAAGCTGTACCCGTGGTAAAGGCATTGTTAATAGTTGGCCACTGATTTTTAAAGTTTCCGGCAAAACGAAATGTGCCATCAAACTTACCGGTTAGAGCTGGATTTAAGGTGAGTGGCGAAGCATAAAATTGGGAAAAATGCGGATCCTGAGCTTGAACAAAAAATGAACTAACACAACAACACGAGGCTAACAATAACTTCTTCATGATCAGGTTTCTGATGATGAATTTACTATTTTATTTCGTTAATGCAACCCTTACGGGTATTCCTTGCTTAGTTTTGTTGCTTGCTACCAAAGGCAAGATCTCCGGCATCTCCTAATCCAGGAACGATATACCCTTTCGCTGTTAATTCATCATCAATATCACCACACCAGATGCTGACTTGCGGACATTCTCTGCGCACATATTCAATACCAACCGTACATCCTATGGCACATACAATATGTATCGCTTTTGGCACACCTTCTTCCCGTAAAAACTGAATGGTTTTTACCAGTGAAGAACCTGTTGCCAGCATGGGATCGGAAATGATCAAAATTCTGTTGGTTAGATCCGGACAAGAAATATATTCCAAACTGATCTCAAAACTACCATCTCGATTATGCTTTCGATAGGCTGATACAAAAGCGTTATCAGCTTTATCAAAATAATTCAACATACCATTATGCATAGGGACTCCCGCCCGTAAAATGGTTGCCAATACTGGCTGCTCAGCTAAAGTGTTGCAGGGTGATATCCCCAATGGGGTTTGAATATCTACTTTTTCAAAGGAAAGGGTCTTGCTGATCTCATAAGCGGCTATCTCTCCGATACGTTCCAGATTACGTCTGAACCGCATTCGATCATGTTGTACATGTATATCCCTTAATTCGCTAACCCAGTTATTTACCAGGGAATTTTGTTCGCTGAGATTAATGACCATAGAAATTATTTAATTTCGATTATGTAGGCTATTGTATTGGCGAAGATAAGTCTGCGAGACGAATCAAAAAGGATTAAAATTTTATCTATGGTTTATCGGGTAATGGGTATAATGAGTGGAAGTTCTCTTGACGGACTGGATATTGCTTTTATAGAATTAGAAGAATTATCTGGAAGATGGTCATTTCATATCCTCCAGGCTGAATGTGCACCATACTCTGATGAATGGTCAAATAAACTTAGAAATGCGGTACATTTATCGGCTCGTGATTATTTACTTCTGCATACTGAATATGGCCATTATATAGGAATGCAGGTCAAGGAATTTATGGCAAAGCATGCTCTTGATTTTCAAGTGAGTTTAATCGCTTCTCATGGACATACTACATTTCATATGCCGCCTCTTATGACGGGTCAGATAGGTGATGGTGCTGCCATCGCTGCTGAAACCGGATTGCCTGTTGTGTCTGATCTGAGGGCAGTGGATGTGGCACTTGGCGGACAAGGGGCACCTATAGTGCCGATAGGTGAAAAATTACTATGGCCTAGTACGTCTATGTTTTTAAACATAGGCGGAATTGCTAATATTTCTATAAATGGTGCGGATAACTATCTGGCCTATGATATTTGTCCGGCTAACCGTGTATTGAATATGCTCGCTTTGTTAAACGGAAAAGAGTTTGATGATAATGGACAAATGGCTGCTACTGGTCAGGTTGATGAGCGTTTGCTTACACAATTAAATGCTTTGCCTTTTTATGCACAATCATATCCTAAATCACTCGCTAATGATTTTGGGACAGATGTGGTATATCCGTTAGTGTTAGCATCTGGATTATCTGTTGAAGATATGCTATGTACCTATACAGAACATATAGCCGTTCAGGTAGCACATGAAGTAGAAAATCATCTTCAGCAAGTAAATGAAATCGCTCCGCAGATCTTGGTAACCGGTGGAGGGGCATTGAATAATTTTTTGATAGACCGACTACAATATCATCTTGAGGCAATGCGCGTAAAAGTGGATCGGCCAGATGAGCAAATCATACAATATAAAGAGGCACTGATAATGGGCATGTTGGGGGTATTGAGATGGCGTGAAGAAACAACAGCATTGTCTAGCGTAACCGGTGCTACACGGGATAGCGTAGGCGGAGCCTTGTGGATTTCTCAATAATTAATGATCAAGAAGACTGATTAATCTGAATGTTTCACCATCGAATAACCCCTTATCCGATAATTTAAGATTTGGTATTACCAGTAATGCCATAAAAGATAACGTCATGTATGGAGATCGAAGTGTTGATCCCGCTCGCTTTGCTGCTGCATCTAGGTGAGCATACATTTCACCAATCTTGTATCCGTCTTCACTACTCATCAGTCCCGCAACAGGAAGTGGTAAAACCTGTTGGTCATCTTCATTCCAAATTGATATACCTCCTTTTACTTGGATGATCATATTGATAGCGTGCATTAATGATTCATCGTCAACTCCCACTGCTACAATGTTATGTGAATCATGCGCTACAGATGATGCAATTGCTCCTTTTTTCAGTCTGAAATTTTTAATGAATGCTTTAGCAATTGCTGCTTTACCATATCTATTTACCACTACTATTTTTAATATGTCATTTTCTATATTCGAATGACAAGATCCATTGTTGATCAATGGTTTTTCTTTTGATTTCAGTGTGATCAACTGTCCATCTAAAGCTTCAATAACGGGAAGGTCATATTCATCATTGATGGCCTGGATATAAAGCTCTTCTTGATGAATTGGTGTACAATTAAATTTATGGGGTGCTGATATATTTATATTTCGTTCAATTAATGTTTTTCCATTATGTGCAACATGCTTACCATCGATGAACGTATCCATTACATAGAAAGATGTCAAATCAGATACGATAATAAAATCTGCAGGTTCATTTTCATTCAGTAAGCCTACATCTAATTTGTAATGCTGAACAGGATTAATACAAGCTGCCTGCAAAATATTGAATAGGTCGATTCCTTTTTCAACAGCTCGCTGGCATAATGCATTAATATGGGAAATAGCTAGTTCATCCGGATGCTTATCATCGCTTCCAAACATGATCAAATCCGGATGATGATGCAAAAGTGGAATAAGTGCTTCAAAATTTCGTGCAGCTGAACCTTCACGAATAATGATTTTCATACCATAACCTAATTTCTCAGCAGCTTCTTCATAGGTAAAACATTCATGGTCTGTAGAAATTCCCAGGTCAATATATTTTTTGGCAGCATCCCCTCTTAAACCAGGAGCATGTCCATCAATTGGTTTTCCCAAACTATGTGCGGATTCAATTTTTTTCATGACTTCAGGATCTCCGTTCAAGGCACCGGGAAAATTCATCATTTCAGAGAGATACCGGATTTCAGGATGTTGCAACAGCATATGAACATCATGACTATCCAATGCGGCACCGGCCGTTTCAAATATAGTTGCAGGCACACAACTCGGAGCTCCAAAATTGAATTTAAAGGGAACGGTTTTCCCGTTATCTATCATATATTGAACGCCAGCCAAACCGCAAACATTAGCGATTTCATGTGGATCACTCACAGTAGCTATGGTACCATGTGTAACGGCTAATCTCGCAAATTCAGCAGGAATGAGCATGGAACTCTCTATATGGATATGGGCATCAATAAATCCAGGTAAAATAAATGGGTATCGGGGGTCGATTTCTTCCCTTAGAACCGTAATTTTTCGGATATGGGAATCAAATTCTATAGTGGATAGTTGGATGGATCGTTTAGCTATGTTGATCAGATTGCCCGTTATAGCTTGCATGAATAAATTATTTGTGTTAAAGGTAGAAGATTCAGGATAAACGGCGTAGCTCCTTATATTGAAAGGAATATCTTTGATAGTATAAATGAATAGTATGAAAAAAATACAATTATTAAGTCTGATCCTGGTTAGCCTATTTTTTGGTAACGTTCAGGCACAGTCGGTAGATGACATTATCAATAAGCATATTGCGGCTATTGGCGGTAAAGAGAATTGGAAGAATGTCAATTCATTAAAGCAGGAGGCTTCATTGAGTGTGCAAGGGATGGATATCCCACTGACCATGTATCAGGTGCATAATAAAGCCGTTAAACAAGAATTTGTGGTGATGAATATGACAGCATATACCATTATGCGTAAGGATAGTGGTTGGAATTTCATGCCATTTAATGGTCAAACAAAGCCAGAACCTATGACTGCAGAAGAGTTAAAGATCGGCGCTGATCAACTGGATATTCAAGGTGAATTACTGGATTATGCAGCCAAAGGGCATAGAGTTGAATTGATGGGTAAAGAAGATGTTGACGGAACAGAAGCTTTCAAATTAAAAGTTACCCGTAAAACTGGTAATGAAGTTGTTTATTTCATTGATCCTTCAACTTATTATGCTATCCGTACGGTTTCAAAGATGAAAGTGAATGGACAAGAGATGGAGCAGACCATGAACATGAGCAACTACAAAAAATTACCTGAAGGAATTGTATTACCATTCACTATGGAATCTACTACTATCCCTGCACCTATAACAGTTACAAAAGTGACGGTGAATGCAAAGATTGATGATAGTGTGTTCCGAATCAACTAATCTTATTTTGTTTCCCAGTAATGGGGGAAAAATGAAAACCCCGAAAGGGGTTTTTTTATTAATTCAAATCAAATGAAAAAAATTTATTTCTCTTTTTGGCTCCTGTTTCCAGTAATGATCCATGCGCAAACGCAAGTGAATTCAGCCACTTTTGGTAGTTTGGAAGCTCGACAGTTAGGACCTGGCACCATGAGTGGACGTATTTCTGCTATTGATGGGGTTAATACTGATAATGGTAAAACGATTTATGTAGGAACTGCTGGCGGGGGTATTTGGAAATCCGTAAATGCTGGGGCTTCATTCAAACCTATTTTTGATAAGCATTGCCAATCAATAGGAGCAATTGCGATCGATCAAAAGAATCCAAAGATTATTTATGCGGGAACTGGCGAGAGTAATATGCGAAATTCTGTATCTATTGGTGATGGATTATATAAATCTACAGATGGTGGTGATAACTGGGCTAAGATTGGAGGATTAGACAGTACAGAGCATATAGCCAAAGTGGTTATTGATCCTTCTAATCCTAACATCCTGTATGTTGCGGTTCCCGGTGCACTATGGAGTAATAGTACTCATCGTGGGTTATATAAATCAGGCGATGGCGGAAAGACTTTTGAAAAAATTCTATATATAAATGATAAAGCAGGTTGTGCTGATGTAGTAGTGGATCCGCGTAATCCACTTGTAGTTTATGCTACCACGTGGGAGTTCCGCAGACAACCATACTCTTTTAATTCAGGAGGACAAGGAAGTGGGTTATGGAAGAGTACCGATGGTGGGAAAACATGGAATGAGCTTTCAAATGGTCTTCCTTCAAAACCATTTGGAAGAATAGCCCTGGCAATCTCTCCTTCTGAACCTGATAAAATGCTTGCCATTGTTGAATCTAATCAAACAGGTTTGTACATCTCTTCTGATGCAGGTGCAACTTGGAAGCAACAAAGCTCACCAATGAATGTAGTGGCTCGCCCTTTTTATTTTAGCACTTTGGTAGTAGATCCAAAAGATTCTAAACGCGTTTATAGACCTGCTTACATGTTCTCTTATTCTGATGATGGTGGTTATTCATTTGCTAACCCATCCAGTGAGGGTGCATTACCGCATGCTGATCATCATGCATTGTGGATCAATCCTCAAAATACGGATCAGCTTTATCTTGGAACAGATGGAGGTGTGTATTTAAGTTTGGATAGAGGAGTTACCTGGCAGTATTTACAAGGGTTACCAGTTGGGCAATTTTACCACGTGGCTATAGATAATCGTAGTCCATATCGTGTTTATGGTGGATTACAGGATAATGGTTCCTGGATGGCTCCATCTTCGGCACCAGGTGGCGTAAAAAATTCAGATTGGATTGAATTGTATAGTGGAGATGGTTTCTGGGTAACTCCAGATCCTAGAGATCATAATATAGTTTATGCAGAATCTCAAGGTGGTGATGTGAACAGGATTGATCTCCGAAGTTTTAAATCTATATCCATAAGGCCTCAGGCACAAAAAGGAGATGATAAATTAAGATGGAACTGGAATACGCCAATCGTAACGGGAACAAAGAATCCAAGTAATCTTTACGTAGGCGCACAATATCTATACCGGACCAAAGATCAGGGACGAAGCTGGGAAAAAATTTCTGGAGACCTCACCACAAATGATAAAACAAAGCAACAGCAGGAAAATAGTGGTGGATTGAGTGCTGATGTAACATCAGCTGAAAATCATTGTACTATTTTTTCTATCGCTGAATCTCCATTAGATGAAAACCTTATATGGGTGGGAACTGATGATGGTAATCTGCAAGTAACAACTGACGGTGGTAAAACCTGGAACAATGTTTCCAAGCAATATGCGTTAGCAGGCATTCCGGCGCAATCTTGGGTGAGTAGCATAGAACCATCAAGATTTGATAAAAATATAGTGTATGCAAGCTTTGATAACCATGCCTATGGTGATCATAAAACCTATGTGGCAAGATCATCCGATATGGGGAAAAGCTGGACTCTATTGAAAAGTGATGAGTTTACAGGATTTGCACATAAAATAAAAGAAGATCTTGTAAATAGGAATTTACTATTCTTAGGAACGGAAATGGGATTTTTTACCAGTATTGATGGAGGCTTGAACTGGTTCAGAATGAAAAATAATATCCCCTGGTATGCATTGGTTCGAGATATACAAATACATCCCGTAACGCATGATGTGGTTTTAGGAACACATGGAAGGGGTATCATGATTGTAGATGATATTTCTTCTATTCGAGAACTCACTAAAGAGGTTATAGAGAAAGATGTACATTTTTTCCCACCTCAACCCATGGCCTTGACTACTGGAATGTTTGGATTTGGGGGGTCAAGTGATCAAGGATCATATATTGCACCCAACGCTCCTGCAATTGCACCCTTCAGTTATTATTTGAAAGACAGAGTATCATCAGGTGATGTACGTGTTGAAATATTAGATGCAAATGGGAAGTTGATTCAATCTTTACCCGCAACAAAACGCAAGGGAATAAATCGTGTAGTCTGGAACCAACGTATGAAAGCACCAAAGGTTGCATCTGGAAGTAAGCCGGATTATAGCTCTTTTATTGCCCCGCAAGTGATGCCTGGTAAATACTTGGTTAAACTTAAAGTGGGTAATAAGGAATATGACCAATCTCTTATTTTATATCATGATACTACTTCCCTTTTTACGGAGGCGGAAAGACAAAAGCAATTTGATCTCTCCATAACATTATATAAGTTGCATGAAGATCTAGCTAATCTCGTAGATTCCATCAATGCTCGAATTGCTGTTTTAAAACAATCATTGAGTACTGAAACCGGTGTAAAAGCAAAAAAGCAACTACAGTATTCAATGGATAAACTGGAGGCGTTAAAGGCTGAACTGGTTCCTGTAAAAATCACTTCTATGTTTGCAGATGAAAAACGATTAAGAGAGGATCTGTCTGAACTCTATAGAGCAGTTTGTGGAGGGGAGAACGCTCCATCAAATCTTCAGATCGAAAGTGCTGAAGCCCTTAAGGCCAAAATCAACGAAGCGAGAGATAAATTCGATAGAATGAAGCCATAATTATCTTGCTTCTATACAAAAAGCTGTAATCTATTTTAGGTTACAGCTTTTTTAGTTAATTTCAGTAATTTCCATATCTATTGATTTATTATGAAAAAACTAATGGTATTCACGCTGATGCTGGTATCTTTTTTACCGGCCATCGCACAAAAGAAAAAAGCAGTTGCTCCGGTACAGGAAACATCTAATGATGTTGAATTTTTAACGAATGTTAAGTACCGTCTTGTTGGACCCTTCCGCGGTGGACGAAGTGCAGCAGTAGCAGGGAGCTATAAGAATCGTAATCAATTTTATTTTGGTGCTACTGGTGGTGGAGTTTGGAAAACAACCGATGGAGGCAGTAACTGGACCAACATATCGGATAAATATTTTGGAGGTACTATAGGTGCTGTGGCAGTGGCTCCTTCTGATGAATCTATTCTCTATGTAGGGGAAGGGGAAAACACCATGCGGGGGAATGTTGCGGAAGGATTAGGTGGAATGTGGCGTAGTGATGATGGTGGAAAAACCTGGCGAAATATAGGTTTGAAAGATGGTCGTCATATTATCCGCATCATCATTCATCCTCGTAATCCGGATATAGTTTGGGTTGCGGTGATGGGACATTTATTTGGTCCAAACACAGAGCGTGGAGTTTATAAAACTATAGATGGTGGTAAAACCTGGAAAAAGGTTTTATATGTAAATGAGCAAACAGGTGCTTCTGACTTGGTTATGGAGCCAGGAAATCCATCTGTTTTTTATGCGGGTACATGGAGAGTAATTCGTACACCATATAGTTTGGAAAGTGGAGGGGAAGGAAGTGGTTTGTGGAAAAGTACAGATGGAGGGGAAACATGGACCAACATAACTACTGCAAAAGGATTTCCAAAAGGAACCTGGGGTATTGTAGGTGTAGCAGTAGCTCCGTCTAATACCGATAAAGTATATGCTATCATTGAAAATGAAAAAGGTGGGTTATATACCTCTACAAATGGTGGTGAATCATGGACTCTAACCAATGCTGATAATAATATTCGACAGCGCGCCTGGTACTATACTAAAGTATATGTGGATCCAGTAAATGAAAATGTAGTGTATTGTCCAAATGTGAACTTCATGTATAGTCGTGATGGAGGAAAAAGTTTTCAATATCTTAATACTCCACATGGCGATCATCATGATCTCTGGATAGATCCAATGGATGGCAAACGCATGATTGTAGCCGATGATGGTGGTGCTCAGGTCAGCTTTGATGGCGGGCAAAACTGGAGTACATATGAAAATCAACCTACAGCTCAGTTTTATCGTGTATCAACCGATAATTCATTTCCATATAGAATTTTGGGTGCACAACAGGATAATTCAACGGTCAGAATTAAATCTTCCACGTATGGTGCCGCTATCACTACCAATGATTGGCAACCCACTGCAGGTGCGGAAAGTGGTTATGTGGTGGCTGACCCGTTAAATCCTGAAATCGTTTATGGAGGAAATTATGGAGGTTATTTATCCAGATTAGATCATAGTACGGGAGAGAATCGCGCTGTATCCGTATGGCCCGATAACCCTATGGGAGCCGGTGCGGATGTGCTGAAATATCGTTTCCAATGGAACTTTCCTATCTTTTTTTCTCCGCACAATCCAAAGCGTTTGTATGCCGCCGGAAATGCGTTGTTTGTAACGGAAAACGAAGGTGCAAGTTGGGAACAGATTTCTCCAGACTTGACTACAAATGATAAATCCAAGCAAGGACCAAGTGGTGGTCCGATAACTAAGGATAATACTTCAGTAGAATATTATTGTACCATTTTCACCGCTGCTGAAAGTAGTTTAGAGAAAGATCTGTTATGGACAGGAAGTGATGATGGGCTCGTGCATGTTAGTCGTGATGGCGGTAAGCATTGGGAGAATGTAACCCCAAAGGATGCTCCAAAGTTGATGATGTGGAATTGCATTGAGACAGATCTATTCAGAAAAGGTACAGCGTTTATTATAGGAACTAGATATAAACTGGATGATTATACGCCTTATATCTATAAGACACAAGATTATGGAAAGACGTGGAAGTTAATCACCAATGGAATACACAATATGCACTTTACACGTGCTATGCGTGCAGATCACAGAAGACAAGGCTTATTATATGCGGGTACCGAGTTTGGTATGTATATAAGCTATGATGATGGAGAATCGTGGAAACCATTCCAGTTGAATTTACCTGTTGTTCCTATTACTGACCTTACCATTAAGAATAATGATCTGATTGTGGCCACTCAAGGGCGTGCATTCTGGGTTATCGATGACCTATCTGTAGTACAGCAGTGGAAACCAGACATAAAAGATAAATCCTTGCATGTATTTGATATAAATCCATCTTACAGAATTACCGGTGGTGGTGGGTATAGTTCCAGATTTGGAATACCCAAAAATGCTGGTGCTAATCCATTAAGAGGTCCGATAGTCAATTATTGGGTTAGTAAAGTAAGTGATTCTGTGAAAGCTACTATTTCCGTGCTGGATTATAGTAAGAAAGAAATTAAATCATTCAATGCAATTGAACTAAAGCAAGGGATGAATATGTTTAATTGGGATTTGAAATACAAGGATGCGGAGAAAGCAGATGGTATGATCTTATGGAATGGGGTTCCATCAGCGTTAACGGCTGCACCAGGGAACTACTTTATAAAAATCAAAGCGGGTAAGGATTCTACTGAATCTGTCTTTACCGTTTTACCTGATCCAAATTATAAGATCAGTCAAAAAGATTATGTTGATCAATTTAATTTCTTACGGGATGTCCAGGAAAAGTATAATGAAGTGCAAAGAGCAGTAAAAGATATTCGGTCATTGAAAAGCCAGATTAATGATTTTGTTTCATTACAGGGTAAATCAATACCCAGTGATGTGAAGCAAAAGGCAGACGATATAGTGAAGAAGCTTACTGCAGTTGAAGAAAAATTACATCAGACTAAAGCAAAGAGTGGTCAAGATGTATTGAATTATCCCATTCGATTAAATGATAAACTAAGTGGTTTATTTGATACGGCAAATAGTGGAAATATGGCACCTAGTAAACAATCTATAGAGGTATTTGCTGATCTTTCAAGGCAGGCAGATGCTGAACTTGTCACTTTCAGAAAAATTCTTGACGAAGAGGTGAAAGCCTTGAATCAATTGATACGAGATAAATCTCTACCTGTTATCGGTTTATCTAAGTAGGATAATTTCAAAAAATCATTGGTCATTAGTGTAGATGTCATATGAGTACACTAATGACCAATTTTTTTATTTGACTTTTCGAACACCTGTATTCCCCCCACCATCTAGGGTAAGATTGACTGGTGTATTCGTCTGCCAATTTCCTCTTGTGAAATCAGGAATATCGATACTGCGAGAACGCTTCGCTACGGATTGTTCACTCAATAATCCAACTGCTGTCCAAGAGGCTGCGTCATATACATCCTGATCGAGAGGTAATCCATTACGCAAACAATCAATCAAACGCCAGTCCATGATAAAATCCATGCCTCCATGTCCACCCACTTCTTTGGCGATCTCTCCGATATGTTTTACGATAGGAGGTGAATATTTAGTATATAGTTCTTTAAGTTCTTCTGGTTTAATCCATGAGTGACCAAAGCCGATCCTTTCAGGAGATGGCCACTTAGAGGCTACTCCTTTTGTCCCACTTACTAAATGTATTCTGGAGTACGGACGTGGTGTAGATACATCATGTTGAATCATCATGGTTCTACCTTTTACAGTCTTCACCGTAGTCGTATTCATGTTGCCTCGATAATTCTTCCCAACAAACTCATTAAAGAAGGGGTCTTTTGCAGCTTTTTGCTCTGCCATTTTAGCTAGGGTAAAATCAGCCGAACTAACACTCACCAGAAAGTCCATTCTATCACCACGATTGATATCCATACACTGGGCAATCGGCCCTAATCCATGTGTTGGATAGAGGCTTCCATTACGTTTAGCATTTTCTTTTAAGCGCCACATATCAGCATAAGCTCTTTTATTGAATAACCATCCTTCTGATAGATCATGAATGTATGCACCTTCAGCATGAACGATATCACCAAAAAGTCCATTTCGTACCAAATTCAATGTAAGGAGTTCAAAGAAATCATAGCAACAGTTTTCCAGCATCATGCAATGCTTCTTTGTTTTTTCTGATGTTTCTACCAGTTCCCAGCATTGATCCATAGTTACTGCAGCAGGTACTTCAACTGCGGCATGTTTACCATTGCGCATGGCATGAAGAGCAACTGGTGTATGTAAATGCCAAGGGGTAGGCGTATAAACCAGGTCAACATCGTTACTTTCACAAAGGGCCTTATATCCTTCATCGCCACTATACTCTTTAGCTTTAGGCCTTTTCATTTTTTCCAGGGTTTTTTGAGCTGCTGCAACTCGATCCGGATATTTATCACATAGTGCAGTTATCTCTACACCGTCAATATAAGCAAGGCGTTCCACTGCACCAGAACCTCTTTGTCCCAGGCCCACTATACCAATGCGGACAACATCAAGTTTAGGGGCGGCATATCCGGTCATGTTGAATCCAGCAGGAATGGATTTAGCGGTTTCTGAAATAGAAGCCTTGGTTTCCAATCCTGTTGCTAAAGCACCAGCACCTAGGCTGATATTGCGGATGAATTTTCTTCTGTTTGAGCTCATAATATTTAATTCGATCAACTAATTTAAGTTTTATTACTTTTAAACGTGCTATATTTTTTTGCCAAGATCATCATGACCCCGGCTTTGGGTTGGTATTTCAGGAGAAAATTTTTTCTAGGCAAAGACCGTATTCCTGTTTCTGGCCCAATGGTGATCATCGCCAGCCATAGTGCCTCTTTTTTAGACGCTATTTTGATGGGTGTGATGATGGATCGGCCCATTCACTTTTATGTAAGAGGAGATATTTTTAGGAGGAGAATCGTTCGATGGATCTTTAGTCAATTGCATATGATACCTGTATTTAGTGCAGATCTCGCTAAGCAAGATCTGCTGAGAAATACAGAAAGTTTTGATCAAGGATCAGATATTCTTTGTAAAGGAGGAGTGCTGCTTATTTTCCCAGAAGGGATAAGCCGGTTAGAACGTAATCTAATGCCTTTTCGAAAATCTCCAGTTCGGATTATTTTGCAGGCCTTGCAAAAGGATAAGTCGTTGAACATTTCAGTGGTTCCAATTGGAATAAATTTCACGAAACATACTTTCCGTGGTGATCTTCAACTCGTAACAGGAAAGATTATGACTATAGATACTCAATTTATTTTAGGTCTTTTAAAAGATGAAGAGGATTCAATTGATTTTTATTCATCTAGAACATTATCCTTATTAACTAAGGAGTTAAAAGAAATTTTTGAACCAGTAGTATTATATGTTGAGCAGAAAACCAGATATACTTTATTAGATCGGCAATTATCTATACTGGAAGCAGAAGATCCAGGATTTAGTGATGCGAAATTTAAAAGACAAAGAGCAATTTGTAAACGGATAAATGAAATGTCGGAAGAAGAATGTAGTGAGCTGGAGAAACTGCAGATCAGCTTAGGGGATTCTATAAAAGGTTATTATTCAAAAACAGTAAATATTTTTCAGTTAATCGGGTTGATGTCAACGGCACCATTATTTTTATCAGGATGGATATTGAATTTTGTTCCGTATTTATTTGGGAAATATATGGCGGATACTAAAGTAACTCGGCAAGATTTTTACACGAGTGTTCAGTTAGCAGTATCTGGGGTTTCCTATATTTTGTGGTTGATATTTTGGATGATCAACGGATTAGTATTTCAATATGATCTCTTATTGGCTATGGTTTTAATCATGCCATTCTCTGGCTGGTTTGCCATGAAGTGGAAAGATTATTTTGACGATATTATAATCTTCATGAAGTCTAAGAGCCTAATTCGTAGTAATTATGCTTCAATACTTGAAAAAATGGAAAATATTATTTCTGGCAAAATAAAATCTTCAGAATTACACTCACAAGATTAAGCTTTATTCCTCTCCCAATAAATCACTTCTTCTTTCCTTTGTGCGTTTCAACGCTTCTTCATGCCTCCAGGCTTCTATCTTTTTGGGATCGCCTGATAGAAGTACATCAGGTACGTTCATTCCTCTAAAATCAGCTGGTCGCGTATAAACCGGCGGAGCTAATAAATTATCTTGAAAGGAATCTAATAGGGCAGAAGTTTCATCATTCAATACACCTGGTATTAATCTTCCAATAGAATCTACTAATACCGCTGCTGCTAATTCACCGCCACTCAACACATAATCGCCAATCGAGATTTCCATCGTTACAAATTTCTGTCTTATCCGATCATCAATTCCCTTATAGTGTCCGCAGATCATTAAAAGATTATCTACCATAGATAATCGATTTGAAATACCTTGATTCAGGGTTTGTCCATCAGGTGTGAGATAGATAATCTGATCATATTTTCTATTAGCGGATAATGCTTCGATGGCATTAGCCAATGGTTCTGGCATCATCACCATCCCTGCGCCCCCACCAAATTGATAATCATCGATCTGTCCGTATTCGTTCACCGCCCATTTGCGCAGATGATGCAGCGAAACAGTCAATAACCCTTTTTCTTGGGCTCGTTTCATTATAGAATGATTCAACGGGCTTTCCAGCAATTCAGGTAATACGGTCAGGATATCAATGTGCATAGAGCAAAGATAAGATTCGCCTGTCTATTCCATAAAATCATCAAGTTCTCTCCGTTCTTTTTTGGTTGGTCTTCCGATCTTGGTCTGGCGCTTCCCTGTAAAGAATACAGCTGCCTGGTATTGCAGGCGTTGTAATTCTTCTTCAGGTGTTAAATCGGTATAATATTTAATAGCTTCTGTAAATTTTACCCGATTCTCTAATAGGGCCACTACTTTGATGACCCATTTGCGCCCATCAGCTCTGATCTCATATTCATCTCCGATCACCACAGGGCGTGCAGCTTTAACTGAATCGCCATTGAGCTTAACCTTACCTTTATCGCAAGCATCTCTTGCTTGCGAACGGGTTTTGAAAATGCGAATAGCCCATAAATATTTGTCTATCCTCAGTTTCTCTTTCTCTGCCATAGAAACCAATTTTTATTTGCGTAGCATACGTTCAAAAAACTCCCAGGTGCGTAACATTTGATCAATACGCTGACGATTATTTCCGCTTCGTGTGATCTCATGTGTTGCTCCAGGATGTCTAACGTATTCTGCTGTTTTACCTAAGACCTTTAAACTTTTATAATACTGTTCACTAGATATTACTCCGGTGCGTAGATCATTCTCTCCATGAAAGATAATAACCGGTGTGGTTACATTATGTACATAATTGATCGGCGACTCTCTTTCTAAGATCTCATACGTTGTTTTTTCCCATGGGTAGCCACCAAAATAATTCGGGACTAATCTCCAAGCGTTTCCTTCGCCAAAGAATGTTCGAAGATCATATACACCGCGTTGCGCACAAGCGGCAGCAAAACGCTTATCATGTCCAATAATCCAGGCTACCAGATAACCTGCATAGGAACCACCTGTTACCATTAATCTGCTGGTGTCGGCCCAACCTTCTGCTACAGTTTTTTCGAGAGCGGTTAGTACATCACTAGACGGACCGGCACCCCAGTTATTTATATTCGCTCTTAGGAATGCTTCTGTATATCCGCCACTTCCTCTTGGGTTGCTATACACCACACCATATCCTTTGCTGCAGAAATACTGAAACTCATGCCACATACTCGATTCGCCAGGCCCCCACATGGCAGAAGGTCCTCCATGGATCTCAAGCAATAAGGGATATTTTTTACCTGGTTCATAATTCGTTGGTTTCATCACCCAGTATTCTACTTCCATACCTTCGTTATTCTTAAATGTATGTTTTTCGGGAATGCTGAGTTTTTTATCTCTGATCCAACTGCTGTTCAACGACGTGATTGCTGTTGCATTTTTCATGAGTAGATCTGCCTGATACACTTCAAAAGGAGCATCGATAGCTGTTCGAACATATACCACTTTATCTGCTTTTACATCAAAGCTGCTTATCCCTTCATTATAGGAACTCAAAGTACTAACCTTATAGGTGTTTAGATCTACGCGATTAATAACAGTTCCTCCGTTTGATGGAGTTGTGAAATAAAGATATTTGTCATCTGCCGTAAACATCATCGAGCTTTTACTTCTGTCGAACGGAATAGCAACAGGCTTTGCACCGGGTTCTAATTTTAAAACATGTAAAACCGGAAAGCTGTTAAATGCTGTTCTACCATTTAAATAGGCTAAGAATTTTCCAGATGGCGATACTGTGGCACCTGAAAGCCGACGATCACTTTGCATGACTAATGGTTTACCATCTCCACCATTTGTGTTTATCGTATAAATAGCACTGGTCAAGGATCGGTCTGGCATCTGCAATGAATCGAGATTTGCTTCCACAATCAGTTTTTCATTATTGAGGAATATAGGCGAAGAAAAGCTAAAAAAACCGGTGGTAACGGGTATTGCTTTGGCTCCAGGCACAGCTTCAATAATGAATACATGAGAGATCGATGATTCACTGCTGGTAGTCGCTTCCTGCTGAAAATTCAGCTTATGAATGACCTTAGCTTTTTTATCGGCCTCAGCTTTAGCCAACCAGGCCCGTACTTCTTCCATAGTTCCATCTGCATCTGCCTTGGATGTTGTTTTTTTCAGAAAATGATTATCTAAGCCTGGCTTTTCTAAAGGATAAACCGGTAATCCTCCTGTCTTATTATGAATCGTATCGTTTACAAAATCCTTTAGATTAAAGGAAGATGTGAACGCAATTTTTTTTCCATCAGGGCTCCAAACTGGACCAGATACACCTTTGCCCGTTGTCAATTGAACTGGCTCACCCCCATTTAGTGGTAAGAGAAATAGTTGAGCAGTTCCATCTACGCTTCGCACAAATGCTAATGTATTTCCATCGGGACTCCATGCAGGTTGCGACGCCCCTTCTTTTGAAAATGTAAGTTGCCGAGGTAATGTATTTCCATCTAAGGAAGCCATCCAGATCTGAGACTGATAGTTGTATTCGTCATTATTCTTTTCATCCGGTATAGTTGAGGTTACCACATAAGCTACTTTTTTCCCATCATTAGATACTGAAATTCCGTTGATCGTTTTGATCTTCAAGAGATCAGTCACTTTGATCAACTCTTTTTGGGAAAAGCTGGCGATAGATGAAACCATTAAGATGAACAGAAATGCTATTTTTCTCATATTGTATATTTTAACATGCGAACATCTAATTTACTCCATGTATTCGTTATCTTGGAAAAAAAATAGAAAATGATCCGTTCATTTTTATGCTGTCTAGTTATAGGTGTCCATATGGTTGCTTTTGCCCAGGAGATATCCTGGAGTAAGGACGGGAAAAATCTCTATCAATTAAGTGGTAATGAGCTATTCAGCATTGATCTTGAAAAAGGGGTACAATCTGTAATCATTTCAAAAAACCTTTTAAGGCCATCTGGAAGTGAAACCCCAATACCTATTGAGGGATACTCGTTTAGTGATGATATGCAATGGGCTTTGATCTTTACCAATACAGCACGTGTGTGGCGGTATAATACACGTGGTGATTATTGGCTGTTGAATGTTAAAACAAAGCAATTACGCAAAATTGGCAAAGGACGTCCCGCACAAACATTGATGTTTGCTAAGTTTTCTCCAGATGCTACTAAAATAGCTTATGTAAGTGAAAAAAATATTTATGTGGAAGATGTGATTTCCGGTATAGTTAAGGCGCTAACTATAAATGGAAAAGATAAGATGATCAATGGCACATTCGATTGGGTTTATGAAGAAGAGTTTTCGCTGCGCGATGGATTTCGTTGGAGTCCTGATAGTAAGCAAATCGCTTACTGGCAAGTGGATGCGAATGGTACCAGAGATTTTTATATGATGAATAATACGGATTCTGTGTATTCAAGATTCGTTCCAGTGGAATATCCTAAAGTTGGACAACCGATTTCTAAAGTAAGAGTTGGAGTAGTGAATGTAAATACTGCACTTACGAAGTGGATGAATATACCAGGTGAACCTAATAAGCATTATCTCGTGCGGATGGAATGGGCAGAAGGCACAAATGATTTAATCATTCAACAATTAGATCGAAAGCAACAGGATTCTAAATTGTTTTTATGTAACGGTATAACCGGCACCGCAAATCTGATTTATAAAGAACATGATGATGCCTGGATTGATATACAATCGGCTTGGGATGATGATTATGCTAATGGTGGATGGGATTGGGTGGAAAATGGCAAACGGTTTTTATGGGCATCTGAAAAAGATGGCTGGCGACATTTATACCTCATAGATAAACAAGGTAATGAGCAACTGATAACAAAAGGGAACTATGATGTGATGAATATAGTACGCGTGGATGAAGCCGGAGGATATGTCTATTTTATGGCTTCTCCAGATGATGCTACTTGTTCTTATTTGTACAGAGTAAACATTAAAGGTGCGGGAGTGGCAGAGCGGATTACACCTACTAACCAAAAAGGCTCCCATGAATATATTATTGCGCCTGGGGCACGTTTAGCATTTCATTCTTTTTCAAACTATTATACTAATTATAGTACAGACATTATAAGGTTGCCGGAGCATGTAGGTTTAAATGGGAAATCCAGGATTGATGATGCTGTTTTAAAATCAACATCTGATAGTGTATCCTCTTTGGTTTCCTTCTTCAAAGTAAAAACGGCAGATGGAGTAGAAATGGATGCCTGGATGCAGAAGCCATATGGTTTTGATCCTAAGAAAAAATATTCCATTGTTTTTCATGTGTATTCTGAACCTGCTGCACAAACCGTAAAAAACAGATATGGCATAGAGGATAATAGATTATATGCGGGCGATATGGCCGCTGATGGGTATATCTATATCAGTATGGATAATCGTGGGACACCTGCTGCCAAAGGACGCGCCTGGAGGAAAGCTATCTACCAGAAAATCGGAATTGTGAATATTCGTGATCAGGCAATGGGTGCAAAAGAGATCTTGAAACTGCCCTTTATCGATAGTACCCGGGTGGCCGTTTGGGGATGGAGTGGCGGAGGATCGGCTACCTTGAATTTGTTATTCCAATTTCCTGATCTATACAAAACAGGTATTTCCATAGCAGCCGTTGCCAACCAGCTAACCTATGATAATATTTATCAGGAACGATACATGGGTTCTCCATTTGAATCAACTGAGGCATATGTAAAAGGTTCGCCTATCTCGTATGCTAAAAATCTTCGCGGTAATTTATTATACATCCATGGCACTGGCGACGATAATGTTCATTATCAAAATGCAGAAATGTTGGTAAATGAATTGATTAAATACAATAAGACTTTCCAGTTCATGCCCTATCCCAATCGTTCACATAGTATTAGCGAAGGGGATGGTACGCAGGCGCATTTAAGAACCTTATATACAAATTATTTACGGCAGCATTGTCCGCCTGGAGGAAAATAACAAAGGATTTATTGCAAGCTATTCAGCAAAATACTTATGAAAATAAGGTATCGTTTCAATTCCTTTATAGAAATTGAACAGATCATACTTCTCATTTGGTGAATGCAAATTATCGCTATCCAGTCCAAATCCCATGAATACTATCTTCACACCTAATTCCTGCTCAAATAAAGCACAAATAGGAATAGAACCTCCACCCCGAACAGGTATAGGCTCTTTGCCAAAACTCTCTTTTATTGCTGCAGCTGCCGCCTGATATGCTTTGGAATCTATTGGCGTCATATAGGGCTCGCCTCCATGATGCTCACTAACCTTAACGGCTACTCCTTTGGGTGCAATGTTTTGAAAATGATTCAGTAAAATTTCGGTTATCTTTTTGGAAGATTGATTGGGTACTAATCTTGCTGAGATCTTTGCGAATGCTTTAGATGGTAAAACAGTTTTTGAACCTTCTCCCGTATATCCTCCCCATATTCCATTCAATTCTAGCGACGGACGAATACCGGTACACTCTGATGGAGTATATCCTTTCTCTCCCCACAGTGCATCTACTCCAAGATCTTTTTTATATTCATTTTCATCAAATGGTGCCTGTGCTAATTTTTGGCGTTCTGCCGGAGTCGATTCTATCACATCATCATAAAATCCAGGTATGGTAATATGGTTATGTTCATCATGACAAGAAGCGATCATTTTTGCCAGCATCGTGATTGGATTGGCCACTGCACCACCATATACACCGCTGTGCAGATCTCGGTTTGGTCCGGTTACTTCTACCTCTATGTAACTTAATCCCCGAACGCCGGTATCAATCGATGGGGTATCCATGCTGATCATGGCAGTATCGCTAATTAAGATCACATCAGATTTTAATTGTTCCTTATTGTCGCGGACAAATTTAGCCAGATTAGGCGATCCTATTTCTTCTTCTCCTTCGATACAGAATTTGATGTTGGTTTTGAGCGAATTGGTTTTCACCATCATTTCTAGTGCTTTTACATGCATATAGAATTGACCTTTATCATCACAGGCACCACGAGCATAGATCTTTCCATCTTTTATCACGGGTTCAAAAGGTCCACTATGCCAAAGTTCCAATGGATCTGCAGGCTGAACATCATAATGTCCATAAACTAATACTGTAGGCTTAGAAGGGTCAATGATCTTTTCCCCATATACGATAGGATGTCCATCGGTAGGAATAATTTCTGCATGGTCTGCACCGGCATCTAGTAGGCTTTGTTTAACGGCTTCAGCACATTTCACCATATCACTTTTATTCTCTGTACGGGCACTGATAGAAGGTATGCGTAAAAGATTCAATAGTTCAGACAAAAAGCGATCCTTATTCTTCTCTAGATAATCTTTCCAAACAGTCATATTATTCGAATTAATGAGCTAAGGTAAGTAGAAAACAGTAAGCTCTAAAATAGGCTCAGCCTTTGTAGGAACCGTCTGCTCATTAGGCAGTTGGACCAACAAAGGCTGATAGTTGCAATCGCTTGATGAAATTAGGAAAAACTACTGTTTTTAAAATGTTAAAGCCTTTAAAAAAATATAGCTATAAAGCAGACTGGTAGCGGTTTTCTACAAATTCCCAGTTCACCAATTTCCACCAATTTTCTATGTATTCCGGTCGTCTGTTTTGGTACTTTAAATAGTAGGCATGTTCCCATACATCCAATCCTAATAATGGAAAACCTTTGATATCACTAACGTCCATCAATGGATTATCTTGATTTGGTGTGGAACCTATCTGAAGTTTTTTATTATTATCCAGATACAGCCAAGCCCAGCCGCTTCCAAATCTCGATTTAGCAGCATCGGAAAATGTAGTTTTTAAGCTTTCAAATGATCCGAGATCTTTTTGAATAGCTTCAAATAATTTTCCTGAAGGAATGGTTGTAGCTCCCGGCTTCATACATTTCCAGAATAATTCATGGTTGTAATGTCCGCCGCCGTTATTACGCATCTTCGTGGAATAGCGAGTTATCGAACCCAGTAATTTTTCCATGGACGTTCCACTGGCCACATTCTCTGCTTTTGCGGCGTCTTTCAGGTTTGTGCTATAAGCAGCAGCATGTTTGGAGTAATGGATTTCCATGGTTTGTGCATCAATGATCGGCTCCAAGCCCTTAAAGTCATAAGGAAGGGGTGATTGATCAAAAGGTGAAAGGTCGGTACCAAACGCTTTTAAAGACGATGTCGCAGTTGCGGCCATACTTGCCAGCGAAACATGTTTAATAAATTTTCTTCTGTCCATATGATGACGATTTATCGTTCTAAATGTAAGTATTATGCCGCGGAACGTTGTAATGCTTTTTTGATCTGTTTGAACAATCGGAAATAATATTCCTGATTGAATAGCTGTGAGTCACGCATGGCCTTATAGGTTAGAAATGCACCGATTGGTACCAATACGAAACTCGACAACCACATTCCGGAAAATGCAGACAATGTATGGCTGTCGGCTAGCTTTTGTCCAAACATATTTAGCAAATGGAATAATAAAAAGAAAATAACTGCTACAACCAAGGGCATCCCCAATCCTCCCTTACGGATAATCGACCCCAATGGTGCACCGATCATGAATAAAACCAGACATGCAAATGCGAGTGAGAATTTTTTATGCCATTCTATTCGGTAACTCTGCCAGAAATCTTTTTTTTGTTTATAATCTTCAAATATCAGATCATTAGAAGATTTGATCATATTTATCTTTTCCGATAATCTGTTTGTAGTTATTTGAATAGCAGAGTCAGGAATCAGTTGTAAATATGATTTTGATTTCTCAGAAATCTTAACGGGTATATTTTTCCAACCGCTATCAATAAGTTTGGCACCACTCAGGTAAGGAATGATCTCTTTATTGAAACGTATGGGGATATTTATATTCATGATTTTATTTACTGAATCCTCAAATGTTTTCAATTGAGCAATATTCAGCATTATACCCTGATTTTTAAATGCACTATCAGGTGTTTTCATCATTTCAAAACTACTGAGGTCAAACAGTTTTTTATATTCTTTAAATTTTATACGGATAAATTCTGTTGAGGTATTGTTATATGTTCCTCTTTCCTGATAGCGCCATCCATTTTGAAGATGGAATTCAAGGAATTTTTTATCACTACTCATATTCATGCTGCCTTTTTCTGCAACAATAATATTATCCTGCATGCGATAATCATTTTCATAGATGATCACATCATAAATGCCATTACCATCTTTTTCTTTTTTCCCCACTTTAATAGCATAATTGGGAAGTTTATTATAGAAGATTCCTGCTTTAAGATCAAATGCCGGTTTGGCTACCCGAATATCATAAAGCATGGTATAGAATTTTAAATTCGCAACCGGTATAACATAATTGGATAGCAAAAAAGAGGTTATACTTATAAATGCTGAGATGATGATAAGGGGTCGCATAAAACGTAGCAGTGGGATACCAGCAGATTTTATTGCTACCAGTTCAAATGTTTCACCCAGATTTCCGAAGGTCATGATGGAGGATATCAATACGGCAAGTGGAAGAGCGAGGGTGATCATAGTAGCACTTACATAACCTGTAAGTTGTACTATAGAAATGAAATCCAGTCCTTTACCTACTAGGTCATCAATATATTTCCAGAAAAACTGCATTACCAGGACAAATAGGGTAATGAAGAAGGTGGCCACGAATGGCCCGAGGAAGGCTTTTACTATTAATTTATCCAGTTTCTTAAACACGTGAGATCTGTAACTTTATGGGATGGACCAAACAAAAATAACACTTTCAGAACAGGAACACCGATTGATGATGGATCCTTTGGTCATTTTAACGAAGAACAGGGTAATAGAAAAGGTATATGAACTCTTTGGGGGATGTAGTCGTGCTTGTATGCCATTGTTTACCCTGCATCCGGAAGTTGGGTTGATACCACCCAAAATAGCGAAAGGTGAAGCGTATAAAGGGTTGCCCTATGTAATGCTGGATTACCCTAGATATTTTACTTCTCAGGATGTTTTGGCGATCCGTACCTTTTTTTGGTGGGGGAACTATATTGCTGTGACCTTACATGTTAAGGGGCGCTTCATGTCATATTATCATCATGCGGTTCTTGATCACTTTGAATTATTTAAAGCGGAAGGGTATTTGTTGTCAGTAGGTGATGATGAGTGGGATCATGATCTTACTGGAAAAGGGTATTTACCCTTATTGAAGATGAAAGCGAGTCAGTTGGAAGATCGATTGGTCAATGGATCTTTTTTAAAATTATGCAGACCATTCTCCTTGATAACTTGGGATGAACTGCCAACGCAGCTGGGGAATACCTATAAGATACTGGGTAGAATAATCGATCCAGGAGTGTAGGGATCAGCTGCCTAATCGGTGGAAGAGATCCTTCATTTGGAAATCCCAAAGCCTTTTTTGATCGGCGATTTCTTTTTTCTCAGCAAAATCGCTGATCAACAGGATGGTTTGGTTAGAGACTTCTGCTTTTTCAATCCGGAACTCCCAATATTCATTTTTCGGAGTATGTAGCCAGTGGAAGCGAATCAGTTTATCCGTTTCAGCCTCCAAAACCTCTGCTTTATCCGTGGTTCCATTCCATGTAAAACTAAAAACCTGATCGCGTTCATCAACGGTATCGGCAAACCATTCCTGCAAACCGGCAGGAGTAGCTAAAAATTCATATAATATTGAAGGAGAGCACCTTACTGAATACTCTATCGTGAAAAGTTGTTTACTCATCGTTTTTTCAAAAATTATGATCCGCACAAAACCTGTAGGTGCAATAATAACAAAATACTTGACGCAGCAAAATAATTTTTATCATTGGTTATTAACATTTTGAATTGTGGAGTTTTCCCCTGTCTATCGCATGATTTTTGTATTTTTGCCACTCAAGTGAACAGGTTGTTCACTTTTTTTGTGCAGGGAAAAGACGAATACCATGTTTGAAAATTTAAGTGATCGGTTAGAGTCGGCGTTTAAGCAACTAAAAGGCGAAGGCAGGATCAATGAACTTAACGTAGCCAATACAGTAAAGGAGATCAGACGTGCGCTGGTGGATGCCGACGTAAACTATAAGATAGCTAAGGAGTTCACCGAGAAAGTTCGTGAAAAAGCACTGGGTGAAAAAGTGATCAATTCGATAAGCCCAGGGCAGCTGATGGTGAAGATTGTAAAAGATGAACTGGCTGAACTGATGGGAGGCACGGAAAGTGCATTAGAAATCAATGGAACTCCCGCAGTTATTCTGGTGGCAGGCCTGCAGGGGTCTGGTAAAACAACGTTTTCCGGTAAATTGGCGAACTGGCTGAAGGCAAAAGGAAAATCGCCCCTATTGGTAGCTGGCGACGTGTATCGTCCTGCGGCAATTGATCAATTAACGGTTTTAGGAGGACAAATTGGTGTCGATGTTTACAGTGAGCCAGAAAATAAGAATCCAATTGCTATTGCACAGGCTGCTATCAAAGAAGCAAAGTCAAGAAATAAAAATGTAGTCATTATTGATACGGCTGGCCGCTTGGCTGTGGATGAGGTAATGATGACCGAAGTTGCCAATATCAAGGATGCTGTTAAACCACAGGAGATTTTATTTGTGGTGGATAGTATGACGGGTCAGGATGCGGTGAATACAGCCAAATCATTTAATGATCGTCTTGATTTCTCTGGTGTTGTATTAACCAAGCTTGATGGGGATACACGAGGTGGCGCGGCCTTATCGATTAAATACACGGTTCAGAAGCCCATCAAATTCATCAGTAGTGGGGAGAAGATGGATACGCTTGATGTGTTTTACCCCGAGCGTATGGCTCAGCGTATTCTGGGAATGGGGGATATTACCACACTCGTAGAAAAGGCTCAAGCTCAATACGATGAAGAGCAGGCAAAAAAACTGGAAAAGAAGATTCGTAAAAATCAATTTGATTTTCAGGATTTCCTTGATCAGTTGCAGCAGATCAAAAAAATGGGCAACCTGAAGGATCTGATGGGCATGATACCTGGAGTGGGCAAAGCGATGAAAGATGTAGATATCAGCGATGATGCTTTCAAAGGGGTGGAGGCCATCATTAAATCAATGACCCCTTTTGAGCGGTTACATCCGGATACTATTGATTTGAGCCGGAAGCAAAGAATAGCCAAAGGCTCGGGCAAGGATATTGCAGAAGTGAACCAGTTCATGAAGCAATTTGAACAGATGCGTCAAATGATGAAAATGATGAATAAAATGCCGATGGGACGGATGGGATTCGGCAAGTGATGGTATAGAATAAGTTATAAAATGTTTTGTTGTAAAGGCTGAAAAGGTTATCTTTGCAACCTTAATTTTTGGAAACCATATTTATCAACCCACAAAAAATGTCTATTTTTTATGGCTGTTAAGATCAGACTCCAGCGCCATGGAAGTAAAAAACGACCCTTTTACTTTATTGTAATTGCGGATGCCCGTGCTCCAAGAGACGGCAAATTCATTCAGAAAATCGGAACGTACAATCCGTTGACGATCCCCGCTACTGTGCAGATCGACCGTCAGAAGGCTTTGGAATGGCTGCACAATGGTGCCCAGCCAACCGATACGGTTCGTCGCATTCTTTCATTCAAGGGTGTACTTTATCTGAAACACTTGTTAAGAGGTGTAACGCTAGGTCTGTTCGACGAGGCTACTGCTATGCAGAAATTTCAGGTTTGGCATGATGATCATGAGGGCAAACTGAAAAAGAAGCAAGAGGAAGCAGCGAGAGAGCGTCGCAACGCTCGTCGCGGCGGAGCCCCACGTCGTCAGGAACCTACAACTGAAGGATAAAATCGTAAAGCAATAAACTCTTCAAAACCCGGTGGCTACACCGGGTTTTTTTATGTATTACTTTTACCACATGAAAAATTACATCAGTATCGGAAAGTTTGTGGCTACACATGGGGTGAACGGCACCCTTGTGTTGAAGCATGATCTGGGTAAAAAAACCTCTTTCAAAGAACTGAAAGCATTTTTTCTAGAAGATCTGCCAGGTTCTTTCCTACCATACTTTCCTCTTGATATTAAAGCTCGTTCCGAAGAAGAAGTGTTGATTGAATTTGAAGGGATAACATCAAAAGAAAAAGCAGCTCGTTATGTGCAGAAACAGGTTTGGTTGGAAGAATCAGATTTTTCAAAATATGCCGCAGCTAATGCACCTATTTCCCTGCTTGGGTTTATGGTTTATGATGGTGATGAAGCGTTGGGAGTAGTTCTGGAAGTTATTGAACAGCCACACCAAGTACTATGCCGCATTCAATATAAAGAACATGATGATGTATTGATACCTATAAATGAAGCTAGTTTGGTAAAGATTGACAATAAAACAAAGCGACTTTTACTTGATCTGCCGGAAGGACTTATTGAAACGCAGATATAAAATTGACTAATTTGACTATTAGCCATTTTTTGTGATTGCCCATTTCGACCTAGACGCATTCTTTGTTTCCGTGGAGTGTTTACATGATCCCTCTCTTCGCGGCAAACCTCTAATTGTTGGTGGAAGTAAAGAGCGAGGTGTGGTTGCCGCATGTAGTTATGAAGCAAGAAAATATGGCATTCATTCTGCTATGCCAATGTCAAAAGCTATGCAGCTATGCCCTCATGCCATTGTGGTAAAAGGAAGCAGGGGAGAATACAGCCGTTATTCCAGATGGGTAACCCAAATCATCGAAGAACGTGCTCCGCTTTTTGAAAAAGCCTCAATCGATGAATTTTATATCGATTTGCATGGTATGGACAAATACCATAAACCATATGAATGGACAATTGCCTTGCGTGAACATATCATTCAAGATACAGGCCTTCCCATTTCATTTGGGTTGGCAGCTAATAAAATGGTTGCTAAGATCGCAACAGATGAAGCTAAACCAAATGGTTATCTTATTGTACCACCTGGAAATGAAGCGGCCTTTCTCGCACCGCTTAAAGTGAATAAAATTCCTGGTGTGGGGGATCAAACACATCGGACACTGTTGCATATGGGCGTGGAATATATTCGTGATCTATTCACCATACCTACTTCTTACTTAGAGCAGCGTTTGGGAAATTACGGATTAGAATTACTAGATAAAGCCAAAGGAATTCATCATGGCAAAGTGCAGAATTATCACGAAGCAAAATCTGTATCCACAGAGTCAACCTTTCAGGAAAATACGAATGATATGGAATTTCTGATGAGTGAGCTTGTTCGCATGACAGAGAAAATCGCCTTTGAGTTACGTTTAGAAAATAAAACAGCTGGAGTATTGGCTGTAAAAATTCGCTATCCTGATTTTGAAACTACATCTAAGCAAGCTACTATTCCTTATACATTTTATGATGATGAGTTAATTCCGATAGCAAAAGAATTATTTCATCAGCTTTATCGAAAAGGACAAAAAGTTCGCTTGATGGGTGTACGTTTGAGCGAATTAACGGGTGAAGCTATACAAACCAACTTATTTACCAATAAAGAGAAAAAAGCGGATCTCTACAAAGCAATAGATTCAGTAAAGAATAAGTTTGGGAAAGATGCGTTGAAAAAAGGGAGAAGTATTGGTGAATAGGTTTATTTACTGTTTTTTCTTAATTGACTTAACGTGGCGTGCATATCTTTGAATAATTCTGCTTCTAAGTAGATCTCTTTTCCTTCGGGAGTTTTAAATTTTAGTGAGGCCGCATGAAGAGCTAATCGATTCAGCAATGGAATTTCTTCTTCCTGGTTTTTAGACAACTTGAATTTTTTTCGTTTTATCTTGGATAAAAATATGGGTTCGCCAGAGCCGTATAAGTCATCTCCAACCAGCGGATGACCTAAGTCTTGCATATGTACCCGGATCTGGTGTGTACGCCCTGTTTCAATGTGAAATTCCACTAAGCTGTATAATCCAAAATTATCGTAAGTGCTGTAATGCGTAACAGATGGCTTACCACTTCTATATACGATCATTTTCCCCTTAACAACTGGATGATGGGCTATAGGTTTATCGATTGTTCCCGCTGCCGGCAGAAGGTTACCCATTACCAACCCAATATATTTTTTGGTGATTTCTCTTTCCTCGAAAATTTTAGAATAATATTTATGTGCCGATTCATTTTTGGCAAATAATACAATTCCGCTGGTGTCCCGATCTATACGATGTATTATGAAGATCTCTCCAAACCGTTCCTTCAACCACATTTTAAGGGAAGGCAGTTTTGGATCAAAGCGATCAGGGATAGTAAGCACCCCGGAAGGTTTGTTTAAGGCGATAATAGCATCGTCCTCATATATGATTTTGGGTGGTGTGATCATGACTTTTTACTTCTGCCTGAAGTTTCTGCACCAAAGTATTTCAAGGCCCTTACTTCTTTTTCTGAAAGATAACGCCACTTACCTCTGTCCACATTCTTCTTGGTTAAATTGGCGAACATTACACGATCAAGATTGCGTACATCATAACCGATGTGTTCAAAAATTCTGCGTACAATTCGATTTCTTCCACTATGGATTTCGATGCCAATTACAGATTTATCCTTAGCATCAGCATAGGCTATAGCATCGGGTTTGATGAATCCATCATCTAGCGTTAGGCCAAGGGCAACCTCATCAAAATCTTTCTTTAGTAAAGGCTTATCAAGTTTAACCTCATACACTTTTTTAACTTCGCTGGATGGATGTGATAATTTTTGTGTGAGTTCTCCATCATTGGTTAACAGCAGCACGCCGGTTGTATTGCGATCTAATCTTCCGATAGGGAATACCCTTTCTTTAGTGGCCGATTTGATTAATTCTAAAACGGTCTTCCTCCCTTCAGGATCTGAAGATGTAGTAAGATAATCTTTCGGCTTGTTCAACAGAATATAAACGAGATGGATAACGATATTTGCTTTTTTCCCATTTACTCGAACATCATCCTTTGGTAATACTTTGAATCCGGGTTCTGTAATCACTTTTCCGTTTACCGTTACCTGCCCATCTTTTACTAGTAATGCAGCTTCACGACGGGCACAAATTCCAGAATGAGAAATGTATTTATTCAACGGCATTTCATCGTCCGTTAGCTTTTTCTTGATAACTACAGGTTTGTACCTGTCTGCCTGCTGAAGTTCAATGCGTTTTTTTTGCGCCTCCGCTTGTGCGGCTTTTTCTTTTTTCCACTGACGCTTATCCTGACGGTGTTGTTCCTTAATGGAACTATTGCTTCGGCCTGGAAGAAACTTGTCGAAATTGTCTGTACGTTTTGCCATAATTATGCTGTTTTACAACAGGTGAGGAACAAAGATAATCTTTATTTCAACAGAAAAGGGGTTAACCTTTGTTCGCAAGCTGACCACAAGCGGCATCAATATCTTTACCTCTACTGCGCCTTAATCGGGCATTCACTCTGTTTTTTTCGAGGTAATGCATGAAGTTCTCTACCTTTTGCTCATCTGGCTTTTCAAATTTGGCCAGATCGATAGGATTGTATTCGATAATATTCACCAGATCTGCTGGAACTTGTCTGTATATCTTGATCAATTCATCAGCATCTTTCAACGAATCATTAAAATCTTTAAATAGAATGTATTCAAGGGTGATTTCATTCTTCGTTTTTTTGTAGAAATAATTCAGTGCGTCGATCAGGGATTTCAGGTTATTCGTTTCATTGATCCCCATGATTTCATTTCGTTTATCATCATTGGCTGCGTGTAATGATAAAGCCAATTTAAAGCGTACGCCATCATCGCCTAATTGACGGATCATCTTGGCCACACCAGCTGTTGAAACGGTAATACGACGTGGGCTCATGGCCAATCCATCTTCTGCAGTTATGCGTTCTATGGCCTTCATCACATTTTTATAATTGAGTAACGGTTCTCCCATTCCCATGAAAACGATATTACTCAACCGCTTTCCAGTAGCTTCTTCTGCCTGACGGTTTAATAGAGCTACTTCATCAACGATCTCATCAAATTCAAGATTCCGCTTTCGATCTAAATATCCGGTAGCGCAGAATTTACAACTTAAACTGCAGCCAATTTGAGAGGACACACAGGCCGTCATGCGCGTATCCGTTGGAATCAAAACACCTTCAATAGCATGTCCTTCATGTGTACGAAATCGTGATTTGATGGTGCCATCCAAACTTTTTTGGATCGTATCCATGCGGAGAGATGGCAAGGTAAACTCTGCCCCCAATTTTTCACGTAAAGCTTTAGGCAGGTTTGACATGTCTGCAAAAGATGCAGCATTTTTTTGCCAGAGCCATTCCCATACCTGTTTTGCACGAAAAGAAGGTTCATTCATGCTTTTCAGCGTGTCAGTCAATTGTTCCTGTGTAAGATGTCTGATATTTTGCACAAAGCAAAGGTAAACCCTTATCTTTTCATATACTCGGCTAGCTTGTTAAAAGCTACTTTTTCTTTTGTGCCGGAAATAAGGTTTTTTACTTCAGCTGTTTGCTGAGTTATTTCTTCAGAGCCAATGAAAACGGCATATTGTATGTTTTTCCGTTCTGCATATTTGAATTGCTTGTCAAATTTGGCTTTCTCGTGATAGAGCTCAGCAGAAATACCTTCCAGACGAACATGCATCATCACATTAAATGCAGTACGACTTTCTTCTTCTCCTAAATTGAAGAAAAGAGCCATTGTCCCAGTAGTTAAATGTTCGGGCATGAGATTCAGTTCTTCCATCACATCATAAATTCGATCAACGCCAAATGATATTCCAACACCTGGAATACCAGGCACTCCGAATAAACCAGTAAGATCATCATATCTTCCACCCCCACCGATGCTACCCATTTGAACATCTAGTGCTTTTACTTCGAAGATGATACCGGTGTAATAGTTTAATCCACGTGCAAGTGTAAGATCAATTTCAATGGTTTCTGAAAAATATGAAAGCACGAACTTCAGTTCTTCCAAACCTTTTTGACCTTCTGCATCATGCCCGAGCAATTGTTCTGCCTGAGCTAATTTATCAGCTGAAGATCCATTGATCAATAGATATTTTTCGATGGTAGCTATTTGATCAGCAGATAGTCCTTTTTCAACTAGTTCCTCTTTGACTTTATCCAATCCTATTTTATCCAACTTATCGATAGCAACGGTTATATCCGTTAAAAAGGAAGGCCCACCGCAAATATTAGCTAAAGCGGTTAGTATCTTTCTGCTGTTAATCCGAATACTTACCTTGATCCCCAATTTGGTGAATACATTCTTATAAATAAAGGCTAGTTCTACTTCATTCATCAAGGATGTACTGCCCACTACATCCGCATCACACTGATAGAATTCGCGGTATCGACCACGCTGTGGACGATCGGCACGCCAAACAGGCTGAATCTGGTAACGTTTAAATGGAAAATTGAGTTTACCGTGATTCATGGCCACATATCGAGCAAAAGGAATGGTGAGGTCGTAACGAAGAGCGCGTTCTGTAATTCCTTTACTATTCTTTCCGGATAGTATAGTTTCAAAATCTGCTTTTGCCTGATCATGTTTAGTAGGATTATCCAGGCCGTTATTTAGGATCTTAAAAATGAGCTTATCTCCCTCGTCTCCATATTTCCCCATTAGTGTTTCCAGATTTTCCATTGCTGGTGTTTCCAGTGGTTCATATCCACAGGATTCATAAACAGAACGGATAGTCTGGAAGATATACTGTCTTTTACGGACCACATCTGCAGAGAAATCTCTTGTGCCTTGTGGTAAATTTGCTTTTGTGCTCATTTTCTTAAAAGATTGGCTTATTGCCAGTATGCTAATTAGTTATTTTATCCATTCGCCGATTATTTTCTCGCATGCTTCATCCAAAATCGCGTAAACTTCATGATATCCATCTTCTCCGCCAGACCAAGGATCTGGAACATTCCTATTTTTCCCTGGGTGAACCATGTTAAGAATCAAGTCTGCTTTCATGGGTTCGAAATCTTTACCGGAAATCTGTTTCATAGCTGATAAAACATCCCCTGCCATCGCATATATCTTGTCGTAACGTATAAAATCTGCCGCTTCAAAATCTCTTGCCCTTTGTTGGCTTATATCTATGCCATTGATCAGGGCAACCTTTTGAGATAATGGATGCGGCGGTTCTCCTGTATGGTAGCCATTGGTGCCAGCACTGTCCACAGTCCAGTCTAGTCCTGCTTTCCGGACTTTCTCCTGAAGAATTCCTTCGGCAAGGGGGCTCCTACAGATATTGCCTAGACAAACCATCAGAATTTTCATATGTACAAAGATAGGGATTCGGTTGGGCGAAGGGTAGCTTTAGCTAAGGAACTAACGGAATAATTCATGATTTCCTTACTTGCAAAATGCTTTTTCAGTATAGATTTTTACTTATCTTGCCCATCCCGCATATGTGACTGGTATATGAGTTTAGAACAAAGAGAACAAAAAAATCAGCGTAACATCAAAATCGTGTATGATTTCACGATGGCATTGCTGTGGACCATACTTGGATTGTTTTTGTTGCTCTATCGTTATCTAGGCTTTGAACCAGATTATGATCCTTTCCTGGCATCGATGTTTGGAGGAGTGTGTGTGGTGTATGGGGCATTTAGATTATGGAGAGGTATTAAACGTAAGAAAGAAAATTGGTGAAATCTGGGATGAGTAAATATGGATGGATGATGTTGTTGGTTGCATGTGTGCCATTCGGCTGTGCGCAAAAACCTAAGAAGGTTTCAGATGAAACATTGTCGTCTGGGACTATTTATATTTCGGTTGATGAAAGTTTTAAGCCTGTTATTGACTCTCAGATCAGCGTTTTTTTGGCCTCTTTTCCAAATGCAACAATAATTGCCCATTATAAGCCGGAGGCAGAATGTCTTAAAGATCTTCAATTCGATAGTATTCGGATGGTGATAGTCACCCGTGGCCTTAGTGAAGAGGAAGTCAATTTCTTTAGGGATACGCTGGGCTATGCACCACGCTTTGGAAAAATGGCGTCTGATGCAGTAGCCGTTGTGGTAAATAAAAACGCTAAAGATTCGCTTTTTGTTGTTTCCGATCTTAAAGGAATGCTAAGTGGATCACTTGTTTCAAACAAGAGATTTGTAATGGATGGATTGAAAGCCACCAGCACCGTTCGGTTTGTTTTAGATTCTTTATTGCGGGGAGAAAAATTGGGAGGTAATGTTCAGGCTGCCAAAACCAGTGAAGCTGTGATCGATTATGTTTCCAATAACCCGGATGCTATAGGATTTGTTGGGGTAAGTTGGATAGGAAACAAGGAAGATTCATCTCAGCTAAGTTTTTTAAATAAAGTCCGGATTGCAGCATTAGGATGTGAGCGATGTGAAGAGTCAGTATATGTAAAACCTTATCAGGCCAATATTGTTATGAAGCGATATCCAATGGTGAGAGGGTTACATTATATTTTAAAAGAAAATTATTCAGGTCTAGGTAGTGGCTTTGTTAACTTCCTAACTACAGAGCGTGGGCAGCTCATTTTTAAGCGAGCATATCTTGCCCCTTCCAAAATGGCTCTTACAGTTCGGAGAATGGACATGGAAGAAAGCGATTTTTGAATCTTATAACAATTAATTTCTTAATTTAAACCAACAATTAAAACAGGGTACATGACAAAAATCAAAATCGGCATTGTAGCAGTAGTTATGCTGGTGAGTAATCTGGTTTTTGCCCAATCATTGGATGATGCCAGAAAACTGATCAATTATCAGCGATATGCCACAGCAGTTGAAACACTGGAAAAAATGGTTGCCGCTAATCCAGCAAATGCTGATGTACAGTATTGGCTCGGACAAGCATTTATTGAGTGGAGTAAGGCTGATAAAGCAAAAGAAGTTTACCGTAAGGCTTTGGAAGTAAATGGAAGTAGTCCTATTCTTATTGTGGGGATGGGTCATGTTGAATTGCTTGAGGGTAAGAAAAACGAAGCCCGTCAACGTTTTGAAGCGGCCATCAGTTTAACAAAAGCAAAAGACGTTAATGTTTTGAATGCAATTGGAAAGGCTAATATCGACTTGAATGCAGATTATGACTATGGTATTGAAAAATTAAATCTGGCTACTACAATAAAAGGATTTAAAGAGCCGGATGTTTATGTAAATATGGGTGATATCTATCGTAAGAAAAGCGATGGTGGAGCGGCTGTGAAAGCATATGAAAAGGCACTTGAGATCGATCCAAAATATGCTGTTGCCCATTATCGTATTGCGAAGATCTATTATACTCAGGGAAAGGATCAAGAGGAAACGTTTACCAACTTTTTTAATAAGGCCATCGCTTCAGATGCCAAATTTGCACCAGCCTACTACGATCTTTATGTATATTTCTTTAGCAGAGATGTATATAAATCAAGGGGTTTTTTCAACCAATACAAGGAAAATGCTGACAAGGGCGCAGCCCTTGATTATGAGGAAGCAAGTTTATCCTATGCGTCTGGTGATTTCAAAGATGCAATTGTAAAATCTGATGCCCTTATTCAACAATATGGCCAAAATGTAGATCCACGCGTATTTCGTTTAAAAGGATATAGTTATAATAAATTGATGGATTCTATAAATGCTTTACAATTTCTGGAACAATATTTTGCTAAGGTAAATGAAGATCAAGTGATCACTGACAACTGGATAGTAGCTGCCGAATTATCTTCTAAGGTTCCTGGTAAAATAACTGAATTCGATAAATATGTACGTAAAGCATTAGCTTCTGATACATCCATTAAAAGTAAAGTAGCCACCGTTCGAAAAGCTGTGGACATATTTAAAAAAGCAGGAAATCAGGCAAAAGTAGCGGAGTGGTCTATGGCAGTATTGAATGTAGCACCAACCCCCACTAAAACTGATCTTTATAATGCGGGATATGAGCATTATAAGTTGGGCCAATATCTGGTTGCAGATAGTTTATTTGATACCTATAAAGCTAAATATCCTGATGAGGTTTATGGATATTTGTGGAGTTATCGATCTCTAGCTGCTGTAGATACATCCATGAAATTAGGTCTTGCCATACCTGATGCTATTAAACTGGTTGAGATTGCGGAATTGGATAAGGTAAAAAATAAGTCCATCATTGTATCTACTTGTGGATTCCTGGCATCCTACCTTACGAATGAAAAGAAAGATTATGCAGGTGCGTTGGGCTATATCGAGAAAATTCTTGCTGTTGACCCTGCCAATGCCGATGCTCTAAAGTATCGGGAGATACTTCAAAAAGCAGCTACTAAACCTGGTGGGAAACCTTCAGGAGGCTAGTGAGCGGGCATAAAATGCTAAAAAATTAAAAAGCCGGAGAATTTCTCCGGCTTTTTTATGCCCAAAAGGTGTAAAACCAATAATAATCATGGGAAATCATAGCCTTGTCCTTAAATTTGCGGCACCAAATTCACTCGAGCATGAATCTCTTGCAACTATTGCAGATCCCGGCCGCTGATACCGTGAACAATGCGAGTAATTACTTCCCAATCGGAATACAACTGATTTTTGCCATTTTATTCGTGGCGCTTATGATGGTTTTGTCGCATTGGCTCGGTCCCAAACGTCTTACCTCTGATAAATTACAAACCTTTGAAAGTGGTATCGACCAAAAGGGAAATGCCCGAAAGCCAATGGCGATCAAGTATTTTTTGGTGGCGATCTTATTCGTTTTATTCGATGTAGAGGTAATCTTTTTCTATCCTTACGCGGTGAATTTCCGTGAATTGGGATGGGATGGTTTTTCTGCAGTTTTATTATTCGTGGGATTGTTTTTGGCAGGGTTCATTTATATCATCAAAAAAGGTGCACTCACCTGGGAAGATTAATGAGCATTAAACCGTTATACAATCGATAGTGTTATGATCGTATTACTACACATCAACTAATTAAACTATGGCTCGTCCGGTAAGATTTAATATTAAGCAAAAAGATACCACTGACTGGGGTATAAATTTCAATGTAGCTCAGGCTCCTGAAGGATATACCGGTGAAGGATTTTTTACTACATCTCTTGACAAGGTGGTAGGATTAGCCCGTAAGAATTCAATCTGGCCTCTACCTTTTGCAACCTCATGTTGCGGTATTGAGTTTATGGCCACGATGGGTTCCCATTATGATCTGGCCCGATTTGGTTCTGAACGAGTGGGATTTTCTCCTCGTCAATGCGACCTATTGATGGTGATGGGAACGATTGCTAAGAAAATGGGTCCGGTAGTAAAGCAAGTATATCTGCAAATGGCAGAACCGCGTTGGGTTATTGCGGTTGGAGCATGTGCGTCAAGTGGTGGAATTTTTGATACATACTCAGTTTTACAGGGTATTGATCAAGTGGTGCCGGTGGATGTGTATGTTCCGGGATGTCCTCCACGTCCGGAAGCCATCATTGACGGAGTACTAAAGATTCAGGAGCTGGTTCACAATGAAAGTTTACGTAGAAGAAATAGTGATCAATACAAAGCTTTATTGGAGAGCTACGGCATTCAATAATCAACGCAGCATATGGGTTTGAGTAACGATATAATAAAAGAAAAATTATCAGAAAAATTTAGTGATGTGATCACTGAGTTTGATGAAACCTATGGGATGCTATCCTTTGTGGTTAAGAGCGATCAAAATCTTAAGGTGATGAATTTGCTCAAAGATGAACTGGGTTTCATATTTCTGACGGATATCACTGCTGTTCATTACCCCGATCGTAAAGGAGAGGAGTTAGCTGTGGTGTATCATATGCACAATCTGGTAGAAAATATTCGGCTACGTTTCCGTATTTATGTTCCTATTGAAAAACCAGATGTCTATACCGCTACTGGAATATTTTCTGCAGCGAACTGGATGGAACGTGAAACCTATGATTTTTTTGGTGTGCATTTTGTTGGTCATCCCAATTTGAAAAGAATTCTCAACGTGGAAGAAATGGATTATTTCCCGCTTCGAAAAGAATTCCCACTGGAAGATCAAACCCGTATTGATAAGGATGATGATATGTTTGGCCGTTAAGCCGTCAATAAAATGAATTTTTCGCAATGAGCGACTTGAATCATATAAAACTACCTGAAGGATCGATCGAAAAAGAAACGACGACCCTCAATCTTGGACCTACGCATCCGGCTACACATGGTGTATTCCAAAATATCATTGAACTGGATGGTGAACGTATCCTAAAGGCCGATTCTACCGTAGGATACATCCATCGTGCTTTTGAAAAAATTGCAGAGCGCCGTCCTTACTATCAAATCACTCCGCTTACCGATCGTTTGAATTATTGCTCTTCTCCGATCAATAATATGGGATGGCATCTGACTTGCGAAAAACTGCTTGGTGTTAAAACACCTAAGCGAGTAGATTATTTGCGCATCATTATAATGGAATTAGCGCGTATCGCAGATCATCTGATCTGTAATTCGATTGTTGGGGTGGATAGTGGAGCCTATACCGGATTCCTTTATGTTATGCAGTATCGTGAGTTGATCTATGAGATCTATGAAGAAGTTTGCGGTTCTCGTTTAACAACGAATATTGGACGAATCGGTGGATTTGAACGTAATTTTTCAAATACTGCGTTCCAGAAATTAGAACGTTTCTTAAAAGAATACCCTGAGGTATTACAGGAGTTCGAAAATTTATTTACTCGTAACCGCATCTTCATTGAAAGAACAAAAGGTGTGGGAGGTATTTCTGCTGAAAGAGCATTGAACTATGGGTTCACTGGTCCAAATCTTCGTGCAGCGGGTGTAGATTATGATGTGCGTGTCCATAGTCCTTACTCTTCTTATGAAGATATCGATTTCATCATCCCAGTTGGAACAACCGGCGATAACTACGATCGTTATCAGGTCCGTAATGCTGAGATGTGGGAATCGTTAAAGATTATTGAACAGGCATATCATAAAGTACAAGAGTTTACAGGGGCAGATGCTGATGTTTTTCATGCCGATGTTCCAGCATATTATCTGCCGGATAAAGCAGATGTATATTCTAAAATGGAAGCACTCATCTATCACTTTAAGATCGTAATGGGTGAAACAGAGATACCTGCAGGTGAAGTGTATAATAGTGTAGAAGGAGCGAATGGTGAATTAGGCTTTTACCTCATCAGTGATGGCGGCAGATCACCATATCGTTTACATTTTAGAAGACCTTGCTTTGTTTACTATCAGGCATATCCTGAATTGGTTGAGGGAGCAATGTTGAGTGATGCCATCATAACGATGAGTAGTTTGAACTTGATCGCAGGAGAAATGGATGCCTAAAGGTTGATTAATTATTTGAGATATAATTAAAACGTAATTGATGAAGTTTTCAGAACAAGCGTTAAAAGAAGTGGACAGGCTGGTAGCGCGCTATCCGGAAGAAAGACAGAAAAGTGCCCTTATCCCGCTGTTGCATTTAGCACAAGAAGAATTTGGCGGATGGCTGAGCCCTGAAACATTGGATTATGTTGCCGGTATTCTAAAATTAGAACCTATAGAGGTATATGAAGTAGCCACCTTTTATAGTATGTTCAATCTTCAGCCTGTTGGACATTACGTATTTGAGGTTTGTCAGACAGGACCTTGCATGTTGCGTGGAAGCGATCATATAATCGACTACATCAAAACAAAACTAAATATCAAGGTTGGTGAAACAACAGCAGACGGCATGTTTACCTTAAAGACAGTAGAATGCTTAGGCGCATGTGGTTACGCTCCTATGATGCAGGTAGGCAAGCACTATCGTGAGCATCTTACACCTGAACGTGTTGATCAAATTATAGACGAATGCAGAGCGAAGGCTGCAAAGAATAACTGATCCTATGGGAAAGAAATTATTACTTGAAAAGGCCCATGTAGAAGGCATCCGGAGTTTTGAGGTTTATCGCCGCGAAGGTGGGTATCGTGCTGTTGAAAAGGCGCTGAAATCTATGACGCCTGATGAGGTAACCGAAGAAGTAAAGAAAAGCGGATTGCGTGGTCGTGGGGGTGCAGGATTTCCTGCCGGTATGAAATGGAGTTTTCTCGCCAAGCCAGAGGGTGTTCCCCGCCACCTCGTATGCAATGCGGATGAGTCAGAGCCAGGTACATTCAAGGATAGATATTTGATGGAATTCATTCCTCATCTTTTAGTTGAAGGATTGATCGTATCCTCTTTTGCATTGGGTTCTAACGATACCTATATCTACATCCGTGGTGAATATGCCTGGATCGTGGATATTCTGGAACAGGCTATTGATGAGGCCAAAGCAAATGGATTCCTCGGACAAAATATTTTAGGTAGTGGCTTCAATTGTAATATCCACGTACAACGTGGTGGTGGAGCATATATCTGTGGGGAAGAAACGGCCCTGATCGAATCTCTGGAAGGTAAGCGGGGTAATCCTCGAATAAAGCCTCCTTTTCCTGCAGTGAAAGGGCTTTGGGATCGTCCAACTGTGGTAAATAATGTTGAGACTATAGCAGCTGTTGTTCCGATCATCAATAATGGTGGTGAAGACTATGCTTCCATTGGTGTGGGAAGATCAACTGGTACGAAACTGATATCTGCCTGTGGTAATATCAACAAGCCTGGTGTATATGAAATCGATATGACGATCTCTGTTGAAGAGTTCATATTCAGCGATGAATATTGCGGAGGTATTCCTAATGGTAAACGCTTGAAAGCGTGTATCCCTGGTGGTTCATCAGTACCTATACTCCCTGCCAATCTTTTATTGAAGACAGCCAAGGGAGAACAACGGACGATGAATTATGAAAGCCTCGCAGATGGTGGATTCGCAACGGGTTCTATGATGGGGTCTGGTGGATTCATTGTTTTGGATGAGGATCAGTGTATTGTTCGTCATACATTATCACTTGCACGTTTTTATCGCCATGAAAGTTGTGGTCAATGTTCACCATGCAGAGAAGGCACGGGCTGGATGGAAAAGATCCTGCATAATCTAGAATATGGTAAAGGAAAGCTAAGTGATATTGACTTGCTTTGGGAAATTCAGCGTAAGATCGAAGGAAATACAATCTGTCCATTAGGTGATGCAGCAGCATGGCCAGTGGCAGCGGCGATTCGTCATTTCCGGGATGAGTTCGAATGGCATGTTACACATCCTGAAGAAGCACAAACAAGGAATTTCGGATTGGCACATTATGCTGATCCTATTTATGTTCCTGCATAATAAACATAAACCTGCAGAAGGACACAGTCCTGATGCACATGAATAGTATATGTCTGAAGAAAAAAAATTATTCAAAGTAACGATCGACAACATCACCATTGATGTTGAGCCCGGTACTACGATACTACAGGCAGCTCGCCAGATAGGCGGAGATGTAGCACCTCCTGCAATGTGTTATTATACGAAACTGAAAGGCAGTGGTGGTAAATGTCGCACATGTCTTGTGGAAGTGAGCAAAGGCTCTGGTGCAGATCCTCGCCCAATGCCTAAGCTCGTGGCCAGTTGCCGCACCACCATTATGGATGGTATGGAAGTAAAAAATATTACCAGTGAGCGCGTAATCGATGCGCGGAAAGGTGTTGTTGAATTTTTATTGTTGAATCATCCGCTGGATTGTCCGGTTTGTGATCAAGCGGGTGAATGTCATTTGCAAGACCTAGGGTACAGTCATGGTAGCGAGGGTACTCGTTATGAGTTCAAGCGTCGTACGTTTGATAAACATGATTTAGGCCCATATATTCAATTGCATATGACACGTTGCATTCTTTGCTATCGTTGTGTTTTCACTGCAGATCAGCTTACCGATAAACGGGTGCATGGAGTATTGTCGCGTGGAGACCATGCAGAGATTGCTACATATATTGAAAAATCATTAGACAATGATTTCATCGGTAACGTTATCGACGTTTGTCCGGTGGGAGCATTAACCGATAAAACATTCCGTTTCAAAAATCGTGTTTGGTTCACCAAGCCGGTAGATGCTCATCGTCATTGTGATAAGTGTTGCGGTAAGGTTACCTTATGGCAACGGGGAGAAGAAGTGCTGAGGGTAACCGCAAGAAAGGATGTATGGGGTGAAGTGCATGATTGGATCTGTAATGATTGCCGATTTGAAAAAAAGAAAACCAGTGACTGGGTGATAGAAGGACCAACTAAAGTGAGTCGTCAATCGGTAATATCACAGGGTCATTATGTTGATATGGAGAAACCTAAAGAAACGATCAAAGACGTGATGGGTGGAAGAGATCCGAAGTTGTTGTTCGATATCCATACAGTAAGTCAGGTGAATCGTCCTGAGATTGATCTAAGTGAGATCAAAGGTCCGGCAACATCTGATGTATTCAATTCTGTGAACGCACTAAATCCTTCCAAATCATGATCCTTGCTTTTGATACATTAATGTTCTTGGAAAAATTCATTCTGATCGTTGTGGTGATCTTGGCTCTATTAGGCATAGCATTATACACCACTTTTGCAGAGCGTAAAGTAGCAGGTATCTTGCAAGATAGAAGAGGTCCGAATCGTGCGGGTCCATTTGGTTTGCTCCAACCTTTGGCTGATGGCGTAAAGATGATTATGAAAGAGGAGATCATTCCATTAGCTTCCAATAAATGGTTATTCATCCTTGGTCCGAATTTAGCCATGATCACAGCCATGATGACCTCGGCGGTAATTCCCTGGGGCAATCAAATAGAAATTTTCGGTAGGGTCGTTGCGCTTCAAATCGCGGATATTAATATAGGTATTCTCTACATATTTGGAGTGGTTAGCATGGGCGTGTATGGTATTATGATAGGTGGATGGGCATCCAATAATAAATTCTCATTATTAGCAGCTGTTCGCGGTGCCTCCCAGATCATTTCCTATGAACTGGCGATGGGCTTGAGTTTGATTGCTTTGTTAATGTACACGGGTTCTTTAAGTATGAAGACCATTGTTGAGCAGCAGATCAGTTCCGGTATTTGGAATTTCTTTGTACAACCATTAGGATTTTTATTGTTCCTGGTTTCGGCTTTTGCAGAATGTAATCGAACACCATTCGATCTTCCTGAGGCAGAAAATGAGTTGAACTTTGGTTATCATCAGGAATATTCATCGATGAAATTAGGATTCTTTCTTTTCGCTGAATATATCAATATGATCATTAGCAGTGCTGTAATGGCTACATTGTATTTTGGAGGATATGATATTCCATTCGTAAATGAAGCTGCACTTTCTGCGAAATGGGGAATGAGTACAGTGGCTGCATTAGGGACGCTAACCTTATTGGCTAAGATTGTTTTCTTCCTATTCTTTTTTATGTGGGTGCGCTGGACAATTCCACGTTTCCGTTATGATCAATTGATGAATTTAGGCTGGAAGAAGATGATCCCATTGGCATTGGCAAACATGTTGATCACAGGAGCGGTAATTCTGTGGTTACATAAATAATAAAATAATTTTGCTAACAATTTAGAATGCAAACATTAACAAACAGAGCGAAAGTACTTGAACAAAAACCGATGACGTTGATGGAAAGATTATATCTACCCAACATCGCAAAAGGAATGGCTATCACGTTTAGTCATATGTTCAAAAAGAGACCAACGATCAATTATCCTGAGGAAAAAAGACCTTTCAGTCCGGTATTCCGAGGGTTACATATTTTGAATCGTGATGAAGAAGGAAGAGAAAATTGTACAGCTTGTGGATTGTGCGCCGTAGCTTGTCCGGCAGAAGCTATAACCATGGAGGCAGCAGAGCGCAAACCAAATGAAGAGCACTTATATCATGAAGAGAAATATGCGGCCCGATATGAAATCAATATGCTGCGTTGTATTTTTTGCGGATTGTGCGAGGAAGCTTGTCCGAAAGATGCGATTTATTTGTCTGAAACCTTTGCCCCTGCAAACTACACTCGTCAAAGTTTCATTTACGGCAAGCAGGATCTGTTGATACCCGATCCAAAGTCAGAGCCGGAAGAGTTTCAGCTGGCACAGGGCAGATTAGACAAGCATAAAGCAAATGTAAAAGCCCAAAAACAACCATAACTGACATGAGTATTACGGAAATTTTGTTTTGGTTCCTGACAGCACTTGCTCTTGGTAGTGCACTAATGGTAGTATTTAGTAAAAATCCGGTTCATAGTGTACTTTGGTTGATTGCGGTATTTTTTGCGATATCCGGGCACTATATTTTGTTGAATGCCCAGTTCCTGGCAATTGTGAATTTGATCGTATATGCCGGTGCAATCATGGTGTTATTCCTGTTCGTGATCATGCTGATGAATCTGAATACGGAAACAGAGCCTCAGAAAAATAGATGGCTATTGTATGCCGGATGGTTAGCTGGTTTCATGTTGATGCTGGTAATGGTTGCCTCTTTAAAAGAAGCCGAGACCAGAGATCAAATGGCCCTGGTTAAAGGGGGAGATATCGGATTGATCCAAAATTTGGGAAAGGTTTTGTTCCAAGATTATGTGCTGCCTTTTGAGATTAGTTCCGTTTTGTTTTTAAGTGCGATGGTAGGTGCGGTAGTCATAGGTAAGAAAGATTAGTAATTGATTAGTCAACAATCACAATATAAACTATGCCGATAAACTATTATATATTTCTTTCAGTAGCACTCTTTAGCATCGGGGTTATAGGTGTGCTAACACGCAGAAATGCCATTATTGTATTCATGTGTATTGAATTAATGCTTAATGCGGTGAATTTATTACTTGTAGCTTTTTCGAAAATGCATCATATGAATGCTTTAGCCTTAGATGCAGTATCTCGTGTAGGAGCGGAAGCGCAATTGTTTGTATTTTTTATAATGGTAGTGGCTGCGGCAGAAGTAAGTGTTGGACTTGCTATTATCGTGATGATGTATCGTAATATCCACTCTGTTGATATTAATTTTTTGAACAGATTGAAACATTAAGAAAATAATTCGATGACCAAACTAACGTATCTCATTCCATTGTTTCCATTGATAGGATTTCTGTTCAATGGTTTAGGAAGAAAGAGTATCTCAAAATCACTTTCTGGTATGATTGCCTCTTTGGCTATTCTTGCCTCCTTTGTGATTAGCTTGTTGATTTTTCTGGAAGTGAAAGTAGAAGGATTCATAGCTAAAAAGATCAAGCTATTTGATTTTATTAATACAGCGGGTATCAATATCCCTTTTGAATTTCAGATCGATCAATTATCTGCATTGTTTCTGTTGATCATAACCGGAGTAGGATTTTTAATCCATCTGTATTCAACAAAATACATGCATGAAGAAGAGCCTCAACACTACGCACGTTATTTCGCTTATTTGAATCTTTTCGTTTTTTCAATGCTGCTATTGGTATTAGGTGCAAATTATGTAGTGATGTTTATGGGTTGGGAAGGCGTAGGACTTTGTTCTTATCTTCTGATTGGGTATTGGTTTAAAAACCATGAGTATAATGATGCGGCAAAGAAAGCATTCGTGATGAATCGTATCGGTGATCTTGGATTTTTGCTGGCCATATTTTGGATGATCGGACAATTTGGGAGTACAACCTTTACGGATATCTTCCCGAATGCCTCCAATACAGCTCCTGCTGTGCTTACAGGTATAACATTATTATTGTTTGTAGGAGCAACCGGTAAATCAGCTCAGATTCCTTTATATACCTGGTTGCCAGATGCCATGGCAGGACCCACTCCTGTTTCAGCGCTTATTCATGCGGCCACAATGGTAACAGCTGGAATATACATGATCGCGAGAAGCAATATTTTATATACACTCGCACCACTTACACCAACGATTGTTGCGGTTATTGGTTTGGCAACCGCGTTATTGGCAGCCAGTATTGCCATCCAGCAAAATGATATTAAGAAAGTATTGGCATATTCAACGGTTAGTCAGCTTGGATTGATGTTTTTGGGTTTGGGTGTTGGTGCATATACGGGTGCTGTATTCCATGTGATGACTCATGCTTTCTTTAAGGCATTATTATTCCTGGGTGCTGGTAGTGTGATCCATGCCATGCATCATGAACAGGATATCCGTCATATGGGTGGATTAAAAAAATATTTACCGATTACGCATCTTACATTCCTTATCGGATGTATTGCCATTGCCGGTATTCCACCATTCTCCGGATTCTTCTCTAAAGATGAGATCCTGATGGGTGCATTTGCGAAAAGTCCTGTTTTATATGTGATCGGAACATTCAGTGCATTGTTAACAGCATTCTATATGTTCCGTTTGTATTCACTAACTTTCCTGGGAACATTCAGAGGCACAACTGAACAGGAACATCATCTACATGAATCACCTACTGCGATGACATTCCCATTGATCGTTTTGGCAGTTTTGGCAGTTGTTGCCGGATTTTTAGGTATTCCGGAGGTATTTATAAGCGATGCGCACTGGTTACAACATTATCTGGCGCCGATCTTCGCAGATTCAACTGCACGTCAGCATGCACATGCCATTCCTCATTCAACCGAATATGCCTTAATGGGAGGAACTATACTAGCTATTTTGGTTATCATGATCTGGGCTGTTCGTAAGTTCTCTAAATATGAGAAAAAAGAGGGGCCTACTGAGGGGCTTGCTAGCGTATTAGAAAATAAATGGTATGTAGATGAATTGTATGATGCGATCATCTCTAGGCCAGTACGTGGTTTAGGTAGTTTTTTAGGTAATGTGATTGATAATAAAGTAATCGACGGAGTGGTGAATGGAACGGGAAGACTAGTTCAATATGGTGGTCGTCAGTTAAGATGGTTGCAGAGCGGTCAGGTAGGTTCTTATTTGTTGATCATGGTAGTCTCTATAGTGGTATTTTTCATCATTCAGAATTTTGTTAAGTAAAAAAAGAGGTAAACAAAAGATATGTTCGCTGCGTTTGACAATTTCCCCGCATTATTGATCTGGTTCCCCCTGGTAGGCGGACTGATCAGTTTCTTCCTTAAGGAAGAGCGCACCGTGAAAGCATGGTCGTTGTTCTCCTCCTTGTTAACATTAGGTTTATTGGTGACCTCCTTGTTCTTTACCGGAAAGGATCATTATTTACTGAATGCTGTTAGTTATGTTTGGCTTCCAGAGATAGGAAGTAGTTTCACAATTGTATTGGATGGCTTATCCAGATTACTGGTGATGTTAACCGCCATTTCCTTTCCGTTGATCTTTGGCGCAACATACCATAACAAGTATAACAATCCGAATATATTTTATGGATTGATGTTGTTGACCCAAACTGGACTGATAGGCGTATTCATGGCCATGGATGCATTGGTATTTTACTTCTTCTGGGAATTAGCCTTGATACCTGCTTATTTCCTGGCTTCACAGTGGGGAGGTGAGCGCAGAATACAAGCTGCTTTCAAGTTTTTCATCTACACTTTTGCTGGATCACTTTTTCTGTTGATCGGCATTATCTACTTATATCTTAAAACACCTGATCAATCCTTCTCTTATGTTTCCTTCCTGAAAGTGGTTTTAGAAGCAAAAGAACAAGGTTGGTTGTTCTGGTTATTCTTTATCGCATTTGCGATAAAGATGCCGATCTTCCCTTTCCATACCTGGCAGCCCGATGCCTATGAGCAATCCCCAACTCCTGTTACCATGGTATTAAGTGGGATAATGGTGAAGATGGGATTGTTTGCCGCTATTCGCTGGTTAATTGTGTTGATGCCGGCGGCTGTAAAGCAATATGATAATATCGTTATAGGACTTTCTGTACTTGGCATGTTGTATGCTTCTTTTATCGCCATCAGACAGGATGACCTTAAGCGATTAACCGCATACTCATCCATAGCACATATCGGCTTGATGGCAGCATCCATTTTTGCAGGAAATCAATTAGCTATACAAGGAATGTTGATCCAGATGTTTAATCATGGTATCAATATCATTGGTCTTTGGGTAGTAATCTATCTGATTGAACAACAAACAGGCATTCGGAAAATATCTGAATTAGGAGGATTAGCACAAAAGGCACCAGTATTAACCATTTTCTTGGTGATTGTTGCGTTGGCTAATATCGCCTTACCTCTGACCAACGCATTTGTAGGGGAGTTCATGATGTTTGCCGGATTATATAAATTCAATCCATGGTATGCAGCGGCTGCAGGTTTAAGTATTATTCTTGCTGCTATCTATACACTGAATATGATCAAGAACGTTTTTTATGGACCAGTGAATACTGTTACAGGAAACTTCCAGGAAATTATTTTCAGTCAAAAAATGGTGTTAGCATTACTTGTGGTGATGATATTCTTTATAGGTGTTTATCCAACTCCACTATTTGGGATGATAAAGGAAACATCTGAATTCGTTATCAGTAAATTCATCAAATAATTATTGATAGATCTCTATATGAATGCAATAATACTTTCGGCGCTTCTGGGAATAGTAATGATGTATAGTGGGGTAGCCTTGAAGAATAAAGTGGCTATCAGAAATTTGGCCATAACGGGTTTGATACTATTACTAGTGGCCAACTGGCTAGAGTTCATTGGAATGCCTTTTTTCCTATTGGATACTAAGGGAATGCTGGTTTTTTCAACTTTTGGAATGCTCTTTAATACGATTGCATTTGGTTCCACCCTTATCTATTTTCTCTTATCTGCATCTGCGATGGAGAAGATAGGGAAAACCAATGCCGATTATTTTGCGTTGATCTTTTTTATTCTTTGCGGCGTCTCCATTGTGTCAGCATTTGAGAATCTACTGATGTTGTTTATTGGTATAGAGATCATCTCTATTCCTTTATACATTCTAGCTGGAAGTGATAAGTTGAATTTAAAGAGTAATGAAGCGGCACTAAAATATTTTCTGATGGGATCATTCTCAACAGGATTGATGTTGATGGGAATTGCCTTATTGTATGGTAGCACGGGAACTTTTTATACAGAAGGATTAAATGTAGGCGGAATGGCGATTACACCATTAATGGGCATGGGAATAGTGCTGATGATGGTTTCCATGGCGTTCAAGGTTTCTGCCGCTCCATTCCATTTTTGGACTCCAGATGTATATGATGGTTCACCTACTGTATTTACTTCATTTATGGCTACAGTAGTGAAAGCTGCAGTATTCATGGCTTTTTTACGATTGTTTGAAAATGCATTCGGAAAGATGCATGCCTCATGGCAGTTACTGGTTGCTGTAGTAACAGCTTTAACGTTAATTATTGGAAATGTGACAGCAGTATTTCAGCAGAGTGTAAAACGTATGCTGGCTTATTCTTCTATTGCTCAAGCAGGATTTATGATGCTGGCTATTTTTGCGATCAACAACACTGCTAAGCAAGGCCTATTATTGTATGCCGCTGCCTACAGTGTGGCAACTATTGGAATATTTGCTATTCTGATGAAACTGAAAGATTACACATTCGATGGGTTTAATGGTTTGGCCAAACATGAACCATTATTAGCTATAACAGGAGGAATATTTTTATTATCTCTTGCCGGTATTCCATTGACAGCGGGGTTCTTCTCTAAGTATTATATGTTAGTTGCGGCATTGCGTGCCGGACAAATGTTCTGGTTGGTGATTGTCGGAATTGTTTGTGCAGCCATCAGTGTTTACTATTATTTTAGAGTTATACAAGCGATGTTCTTCAAATCAGCGGATGAAAATCCTACAATGGAAATCAATGGCCGCTTCAAAACTATGTTGGTTATTACAGCTACCATTGTAATACTACTTGGGGTGAAACCTGGGTTGATTTTGAATTGGCTCGTTGGCTGATTCGCTATTTGACGAATAGGTTTTTGGATTCTTCGGGTTTAACCATTCAAAAATCCCTGATCGCAGTCCCAATCACTAATCACCATTCACCCATCACCTTGGGCAGGAGGTATTGTTTTTTCTTAATTTTACCTCATGAAGTTCCTCGATAGCCTTTTACTGGCATTTCAAACGGTAAGGTCACAGAAATTACGCACGGGAATTACTGTGGCTATCATTGCTTTTGGTATAATGGCCTTGGTAGGGATTATAACCGCCATAGAAGCCATGAATACATCTTTGCGGGAGAGTTTCTCTACAATGGGTGCCAATGCTTTTAGTATTCGATTTCGTGAACGCAGAGTGAATTTTGGAGGTAATCGAGAGGTGAAAAAAACAGATCGAAGATTACAAAAACAGAAAAAATCAAATGAGGGGCGAATTATAACATTTGATCAAGCCAGGTTATTCAAACAATTGTACCAATATCCATCTGCTGTTTCCATTGGATTAAATGGCCCCCGAAATCAGACTGTTTTTTTCGACAATAACAAAACGAATCCTACCGTAACCTTAAATGGGGGTGATGAAAACTATTTATTATTGAATGGGTATGAGGTTGAGTATGGCAGATCATTAAGTAAATTGGATGTGGAGAGTGGCCGAAATGTGGCCGTTATTGGAAGTGACGTTGCACAAAAGTTATTTGGAGATCGCCCGGAAAAAGCATTAGATCAGGTAATTCGTGTAGGAAACAATAAATACACCGTAATTGGGGTTACGAAAGAAAAAGGGTCAAGTGCATTTTTGCAACTCGATAATGTAGTATTTACATCGTACAATAATATTCGTCGATTATTTTCTAATGCTAACCAGTCCTTCAATATCGCTGTGATGGTTGATGATATTAACCAGATGGAACAGGCTATTGGTGAGGCAGAAGGGACATTTCGTCCGGTTCGTGGGTTAGCTACGAATGAGGATAATAATTTCTATGTTGATAAGAGTGATAGTATTGCCGAAACATTTATAAAGTTATTGGGAACGATTTCAGCGGCTGCAGGTGCTATAGGTTTTATTACTCTATTAGGAGCTGCCATAGGCCTGATGAATATCATGCTGGTAGCGGTTTCAGAGCGAACCAGAGAAGTAGGGCTGATAAAAGCATTAGGAGGGAAAAGAAAAAATATCCGTCAACAATTTTTATTTGAATCCATTTTGATTAGCTTGATGGGTGCTGTGATCGGAATTATTTTAGGGGTTACGGTTGGAAATATAGTGGGTTCTTTTTTAGATACAGGATTTTTGATACCCTGGAATGTAATCATCATGGGTATTTTAATCTGCTCTTTTGTAGGCATTGTCGCTGGTATTTATCCTGCTATAAAGGCAAGTAAATTAGATCCAATTGTTGCCTTGAGATATGAATAAAAAAATAGCGGATTAACGATTGGTCATTCGCTAATCCGCTATTTCTATACGGAACTATTTCTTACTCACTTCTCATTTACTTTCCATTGCTTCTTTAATACGCGCTACCAAATCCTGCAAATGATATTTGCTCATATTGTCAGTATATGCAGCAGCTGCAGCATTAAGTTCATTACGAAGCTGATTGATATGTGCTCTAGTTATAGAGCTAACATCAGTACGACTTAGGTCAGATCCAGTGGCTCCACCAACAGATAATGTTATACCTGAAGCAGGTGCTGGATTTAAAATAGAAAGCATACGATCTACATAGGCTTTTTGCAGGGTTCTGCGTTCAGCACTGATCTTGGTGCGTGTGGCTACTTCATTGAAAATTCCTTTTTTCAAATCAGCATAAAACTCATCAACATTATATGCTCCGGGAGACCGTACTGCCATATTAGCCATTCCCGATAAACGTGAAGCTGAAAGTAAACTATTCAATGCATTCACCTGAATACTACTAACCTGATTTGTTAGTGGTGTGCTTATCTTGTTCAGGATATTATTATCCATCATCCAAGTTGGGGTGGAAAATACCTGTGCGTTCAAGAAAGCAACTGCATCTTTTTGGGTTGCTTTAGGAACTACCTCATAAACATCACCTGTTTGTTCAACTGATTTTGTTGTTTCGTAGTATCCACCAATGTTACGACTAACATGTCCGATGTAACGATTGAACTGACCAGCGATTTGACGATACATTTGAGCTAAGTTTTCATAACGATCCCCTTCTTCCTTCGTGTATTCAGGAAGTTTAGCCATAATACGCTTCAGATTTTTGATTCCATATTCAGATGCTTTCATAGCATTATCAGAAAGGTCTTCACTTTGCGTACGCGGATCGTTAAAGTTTCCATACTCATACGTACCAAACCAGATTCGTGGATTGGCGGCTAAGCGCTCATTATATTTCTTACTTAATGAAAGTTTTTGTGCCTCTTCGTCTTTGCCTTGGGCAAATCCATAACCCCACTCAATTGCCCATTTATCATAGTCTCCAATGCGAGGGAATAATCCAACTTTTGAAATATTATCTTCTGGTTGAGCTACATAATTGAATCGAGCATAGTCCATAATAGAAGCAGTATGTCCATTAGCTTCAACCCATGCTTTATCTCGAAGTTTCTCAACCGGAGTTTTGCTACTTGATCCCATATTATGGCGAAGACCAAGGGTATGGCCTACTTCATGAGAGGAAACAAATCGAATCAAATTACCCATAAGGTCATCATCAAATTTCATTTTACGAGCATCTGGATCAACAGCTGCAGTTTGAACGAAATACCAGTCATGTAACAGTTCCATAACGTTATGATACCATCCGATATGGCTTTCAATGATTTCACCTGAACGCGGGTCATGTGCATTAGGACCATATGCATTTTGAATGTCAGAAGCGAAATAGCGGATCACGCTGAATCGAGCATCTTCAAGGCTCATGGTAGGATCATTTTCTGGCCACTCTTTACCCATGATGGCATTTTTGAAACCTGCTTTTTCAAAAGCAGCTTGCCAGTCGTTCACACCCTGGATAAGATATTGACGCCATTTTTTAGGCGTAGCGGGATCGATATAATATATAATGGGTTTAGCAGGTTCAACCAGTTCACCACGCTTCCACTTTTCAACATCCTCTGGTTTAGGTTCCAGTCTCCAGCGAACAATAAAATTTGATTGTTCTACTTTTTGCTGGTCATCGGAATAAACGGTGTAATCATCAGCAAAGAATCCTATTCTTGGGTCAACCAGACGTTTTGCTGCCGGGATTTTAGGCAACAATAGGAATGAGGTATTCAGTTCCATGGTGATGGCACCTGCAGTGCTGGCAGCAGGTATCGATGCTGAAGGGAATGGTGAAGGTGCTGCACCAAATCCGCCCCCGGCTGAAGCCGAGAATGTTTTAACAGTGCGAACCTCAGTATTTATAGGATAAGAACGGATGGATTCAATGTAAGAACGATCTGAAGCCAGTCCGCCAAGGTTCAGCCGGCGCTTAGTTCCGGCATTTAGCGATACAGGCTGGTTATCCCCTTTGAAGAAATCCGTTACATCAATAACTACACCTGAGGAGTCCTTAGATAATGCCTTAACATCAAATGCTGCCGCAATCGGATCAACAGCAGAATTACGCACTGCCTTATAAATGGGCTGAGTGGAATCATTGGCTGTTGCAATTAGGGTCACCACCCTTAAGAATACCTTATTATCCGGGCCTTTTTCAAACTGTATAACTTGTTGATTGGCTTGTTCTCCACCATAAAGACCAGCTCCGGCTGCAATCTTTGAGAAACGGGTAATCGCCATAATGTCTCTTCCCAGAACAGAGTCTGCTATTTCAAAGTAGTATTTATCATCTACTTTATGTACGGAAAAAAGACCTTTTGATGTTTTGGCTTTCTCGGTAATTACCTCTTTATAGGGTTTTGGACCAGTTGATGCTGCACTTCTGGGGCCACCGGCACCTGGGGCGCCCGGAGTTTGGGCTCCAGGAGCAGCAGGGGTCTGAGGAGCTGGGGCTGGAGTTGGAGGGGTTTGAGGCCTTCGTTGAGCATAGTTTGGAGCACATAGGGCAACGGCCAAACTCAGCAGGGCGAAGCGTTTCAGTAACGTAGTTCTTTGCATGTTTTTAATTGACGTTTAACAGAATAAAAGATTTGATTGAATAAAAGAGATGCCGTAATGCCTGAATTTCCTGCGAAACGCGCTGTTTTCTCCTTTATTAGACAGACTGGAAAGGTAAAAAGGAGAATTAATAAAAAGATCATTTTTCAGGAAAATCTTTGGGAACGGCAGGGAATTGGGTCTAATGGTAGCAAAAGGCCTAGGATAATGGAAATCTATACATTTTTTTGTTTTGGAAAACTTCATATATTGTGAGCCCTTAAAAAAATTTTTTAGCATACGTTGTGACTGAAAAGTTTTTTAAGTAGAATTGTAAAATCTTAATCACTTTAAAAGAGAAATTTAAAAATTCAAAAAACGAAAAGTCATGGCTGAAACAAAACCAACTGCAAGCGCTCCGAAGTCGAATGCAACAGTGCAAACTAAAAAAAGCAGTAACATTATTTCTATCCTGGCCCCCGTATTGTGTATCATTGGCGGCTACCTGATCTGGAGGTTTATCCTTGGTGCAGATGCCGGTTTTGCCAAGCCTGATTTGGAAGGAGGATTTTGGCCAGAGCACAAAGGACCAAAAGGTGCATGGTATCGTATGTATGAAGGTGGTATCATCGTTCCGCTGTTGATCGGATGTTTTCTGATGGTAATCACGTTTTCCATTGAAAGATTTTTGACCATTAAAAAAGCTCAGGGAAATGGTAACATTTCTGATTTTGTTCGTAAGGTACAATTCCACCTGGCTAACAAAAATGTTGATGCTGCCTTAGCTGAGTGCGACAAGCAAAAAGGTTCAGTAGGTAATGTTATGAAGGCTGGTCTTCGTAAATACAAGGAAATGCTGGCCAATAGTGAATATTCTACAGATCAAAAAGTTTTAGCTATCCAAAAAGAAGTGGAAGAAGCTACGGCTCTTGAACTGCCCATGCTGCAAAAAAATCTGGTATTCTTATCCACTCTCGTTTCCCTTGGTACGCTTGTAGCGCTGTTGGGTACGGTAATGGGTATGATTAAGTCATTCTCTTCTCTTGGTGAAGAAGGTGGTGCCGGTGCAGCGAGTCAGCTTGCGGTTGGTATCTCTGAAGCATTATATAATACTGCATTAGGTATTGCTACATCTTGCGCAGCCTTGATCATGTATAATATCTTTACGACTAAAATTGATGCGATCACGTATGGTATCGATGAGTCTGGATTTACATTGACACAAAGTTTCGCTTCTCAGCACAAATAAAATGCTTTGGCATTGATGGAAAGATGTCATGGTACATCTAAGTAAAAAACAAAAAAAGAAGAATACATGCCAAGTGTTAAAATACCGAAGAAATCGACTGATAACGATATGACCCCCTTTGTGGATGTGGCGTTCCTTATCCTGTCGTTCTTCATGCTGGCTACTAAGTTTAAGCCTGAAGAAGCGGTAGAAGTGCAGACTCCTAGTTCAGTTTCAGCAGATGCGGTTCCTGAGAAGGATGTGTTCACTGTTTCCGTAGATAAGGATGGCAGAGCTTTCGTTTCCATGGATAATCCTGAGTTTCGTCAGATGTTGATTGAAAACATCAATAAAACACGGAATCTTGGACTTAGCCCAAAAGAAATGAAAAATTTCATTGATGCACCTAGTGTTGGTGTGCCCTTTGCTCAGCTAAAAGGATTATTGTCACGTACTCCCGAAGAAATGAAAAATGTAAAACAGGATGGAGTTCCTGCTGCAGATTCAACGGGTGGTGAGTTATTTTTTTGGGTTAGAGATGCGCTCTCTGTTTATTCAGGGCGTAAACTTAATTTCTTGATCAAAGCCGATAACAATACAAAATATCCGGCATTCAAAAATGTTTTGGCAGCGTTCAAAAAGAACGACCAAAATAAATTTTTACTGATCACGGCACCAGAAGATGCTCCAGTAGGTACACCACTTTACGACACGCGCGCTAAGCAGTTGAGTGGAGGTAAACCTGCTGCACCAGGCGGGGAATAAACAGAATTTTTATAAAAAAATAAATACGTTTTCAAATGGCTAGTTTAGATACCGGAGATAGCGGCGGCGGCCACAAAAAAGGACCCGGCGTTAAGAAAGCGAAAAAAATGTCCACTAAGGTGGATATGACGCCCATGGTTGATTTAGGTTTCTTACTGATCACCTTCTTTATTTTCACCACTACGGTTGCACAGCCCACTGCAATGAAATTATTCTTGCCAAAGGATGTTGACAAACCTGAGGAACAAAATAAAGTTAAAGAATCTGGTGCCTTCACTATTTTATTAGGTAAAGGGGATCAAGTTTATTATTATGAGGGATTGGACCCAACTAAAATTCAGGGTACTACGTTCAAAGGCATTCGCACAGAAATTCTTCGTAAAAAGAAGACTACTGCTCAAGATGACCTGGTTATGATCATTAAACCTACCGTTGATGCTACGTATAAAAATACCGTGGATATATTGGATGAAATGACCATTTCAGAGATCAAGCGATATGCCATGGTGGATATTAGTCCTCAAGAATACGAGTTGGTAAAAATTACCGAAGCAGCCAACGGAATTAAATAATTGAGTAAAGGATAAAAAATGGACGCAAACAAAATATTGAATGCTGATCTCCTGGATCTGGTCTTTGAAGGCCGGAATAAAGAATATGGTGCTTATGAGCTGCGTAAAGAATACAACTCCCGACTTACAAAAGCGATCGTAATCACGGTATCCCTTGCGGGTTTGATCTTGCTTACTTCATTCTTGATGAATGAATATAAAGCTCGTAATAAGGGTGAAGTTGTTGTGCAGGAGGTTAAGCTGGAAGAAATCGTACAAGAAGAAAAAAACGAACCACCACCTCCTCCGCCACCAAAGCCACCAGAACCTCCAAAAGTTGAAATGGCAAAGTTCACCCCTCCAAAAGTGGTGAAAGATGAAGAGGTAAAAGAGGAAGAAAAACCACCAGAGGTTGAAAAACTGGAAGACGTAAAAATTGCTTCCGTAAACCAGGAGGGTACTAAAGATGAAGGTATCGTTGCTCCACCAGTTGAAGGTACAGGAGTAATAGAAGCACCTAAGGTGGAAGAGGAAGACAAGGTTTTCACAAAAGTAGAAATTGAAGCAGAATTCCCAGGGGGTAGTGCCGGATGGACTCGCTTTGTAACGCGTGAAATTGAGCGTAACATCGATGAACTTCAGGAAGATGGTAAGTCAGGTACCGTTGTTATCCTCTTTATCGTGGATAAAGATGGTAAACCTTCTGAAGTAAGAGCATTAGGTTGTGGTGAGGCTGGCGTAGCAAACTGCCTTGGCCCTAACACCAAGCTCGCTGAAGTAGCTGTTGCTGCCATTAAAAAAGGTCCGAACTGGAAACCTGCTGTTCAAAATGGTCGTAACGTAAAAGCATATCGTCGTCAACCCGTTACCTTCAGGTTGGCAGAGGAATAATGCATAACGTTTTCATATAAAAAAAGAGCGCAATATTATTGCGCTCTTTTTTTATACTATGCATTACGTATAAGCCAATTGATTTTTCATTCAGCAAATTGCTATTTCGAAAATTCGTAAATTAGGACATGAAAAAATTGACTCTACTCCTGGGTTCACTTGCGATATTTTTCATTTCCTACGCCCAACATAAAGAATATTATCCAGATCCTGATCCTGCCATTAATGATCGATTAGAAGAATGGAAAGATCTCAAATTTGGGCTACTCATGCATTGGGGTGCATACAGCCAGTGGGGTATAGTGGAAAGCTGGAGTATTTGTCCGGAAGATGTTGGATGGGCAACAGGTGCTCGTAAACCTGGTAAAGGAGACACATACAATGCGTATCGTTCGAATTATGAAAAGCTTCGATACACGTTCAATCCTACTCAATTTAGCCCGGAAAAATGGGCAGCTGCCGCTAAAGATGCGGGAATGAAATATATGGTGTTCACTACCAAACATCATGATGGTTTTGCCATGTTCGACACCAAATATTCAGATTATAAAATTACGGATAAAGCAACGCCTTTTTCTGCTAATCCTCGTAGTAACGTAACCAAAGAAGTATTCAATGCATTTCGTAATCAGGGACTTTGGATTGGCGCCTATTTCTCAAAACCGGATTGGCATACACCATACTATTGGTGGGATAAATTTCCTCCATTTGATCGCAACGTGAATTATGACATTAAAAAATATCCTGAGCAATGGAAAAAATTCGTTGACTATACCCACGGACAGATAGATGAGCTAATGACTGATTATGGAAAGGTGGACATTCTTTGGTTGGATGGAGGTTGGGTTCGTCCAAAAACTGAAAAAGAAATAGAAGCCGATATGCATGAAGTCATGGATGGTGTTCGTCCGATCCGATTCGCTCAAAGTCAGGATATTGATATGCCCGGAATCGTTAAAAAGGCACGTGCCAAACAACCCAAACTAATTGTAGTGGATAGAGCTGTTCCAGGTGAACAACAAAATTACCTTACGCCTGAGCAACATATCCCGGAAAATGGTTTGCCTTACCCATGGGAAACATGTATGACCATGGCAAACAGCTGGAGCTATGTTCCCAATGATAAGTATAAACCAACTAATGAAATCATCGAGAAACTAGTTGATATTGTAAGTAAAGGCGGTAACTATCTGTTGAATATAGGTCCATCTCCCGAAGGAACTTTTGATGATACAGCATATTCGCGGTTGAAAGAGATTGGTGAGTGGATGCGGACTAATGGAGAGGCTATATATGGTTCCCGTAATTATACCGTATTTGGTGAAGGTAAAGACATACGATATACTACTTCAAAAGATAAGAAAACGATTTATGTTTTCTTCTTTGAAGATCCATCTGGCAAAACCATTCAACTGGACAAGGCTATTATGGTTAAAAGTGGAAAAGCACAATTATTAAATGGAAAATCATTGAACTGGAAGCCATCAGGTGAAGGTATTTCCATATTATTCCCCAAAGTAGTTTCTGGTAAGCATGTTTGGACGATCAAGTTGGTCAACTAACAAATTGGTTACTATTTTTCGGTAAACTCAGCGTAGGACTTAGGCGATCTGCTCATTAGCAAATTACAAATTGTACCTTCGTGTAATGTATTCCTCTTGGAACGATACTATCGTTGCCTTAGCCACAGCCCATGGCGTTTCAGCAATCGGCGTGATCCGCTTAAGCGGCACATCGGCTATTGAAATGGTCAAGAATATGTTTCCCTCTAAAGACCTTTCTAAAGCTGGAGGTTATACTCTTCATGTAGGTCGATTAGTATATAAGGATCGAATGATAGATGAAGTAGTCATTTCCATTTTCAAAGGTCCTAAATCATACACAGGGGAGGATATAGTAGAAATTTCCTGTCATGGTTCCCCTTATATTCAGGAAGAGATCATAGAGGCATTGGTACAAAATGGTGCCCGGCTAGCAAAGCCCGGTGAATTTACCCAGCGTGCATTTTTGAATGGAAAATTAGACCTAACCCAAGCAGAAGCTGTGGCAGATCTGATAGCCTCTAACACCGAAGCATCTCATCGTACTGCTTTGCATAATATCCGGGGTGGATTTTCTGATGTGTTAAAAAAGCTTCGCGAAGAATTGATTACGTTTTCTGCACTTATTGAACTGGAGTTGGACTTTTCTCAGGAAGATGTGGAGTTTGCAGATAGGACACAGTTATTTAATTTAATTCGAACCATCGATAGAGCGGTTATGGAATTATTACATTCTTTCAAATTGGGTAATGTGATCAAGAATGGGGTGAAAGTTGCGATAGTTGGTAAACCCAATGCGGGGAAATCTACTTTGTTAAATAGTTTATTAAATGAGAATAGAGCGATTGTTTCAGAGATTGCTGGTACAACTCGTGATACTATAGAAGAAGTGATCAATATTGATGGTATTTTATTTCGTATGATCGATACAGCAGGAATTCGTGAAAGTGCAGATCTTATTGAATCAATAGGGGTTGAGAAAAGTAAGGAGAAGATGAAAGAAGCGGATGTTGTACTGTATTTATTTGATGTGGAGGAAGAGTACCTTGGTGATGTAGAAGCTGCTTTGTCAAAGGTTAGAGAAGTAAATCCAAATTTTATATTGATTGGGAACAAGGCTGATGTTTCTGGAGATACCGCTGTAGCAAAAAAATTTGAAGGCATTGATGCACTATTTATTTCTGCCAAAACGCAGCATCATATCGATTCATTAAAATCAAGGTTAGTCGATAAAGTATTACAGGGTAATGTTAATACTGAAAGTACTATTGTTACCAATGCTCGTCACTATCATGCTTTGCAACAGGTATCGTCAGCACTTTCTGATGTGCGAAATGGAATGGATAATAATATCCCGGGTGATTTATTAGCATTGGATATTCGGAGAGCATTACACTATTTAGGAGAAATAACGGGTCAAGTTACTAATGAGGATCAATTGGATTATATTTTTAGTAAATTTTGTATCGGAAAGTAGGAGTAAACAATACTCATAATTATAATGGAACAATAATCCATTTATTGACGAACTGATACGATGAGTGCAATTATTGTCGGCGTATTTAATTAAACATTTTAAAGGCGAATCTGTTATTCATTCATGCATATTTCACAAAAAAATAAAAGTCATCTACTTCTTGATCCAATAGCTGTAGATCGGATAATTGAAATGGCCTGGGAGGATAGGACGCCATTTGAAGCAATCGAGTTTCAGTTTGGTTTAGCCGAAGCCGATGTGATCCGATTGATGCGTCAGCAATTAAAGAATAGTAGTTTTAGGTTGTGGCGTAAAAGGGTGAATAGTGGGGTTTCAAAAAAGCATTTACAAAAAAGAAATCCTGAGATCAAGCGTTTCCGATGTTCATTGCAAAGAACCATTACGCATAATAAAATAAGTAAACGTTGATCATTTTATTCATTAATAACAGGAAATAGCAATCGTCCCCAATCTTCTTCCGGGTGTTGCATCATAATCTCAATGATTATTGGAATAAGCATTTCAAGAATTTTTGCACCATCTTTAACTTGTCTTCTATTGATTTTACTATTGTGCGTAGCACCTCCGTGCATAAGTTGATTACGTAATATGTAAAGCCTGTCTAGTAGTATTTCCAATAACCCGGCAACATTTTTCTTTGCCAGATGTTTAGAAGCTTCTTCATTCGATTTATCAAACGCTTTTTTCCAATCAGCTACTTCACCTCTCTTGTGATCCCAAAATGTTCGAAATATAAATTTATTTTGAATGAGAATTCGAACCGGCCCACTGAACTTTTCCCAAAGAATGTTGAATATGCGCTGTTCACCATCATGTTTTATAAGATTCTGGATAAAAAGCCGAAACTTTTCTCTTTCTGTTTTTTGTTCTTGTACATGCATGTCAAGAGCATAGCATGCATTAAAAGCAATCCATTGATTTAAAAAGTATAAATCAATGTCTTCAGCATATTTTTCCGCACAGGCCAGCCAACTAATTGATCTGTGTAAACGAATGTTTAATTCTTCCGGTAATTCAGAAGCAGTTTTTAATTTTCGTTTTAATTGTACAGCATTCATTCTTTGTAGATTTTGCTATGAAAAGATACTAAACAATAATATAGTTAATGCTTCATTTTCTTTTTGCTGATCCAGCATTCCTGAACATGATCATCAATTATACCAGTAGCCTGCATATGTGCATACATTACTGTAGAACCTAGAAATTTAAATCCACGTTTTTTAAGGTCTTTAGAAATACTATCAGAAAGGGATGTTTTAGCTGGAATATCTTTTAATGTTTTTGGCCGATTCACAATAGGCTTTCCATCTACATAACTCCATATGTAGTCAGAAAAGCTTCCATACTCTTTTTGGATTTCCATGAACCGCTGTGCATTTTGGATTGTAGCTAGTATTTTTAGTCGATTACGAACTATTCCTGTATCCTGCATAAGGATTTTAACTTTTTTATCTGTATATCGAGCAATTTTTTTATAGTCAAATCGATCGAAAGCTTTTCTGAAATTTTCACGTTTCTTTAAAATGGTTATCCAGCTTAAACCGGCTTGAAAACTTTCCAGTACAAGAAATTCAAAAAGGATAGCATCATCAAAAACTGGCTTACCCCATTCCTGATCATGATACTGCTGATAAAGCGGATCTTGTTCGCACCAGGCACATCTGATTTTTTCTGGCTCTGTTGACTTCATACGTTGTAAATATCCATATTGAATACTGGTTTCAGATTAGTTATTTCAATTTCTTTCATCTAATAATTCCGCCAGACACTTTAAAATTTCTACCTTATTTTATTTTCTTATTTTTTATCAGCATTTCTAGTGCATCCAAATGTTCAATGAATGCTTTCCTTCCTTTAGAGGATGCACTATATTGAGTATTTGGTTTTTTGCCGATAAATGATTTATTGATTAATATGTATTCTTCCTTTTCCAGTGCCTTTATGTGGGAAGCTAGATTTCCATCGGTAAGATCAAGCAACTGCTTGAGTGAGTTGAAATCATATGATTCATTTGCCATGAGTACGCTCATGATCTGTAAACGCGAATGGTTCTCAAAAGCCTTATTTAATTTATGGAAAGGTAGGCTCAACTATTATGATTTAAATATATCCGTAATCCATATACAATATGCAACCCTCCAAAACCTGCCATCCAGAAGAATAATCCATACAATGGAAAGGCAGCAGCCAGTATCCCTAAAAGGATATCTAATCCTCCCATCCATTTTACTGCTGAAAAACTATATTCTCCTGCGGCAATTAAGGATAAACCGTAAAAGATCAGGCAAGAAGGAGCAATTAGTGTAAAATATCCTTGCATCAGAAGGATCAGAATAAATAGCCCTCCAGTTGCCAGAGGTATGAGCATATTTACGATCATTTTTTTACTAACCGGGTTCCAAATCGTTTCATTATTCTTTTTAGCTTGTCGTTTGGTTAATATAAAGCCAGTTGTTACTGCAAGAAACAATACAACAAGGCCAATGAATACCATTTGCTGTATTTTGGCATTTGATATCTCTTGATACCCATCACCTAAAAAACAATAGGTAAGATAGCCTCCGATTAATGCATAAATTCCAGCTAGTACACCTGCAAGTCCGCTTAAGGATAAAAATTTGGTAGATCGCTCCATTAATGAGCGTATCGATGCTAATTCTGATTGAATGTTATGGCTGTCCATAATTAACTTTGTAAGGCAAAGTTAATGCATTAACCAATAAATTATAAGGCCAATTGGTTATGGTATAAACTTTTGTATGTTATTATTGTTAAAAATTGGGCTTTTGAATCGGTAGCCCATCAATCCATTTCAGAAAATGCTCAAATCATTAGTTACCAAAATCGGAATATCTTCTACGCTTTGTCTTATTTTAGGCACGACAAGTGGTTTATTAACGGTGACAGGTGTCAATAGCTGGTACACTACTATTAATAAACCATGGTGGAATCCACCGAACTGGATATTTGGTCCTGTATGGACAATTCTTTATTTATTAATGGGAGCTTCATTTGCAATCGCTTGGCATAAAGGTGGCCAAGTGGGTCGCAAAATGATGCTTCTTTTTGTTGTTCAGTTTTTACTAAACTTGGTTTGGTCGCCCACTTTTTTTTATTTCCATAATATAACGCTTGCCTTTCTCATTATAGCCTTAATGTGGGTCATTATTTTGCTGACTATTTTTGCTGCAGGTAAAGTAAAACCCGTAGCAGCGTGGCTTTTAGTTCCATATATTAGCTGGGTCAGCTTTGCCATGATCCTAAATGGAACGTTAATGCTGATGAATTAGTTGATGACTAAAGTTGATTAGTTAGAACAGCTTTCCCCAAATTTTTTTGATTCGAATGTAGTAGGCTTATAAAAGAGATGAGCGTAATCATAAATCTGCATTCGGTTACTTATTTTTAACGTATGAAGGATATTTCATGGTTATCAAGAACAAGTTTGTTAATTGGTGAGGAGAAGGTACAAAAACTCATAACTAAACATGTTATGGTTGTGGGTATGGGAGGTGTAGGATCTTTTGCTGCAGAATTTATTGCCAGAAGTGGGGTTGGACAAATGACGATCATAGATGGTGACGTTGTTGATCCTACTAATCGGAATCGTCAGCTACCGGCATTAGCTACCACGCATGGTATGTCAAAAGCAAAGCTTATGGCTGAGCGATTATTGGCAATCAATCCCGAATTAAAATTGGATGTGATCCAGGAATTTGTTACTCCTGAAATGGTTAGTAATCAGCTTTCCCGGAAACCGGATTATGTGATTGACGCGATCGATAGTTTATCCCCAAAACTCACCTTCATACAGTTAGCGATGGAAACGGGCATACCAATGGTAAGTAGTATGGGTGCAGGTGCAAAATTAGATCCTACTATTTTAGAGGTTGTTGATATAGCCAAAACATATAATTGCCCATTTGCTCAGCAGATCAGAAAACGCCTAAAGGAAATGGGAATTCGTCGTGGATTAAAAGTAGTTTTCAGTCCGGAAAAAATCATCAAAGAAAGTTTGATGTTGACCGATGGGTCTAATTTTAAGAAATCAGCCTATGGAACTATTTCTTATATGCCTGCTACATTCGGTGCAGTTACCGCATCTGTGGCTATTAGAGATTTAATGGATAGTTGATTTAGTCAATGAAATAGACATATCCCCATTTTTCAGGAATATGCATGTCTATCAATCCTTGTGGTGACCAGACCCAGTTTTGTTCAGGTATTCTTTTCCCTTCCTTGGTTGTACGCTTCTTATAACTGATTCCATCTTTTTCCATCAGCCATTGTACCCGAGAAAAATTGATTCTCCAAAATCCGCCAATTACGGGCGTATATACTTTTCCTGATTTGCTCAAGGATGAAACGGGTATGGCCATTTCTACTGTCCAATATTGATCTTGATCATCATTTTTATTTATAGTGCCCTTTAGCATGACGGCCGATTGTAAATCTTTTACATCCCAATTCATATCCATTGGCCCCCCTTTTTTATAGGATCTGGTCATAAATAAGTCCATAATCGTGCCCAAGGCATTGATCTCTATTTCCGTGTATTCATTGGTGTCATTATCGGGGTCAATAAATATCTCAAAATCATGATCCTGAAAAATTATGGCATCTCTTTTGGTTAGCGTACCCCAAAGATCGGGTTCTTCTAATTTAGCAAATACATACAAGTATTGTTCATCCCAAATCATTTTCATTTTTGTTGAAAAGGCCGGTTTCGGGCGGGTATCACCTTCTATATCTATAAACTCATCAGACCACTTTGCTTTTAACCATTCTTCTTCTTTAGCATTTCCATCTATTGTAATGGGGCTAATGGTTTTTATCGCGTGATAAACTCGAGGACTATCCGATAGGGCAAATACACTGGTTGTAAGGATATTTATGAGAGTTGTTAGTAAAACCTTGCGCATACTTTAAATTAAGCAAGATTTTTTATTTTTTTAGATATTAAGGATGAATAGGCAATAATTTAAATAATAAAGCCCCAGGGGAGAACCCGCCGGGGCTACGTATGAAAATTAACTGCAGCAGCAAGATAGTGGGAACTTCACCATGTGCTTTACCTAAAATTGAGTAATTGTACAATATCCTGTGAATGATGAAAAGAATATATATCAAATTCCTTTTTAAAGTTGAAAGCTGAACGTATGCGTAATTGCGGCTTTTTTACGCTGCACCATATTAATATCCGCGGCAAGGAATTTGTACTTACGAAGAGCCTGCAATCCGGAAGAAAAGTTTTTCGTTGTTAAAGTCATTATTATCAAATCGCTGTCAATGAATTATATAATTGGAGGCAAAATCAATTGGTTATGCGTATCCATTCACCTCAATCATCTAAAGTTATGCATTCAAAATCCAATCTCCAACGTATTTGGGACTGGGAGATAAATGCCCAAAAATCCAGTTGGAACTGGAATCTTAAAAGTATTCTTTCGTATCGTCATCTTTTATTCCGTATGGTGCGGAAAGAATTTTTAGTCAATTATCAGCAAACTGTATTAGGCCCGATCTGGATCTTTGTTCAACCACTGCTTACCCTGCTCACTTACGTATTAGTATTTGGTAAATTGATCAGAGTCCCGACGGCATCTGGTTCTCCTCCTGTATTATTTTATCTCGCCGGAATTATCCTCTGGAATTTTTTTAATGAAGGATTTTTACTGATCTCAAGAACATTTAGGGAGAACATCCATATTTTTTCCAAGGTATATTTCCCACGTGTCATAATACCCCTTTCCGTATTACTGACCCAGTTCCTTCGTTTTCTCATTCAAATGGTTCTGCTTTTATTGATGATGGCCTATTATTTCTGGTTTCAAGATGATCATTCTTCTATTTCCTTCAATCTCTGGTTTCTTCCTTTTTCTATTTTTGTTTGCGGGATGTTGAGCTTTGGAACAGGATTGATCTTTTCTGTATTCACAGGGAAATATCGGGATATCGTCAATATTGTAGAAGTTGGTGTGCGCTTATTATTTTTTGTAACCCCTGTGGTATATCCATTGTCTATTATACCTTCTGATATGCATTGGTTGGTTAAGCTCAATCCACTTACTGCAGTTTTTGAATCGTTTAGAATGGCATTATTGGGAAGCGGGCAAGTAACCGGTAATGATTTGGCATATAGTTTTCTGTTGGCAACTTTAGTCTTATTTTTTTCGGTTTATATCTTCAATAGAGAAGGAAGTCGTTTGATCGATATCGTTTAATCATGGCAGAAACAGTATTATCCGTAGAGGATATTTCGAAACATTATAAGATAGGTACAATAGGTGCAGGATCCCTAAGAAGAGATTTGCAGGAGTGGCTTGATAAAAAAATGGGCAGGCATCATGTTTTTAATCCAAATCGCGAATTACAGGCACTCGATCGAATTTGGTTTCAAGTAAAACGCGGTGAAGCTATTGGTATCATTGGTAGTAATGGATCAGGAAAATCAACGTTACTAAAAATTATTTCAAGAATCATTCAACCTAGTTCCGGAAGAATACGAGGTAAGGGTAAAATTAGCAGTATGCTAGAGGTGGGTACAGGTTTTCATCAAGAATTATCCGGACGGGAAAATATATACATAAGTGGATATACCCTAGGTATGAGTAAATATGAAATCGAACAAAAATTTGATGAGATCGTAGCTTTCTCCGGCGTAGAACGATTCTTAGATACGCCTGTGAAAAGATATTCTTCAGGTATGTATGTACGACTTGCTTTTGCTGTTTCTGCTCATTTGGAACCCGATATTTTAATTGTTGATGAGGTACTTGCTGTTGGCGACGCTGAGTTTCAAAATAAATGCTTAGGTAAAATGGAAGCCAGCTCCAATACCGATGGACGAACAATTCTTTTTGTTAGTCATAGTATGGAAGCAATCGAGCATTTATGTTCGAGAGTTATCTGGCTTGAGCAAGGAAGATTAATTCAGGATGGTGAAGCAAAATTAGTTATACAATCTTATATAGATAGTTTGACTGAGCATGTGGTATAAGGTACAACTCTTTTCAAATTGTGGTAGAGTAAATATATAGTATGATATGGCAGCTGTAGTGTTAGATCTTCAAATAGACCCGGTTCCAGAATTTATTTCGGGATTAGAGGCCTATGATAAAGCATATGTTGTTTTTCGTTTTGGTGATATTCCTGTTTCTGGGTTGTGGTTTGATGTTGAGGCCGGTAAACTTGAATTGCACAAATACGTATCGAACATTTTAAAGGCAAGTGAAGGTGGATTGACAGATGTATTGATCAGAAGAGAAAAAGAAGGAGATTTAAATCCTGCAGATTATCCTTCTGCCAGTATTGCTGTTTGTACGCGTAATAGAACTGATGATTTGAAGAGATGTTTGGAGTCTTTACTTTCCTTGTCTGGTCCCAGTCAGGAAATTTTAGTTATTGATAATGCTCCAAGTGATTCGTCAACACAGGATCTGATCCAGAATTATTTTCCTGCTGTTAAATATATTTTAGAATCAACGGCAGGATTAGATATAGCTCGAAATAGAGCCGTACAAGAGGCCAGTAATGATATTGTTGTCTTTATTGACGATGACGCTATTGCCGACAGATTTTGGTTGCGTGAGATATTAAAGCCTTTTATACGCGAAAGAGTGGTATGCGTAACCGGGATGACACAGCCTTTAGAATTGTTACACGAAGGCCAGGAGGCATTTGAACGATATAGTCCTTTTTGTAAAGGCTACGTACGAAGGGTATATGACACTTCCCATAATCCACTTACAACTGGTGGTATTGGAGCGGGCGTAAATATGGCCATACGTAAAAATATCGTACACAAAATTGGTTGGTTCGATGAATCTCTGGATGCGGGCACGCCAACTCAGTCTGGAGGAGATCATGAATATTTTACTCGTATTCTCCGTTCTGGTTATTATATCGCATACCAACCATCTGCTTTAAACTGGCATCGACATAGGAGAACAATGGATGATACCCGAAAAGCTATTTATGGATATGGAGTAGGTATGTATGCTTATTGGACTAAATTATTGATTAAGGATAGAGAGTGGTGGGTATTAAAACAGGCTTTCCAGTGGTTTTATTCACATCAAATACGCCATCTCTTAAAATCCTTATTGAAGCGAGGAGATCATTTTCCGCTTACCCTTGTTTGGGCTGAATGGCAAGGTTGTTTTAAAGGACCATCATCTTACTTTTCTTCCTTAAAAAAACAAAAATTACGGCATGCAGCATCCAAAAATATCCGTCGTCATTCCTACGCATAATAGAAGTGATTCAATTATCCGATTATTGACTAAACTGGAGCAAAGTGATTTCCCATTAGCGGAAATGGAGTGTATTGTGGTTTGTGATGGTTGTACTGATGATACGGTATTGAAGCTCCAGCAATTCAGTGCGGATTACATATTTAAGTTTATAGAAACACCCGGATCAGGAGCAGCTTATGCACGGCACCATGGCGCGATGATAGCTTCAGGGGATTTACTCATATTTTTAGATGATGATATAGATCCCGCCCCTCAATTGCTTTCCTCTTTTCATAATCTGGTGCAAAACGAAAAAGATGTCGGTATCGGATTTTTGATACTTGAAGAAATACCGGATAAAAGTTGGAATCGTTTGTATTTAAATCATTGGTGGGAAACGCATTTTGAACAACTTTCAAAACCTGATCATAAGTTTACATATAAAGACTTGACCAGTGGGGCGTTTAGTTTATTTCGATCTTTCTATGTTGAAAGCGATGGATTTGATACACGGTTTCGATGCCGGGAAGATTATGAGTTTGGACATCGACTCTTGAAGTCTGGAGCAAGATTCCGGTTTTCAAAATTAGCTATGGGTATTCATTGTGATAATGTATCTGATCAAAATAGATTACATCGCAGAAAACAATCAGAAGGTTATTGGGATGTGGAGATGGTTCGTAAACATACTGAACTATGGGACAAGACTTTTTTATGTGTGATCCATACAACTACTTCATGGAGAAGATGGTTTATCTGGGGGGCTTTTTATGTACCCCATTTTGGTAGAATGTTCTTCAAAGGACTATATCGTAGTCAATTATGGATGGAGCAAAATAAATTTCGGCATTCGTGGTTAAGTGCAGAAGGAAAGCAACATCGTTTTCACTACACATTAGGAGTGGCGGCACAATTTGCTACCCCTAATCAATTTAATAAGTGGGCATCTTCACTTGTAAGCCCCATTTCGTTAGAAGACAGAGGTGATCAATATGATCAACTCTATTTTGCAAACCGATGGTTGAGTCAGCATAAAATAAATGGTCAGGTTCCGAAGTTATTATCTGAACCATTGCGTCGATTTTTGTCATTTGAATATTTTAAGGAAATCACTCAAAACGTTAAATATCCTACTTATCCATTGCCGTATATAAGCATTATAGTTTGTACGAGAGATCGAACAACATTTTTGAAGGACTGTTTACAAGCTTTATTTGAATTAGAATATCCGGCAAAAGAAATTATCATCGTTGATAATGCTCCATCTAGTGATGCTACTAAAAGATTATGTGCAGGTCTTCCGGTTAAATATGTTTTGGAAACAAAAGCCGGATTGGATAATGCACGTAATACTGGAATTGAGCATTCAACACATGATATAATTGCCTTTACTGACGATGATGCCCGGCCAGACAAAAATTGGCTGAAAAGAATGGTACCCCATTTTCAGGAAGCTGAAGTGATGTGTGTTACAGGGTATGTAGCTCCTTGGTCTTTGGAAACAAAGGCTGAGCGTTTATTTGAATTTAACTATGGTGGGATGGGTCATGGTTTTGAAAGAAAACAATTTGATGGATCAACCATGACGGCATTTGATAAGCTAAAAGCTGCAGGTATGGGTGTTGGAGCTAATATGGCCTTCCGAAAGAAATGGTTTTTAACCGGAGGGTTGTTTGATCCTAAGCTGGACGTAGGTACACCCAGTGGCGGTGGTGGTGATGTCGAGATGTTTCATCGAGTGGTAGCAAAGGGGCATAAGCTAATTTATGATCCTTCGGTAATGGTATGGCATATACATCGTGCTGATCTTAAAGGATTAAAAAAGCAAGTATTTATGAACGGGAAAAGCTTTTTTTATTATCTGGCAACCGTTTTTCGCAATAATACTGTACCTCGTCCCGTAGTAATCCGATTTATGGTTTTTGACTGGATCTGGGGCTGGATTTTTAAAAACATGCTTTTTAATAAGTATCAAATATCCCGTAAACTACTTCTGCAGGAATTGAACGGATTGCTTCAAGCATCCATAAAACACCAAGCGTGGAGGGGGTAAAATAGATAGTCTGTCCACCTTTTATCCTCATTTTAGTATAGGGCCTATCAAGAAATTTTGTGACAACTGAATTTTCAGTAACTTTTAGTATAATTCCTTGATATGGGACCTGTATCCATGCTTGTCTTAATATTGGCTGCCATTTTTTTTTCGGTCTTTGCCATACTCATGTATCGTTTAGTCTTAAAAGGTTCAACCAATAAACAAAAACTGGAACCATATGAATGTGGGCTGCCTACGCAGGGTAGTACATGGGCGCAGTTCAATGTTGGATATTATTTATTCGCCCTCATTTTTTTGATATTCGATGTTGAATTAGTATTCTTATATCCCTGGGCTGTGGTGGTGAAAAAGGTTGGAATAGCCGCCTTGATTGAGATCATACTATTTTTCTTTATTCTTTTCATGGGATTCCTTTACGCGCATAAAAAAGGTGCGTTGGAATGGAAATGATGTATAATATGAACATGCAACATCAAGATATACAGGAAGGACAAAGACCTATAACTGAATTTCCCGGGCAGGTACATAATACACCTCATGGAGGAATCCTTACGGGTCCGCTGGACGATCTTATTAATTGGGCAAGAAGCAATTCACTTTGGCCATTGACGTTTGGTACCAGCTGCTGTGCCATTGAATTCATGTCAACGGCTTCTGCTAAATATGACTGGTCGCGCTTTGGTTTTGAAGTAGCCAGAGCCACCCCTCGACAAGCAGATGTGATCGTGATCGCTGGAACCATTGTGAATAAAATGGCACCAGTATTAAAGCGTCTTTATGATCAAATGGCAGATCCAAAATATGTGATTGCTATGGGGGCTTGCGCAACTAGTGGGGGCCCTTTTTTCTATAATACCTATTCTGTTGTAAAAGGTGCAGATCATATCATTCCGGTTGATGTTTATGTTGCTGGATGTCCTCCTCGCCCTGAAGCGTTGATCCATGCCATGATCACGCTGCAGGAAAAAATTAAAAGCGGTGGGAAAAGGGAAAGAATAAATATCGACTGGACAGAAAAATATACATGATGACCCAGGAAACATTACAAAACCTATTACCAACAAGTAGTATTCCCTTTACAACTGAACTCGGTGGAGAATTTCTGGTAGTACATGTTGAGCCTACTGATTTCAAAGCTTTCATGAATAGATTGCGTATAGATGAACAGTTAAACATGGACTATCTTTTTTGTCTCACCTGTATAGATTGGAAAACGCACCTTACTATGGTATATCATCTTACCAGCACTACCCATCGTGAGATCACATTAGTGGTGAAATCAAAATTAAACAGAGATCAGCCTGAAATTGAAACAGTATGTGACATATGGCGCACTGCTGAATTTCATGAGAGAGAAGTATATGAGATGTTTGGTGTAAAATTTATGCATCATCCCGATCTGCGATTACTTATTCTTCCAGATGGGTGGGAGGGCAAGAACCCCATGAGAAAGGATTTTGAAGATCCCGTGAATATGATCAAACTTTAGCCATGTATTCACAAACAGATATCATATCTCAATCCAACACAAATGACATGGTTATCAATGTCGGACCACAACATCCGGCAACCCATGGCGTATTGAATCTACTGATCACCTTGAATGGTGAAACGATCAAAAAAGTGGAACCACATCTAGGATTCATTCATCGTTCTATTGAAAAGATGTGTGAATCATTATCTTATCGTCAGTTCACGTACTCTACCAGCAGAATGGATTATCTCTCTGCGCACATCAATAATCACGCTTGTGTCATGGGGGTAGAAAAAGGATTGCAGATCGAAGTTCCCGCGCGTGCTGAAGTGATCCGTGTATTGATGGATGAACTTACCCGAGTGGCTTCACATCTTTTATGGTGGGGGGCTCTAGCAATGGACTTAGGAGCATTTACTCCTTTCTTTTTAGCATTCAGGGAAAGAGAACTGATCACAGAAATTATGGAAGATACCTGTGGTACAAGACTGACCATGAATTATATGGTTCCTGGTGGAGTTTTGTATGATATTCATCCTGATTTTCAGAAAAAAGTAAAAGCTGTTGTAAAACAAATCTGGGAAAAACTTCCGGAATATCATGATCTGGTAACGAATAATACCATTTTTATCAATCGGACAAAAGGGGTTGGAGTCTTACGTATGGAAGATGCTATCTCTTATGGAGTTACTGGTCCCTCTGCTCGTGCATCTGGTTTACATTGTGATGTACGTAAAATTCATCCATACAGTATTTACAAAAATCTTGAATTTAATGAAGTGATCCGAACAGAAGGGGATACCTATGCTCGCTATCTGGTTCGTATGGCTGAGATTGAAGAGTCGCTTAAAATAATTGAGCAGCTGATTGATAATATCCCAGAAGGTGAGTATCAGGCAAAAACAAAGGCTGTATTGAAATTACCCAAGGGAGAATTTTATACACGCGTAGAAACAGCAAGAGGTGAACTGGGTGTATATATTGTCAGTGAAGGAGGAACAACACCTTATCGCATTAAGTTTCGCTCACCTGGTTTTTCTAATCTATCCACATTGGATCATATTTCAAGAGGTTCCAAGATTGGAGACCTGGTTGCGACAATGGGTAGTTTAGACCTGGTAATACCTGATATAGACAGATAAATTATTCAATATGAGTTTTTCTTCTATCGCTGAAATGATCGATAATTGGTTGAACGAAGTACTTCCACCTGAAGGCGCATTAGCTGCAGAAATGGTAATAGTAGGGATCCTGGCTATTACACTTTTTGCTGTGTTAGGATTGATTTTAGTGGTCATGGAAAGACGTGTTGCGGCATTTATGCAGATCCGTATTGGTCCAAATAGAGTTGGGCCAAAGGGATTATTGCAATCTTTAGCAGATACCATTAAACTACTAGTGAAAGAGAACATTACACCTGCAAATGCTGATAAGCTTATGTTCAATATGGCACCATTTATTGCAATGATTGCAGCTATGTTGTTACTGGCCCCCATTCCATTTGCTAGTGGATTACAGATATGGGATGTGAACATAGGTATATTGTACGTAACCTCGATCTCCTCATTATCTGTAATTTCTATATTAATGGCTGGATGGAGCAGTAATAATAAATATTCTCTTCTCGGCGCAATGCGGAGTGGTGCACAGATCGTAAGCTATGAGTTAAGTGCGGGTTTAGCGATATTGACTATAGTAGTGCTTACTGGTAGTTTGCAATTATCAGAGATAGTAAAAGCCCAGGCAGATGGCTGGTGGTTATTCAAAGGGCATATTCCTGCTGTAATTTCCTTTGTGATTTTTATCATTGCGGTAACGGCTGAAACAAATCGTGCTCCTTTTGATATGGCAGAAGCTGAATCTGAATTAACTGCAGGCTTTCATACCGAATATTCAGGAATGAAATTTGCGTTGTTTTTTTTAGCAGAATATATTAATGTTTTCATCGTTTGTGCCATTGGAGCCACATTATTCCTGGGTGGATGGATGCCCTTTCATATTGGTCAATGGGAATCCTTCAATCATGTAATGGATTATATCCCATCTTCAATTTGGTTTTTTGGAAAGACTTTCTTTTTGATTTTTGTGATCATGTGGTTCCGCTGGACTTTTCCACGTTTGCGAATTGATCAATTATTGAATCTAGAATGGAAATATCTGCTGCCTATTAGTATGGTAAATATATTATTAGTAACCCTAATTGCCATTCTGGGCTGGCATTTTTAAACTAGATTACTATGTTCTTAAAATCTTATATAGCTGATGTACTAGGTGCCATTAAGTCGATGGCCATGGGTATGAAAAAGACTCTTTATTATTTTACCCATCATAAAGAGATCATCACTCAACAGTACCCGGATAATCGGTCAACATTGATTATGGCAGATAGATTCCGGGGTGAAGTAGTGATGCCTCATAACGATACTAATGAACACCGATGCACAGGCTGTACAGCTTGTGAGCTAGCTTGTCCGAACGGAACCATAAAAGTTATAACCAAGTTTGATATCACTCCTGAAGGGAAGAAAAAGAAAGCAATTGATAAACTAGTATATCATCTTGAATTATGTACGATGTGTAATCTCTGCATAGAAGCTTGCCCATCAGATGCCATCAAGATGGCACCAACATTCGAACATAGTGTGTATGATCGATCCCAATTGACGAAGATTCTGAATAAGCCGGGATCTAAAATTGAAGAAGGCGTGGAATAACTATTCTTAATTATAAATAAATTAATATGAGTGGAGCATCCATAGTATTTTATTTGTTAGCGTTGATGACAGTTGGAAGTGCATGGCTATCGGTTACTTCTCGACAAATATTTCGATCAGCGATCTATCTCTTATTTACCTTGATTGGTATTGCCGGATTATATTTTTGGATGAATAATCCCTTTATCGCTGCAGTACAAATTGTTGTATATGTAGGTGGTATTGCTGTACTGATCATATTTTCTATATTTCTTACACAACAGGCCGGTGAAAAATTACCCGCTGTACCAGGAGGAAAAGTATTTATTTCTTTACTCGCTGCCGGAAGTGGTTTAGCCTTGATACTTTCTCTAATTCTACGATACAGATTTGCTATTACCAATGCTGCAGAAGCGCCTGGTGTAGAAAAGATAGGTGAAAAAATGCTGGATATTAATGGCTACGCCCTTCCCTTTGAATTAGTCAGTATGTTGTTACTTGCAGCGATGATCGGGTGTATCGTAATTGCCTTAACTTCTAAAGTTGAAACCAAATGATAGAGCCTGGATTATTTCATATACTGACTATCGCCACTATTCTGTTTTTCATTGGTATTTATGGTTTTTTCAGTAGAAGAAACCTGATCACCATGCTGATGAGTATAGAATTGATCCTGAATTCAGTGAATTTGAATTTTGTGGCATTTAATAAATACGTATGGCCTAATTCAATGGATGGTTTATTCTTTACCCTTTTCGTAATAGCTATTGCCGCCGCAGAAGCAGCAGTAGCTATTGCCATAATCATAAACTTGTTTCGTACCCATCAGTCAATCAATGTAGAAGTGGCAGAAGAAATGAAAGGATAATCCAAAACCAAAGCAACATGAGTTCAACAAGTATTATATTGATTCCCATACTTCCATTATTATCATTTATAATATTGGGGCTGACAGGTAAATCCTATGCAAAGCATGCTGGCGTGATTGGTACCTTATTATTGCTCACGTCTCTATTCGTTTCACTATACTGCGCATCAACTTATTTTTCTTCAGGTGCAGATGCATATATAGCTTCAAAACCAATAGAATTTCCATGGCTTATTTTTGCAAATGGGCTATCCATACACTTGGGTGTGTTGCAGGATCCAATTTCTATGATGATGATCATAGTCGTAACACTAATATCTACATTAGTTCATATTTTCTCATTATCTTATATGAAAGGGGAGGAACGGTTTCACATCTATTATGCATTCTTGGGATTATTTACCTTTTCGATGTTGGGGTTAGTGCTTTCTTCTAACTTATTTCAGATCTATATTTTTTGGGAATTAGTAGGCGTATCCTCGTTTTTATTGATTGGGTTTTTTTATAAAAAATCTTCTGCATTGGCAGCAGCCAAAAAAGCCTTTATCGTTACTCGATTTGCTGATCTTGGATTTTTAATGGGCATATTGGTATTGTCTAACCAGGCTGGAACACTTGATTTTATAGAATTAATCTCTCGATTATCTCAGCCAGGAGACATACTGACCTCTGCAACAACAGTTAGTTTTATTGGGGTTTCGGCCTTGAGTTGGGGATTAGCTTTAGTGTTCTTAGGTGCTGCTGGTAAAAGTGCAATGTTCCCTTTACATATCTGGTTACCAGATGCGATGGAAGGTCCAACACCTGTATCCGCATTAATACACGCCGCAACTATGGTAGTGGCTGGTGTATTTTTAGTGGCGCGATTATATCCGGTGTATGCCTACTCTGGAACTCCAGTTTTAGGATATATTGGATATATTGGCGCATTCACCGCTCTATTTGCTGCAGTAATTGCTACTACTCAAACCGATATTAAACGCGTATTAGCTTATTCAACCATTTCCCAGATTGGCTTTATGATGTTTGCTTTGGCTATGGTACCAAAGGGAAGCAGTGCTGCTATGCCTGAAACAGGATTCACCGCTTCCATGTTTCATCTTTTCACACATGCCATATTCAAAGCTTTACTTTTCTTAGCCGCCGGCTCTGTGATCCACTATGTACATAGTAATGACATGAACAATATGGGTGGGTTACGAAAATATATGCCTATTACACATTGGATGTTCCTTATTGCTTGCCTAGCGATAGCCGGAGTTCCACCTTTTGCTGGTTTTTTTAGTAAAGAAGAAATTTTATTAGCAGCATGGGAGAACAATCGACTTATTTATTATGCTGCTTTGATTACGTCTGGACTCACTGCATTTTATATGTTCCGTTTGTATTTTTCTATTTTCTGGAATAAAACATTTCACTCTAATGTGGAATCACATGGTGAAGGAACTGCAGCTATGCTAGTACCCTTGATTTTATTAGGTATAGGATCGGCAGCGTCAGGATTTATTCCTTTTGGACAATTTGTTTCATCAAATGGGAAAGCGCTACAAATGGATCTGCACCTTATATTTTCCATTGCACCAGTTGCTATCGGATTATTGGGGATTTTTATCGCTATGCTCCTCTATAAAACGGAGAGTGCATGGCCAGAAAAGATCAGTACTAAGTTTGGCTCAGTGTATCAGGTCGCTACAAATAAGTTTTACATCGATGAGATCTGGATGTGGGTAACCAAACATATTTTATTTGGTTCGATTGCTCAACCAATCGCTTGGTTTGATCGAAATGTGGTAGATGGCATGATCAAGGGGATGGGAACAGCAACAGAATGGTTTTCCTGGAGGATAAAAGGACTGCAATCAGGGAGAGTTCAACAATATGGAATTTTGTTCCTGATGGGTATTATCATCATCATATCTGTTTATCTACTCAGGTACTCCTGATTAATATAATTTATTTATGGAACTACTATACATTTTAGCTTTTCCAATATTCACTATGCTGGTGATAATGCTTGCCCCTGCGCGGCAATCCAGAATAATGGCTCTTGTTGGATCAGTTTTGCAACTCGTTAGTATATTTTGGTTGTATTTTTCTTTTAAAGAAGCACGAATAGCTGGTCATACCGCTCCTTTATTATTTGAATATAATCAATCGTGGTTTCCTTCTATGGGTATTGATTTTCACATAGGTGTTGATGGAATCTCTATTGCCATGATGCTGCTTACTTCATTAGTTGCCATTGCTGGGGTACTGGTTTCGTGGAATATAGAATTATTGAAAAAGGAGTTTTTCTTTTTTCTACACTTACTGGCATTTGGGGCATATGGATTTTTTATTTCTCAGAATCTGATTTTATTATTTTTCTTTTTGGAGATTGCTGTTGTACCTAAGTACTTATTCATCAGTATTTGGGGTAGTGGAAATAAAAATTATAGCGCCAATAAATTGGCGTTGATGTTAATGTTAGGATCTGCATTGATCTTGATAGGCATATTGGTCTTGTTTTTCTCATTGCCACTAGAACAACGAACATTTGATCTGATACAACTAGCTCAGCTACATATTCCGTTAACCTTGCAACATTGGGTATTCCCATTAGTATTCTTAGGTTTTGGAATTTTCACGGCTATGTTTCCATTCCACACCTGGGTACCAGATGGACATTCATCAGCCCCCACAGCAGGATCTATGTTTCTTGCGGGGATTTCAATGAAATTAGGCGGATATGGGGCTTTAAGAGCAGCTTTGTATATATTTCCAGATGGGGCAAGGGAGTTTGCGAATATTATCATAGTGTTAGCCACGATAGCTATTATATATGGGGCATTTGCTACGATGATGCAGAAAGATCTAAAATATATAAATGCTTATTCTTCAATTAGTCATACAGGTTTTGTATTACTTGGTTTAGGTATGCTAACCAAAACCGCTATTGTAGGTGCAATAATGCAAATGGTTTCACATGGATTAATGACAGCACTATTCTTCGCTATCATTGGAATGGTATATGAGCGAACACATACTAAATATGTAGCTGAAATGGGGGGATTGATCAAAGTAATGCCGTTCATTATGACTTGTATGTTTATTGCTGGTTTTGCGTCACTAGGATTACCGGGATTGAGCGGATTTGTAGCTGAGATGACCATTTTTATTGGATCATGGGAATATCCTGATGTATTCCACAGAACTGCAACCGTTATCGCAGCCATGTCGATAGTGGTCACAGCCGTTTATATTTTACGGGCTGTGGGTAAAGTATCTATGGGTCCTTTAGGGCCGCAGGTTATTGAGCGTAATGATGCTAAATGGAATGAGCAATTAGCTGCGGGTTTATTAATAGCAGGAATTTTAGCTATGGGGCTTGCTCCTTTTTGGTTAAATGAGCTGATAACTCCGGGAGTAAACATCATAACAAATAAATTGGCTGGTAAATAAAGAAATATACCTATGAGCGAATATATAGTACTGATGAAATCGGAGTTAATGGTGACTATCATCATTTTTATTCTTTTATTCATCAAGCTTGGAAAAGGGATGCAGCTCGAAAGATGGTTATCGCTATTGCAATTATTATTATTGATTAATGTAGCAGTTGCTTTTGGTTTTAATGATACTGGGCGAATTTTCGGCGGCATGTATGTTCATAATTCATTATTAGGGTTTCAGAAAGGTATATTGGCATTAGGTGTATATCTGATTTCATTGGTAGGAGCTGACTGGTTTACTGAGAATGTCAACGGCATTGAATTATTCATCTTAATGTTATCCTCTTTGTTAGGTATGAATTTTCTGATTTCCAGTGATCATTTGTTAATATTCTACCTATCATTGGAATTGACGAGCATACCTGCGGCCGCCATGGCAAATTTTGACTTGCAGCGTCGTAAATCATCGGAAGCAGCAATGAAAATGGTGATGTCATCGGCATTAGCCTCCGGTATTTTATTATTTGGAATCTCCATTATTTATGGTATTACAGGTTCCTTGGATTTCGCTGTAGTATGGGGAGGATTGACCAATGAACCATTGCATGTGGCAGCCTTTGTATTTATATTCAGTGCCGTAGCTTTTAAATTATCAGTAGTTCCTTTTCATTTCTGGACGGCTGATGTGTATGAAGGTTCTCCCGTTCCTGTTACTGCATTTTTAAGCGTAGTCTCAAAGGGGGCCATTGCTTTTGTATTAACTACTTTGTTGTTACAATTGTTCCCAAATCTAAATCCTGCCTGGTATCCGATGGTAGTTGGCTTATCCATATTAACGATGTTAGTGGGAAATATTTTTGCGTTGAGGCAAGATGATCTTTTACGTTTCGTAGCCTATTCTTCTATTGCTCAAGTAGGATTTATTCTACTTGCATTAAGCGGACAAACAATAGAAGCGAAGAGTGTGATTACTTATTTCGTTTTGATCTATGTTTTTTCCAATTTAGCCATAGTGGGTGTTGTATCTGTTTTACGTTCTCAAGTAAGCATTCTAAAGATCAGCGAGTTAAAAGGGTTGTATAATCGTTCGCCATTATTAGCTTGGACCCTTGCATTAGGGTTATTTTCATTAGCGGGTATTCCTCCAGCTGCAGGCTTTTTTGGAAAGTTCTTTTTATTCATGGAAGGAGCAAAAAAGGAGAATTATATTTTTCTGACGATAGCCGCGTTGAATATGATTGTCTCATTATATTATTATTTACGCATAGTACGATTTGCATTTGTTTCAGTAGATGGAGTTGTTCAAAAAATTACATTAGCTGGTTCAGTTAAACTTGGATTAGTCGTTTGTGCAATGGGTATAATAATTACAGGCATATGGAGTTGGATATTTGATCATATTCGTTCATTGGTATAACAATTTTTATGGCAATAAATCAAAATCATCTTTTTGAAGAATTAGATGGAATTAAATGCGGGATCGTGGAGAAGAACGTTTCTCCTGAACGTGTACAATTTTTAAAAGAGCTTTTGGAAATAAATAAGTATGAAGTGCTGGTAGTGGCATCACCGCCACCTAAGGCTGCGGCTTCTGTTCCGGAAGGGGATATTGACACTTTACCCCTTACTCCTGAAACGTTTACTGTTGGTGTTACCGATTATACATTCAATCCGATAAATGCTATTTTCGGCCGTTTACTGAAAACAAAAGATGGACATGTAGTGACAAAAGATTTTTGGGATCAAAAAAGTGAAATTTCTTTTGATGACGTGCCTTATTTTAATCATTCAAATTCCTAAAAGCAGGGCTTTTATACTATAAGCATTAGTATCGCTGCTACTGACATGATAATTAGTGTAATAACACCAAAAAAATTGCTCATCTTATTGTTTGTATAATCTCCCATGATTTTTTTGTTATTACAGATGTGTAATATAATGGCTATGAGTACAGGTGCAGTTATGCCATATCCAATTGCCGTGTAGATAAGAGCCTTCATGGGGTTTATACCTGCGAAATTTATCAGCAAAGCAAGGAAAATGGATAGTGACATGACCATATAAAATCCTTTCGCTTCATACCATTTTTTACTAAGGCCTTCTGGCCAATTGAAAACTTCACTGATCATATAGGAAATTGAACCCGTTAAAACCGGAATGGCTAAAAAGCCAGTACCAAAGATTCCGATCGCAAATAGTATATAGGCTTTTGATCCTAATAATGGTTTCAAAGCGAGTGCAGCCTGATCAACAGTTTGTATATCTCTTATTCCAGCAGGGAAAAGTACGACTCCTGCGGTGAGCGCGATAAAAAAGAAAATTAAATTAGAGAAAAACATACCCACTTTAATATCATTATCCACTATACCTAAAAGGTGCTTATTTACCATGATGTGTCTTTCTTCTGCCTCTTCTACTTCCATAGATGTTTGCCAGAAAAATAAATATGGAGAAATGGTTGTTCCCAAAATCGCTACCATGATAGAAATAGAGCTTTGATCAATATTAAAATCTGGAACAAATGTGGCCATTAGAACGTCACCCCAATTAATATTTACAAAAAATGGAACAGCTATGTAGCAAATAAGGGATAGGCAAAGGAATTGTAAGATATTAGCAATTTTTCGGTAGGGTAAGCGAATCATCAAAAATAGCAGAAGACCACTGATCAGAACAGAAAATCCATTTGCAGGTATTTTTGGGAAAAGCATATTACCTACTGCTCCCATTCCGGAAAGATTAGCACTAACATTTAATATTATCGCAGGAAAACTAAAGACTAACATCAATCCCATTACCCAACGAGGATAATATTTTTTGAGCAGGCCAGTTAAGCCCATTCTGGTAACTAATCCTATCCGAGCACACATTTCCTGAATAGTCACCATCATAGGAAAAGTGACAATGGCCATCCATAACATTTGTAGGCCATATCCAGCTCCTGCCTGTGAATAAGTGGCAATTCCCGAAGGGTCATCATCACTAGCACCCGTGATGATGCTCGGGCCAATAATTTTTTTGATTTTTTTTAAAAGCGACACTAAATTCTATAATAATCTGCTCTCCATTTTTGAATGGATTGTTTGATATCTTTTCCACTCATTTTTTCCTCAGCTGCTTTTGATGCTAATCCCGGAAATTCTTCATCAGAGGCAAAACGTAGTGCAATGATCTGACCTAAGCGTAAGCGGGAATCCAAAGCTTTTCCCGTCAAAATAAAATGACGTAGATTTTCTTCAGCACGTATAGCACGATCCTGTGCTTTTAACGCATAAGTTCTGGTGAGCGCCCCAATTAAAAATAATAGAATAAATGCTATGGTTATCAATGCTGCATTGTAATGATTTTCTGGTTTCCCTGTTAGCAGATGTACAATACTCCAGATTAATCCAATTAACCCTAAAGGCGCAACTACAAAATGAAATGTAGCATGATAACGGGTGTGGTTCGAGTAATTTTGCGTCATAATTTATAAAATTCAATTTTTCGAATTTACGATTTATATAGTCTGTCAATCGATTAATTATTTTCCAACTACTGATTTTGCAAAAGCTAAATTTATTTTCATACTTTCCAATGCTGACATACCCTGATACGATTCCTGCTCTACAATAAATTGATTCGGACCACCAGCTTTCATGGCAATCTCCAATACATTTTTTACAGGAACAATTCCTTTACCCAATAAGGTACTTTCATATTTCTCATGACTACCAGCTGACGGTATTTCATCTTTTACATGCCAGGATTCAAATCTGCCCGGATAGCGTTTTACTATATCCAATGCATCTCCCCCTCCATTGTACATATTTCCCATATCCAGTTGCTGCATTACGAGTTTTGGATCGGTTTCTCCCAAAATAATATCAAATAATGTCCGATCTCCATGTTTTTCACTGAACTCAAAATCATGATTGTGATATCCGAATTTCATTCCATATGTCATACACAGTTCTCCATTTTTATTAAACAGCTCCATGAATCGTTTCAATTCGTCGGCATCTCTTCGTACATGATTTTCCATAGATGGGCTGATCACATATTGCTGATCGAGTTCTGCTGCATCATCGATAGTGTAGCGCCATTCATTGGTAAAGGAATTATTATTTTTATTCCAGTGACTTGATAAAAAAACAGTATGACCGCTCGGCATATTAAGGCCAAGGTCTTTTAGTATCTTTTTAAATTCTTTTGCGGTATATCCATAGAATTTTCGATTGATATAGTTTGCATGTTCAACATATCGGTATCCCATTTCCGATAATGCCTTCAATGTACCCAATGGATCCTTTTTCATGTCTTCGCGAACTGAATACAATTGAAGTCCAATCAGTTTTTTAGGATATCTCGGTCCTGCAGATAAAAATTCTGGCATCAAAAGAGTAGTTGCCGTTGCCAGTGTTGTTGTTTTCAGGAATTGTCGTCTTAACATAGTATTTCAATCGTTGATGTATTGAATTTAGGACTAATTTCTTAAATTGGGTATATGAAAAAATGTATTTTACTGCTGATTATTTGCTTCTCTATACGTTCTTTGTATGCTCAAGATAAATTAACTGGAGCATGGGAGACAAGGCGTGGAGATACATCATATACCATGATCATTGTAGATGATTATTTAGCAATAGCGATGTACGATACATCAGGGAAACATTTTTTCAGAACATTAGGTGGAACGGTTCATTCATTTAAGGGTCAATTGAGTGGAATTATTGAGTTTGATAGTCAAGATAAAACATCAGTAGGTTTGGAGTACCGATTTCCATCCAGGCTAAAAGGCAATATATTAGAATTGGATCGTTATGGCAAAATGTCTTGGATTAAAGTGGATGATGCTGATCAACATATTGCGGGTAACTGGAGAATAACGCAGCGGGAACAAAATGGTAAACTTTCTGCTATTCATACATCAGGCCCAAGAAAGACAATCAAAATTTTATCGACAACCCGTTTTCAATGGGCAGCAATAAATACGGAAACAGGTGAGTTTTCTGGTACTGGAGGCGGCACTTATACTTTTCAGGATGGGAAATACACCGAGCATATTCTTTTTTTCTCACGAGATACATCTCGTGTAGGCATGTCACTCACTTTTAACGCAAGAGTTGAAGGCAAAGATTGGTATCACAGTGGTAAAAGTTCAAAAGGCGACCCAATAAATGAGGTATGGAGTAGAAATTAGCTAATTAGCTAATTTTAATGCTAGCTCAGTAAGTTGCTTTTGATCAATTTCTGAAGGAGCATCTAACATCACATCTCTACCTGAATTATTCTTGGGGAAGGCAATGAAATCACGAATGCTCTCACTTCCACCCAAAATTGCACAAAGTCGATCGAAGCCAAAAGCTATACCACCATGAGGTGGAGCGCCGTATTCAAAGGCTCCTAACAGAAATCCAAATTTGTGTTGAGCCTCTTCTTTACTCATGCCCAATGCATCGAACATTTTCTCCTGCAACTCTCGCTGGAAGATTCGAATGGATCCACCACCGATTTCATTCCCATTCAACACCATATCATAGGCGTTCGCTTTGATCTGTGCATAAGGATGTTTGAGATAATGCTTTGCATCTGCAATGACCGGATTGTTTTCAATCATCAACGGAATATGATCTGGTTTTGGAGAGGTAAATGGATGGTGGCGGGCTACCCAGCGATTTTCTTCTTCTGCATATTCAAATAATGGAAAATCCAGTACCCATAGAAGTTTGAATTCATCATTTTTTCTTAATCCTAATCGCTCTCCCAACTCTAAACGCAATTCGCTGGTTGCCTTACGAGTGCGCTCCTCCGTTCCGGCGAGGATAAAAATCATATCCCCTTTAGCCGCACCAGCTGCTTCTGCGATAGAACGTAATTGATCTTCGGAATAGAATTTATCTATACTGCTTTTTACAGATCCGTCTGTATTATAACGTATATAAACCAGACCTTTCATTCCGATCTGCGGACGCTTAACCCATTCGGTTAGTTCATCCACTTGTTTTCGTGTATATTCAGAAATTCCAGGTACAGCAATAGCCAATACGGTTTCAGCTTCATTGAAAACAGCAAAATCAGATCCTGATAGTAATTCTCCTTTAGCGGTGATTTCTCCATTCAACGTGAAGGCTGATTTGATATTTAGGAGCTTCATGCCAAAGCGGATATCTGGTTTATCATTTCCATATGTCCACATAGCTTCTTCCCAACTCATGCGCTGAATGGATTCTGTGTAATCCATTCCTTTAACGGCTTTGAAAATATATTTGATCATTCCCTCAAACATATTTAGAATATCTTCCTGTTTTACAAAGCTCATCTCACAATCAATCTGTGTAAATTCAGGTTGGCGATCTGCCCGAAGATCTTCATCACGGAAACATTTTACCACCTGATAATATCGGTCATATCCGCTTACCATCAGTAATTGCTTGAAGGTTTGCGGAGATTGAGGAAGGGCATAGAATTGACCTGGGTTCATTCTGGATGGCACCACGAAATCACGTGCACCCTCAGGTGTTGATTTGATCAGGAATGGCGTTTCAATATCCATGAAATGATTTTCATGGAGATAATTTCGTGCAGCACGATTTACCGCGTATCGTAGTTCTATATTTTTCTTAACGGCGTTTCTGCGAAGATCAAGATAGCGATATTTCATACGCAGATCATCTCCACCATCTGTATCATCTTGGATGGTGAAAGGTGGAACCGCAGATTTATTCAAAATAGTAAAAGCGGTAACACCGATCTCAATATCACCCGTTGGAATATTGGTATTTTTATTGGAGCGTTCTAACACAGTACCTGTTGCTTGAATTACAAATTCGCGCCCAAGGGGTTGTTCATCTAATTGTTCGTTTAATGATTCATTAAATACCAATTGGGTGATCCCATAACGATCCCGTAGATCTATAAATGTAATGGCCCCGAACTTACGAACAGTTTGCACCCATCCGGCAAGTGTAATTTCTTTTCCTTTATCTGCAATGCGCAATTCGCCACAAGTATGAGAACGATACATAATTAGTGATTAGTAATTGATGATTGGTGAGTGGTATTTGTTGCCTGGTAACTGGTTTCTTTTTCGATGATCTCATTTGTCCGCTGAAACATTTTCTCACGGAAAGATTTTTTTCTTGCCAGGAAAACATAATAGAATAACAATACCATCAAGCCCATTAAAAATGGTATCAGGGCAAATTGTCTGAGGCCATAGCCATTGATCAGATTTTCATCCCAGCCGTAAAATTCTCCTATCATCCAGGTAGTATTTGCCGTTATCCAAAGAATTACGGCCAAGTTGTGGATGAACTCTGAAATGATGAAGCGGGTTTGCCAGCAGATAACCATTGCCACACCTATGGTAGGGATGATCATCAACATAGCAGGTACATGAAGATTGATGGCCCAACAGGCATCTTTGATCAGCCAGAACAGGATATGCATATTTTCGATACGTCGAAAACGGGCAGGGATATAGTAGATTTTTTCGTGGTCCATGGTGAACTATCCCAACAAAAATAACATAATTCAGAGGATTTGGGGTATGTGGCCTTTTATTTCTGAATCTTAATGATGGCCTCTTTTGAAATCATCTTCTTACCAACATTAACTACAACCTTACATTTAACGGGTGTTGATACATTATAGGGTACATGGACATCAAAATTCACCAATCCTGATTTGTCACCTTCTATGGTGAAATACTGTTGAGGAAAGATGTTTTGAAACCACCCATCAATAGGCCTTCCATTCTCCGTACTGATGATCTCAAGTACTGCCATCCCGCTGAATTCCTTACCCGATATATTCTTGATCTTGGCGGACAAATTTCTATGCTCTCCCTGTTTTACCGATTTAGGCATCTGTAAAGTCACTGAAAATATAGCATCTGCCTTGCTTTGCCCTAGAGCACTCCCCACAAAAAATACCAAAAAAGCAAAATGTAAAACGATTTTCATATCTATCTGCAAATTCATAAAAAAAGGCGAATCAATTCGGATTCGCCTTCAAATATTATTAGCCAATTCGTTCATTATTTCATGACTTCGGCCATTGTCTTTCCAATATCCGCTGGGCTATCCACAACATGAATGCCACATTCACGCATAATGCGCATCTTCGCTTCAGCAGTATCATCTGATCCGCCAATTATGGCACCCGCATGACCCATTCTGCGACCGGGAGGTGCAGTTTGTCCAGCGATAAATCCAACAACTGGCTTAGTTCCATTTGTTTTGATCCAATGAGCCGCCTCTGCTTCCATACCTCCGCCTATCTCACCGATCATGACAATACCCTTAGTAGCGGGATCATTCATAAATAGCTCAACGGCTTCGCGTGTGGTCGTACCGATGATTGGATCACCACCAATACCAATAGCGGTGGTAACACCTAAACCTGCTTTGGCGATCTGGTCTGCAGCTTCATACGTAAGCGTACCAGATTTGGAAACGATACCTATATTTCCAGGTTTGAAAATAAAACCAGGCATGATGCCTACTTTACATTCACCGGCAGTTATGATACCAGGACAGTTTGGCCCGATCAAACGGGTATCCTTGCCCAGCATATAGTTCTTCACTTTGACCATGTCTTGAACAGGAATACCTTCGGTAATACATACAATAAGTTTGATCCCTGCTTCAGTTGCTTCCATGACTGCATCACCTGCAAAGGCTGGTGGAACAAAAATGATACTCACATCGGCCCTGGTTTCCTTTACTGCAGATGCTACTGTATTGAATACAGGTCTGTCGAGATGCATAGTGCCCCCCTTTCCCGGAGTTACACCCCCTACAACCTGAGTTCCATATTCGATCATCTGAGAGGCGTGGAAACTTCCCTCAGTACCGGTAAAACCCTGTACAATTACTTTTGAATTTTTATTTACTAAAACTGACATAGAAGCTGTTTTTTAGTGGGGCAAAGGTAGGGTATAATTGGCTAATTAGCGAAATGATGCAAAGACAAATTATGGTTACAACTTCACTATTTACTTGGGATTACGCACCAAGTAATTTGTCCATATCTCTGTTGTCATCAATCTTCCCTTTAGCTTCCAGCATCCGCATATCTTTAGCATCTTTCAGGAAGGAGGAGGCGAAAATAAAATCGTTCAATCGCTCATTTTTGGAGAAAATAATCTCGTTATTAGACCCTTCCCATTCTTTATAGCCCTGGTACATGTATATGATCTTATCTCCGATCTCCATTACAGAGTTCATATCATGGGTATTCACTACTGTTGTTATATTGAATTCCTGTGTGATTTCCTGGATCAGTTTATCAATAACCAAAGAAGTCTGTGGATCTAGCCCGGAATTCGGTTCATCGCAAAATAGATATTTTGGATTGAGGACGATGGCCCGAGCAATTCCTACCCGTTTTTTCATACCTCCACTGATCTCTGCAGGAAACTTTTTATCGGCATCTTTCAAATTTACCCTGTCTAACACTTCTCTCACCCTTTTCTTTTTTTCTTGATAGCTCATGTTTGTGAACATATCTAGTGGGAAGATAACATTTTGCTCAACGGTCATGCTATCAAAGAGTGCAGAGCCCTGAAATAACATGCCGATCTGTTGTCGCATGTTCTTTCTTTCTTTTTGATCCATGTTCGTAAAATCCAACCCATCATAAAGTATGGCGCCGGAATCGGGTTCAAATAAGCCAACAATGCATTTCATCAAAACAGTCTTACCGCTCCCACTACTACCGATGATAAGATTACATTTACCCGTTTCAAAACGTGCACTGACATCATTGATAACCGATTTACCACCAAAACCTTTTTGTATGTTGTTTACTTCAATCATTTTATAGCAATATGGCTGCAAGAATATAATCGGCCAATAAAATCATGATGCAGCTGGTCACTACCGACTGTGTACTGGCGCGTCCAATTTCCAATGCTCCACCTTGTACATTATATCCATAGTATGCAGGAATACTGGAAAGAATGAAGGAGAAGGTATAGGCTTTTGCCATGGCAAAAAATACATTGTATGGAACAAAGGCCATATTTAAGCCTCGGTCAAACATTTCAGCAGAGAGAATACCGGATAAAGAGCCAGCCAATCGGCCTCCCCAAATTCCCAAAACGGCAGCTATGACCACCAGCATTGGAACAACAATCAGTGCTGCCAGAATTTTTGGCATTACCAGATATGCTTTTGAATTAATCCCCATGATCTCTAAAGCATCGATCTGTTCACTAACCCGCATATTGCCTAATTCACTGGCTATTTTACTGCCCACAACACCGGCCAATACAATGCAAGTTAGGGTAGGTGCAAACTCCAGTATAACGGTATCTCTAACGATCTGAGCTATCGTAGTAAGTGGTATTATGGGACTGACCAGCTGATAGGCTGTTTGTACAGTAGAAACGGCACCAATAAAAAATGAAATAATCGCCACAATGCCTAATGAACCAACACCGATCTCTACGCATTGATGCATTAGTTCTTTCCAGTACATTCGGAGATTTTCCGGTTTGGTGAACATTCCTTTGGTCATCACCAGAAACCTTCCGATATGGGTAAATACATTCATCTTAAAGAATAATAATTTTCATATCCACTTCACTTTCCACTGTAGTTATATTTCTGTAGTCGTCATAAACTGATCAACCCATTTGCCATCGCTTTTTCTAGGCTGATGTGCTTTTTGTTGTGCATCAATTACGGCGATTAATACCATGTTGAAAATACTTCTAACAGAAGTTCCTAATTGCAATACGTGTACAGGCTTATTCAATCCGAGCAGAACGGGACCAATAGAATCTGCACCGCCAACTTCCTGTAATAAATTATAGGCAATGTTACCGGCGCTTAAGTTCGGGAAGATAAGCGTGTTGACATCACCTCTCAATAATTCGGAGAATGGATAATTTTCGCGGAGGATGTCTTTATTGAAGGCCATCATCGCTTGCATCTCTCCATCAACGATTAAGGAAGGTTCCCGCTGTTTTACGATTTCTCTTGCCTCGCGCATGGTATTGGCTTCAGGGGTATTGCTACTCCCAAAATTTGAGTAACTCAACATCGCAATTCTCGGAACGATACCGAAAGAACGTACTTCTCTCGCTGAGAGTTGTGCAATATCAGCCAGTTCTTCTGCAGAAGGATTAAAATTAACTGTTGTATCCGCCAGGAAAAGCGGGCCTTTTTTAGTTAGCATGATATACATGCCGGCGATCTTATTTACATCTTTTTCCGTACCAATTATGTGTAGTGCCGGTCGGATAGTATCCTGATAATTTCTTGTAAGGCCGGATATCATGGCATCGGCATCGCCCATCTCCACCATCATACAACCGAAATAGGTACGATCCTTCATCTTTTTCAATGCTTCATAAGCATTTACTCCTTTGCGTTGACGTTTCTTGAAAAACCATTCACTGTATTCCTGTCGTTTAGCATCCAGTTCTTCAGAACGTGGATCGATAATAGGCATTCCATCTAGGCTAATGTTATGTTCTTTAGCCATCGCCAGAATACGCTTTGGGTCACCTAACAAGATTGGATAGCAAATGCCTTCATCAAGTGCTAATTGAGCAGTTTTTAAGATCTTAACGTTTTCAGCATCGGAGAATACTACTCGTTTTGGATCTTTTCTAACCTTGCTTCCAATAGCGCGCATTAATTGGTTGTCGATTCCTAATCGTTTATTCAACTGATTGGCATATTCTTCCCAATCTGTAATGGGCTTACTGGCCATACCACTTTCTATTGCTGCTTTAGCTACAGCTGGAGCAACAGTTTCTAATAGACGGGGATCAAGTGGTTTAGGAATGATATAGTTGGGTCCGAATGAAATATTTGCATTGTTGTAAGCCATATTTACTATATCGGGAACCGGAGACTTCGTTAGTTCAGCAAGCGCTTTAACTGCTGCCATTTTCATGGCTTCATTAATACCTTTTGCCCGAACATCCAATGCTCCTCGGAATATGTATGGAAAACCTAAAACATTATTTACCTGATTCGGATAATCGCTACGGCCTGTTGCCATGATAATGTCTTCTCTGGCAGCAGTAGCATCATCCCAACTGATCTCAGGATCTGGATTGGCCATAGCAAATACAATTGGTCTTGGAGCCATCGATTTCACCATTTCCTGATCCAATACGCCGCCTTTTGATAGACCGATGAATACATCTGCACCTTTCATTCCTGCTCTTAGATCCATAGAAGGGCGATCAACCGCGAAGCGAGCTTTTCGATCATCAAGATCGTTGCGTTCGGTTGTGATCAATCCTTTGGAATCAAACATCATCACATGTTCTTTTTTGGCACCTAGTGCTATATATAATTCAACGCAAGCGATGGCTGCAGCGCCAGCCCCATTCACTACAAACGTTACTTCATCAATCTTTTTTTCTTGAAGTTCCAATGCGTTTAACAGACCAGCAGCACTGATAATAGCTGTACCATGCTGATCATCATGCATGATGGGAATCTTCATTTCATTTTTCAATCGGGTTTCAATATGAAAACATTCCGGAGCTTTAATATCTTCTAGGTTTACTCCTCCAAAAGTGGGTTCCAGTGCTTTCACGATCTCTACAAATTTGTCAGGATCTTTTTCATTGATCTCTATATCGAAAACATCAATGTCTGCAAAGATCTTGAACAATACTCCTTTACCTTCCATTACTGGTTTGCCAGCTTCTGGTCCGATATCCCCTAAACCGAGCACAGCAGTTCCATTGCTGATTACCGCAACCAGGTTTCCCTTTGCAGTGTATTTATAAACATCCTCTGGATTTCTGTGAATTTCCATGCAGGGTTCGGCTACCCCTGGAGAGTAAGCAAGTGAAAGATCACGTTGCGTTTTGGCTTCCTTAGTAGGGATCACTTCAATTTTCCCTGGTCTTCCTTTAGCGTGATATTCCAACGCCTGTTCCTTTCTAAGATCTTTTTGCATAGTTTCTTTCAATTTTTTATGGCCCATTAGCAAATGAGCAATTAGTCTATGTATCGAAGCTTCGCTCCAATTACGGCCATCGATGCCATTCCAATTTCAATAGCGCGTTCATCAATATCAAATGTAGGTGTATGTACACCAGAGGTTATTCCTTTTTCAATATTGCCTGTTCCCAATCGGAAAAAGCAACCGGGTATTTCGCGGGTATAGTATCCAAAATCTTCGGCACCCATGCGTAATTCCGTTTCTTCTACATTTTCATTGCCAAAGAATGAACGGGTAATAGAAATAACTTTATCGTTTACGGATGCATCGTTGTAAACAGATGGATATCCAATATCAATATGTAGATCAATCTCAGCGTCCATGGCCAACGCTATACCATCGGTATGTCTTTTAATGAGATCATGAGCTTTGAAACGCCATTTTTCATCCATTGCCCGGAATGTACCCATGAGCTTCACCTCATGCGGGATCACATTGGTAGTATGACCTCCGTTAATAGCACAAATGGATAGTACGGATTGAGCAAAAGGATCACAGTTTCGGCTAACAATTTGTTGAAGTGAAACGATCAAATGCGCAGCAACTAAAATCGTGTCGGTAGTTTTATGCGGAGAGGCTGCATGTCCGCCTTTGCTTTTAATCGTGATATATATCTCATCAGCACTTGCCATTACTTGTCCGGCACGAAAACTTAATTTTCCTGTTTCTAAATGTGGATTTACATGTAAACCGACAATACAGGAAGGAATTGGATTTTGAAGAACACCTTCTTTGATCAATAAACTGGCACCACCAGGATTTTTTTCTTCACCTGGCTGAAAAATTAATTTTATAGTGCCAGACCATTCGTTTTTTGTTTCTTGAAGAATTCGTGCAGCTCCCAAAAGACAGCTGGTGTGCACATCATGTCCGCAAGCATGCATTACGCCTGCGCAAGTTGATTTGTAAGGAACATCATTGGCTTCGAATATGGGAAGTGCATCAATGTCAGCTCTTAATGCTATTACCCGCGATTCTGGATCTTTACCCGTAATTATACCAACAACGCCAGTAGTGGCCATTACCGAAAAGGGAATGCCAATTTCTGTAAGTTTTTGTTGTACAAATTCAGAGGTATTAAACTCCTGAAAGCTTAATTCTGGATGGGCGTGCAAATGATGCCTGATGGCGATCGTGTCTGCCGCATAGGCTGAAGCTAATTGTCGTATGCGTTCTTCGATCATAAATACGAAGTTAAGCCACTATTTGGTATTAAAACCTTATTGTACAGGTTCTTCTTCAGGTTTATACTCTACAGTTGTGGGTATAATAATTAGATTATTGGTAAAAATTTTAGCCAATTGTATTTTCATCGCATCGGCCTCTTTTCTAATTCTGAAATTTCCGAATTGTATCCTGAAATTTGGTGCCTGATAAAGAAGATAGGTTTTATGATCTGGGAAGTCTCTCATAAGTCTTGACTTTACATCAAGAGCAACTTGCCTGTCATTGGTATTGATCACTACAATTCTGAAACCCGGACCACTCCGATTATTTTCCAACCATGCCTTTTTATTTAGTTCTTCCTGCTTTTTCAATAAAAGATCTACACGTAGATCTTTTTCAACTTCTACCTGAGCGAAAGCTGTAGAAAAACAAAATGTAAAAAAGATAGATAGTAATTTCATATTGAATGATTCGGAAAAAGGGATCGTACTATTTCCAAGGCTAACTATTTGCCCCATGGCAAGCTTTATATTTCTTTCCGCTTCCACAAGGGCAAGGATCATTTCTTCCTACACGTGGTCCAGATCTGATTGGCTCCTGCTTTTGAACAGATGGATCATGGTATTCATTTTCGGGTTCTATTTCTGAAGCACCTCTTCCACCATCTGTGATCAATTCTTCTTTCTTCACTTTCATCTTGCTCATATCCGTTCTTTGCTCCCGACCTTCACGAATGGCTGTTTGATTATTTTCCTGAATAGGAATGCCACAATAACTTAAGAATGAAACAATGTCTCGGTTCACTTCACTGGTCATATTCGAGAATAATTCATAAGCACTTGCTTTATAAATTACCAGTGGATCTTTTTGTTCATATACTGCTGTTTGTACACTTTGTCTGAGATCATCCATCGCTCTGAGATGCTCCTTCCATGCATTGTCAATAACGGAAAGCGTAATACTTCTTTCAAGTGAAGTAGCTAGTTCTGCACCATCTGTTTTGATCGTTTTATCCAGATTGGCTAAAACATTCACTGCTTTCTTACCATCCGTAAATGGTACGACAACATTTTCAATATGTCCACCTTGGGTGAGTCGTACATTCTTAAATACAGGAACTGCTTGTTGCGTCATTTCCTTTTTACGTCTGTTGTAATGCTGAATACCTTCCTCATATAGTTTATTCACTACGGTAAGAAGATCTCCTTTGTCCAGCTCTTCCGCTGAAATTGAAGTATCAATTCCGAAGTATTTGATCACGGCAATTTTGAAATCTTCATAATCACCCAGACCCCGATATCCATTTACCAACTCTTCTGCAACAGTATAAAAAGCATTATCGAGATCAAGGGCTAAACGTTCTCCAAATAATGCATGCTGACGCTTACTATAAATAACAGTACGTTGTTTATTCATGACATCATCATAATCCAGTAAGCGTTTACGGATGCCAAAATTATTTTCTTCAACTTTTTTCTGTGCACGTTCGATACTCTTGGTGATCATGCTGTGCTGGATCACTTCACCTTCTTTATATCCCATTCGATCCATCATCGACGCGATACGATCACTTCCGAACATACGCATCAAGTTATCTTCTAGTGATACATAGAATTGCGTAGTTCCGGGATCTCCCTGACGGCCGGCACGACCTCTTAACTGGCGGTCCACACGACGGCTTTCATGTTTTTCTGTTCCTATGATTGCTAAACCTCCAGCATCTTTAACACCAGGCCCAAGTTTGATATCGGTACCCCGGCCAGCCATGTTAGTGGCAATAGTTACATTTCCGGCTATACCAGCTTCTTGAACGATCTGCGCTTCACGTGCATGCTGTTTTGCATTCAGTACATTATGTGGAATTTTCCTTGCCGTCATTAATCGGCTTAATAATTCACTTACTTCAACTGAAGTGGTACCTACTAGTACTGGACGTTTAGCATTTCGTAAGGCCTCGATCTCGTCGATAACGGCATTATATTTTTCACGTGTGGTCTTGTACACCATATCTTCATTATCCTTACGGATAAGTGGAAGATTAGTAGGTATGCTAACCACATCGAGTTTGTAAATATTCCAAAATTCTGCTGCTTCCGTTACTGCCGTACCCGTCATACCTGCTAGCTTATGGTACATACGGAAATAGTTCTGAAGTGTAATGGTGGCATAAGTTTGAGTGGCAGCTTCAATCTTCACGTTTTCTTTCGCTTCAATAGCCTGATGTAATCCATCTGAATACCGCCGACCTTCAAGAATACGACCGGTTTGTTCATCTACAATTTTTACCTGTCCGTCCAATACAACATATTCAACATCTTTTTCAAAAAGCGTGTAGGCTTTTAAGAGCTGCTGTATTGAGTGAATACGATCGGCTTTTTGAGAATAATCCTGAATTAATGCTTCTTTATGTTGTAATTTTTCTTCTGTAGTTACTTGCAGTTTTTCAATTTCCGCTAGTTCTGTACTAAGATCCGGCAGCACAAAGAAGTTTGGATCTTCCCCTGATTTGGTAATATAGGCTAATCCTTTTTCGGTAAGTTCAACTTGATTGTTTTTCTCATCAATATGAAAAAACAACTCTTCATCAACCAACGGCATTTTTTTCTGTTGCTCAGCGAGAAAATAATTTTCTGCTTTTTGAAGTTTTACTTTGATGCCAGGCTCACTTAAATATTTTATGAGAGGCGTATTTTTAGGTAATCCTCTGAATGCACGCATTAAAAATAATCCGCCATCACCATCTGCATCTTTACCTTCAGCAAATAAGCGCTTAGCCTCATTCAAGGATTTATTCACCACTTGTTTTTGTACATCTACCAGTTGTGCTATTCTTGGTTTCAGAATATGGTATTGCTGCTCATCCCCTTTTGGAACAGGTCCTGAAATGATTAGCGGTGTACGGGCATCATCAATCAATACACTATCTACTTCGTCCACCATAGCAAAATGGTGCTTGCGTTGTACCATTTCATCTTTTGAGTGAACCATATTATCCCGCAGGTAATCGAAACCAAATTCATTATTTGTTCCGTAGGTGATATCACAGAGATATGCCTGCCGGCGAGCCTCACTATTTGGTTCGTGCTTGTCTATGCAATCTACGGTCAGCCCAAGCCATTCAAAAATGGGTCCGTTCCATTCTGAGTCACGACGGGCTAGATAATCATTAACGGTAACTAGATGAACTCCTTCACCAGCCAACGCATTTAAATATGCCGGAAGGGTGGATACGAGCGTTTTACCTTCACCAGTGGCCATTTCGGAAATTTTTCCCTCATGGAGGATCGTTCCTCCGATCAATTGCACATCATAATGTACCATGTTCCAGGTAACCGGATTGCCAGCCGCAACCCACGAATTTTTGTAGATGGCTTGATCGCCTTCTATACGAATGTGTTCTTTTTTAACACTAAGCTCACGATCAAGTTGGGTGGCTGCAGATTTGATTTCTTCTATGCTAGAGAAACGTCTGGCAGTTTCTTTAATTACTGCAAAAGCCTCAGGGAGAAGCTTTTCGAGTATGGCCTCTATCTGCTTGTTCCTTTCTTTGCGAAGTTCATCCACTTCTTTGTAGATATCGTCTTTACCATTGATATCGTCCATGGGCAATGCATCTGCCTTTTCATTCAAATCCAGTATTTGCTGGTCAATGGAGGTGAGATGCTCTTTTATACGGGCCTTGAATTCCTGGGTTTTGGAACGCAGTTGATCATTGGTTAATTGCTGATAACCTGCAACATATTCATTGATCTTCTTGATCAATGGGGTGACGCGCTGAATGTCTTTCTCCGACTTACTCCCTCCGAATAACGTACTTAGAAACTTGAACATAGGCGACAAATTTACATAAATAGTTTATCCGCCTTTCATCACATTCGATAAACTGTCTCGCATGGAAATGGTAACTTTGGCATCTTATTACATTATGCGCTATACATTTTTATCAATTTTGATGGTTTTTTCCCTTTTTTTAACGGTTTCAGCCCAAGAATTGCGAACTGTTGAGGGGAAAGTTGTGGATACTGCTCGTTCTGCTGTTACAAATGCCTCTATATTACTATTTTATGAAACCCCTGGAGATACATTAAAGACGATTTCAAATAGTTTGGGAGAATTCCGATTTACACAAGTAAAGAACAGGCCATTTACGGTAAGGGTGAGTTTTACGGGATTTACCCAGGTGGAAAAGAAAGTAGATGATGTTACCTCCGGCAAAATTAACGTCGGAAGTTTACCATTATTTCCTTCATATGCCAGTTTGCAGGAAATCATCGTTTCTTCACCCACTATCCAGGTGAAGGAAGATACAATTGATTATAAGGCTGATTCATTTAAAGTGAAACCCAACGCCATGGTGGAAGACCTTTTGAAAAAGCTACCAGGTGTTTCAGTGGATAAAGATGGAAATGTTACCGCCCAGGGAAAGCAGGTAACGCGTGTCAAGGTAAATGGGAAGGATTTCTTTTCTGGAAACGTTCAAACGGCAACCCGTGAACTTTCTGCAGATATGATCGATAAAGTTCAGGTTATTGATGATTATGGTGATCAATCAAACTTTAGCGGAATTAGAGATGGAGAGCCTGAAAAGATTCTGAATCTTCAGTTGAAAAAGGATAAGAACAAGGGAATGTTTGGTCGAATTACCGCAGGTGGTGGGGATCAAGACCGCTATCAAGTAAATGGTAATGTTAATCTTTTCCAGAATAATACGCAGTTATCATTATTTGGAAATAGTAATAATGTGAACGCCAGTTTATTCAGTCGGGATGGCGGCGGAGGCAGCGGCGGAGGTGGTGGTAGAGGATTCGCTATAAATCTCGGAGGTGGAGGATCAGGTGGTAATTTAGGTGGAAGCGATGGTATTTCTACTACAAACTCCATTGGTGCTAATTTCAGACATGATTTTGAAAAAAGTAAAGGTTCCTCTTTCTATGGAAGCTACACTTTATCTGACCGCCTTACAGAAGGGATTCGAAATGTCACTCAACAGAATCTCGCAACGAATAACAAGTTCATTGATAATCGCAACACGATTTTCTCCAATACTTCAAAAACACACCGTGCCAATCTGAATCTTGAATATAATATTGACTCATTCAATTATATCAAGATCAATCCCCAATTTTCTTTTTCGGATAATACTAACCGAAATGGGGTTGATTTCAATCAATTCAACGATAAAGGCATTCAAAGTCAGATCGGTAACAGTGGAGATACTACATTCTCTTCATCTCCTGATCTTAATCTGAATGTTTTATACAATCATAAATTTCAGAAGCGTGGACGAAACCTTAGTGTAAATGTTAACTATTCGTCTGCAAGAAATGAAAATGACAGAAATTCATTCAACTATACCGAATTCTTTTTACCCTTTCGTCGCACCCTGATTACAGATCAGTTGAGAGCACAGGAAAACAAAAGTTATAGCGTTAATACTCGTGCTATATATACGGAGCCAATTGCTAAAGATCGTTATCTGGATCTTAGTTACAATTTCAGAAATAATTATGTACTGAATGATGGAACCACATTCGACATGGGAACGGGGATTCCTATTTTAAATACAAACCTTACAAATGCTTATGAAAATGATTTTTTTGAGCAACGTATAGGTGCTAGTATTCGGACTGTTAAGAAGAAGTATAATTACACGTTAGGAGCAACTGCATTACCGGTAATATTAGAAGGGTACTCGATAACGAAAGATAGTGCCTACAAAACCCAAAAAAGGGTGAATATGCTGCCAATTGCTCGTTTCCAGTATAATTTTACCCGAACGAAAGGGTTGAATTTCAATTATCAGGGTAATGTGCAAAATCCTTCATTCTCTCAGCTTCAACCTATCCTCGATAATTCAAATCCTCAGAATCAATCGGTTGGTAACCCCGCTTTGAGACCTGCTGTTCAGCATAATCTTAACGGCACCTTCAACAATTTCAATTTTTCTTCAGGACGTACTTTATTCCTGGGGTTAAATGGATCTATCATTCAGAATCAGATCACCAACAATGTGATCTGGTTAGGCAATACGGGGGCACGATTGACCCGTCCGGAAAACGTAAATGGATTTTACAGAATGACCGGTTTTTATAATTATAGTAAGCCATTCCAAAACAGGACATATGTTTTGAGTTTAAATGGTGCGGTTAATTACACAAATGATGTAGCGCTGGTGGATAGTGCCCGAAATATTGGTAAGGACTTGGTATTTTCTCAGGGCTTCAATTTTGAATTCAACCTTAAAGAATGGTTTGAATGGGATTTTGGGGTGCGCTATAGCAACCAGACGACTAAGTATTCCCTGAGACCTGAGCAGAACTATACGTTCGGTACATGGGTGCTAACCTCTAACAGTAGAGCAGATCTTCCAGGCGGAATCATATTCCGTTATGACCTTCAGCATGTGATCAACATCGGTTTGGCTTCTGGCGTGAACGGTAATGTGACGCTATTGAATGGGTCATTGGAAAAGACCATCTTCAAAAAGCAGAATGGATTTATCCGACTTTCCGGGTTTGATATCCTGAATCAGAATAAGAATATCAGTCGTAACGTTAGTGCCAATTTCATTACAGATACCCGTGTGAACCGCTTGACCCGATATTTCATGCTCACCTTTACCTACAGACTGAATCGATTTGGGGGTCAAAACTCCTCAGGCAGCACCCAGAGGGACACCCAGATAAGGATGAGTTCGTTCTAGGTATGGGTCCCTATACTAATTGCCTGAATAGCTAATTTGTTAGTAAGGCAATTAGCTAATTCCTTATCTTTGCACGCGAATTAGCAATCTGTTTTATGGCGGGTCAATTAAAGGAAGTACGAAACAGGATCAAATCGGTTCAATCTACACAGCAAATCACCAAGGCAATGAAAATGGTGAGTGCAGCTAAGCTCAGAAGAGCTCAAGATGCCATTATTCAAATGCGTCCTTATGCCAAAAAGCTACAGGAAATGCTTTCCAACATTGTGAGCAATGTGGAAGGAGGCGATCTTGGAGTAAACCTGGCTCTGGAAAGACCGGTTGAAAGAGTATTGTTAATTGTCATTACCTCAGATCGCGGACTTTGCGGAGCTTACAATGCTAATGTTGCTAAGCTGGCAAAGGCAACTATTGATGAAAAATATGCGACTCAGCTGTCGAAAGGGAATGTGACTATATGGGGTGTAGGAAAAAAAGGTGCTGAATTCTTCCAGCGCCGGAATTATCCTGTAAATACAGAGTTCCGAGATACATTCCTCAAGCTTTCCTTTACAACCGTGCAGGGGATTGCTCAAAAGGCAGTTGAAGCCTTTGCCAATAAAGAATTTGATGTAGTTGAGGTGGTATATAGTGAGTTTAAGAATGCAGCCACCCAGCGATTCACCGTGGAACGTTTCCTTCCCATCCCCAAATCCGATACGAAAGGGAAAGCTACAAAAGCTGACTTCATCTTCGATCCTGCTAAAGAAGAACTTATAGCAGAATTAATGCCTAAAATCCTGAATACACAGTTATATAAGGCAGTTTTGGATGCTAACGCTTCTGAGCATGGCGCTCGTATGACCGCAATGGACAAAGCTTCGGAAAATGCCAACGAATTATTGAAAAATCTGAAGATTTCATATAACCGTGCACGTCAGGCTGCGATCACAACCGAATTGACGGAGATCGTTAGTGGTGCTGCAGCCCTTCAGGGATAATATTTGAACATATAAAATGAAAAGTCAGAAGTTGAACAAGTATATTTACTTATCTGCTTTTGACTTTTTTTATTAATAGACTATGGAGATCTCAAACCTTATTCTGCACATTGAAGCGCTTTTATTCGCAAGTGAAAAGCCTCTTACATCAATGGATATCATTGAATTGGTTAATAATGCCTTTGGTTTTATGGAGGATAAAATCACTATTGATCAAGTAGAAGCTTCAATTGATGGTGTTCGCGAAAAATATAGTTCAGAATTTTATCCATTCGAATTAAGACAGAGTGGAGGAGGATGGCAATTTCTGACTAAGCGCGATTATCATAAAACTATTGCACAACTTAATGGCGATAAATTCCTGAAGCGTTTATCAACTGCCGCTATCGAAACGCTTGCCATCATTGCGTATAAACAACCGATAACCAAAGGGGAGATCGAAGCGATCAGGGGAGTAAGCAGTGATTACAGTATTCAGAAACTTTTAGAAAAAGAACTGATCGTTATTTCAGGCCGTAATGAACAACTTCCGGGAAAGCCGTTGATTTATAATACCTCAAGAACGTTCATGGACTATTTTGGTATCAACTCACCGGATGAACTTCCAAAGATCAGCGAGGTGCTCGCCGAACAGGTTATACCAACCCTTGTAAATGCAGAGCATTTTGATGTAGAAGGAGGTGAAAGCTTAATTGTTTCTGAAGATGGAGAATTGGTTGATGTTGCAGAATCTCCTGCTGAAGAAACCGAAAAATCAGTGGATAATAACGATACTGATTCAGATTCATCATCTGATGACAATATATCTGATCATGATGGTGATGCCCCTGAACAGAATTAGTTAAGAAGCTAGTTAGCCATTTATTACATGAAACCAGCCCTTTCTTCTTCCCAGCTTCAAGATATAGCTGCGCAATTTGGTACGCCTGCTTATGTATATCATGGCGAACGTATTGCCTATCAATATAATCGTTTAGCTAAAGCATTTTCAACGCCTGCCCGCTTTTTTTATGCATGCAAAGCGTTGACAAATATCAACATCCTCCGGCTGATTAAAAATTTGGGTGCAGGGGTTGATTGTGTGAGTATCAATGAAGTGAAACTTGCCCTACATGCAGGATTTGCTCCCTCTGATATTATTTTTACTCCTAATAGCACAGATATTTCAGAATATATACAGGCAAAAGAATTGGGCGTCAATATCAATATTGATGACCTGCATATTTTGAAACAATTTGGAGAAACTTTTGGTAATCATTATCCCGTTATCATTCGTTTTAATCCATTGATTATGGCCGGTGGGAATTTAAAAATTTCAACGGGACATGCCGATAGTAAATTTGGAATCTCCATCCAACAGATTGATGATGTTGTTAGAATTGTAGAGACTACTAACTTAAACGTTCAAGGAATACATATCCACACAGGATCGGATATCAAGGATATTGATGTATTCATGGAAGGTTTAAAGTTAATGTTCGATCTGGCCAAGCATTTTTCTGACCTTAGGTTCATTGATCTTGGAAGTGGATTTAAAGTTCCTTACAAAGAAGGTGATCCACAAATCGATATTGAAAAATTAGGCGCCGAAGTGTCTGCAGCTTTCCAGCTCTATGCAAAAGAAACTGGCCGTAATCTGGAAGTATGGTTTGAACCTGGAAAATTTCTGGTAAGTGAATCTGGATATTTCATAGTTAACGCGAATATAGTCAAACATACACCTGCTAGAACTTTTGTAGGAGTAAACAGCGGCTTTAATCACTTGATTCGTCCAATGTTTTATGATGCTTATCATCATATTGTAAATATCTCTAACCAGTTAGGTGAAGAAAAGATCTATTCGGTTGTGGGCAATATTTGTGAAACAGACACCTTCGCCTGGGATCGAAAGTTAAATGAAGTTCGGGAAGGCGATCTGCTCGTTTTCTATAATGCTGGTGCTTATGGTTTTGAAATGAGCAGCAATTTTAACTCCAGATTAAAACCTGCAGAAATACTGGTTTTGAATGACCAGTTCCATCTTATTCGTAAGCGGGATGAATTTACAGATCTGCTCAGAAATCAGATAGATTTGGATCTGCAGTAAATCCGCTAAACTTTACGTAACTTACTGATGCAATATTAAGTAACGACAATTGCGTTTAAGTTATTTTCCATGACACCTTCTCAGCAAAAATTTTTGAGTCTGGCCCGTAATCCTTTTAAGATGGGCTTTTTTATGTTGACCCAACTGCCGGCAGCTTTTTTCTCTGGTGTACGGGTAAACAAGATCGAATCTTCTTTCAGTGAAATAACTGTTCCCTTTTTCTGGTTCTCCAAGAATCCTTTCCGTTCTACCTATTTTGCATGCCTGGCGATGGCCGCAGAAATGAGTTCCGGATTACTGGCTTTGCTTCATGTTTATAGATCAAATCCATCAGTTTCAATGTTGGTACTAACCGTTAAGGGTAATTTTCATAAAAAAGCAACTGGAAAAACTATTTTTCGTTGTGAAGATGGCGCTCTTATTGAAGATGCTGTTAAGAAAGCAAAAGAAACAGGGGAGGGCATTACCGTGGAATCTATCTCCAAAGGTTATAATGAAAAAGGCGAATTAGTAGCAGATTTTACCGTATTGTGGACATTTAAAGCAAAAAACTAACCATGAAAATCAGTTTCCATGGAGCCGCTCGTTGTGTGACAGGCTCCAAGCACCTATTAACATTATCTAACGGAAAGAAAATATTGCTCGACTGTGGTTTATTCCAAGGTATGGGTAAAGATACTGATGTACTAAACCGACATTTTGGATTTAATCCTCAGGAAATTGATATAGTAGTTCTTTCTCATGCCCATATTGATCATACTGGACTACTACCTAAATTGGTTAGTGAGGGATTCCGAGGAAAAATATACTGTACTCCTGCTACTAAAGAACTTGCGTCTGTATTGCTGGAGGATTCCGCCCAAATTCAGGTAGATGATGTTCGGTATGTCAATAAAAGAAGAGCATTAGATGGACTGCCTTATTTAAAACCTCTTTATACGGTTGAAGATGCCATAGAAGTTCGACAATACTTTAAAGAGATCGACTATGATGTTTGGACATCCATTGATGAAAATATTGATCTTCTTTATTCAGATGCCGGACACATAATCGGAAGTGCTGTGGTCAATTTGAGCATAAAAGAGAACGGTAAACAGACTAATATTACATTTAGTGGAGATGTTGGCAGATATCGGGATGTCATTCTAAGATCTCCAGCAAATTTCCCACCTGCCGATATTATCATACTTGAATCTACTTATGGTAATAGTTTACATAATCTTCATAAATCTACTCCGGATGATCTTCTGAAATGGATCGAAAAAACCTGTTTGGAGAAAAAGGGCAAGTTGATTATTCCCGCTTTTTCTGTTGGTCGTACCCAGGAGATTTTATTTGCTTTGAATCAACTGGAATTGGAACGTCGGTTACCCGATCTGGAATACTTTGTTGATTCTCCATTAAGTATAAAAGCTACCGAAATTGTGAAAAGATATCCTGAATATTTCAATCGGTATATTCAGAAAATATTAACCAATGATGAAGATCCATTTAAATTCAAGGGATTAAAATATATCCGTTCCGTTGATGAATCAAAATTACTCAACTTCCGCAATGAACCTTGTGTAATCATTTCCGCTAGCGGCATGGCCGAGGCTGGCAGGGTAAAACATCATATTTCCAACAATATTGAAAATAGCCGTAACTCCATTTTAATGACAGGCTATTGTGAACCTAACTCTTTGGGAGCACGCTTGTTAAGCGGGAGAAAGGAAGTGAAGATTTTTGGAGTTGTCCATGAGGTACATGCAGAAATTGGTCAGATCAGGAGTATGAGTGCGCATGGAGATTACGAAGATCTTTGTCAATTCCTAGCATGCCAGGATCCAAAATCCGTACGAAAATTATTTTTGGTTCATGGTGAATTTCCCGTTCAGGAAGATTTTCGAGATCGATTACAAAATAAAGGATTCACTGATATTGAAATTCCCGAATTGCATTCGGAAATTGGTATTTAGATATTTACTTTGCCAGATAACTCATATTTTTTACGTGAAGATCTATTACGAAAGATTATTTCCACAAACTCTACATCCATTATTATTCGATGCATATCTCGCACGAGGATGGTATCGTATGTATCAACATCTCTTTACGGTAACACATTGGCTAAATGCTGAAAATCTGGAAATAGACCGAGTATGGTGGTTACGATATCATCGCGATGCGATTAAACTTCATGATTCCCATAAAAAGATTATAAAGAAAAATAAAAAATTCAGCGTGGTTTTTCGTGAGTTCAAGGGGATTACAGAAGAAGATAATGACCTTTTTACTCTTTATTCTGCATCAACAGACTTTGACGGATATAGTAGTTTGGCTCGTTGCTTATATGGTACCGATGAGGCTCAGGAAGGCTCATTATTTGACACGAGAATGATTTCAGTTTATGATAAAGATAAATTAGTGGCTAGAGGATTATTCGATGTTGGGACAAAAGCAGTAATGGGAAAGATAAACTATTTTGATCCAGCTTATAAATCTTTTAGCCCAAGTAAGTTTATGATCTTAAAGATCATTGAATACATGCATCAAAAAGATTGGGAGTGGTTCTATCCGGGATATATCATTGTGGACAGACCAAAATTTGATTATAAATTATTTCTTGGAAAAGAATCTGCTCAATATTATAATCCAGATACGGAAACTTGGCTCCTTTTTTCCGATTCAATAATGCAACCAGAAACTAGAACAGAGGATGAGCAAAAATTACTCATCAAGTTGCATATTCTAAACCTAATGGGAATGGATGACTGGGTAGTGGATGACCTTTAGTATTAGTATCGCTCTACATCAAATGCTGTAATATCAATCGAAGTTTTTATTTTACTCACTAATTCTTCTACGATCTTTCCTGTTCCAGCCGCCAGTGAAATTCCCAGCATGGCATGGCCACCCGCAATGATCAGGTTAGTAAATCTAGAATGTCGTCCAATATAAGGGAGTCCATCTGGACTTAATGGCCTTAAACCACTCCATATTTTTTGTTCTTCAGGAAACGCAACATTCAAATTTGGATAGTATAAGGATGAAGCATCATAAATAGCACGGGCTCTCTTCATTAATTTTGGTGAATTGAGTCCGCTGATCTCCATCGTTCCACCCATTCTAAGATCTGATCCCATTGGCGTCATCGCTACTCGATGATCAACGAGGATAGCTGGATATTGAAGATTTTTATTTTGCATATTCTCGAAAGTCATGCTATACCCTTTTCCAGCCTGAAGCAGCATGTTTATTCCTAAAGTTTCACTCACTACGGGTAACCAGGAACCTGTAGCCAGTATTAATTCCTCTACTTCAACTGTTCCTTTGTCCGTTATTACATTGGTTACTTTTCCATGGCTTTTTTCAAATCCAGTCACTTCTGTTTCTAACATGAATTCAACTCCTTCTTTTTCCAGGAAGGCATGAACCGTTTGCATAAAATCCCCAGGATGTAAATGTGCATCAATCGGATACAGCACTCCACCTCGAACATTAACCTCTACTTCCGTTTCCAGGTCCTGAACTTCTTTGCCATTCATTACTTTAGTCTCAATGCCATACTTAGCGGCTTCTTCAGCCAATTCAATCTCGTGCTTTTCAGTATTCGCATTTTTATACATCATGAAACAGCCCTTCTCTTCCATTCGGAATTGATTACCGATTTCATTTTTTATTTCTGATGTGAGTTCTCGGGATAAAAGTAAAAGATCTACTAACGGCGGTGTATTTTTTTCAACCGTTGATTGTGTTGATTTTGCCCAGAAAGTAAAGCACCATCTGATGAGATCAAGATCTATTCTTGGTTTGATAAAAAAGGGTGAGGTTGAGCTCAACATCCAACGCAAACCTTTAGCTACAATTCCCGGAGATGCCAGTGGCATTATATGCGAAGGCGAAACATATCCTGCATTGCCAAACGAAGTACCGGTTTTAATATTTCCTCTGTCAATAACCCTTACTTCATGTCCAGCTTTTTTCAAATAATACGCACAACATATTCCGATCACGCCTCCACCAATTACGGTCACTTTCTTATTACTCATTTTCTTACGTTGTAAAGTTTCTCGTTCACCTTTCGGATCAATTCAGGGTCAAATTTAAATTGTTTACGGTCATAGGTCATCAATCCATTTACTTCTGTTTCCACATCTGTAGTTTGGGTATAAATGGCTGCTGAAAGCCCCTTTGGTATCAAGGTGGTTAGCTTGTCGATCAACTGCTGGTACCGATTGAATAATTCCTCTTTATTCTTGAATGTCTGATAACCCCAGTTACTTTTTTCAGTCCAGGTATGCCCTTCAACGGGTAGCCCTAATCCGCCAAATTCTCCCAATACAACGGCTCTATCTTTCCCAAATACTTCGGGTCTGTGCATTTGTGGATCAGGATAATTATGCAGATCATGCAGATCTCCGGTGGCGTGGAAATTCCCTCCACTTGCTGGATTTACCAATCGAGATGGATCGTATTGTTTTACCCAATTGGTTATGTCAACCGTTTTAAATTGTCCCCATGCTTCATTGAACGGAACCCAGATCACAATTGATGGAAATGCTCTAAATGCATCAATCATCGCTTTTAATTCGCTTCGATATATTTTTTCTGATGCTTCCGTTCTTATTTTATCAGTAGGTTCTATACTTGGGTTCTGATTCCAACGATCACCAGGGGCCATATCTCCACTAGGCATATCTTGCCATACCAGCATTCCTAAACTATCGCAATAGCTATACCAAAGTGCAGGTTCAACTTTAACATGCTTCCGGATCATATTAAAGCCCATCTCTTTTGTTTTAATCACATCAAATTTCAACGCTTCGGCAGTGGGAGCGGTATATAATCCATCTGGCCACCAGCCTTGATCTAACGGGCCAAATTGAAATAAAAATTGATTGTTCAACTCTATCCACTGTATGCCGTTCTCATCTTTTTTTAAGGAGATCTTTCGTAGTGCTGTGTAACTCTTTACTTCATCTATTTTACTTCCATTACGAAGTAACGATACGGTTAAGCTATACAGCTTAGGTTTAGATGGCGACCATGGTATTAATCCCTTGGCATCCAGTAGTTGATGTGCAGATTCGTTTTCAGTAACCGATATGATATTATTGCCATCGTGTAATTGAATGTTAATAATATCACCTTTTTGCTGATTTTTAATTTGAGCATGAACTGAAATCTTAGCTGCATCCAGATCAGCAACAGAATATAGATGATGAATATAAGTTTCCGGTACTGCTTCCAACCAAACGGTTTGCCAGATACCCGTTACCGCAGTGTACCAGATTCCAGATGGTTTGGTCACTTGTTTTCCCCTTGGCTGCGGACCATTATCAGAAGGATCCCAAACACGTAAGACTATATCCTGTTCAGTCTTATTACTAACAAAAGAGGTTATATCAATATAAAACGGATCGTAACCACCTTCATGTTTTCCCGCAATTTTACCATTTACATAGATCTCCGATTGCCAATCGATTGCGCCAAAATGTAGCAGCAATCGTTTCCCTTTCATATGTACCGGTATGCTGAACGTACGATGATACCAAAGGATATTTTGGTCACCAACTATTTTACCAACGCCTGATAATGAAGACTCAATTGGAAAGGGTACTAATATCTTACCAGAATACGCAGCAGGCTTTCCTTCCTCTTTATACCGAATTGCATAATCCCAAAGTCCATTTAAATTCATCCAATGTTCACGTTTCATTTGGGGCCGGGGATATTCCGGATGTGGCAATGCTGGATTTAGGGTAGTTGTCCAGTTCGTTTTAATATTTAGTCCTACGGGTTGCCAGGTTTGGGCAATACTGATTTGAGCAATCAGCAAGAGAGTGACAAGGAAAGAACGTTTCATGATGGTTATGTATTGCATTTCGTTTATACTACTTGAAATCCATGTGCATATGGATCGTCATCTGGATCAATCGTGATTGTATTTTGTCCATATATCCTAGCCCATCCCTCAATGGATGGACGAATGGCAGGTTTTCCATCAATTAACGTTTCTTCCTCTATTCTTCCAGTGAACTTGGAACCGATGATGCTTTCATGAATAAATTCATCACCTGGTTTTAATTTCCCTTTTGAGTACCATTGCGCCATTCTAGCACTGGTTCCTGTTCCACAAGGCGATCGGTCTATAGCTTTATCGCCATAGAACACTGCATTTCGTGCGGTGGATGTTGGATCTATAACGGCACCAGTCCATTCAATATGCGAACATCCATTAATGGTTGGGTCATCCGGATGCGTGAAACTATATTTCGCATTGATCACTTTACGCAATTCCCTAGCCCAGGAGATTAGTTTATCAGCGGGATAGCATTCGAGTCCTTTAAAATTTTCTTGAGGATCTATAATAGCATAAAAATTACCACCATAAGCCACATCAAAAGTCAGTTTTCCCAGTTCCGGACATTCAGCTGTTAATCCACTCGAATGTAAATAGGAAGGAACATTGGTCAATCGAACCCATTTTACTTTTCCATTGACTTCACCATATTTAATAAGTACCAATCCGGCAGGTGCTTCCATACGAACGATGCCCGGCGTTTTTGGTTGGATTAATCCTCTTTCAATAGCGATGGTTATGGTACCAATCGTTCCATGTCCGCACATAGGCAAGCAGCCAGAAGTTTCAATAAATAACACCGAAACATCATTTTGCGGATCATGTGGTGGATAAAGGATTGATCCGGACATCATATCATGTCCTCGGGGTTCAAACATTAAGCCTTTTCGTATCCAGTCGAATTCTTTTAAAAAGTGCTGTCGTTTTTCGCTCATATTGTTTCCCTTGAGTTCAGGGCCACCTTTGGCCACCACTCTAACCGGATTACCACAGGTATGGGCATCTATACATTCAAATATGTGCATGCTTAAAAATAAGCCTTTTTTGTTACCTTGTAAGCTAGAAAATAGACGTAATATGGAAACTTATGGTAAGATATTATTGATCGCCATACCTATATTTTTTGTCCTGGTCTTGTTTGAAAAATTCTATGGATGGTACAAGGGTTTTGATACTGTTCGTAACCTGGATATGATCTCCAGTTTAAGTTCAGGAGTGACCAATATTACTAAGGATATTCTTGGATTAAGTATTAGTATCCTATCGTATAAATGGCTGGTGGATCATGTAGCTTTATTTTCAATTAAGGCAACCTGGGTTACATATATTGTTGCTTTTATTGCCCTTGATTTTTCAAGTTACTGGACACATAGATGGGCACATCATATCAATATACTTTGGAATAGGCATGTCATTCATCATAGTTCTGAAGAATTTAATTTGGCTTGTGCATTACGGCAAAGTATATCTGTCTTCATTAATATTTTCGCCTTCTTATTATTGCCCGCAGCACTTTTAGGAGTACCGGCTGTTGTGATTGCTACGGTTGCACCACTTCATTTATTTGCACAGTTCTGGTATCATACGCGCCATATTGGAAAACTCGGATTTTTAGAAAAGATTATTGTAACCCCTTCTCATCATAGAGTGCATCATGCCATTAATCCAGAATATCTAGATAAAAATTTAGCTGCGATCTTTATCATATGGGATAGATTATTTGGCACCTATCAGGAAGAACTTGATGATGTTCCTCCAGTGTATGGAATTACGCGGCCTGTTCACACCTGGAATCCCATCCGAATCAATTTTCAGCATATTTGGCTGTTGATACTGGATGCCTGGCGTACAAAGCGTTGGTGGGATAAATGCCGTATCTGGTTTATGCCTACTGGCTGGCGACCAGCTGATGTTATGGAAAGATATCCTAAGGACAAAATTACAGATATATACAATTTTGAAAAATACGATACCAAAGCATCGCCTGCATTACATATATGGTGCTGGGTTCAATTGTTTGCCCTATTATCTTTCATCAGTTATTTTGTTGGGAATATAGCAAAGATTGGTAATGCTAATTTATTTGTATATGGGGGATTTATTTTCTTATTTGTTTATGCGTTAACTGAATTAATGGACCGTCATGTTTGGTCAATCTTTTTTGAAACCATAAAAGCAGGATTTGGAATTTGGTTCATTAACTATACTGGTGATTGGTTTGGGGTAGATGAAATTTTTACAGGAGCATCAATGATGGTAATAGCTTATTTTATTATTTCTTGGATCGTAACGCTAGGCTTTGTTTATAAACATAGAATGGAGGATAGGGGAGCGGCGTTGCAGATTGCTTCTAAGTAGATTGTTCTAAAAGTCCATTCATCATTCTGATCACATTCAATGGATTAGATTCCTTCAACTCATCTGGTAATAACCCATCCGGATAGTTTTGAAATGATATGGGTCTCACAAATCGCTTGATCGCATCGGGACCAACAGAGCCAAATCGACTATCGGTAGTAGCAGGAAAAGGGCCGCCATGCTGCATGCTCCAGCAAACTTCAACGCCTGTAGGCACTCCATTCAAAATCATTCTTCCACATTTCAGATCTATTAATTTGAACAACTCATGTGATAGTTCATTATCTGTTGCCATAATACTGCAAGTTAATTGTCCTTCAATCGATGAAGCGATCTGCATCATCTGTTTTTCATCTTTACATACGACTACTAATGAATATGGACCAAAAACTTCCTGATGTAGAATTGGATTCGCTAAAAATGCATCTCCACCCACTGTTGCCATGGTAGGTTGTCCTTCATCTTCTTTGGCTTCAACTGCACTGACTGAAACTACCCTTACATCCGATTGTGCTAATGCTTGAGAACGATTAGAATTATATGCTTTAGAAATTCCTTGGTGCAACATTTTAGCCGGTGCTATTGCGGCAATGCGTTCTGCAAGGGCAGATAAAAATGCATCTAGTCCTGCTGATTGAGTCGTGATGATCAATCCGGGATTAGTACAGAATTGTCCTACTCCAAGTGTTATCGACCCAGCAATTTGTTCTGCTAACCACAAACTATCTGAACGTAATTTTTCCGCAAGTATAAAAATCGGGTTGATACTTCCCATTTCAGCGAATACTGGAATTGGCTCTTTTCGCTGCTGTGCCCAATCGTATAATTGTTTTCCTCCGCTGAATGATCCCGTGAATCCAACCGCTTTGGTGTGTTCATGCATCACCAAAGCTTTACCTACTTCATTAGATACTCCATGTACATGCTGGAAAATAGGATAATCATATCCTTCTTCTGTCACGGCTTGTTCAATCAACCGTGCTACAAAATCTGATGTCTCCGGATGGGCAGGATGTGCTTTTACAACCACAGAACAACCCGCGGCTAATGCCGTAGCTGTATCGCCTCCTGCAGTTGAATAGGCAAATGGAAAATTTGATGCGCCAAATACAACAACTGGCCCCAATCCTATATTCATCTTTCGTATATCAGGGCGAGGTGGAACGCGTTCGGGTAAGGCATGATCAATACGCGCGTCCAGCCATAATCCTTGTTGGCAAGCCTCTGCATATTGCGTTAACTGAAATATGGTCCTATTTCGTTCGTTTTTCAGCCTTACTTCTGGAAGATTGGTTTCCCTCATAGCGATCTGGATCAATTCATCTCCTGAATGCTCCAGCTTGAAAGCGATACGCTTCATCAAATCTGCACGTTGCTTAGGGGATGTTTTTCTAAACATTAGAAACGCTTTCCAGGCATTATGCATCACCATATCGATCGTCATAACTATTTTTTTAAAGAACAGGTAATATTGGCCTATTCGCAATTCCAGTTTCAATAATTTTCATTACACGATCCCGTTCCTCTCCATCAACAGCTAATCTTGGGGCACGTACATATTCAGATCCGATACCGGTAGCAGCAGCTGCCATCTTGATGTATTGAACCAATTTAGGATGAATGTCTAGTTCCAGTAATGGCATGAACCAACGGTAGAGCTTCGCCGCTTCTTCAATGCGCCCTGCTGTAACGAGTTTATAAATCGCAACAGTTTCTGCAGGAAATGCATCTACTAATCCGGCTACCCAACCATGCGCACCCAAGCAAAGTTCTTCCATAGCCAATGTATCTACACCGCAAAGAATTTTAAATCGATCCCCAAATGCATTGATCAGTCGGGTTACATTGGTAACATCACGCGTTGATTCTTTAATGGCCGTGATATTCGGACATACTGCCAATTCTTTAAACATATCGATCGTCACTTCAATTTTATAATCTACCGGATTATTGTAGATCATAATCGGAAGCTTCGTCGCATTGGCGATCGTCTTAAAATAGGTTACCGTTTCTCGGTGATCGGATTTATAACGCATTGGAGGTAATAACATCAATCCATCGGCCCCCCATTTTTCTGCGAGAGCGGCCTGATGTAATGCTTCACGTGTAGCTCCTTCCGCAATATTCAATATAACAGGGACTCTGCCTGCAGTTTTTTCGAGTGCAAAAGCTACTAGTTTCTCTTTTTCATCAATCGTCAACACTGAGGCTTCACCTAATGTGCCACCTAGTATGATTCCTTCCACTCCGGCAGTAAGTTGAGCTTCCAGATTTTTTTCAAAGAGAGGTAAATCTAGTTTGTCGTCTGCGGTAAAAGGAGTTAGTAATGCTGGAAAGACTCCTTTCCATTCAAATGATTTCATTGCAAAGAAGGTTTTAATATCAACTGCAAGAAAAGCTAATTTTCAATTAAATCCTTGATCGCAAAGGATGAAATCGAAAAAAACATCTAACTGCAAGTCTGAACATATAACTTTACCGGGCAATGCCCTTAATAGAATCAACTGGAAAACCATTTCAGCGGTCTGAAGAGGCTGAACTGATCGACCTCCTTAAAAAGGGGGATGATGGAGCCTTTAAACGCATTGTGGAGTCCAAAAAAGATCTGGTCTATAATACAGCATTGGGGTTATTACAAAATGTTGAGGATGCCGAGGATATTGCTCAGGAGGTCTTTATAAAAGTTTATGAGTCAATCCACCAGTTTAAAGGGGAATCGGCCTTTTCTACCTGGCTTTACCGCATTGCAGTAACAAGATCACTGGAACTGATAAGGAGCCGCAAACGGAAAAAACGCTTTGCTTTTATCACGAGTTTATTAGGGGAGAACAATGAATTAAGGCATGATCCGCCAGAATTTATACATCCTGGAGTGCAACTCGATAATAAGGAAAGGTCAGTCATTTTGTTTAAGTCTATAACAAAACTTCCTGAAAATCAACGAATAGCTTTTACTCTTCATAAGGTAGAGGGAATTCCATATCAGGAAATTGCGGAAATCATGAGTTTGTCGGTTTCGGCCATAGAATCGCTGATCCATAGGGCTAAGGCGAATTTGAGGAAGGACTTGGAAAATTATTATAAGAAAAATAAGTAAAACACAATTTTTTTTCAAATAAGGCATCTAAATTAGAGTATATGGAACAACAGCCAACCATGCAGAATCAAGTAGAACTTACCTTGAGCAGCCTCGATGAGGTTTCAAGGGCAGAGGCTTCTCCTTTTTTCTATACCCGTTTGATGGCTAAAATGGAATCGTCACCAGTTAGTATTTGGACTAAGGCTATTTCTTTTTTAGCTCAGCCGGCTGTCTCTTTATCCTTGTTATTTTTCTTTCTGTTGTTGAACGGATATTTGGTGTTCAGCAGTTTAGAGGAGAATGAAGATTTGGGTAGTACTCAGGATTATGTTGCTCAACAAATCAGTTATTTCGACAATCTCAATCCATGAGTATGAAAGCCATTACTTCTAATAAGTGGGTACTGCTTCTGGTAATATGCTTAATTGTTACCAATATCGCCTTAGGCATATTTGCATTTACGTCAAAGCGAAGACCAGATTATTCTTTTAAAAATCAAGTTGGCTTAACGGAAGCTCAGTCAAAAGTTTTTGATGAGAAAAAGAAGGCATATTTCGCTGAAATGAAACCATATTGGGAGCGTGTAGCTGAATTGAAAGATAGTTTGTATCAACGTATGGGTGATGCTGAATTATCAGACTCTACCATAGAATCATACGTGAATAAATGGCATGAGATCAATCGTAATTCAGATATACAAATGTTCAAACATTTCCGGGAGATGCGAAAAGAATGTACAGCTGAACAATTGCCGGTCTATGATTCTGTGGTGCGCAAAATGATGTCACGCCGTCGCCGTTAGTTATTTTTCTAAGCCTTTCATTGCGAGAATTGGGATATCTATTTCTGTTGAAATAGCGGTTGTTTCGCGACCAAGGAAAAATGAATCTAGCCAGTTATGATGATGAGGAAAGAGTATAAGAGCATCTCCTCCCTCTTTGGTGATCAGATCTTCTATTGTTTCTGGAATATTTCTTTTTACTGGTACGTTTAGTGGAACCTTTTGAAAGGATTCCAGGATCTTTTTTTGAGATTCTATATCAAATTCCAATCGTCTTTCTGTTACATCTGAAATATGTAAAAAATTAACTTCTGCATTTACATGATCGGCCATAAATTTTATAAACGTTATTTGGTCATCTTTTAATGGCATACTGAGGTCTGTGCATACCCAAATTTTTTTCCAAACTTTATACTCGTAATCAGCAGTTATACTTAGTACATGCACAGGAGGATGTTGCAATAGTTGCTGCGTGATGCTCCCGGAAACCCATCTTCCCCATTTGCTTCGTTCTTTGTTCCCTACAATTAGCAGATCTATGTCGTGTGTTTTAACATATTCATTGATCTCCTGAACTTCCCCTCCTGTTGTAGCATGAATCGATATATCATAGTGATATTGACCTTTATGTTCCTGAATGATATCCCATAGTTTGTCAGAATAGTTTTTTTTCATCGTATCGTATGGTATAAGTATTTGTTCTGTTTCCGGAGAAATGACATAGGGCATCTGAAAAACATGAATAAAATGAAGATGTGCAAAAAAATGCTTATTGAATGCGAAACCAAACTTGATCAGATTTGATGAGGTTTCTGAAAAGTCGAGGGCTATTAATATATTCTGCATATACAGCTAAATGCAAATTTTATTCCCAACCAGCACAATACCGACCTTGGCGGTAGAGCGTATTAATAGTAAATTCGTTTGGTGAACGAAATCAGGCAAATTATTAGAGCTTTTGAATTGGCTAGAGCAAGCGGCAAACGTACTGCACTTGCTACTGTGGTGCATGTAGAGGGGTCTTCCTACAGAAGACCGGGGGCTCGCATGCTGGTAACGGATGATGGTGAGATTACCGGCGCTATCAGTGGCGGCTGTCTGGAGGGGGATGCACTACGAAAAGCACAATTGGTAATAGCCCAGCAAAAGCCTAAACTGATCACCTATGATACTCGCGATGATGAGGATGCCTTCATCGGGCGTCAACTGGGTTGTGCAGGTGTGATCTCTGTTTTATTCGAACCTATAAATACGGATAATCCGCTCAATGCTATAGAATGTTTGAAGCAGGTCAATCCTGATCGAAAAGATCAATTGATACTCACCATTTTTTCTATGGAACCATATGCCGAACAACCGGGAACTTGTTTATGGATGCAGGATAAAAAAAAATGGGGACGTTTACCAGACGGATTTTCAACTATTGACCAGGATATCGAATTGACATTTCAAAATCGTTCATCCCAGTTCATACAGTATAAAAATGGATTTACCATTTTTTTTGAATGCATTCCTCCGACAATTTCATTGGTTTTAGTCGGTGCTGGAAATGATGTACATTCTATGTCTGTATTTGCTGATGTTTTGGGTTGGGAAATTCATGTGTTAGATGGTCGATCCACACATGCCTTACAGGATCGTTTCCCTACTGCCTGTCAAGTACTCGTAGGGAAACCAGAACAATTGATTGATAAAGTTCATATCGACGAGCGTACTGCATTTGTTTTGATGACACATAATTATCAATATGATCTATCTATGCTTCGTTTACTGATCACAAAAGATATCAACTATATTGGAGTGCTTGGTCCGGTAAAGAAACTACAAAAAATGTTAGATGAAATTGGTTTTGAAATGTCTGTCGAAAAACGTAACTCTATTTACGGACCAACTGGATTGAATATTGGTGCTGAAACTCCTGAGGAAATCGCGTTGAGTATTATCGCAGAAATACAGGCAGTTATGAATGGGAAAGCTTCTGGAAATTTGCGCAATTGTGCTACCGAAATTCATGATCGTTCCCAAACTCTAATCAAATTTCGATAATGCCAATAATAACCAAAACGGGTATATTACTATTATCTGGTGGTGAAAGCAGCCGAATGGGGCAGCCAAAGCAATTGTTGGATATTGATGGAATTCCGCTGATTCAGCATATGGTTGATGTGGCAATTAGTGCGGATTTAGGTCCGGTAGTTGTTGTAACTGGTGCTTATGCTGAACAGATAACACCATTACTCAGGGGTGTAGAAATCTTATATAATGCAAATTGGAACGAAGGAATGGCAACATCCATCCGATCGGGAGTTGAATTTATGGATACATATCATGCTGAAATTGATGGATTATTCATTCTTGTGTGCGATCAGCCTTATTTGAAACCGGTTCATTTGCATTCATTATGGTCAGTACAACAAAAACATAATTTTCTTGCTGTAGCGAGTGGGTACAACAATCAATATGGTACACCTGTTTTGTTTACTAAATCATTATATCCTGATCTTATGTCTTTGAAAGGGGATACAGGTGCACGTCAGTTTTTGAAAACAATTGAAGAAAGAATTGGGTCTGTATCCTTTGAGGAGGGTACATTTGATTTAGATACAATGGGCGATTATGAAGAATATAAACGGCGTGGATCATGTTGATGGATAGTTTTGGACGAATTCATGATTATCTGCGTATATCTCTTACAGATGTATGCAATTTGCGCTGCAATTATTGTATGCCTGATGACGATTATCATTTCATGCATTCGGATAAATTAATGAAGGCGGATGAGATCTTTCAACTCGCATCTGTTTTTGTTTCTCTTGGTATTAAAAAGATCAGGCTTACGGGTGGTGAACCTCTGGTCAGAAAAGATGCAGGAGAGATTATTGAAAAGCTGGCTTCATTGCCGGTAGCATTGACTATAACGACAAATGGAACCAGACTTCATGAACATCTGGATAAATTAATAAAGGCGAATATACAATCGATCAATATTAGTCTGGATACACTGGATAGAAATCGGTTTCATCTTTTAACAAAAAGGGATTCGTTTGAGCAAGTCAGAGATAATATTGATCTGTTGCTGAGCAATAATATTCATCCAAAGATCAATATGGTTGTGATGAAAGGGATAAATGAACATGAGATCATGAATTTTGTGGAATGGACCCAGCATCATCCTGTTCATGTGCGTTTTATTGAGTTCATGCCGTTTTCAGGAAATCATTGGCAGCGGGAACAGGTATTTACCTGGCAGGATATATTGAAACAAATCGAAACAAAATATAGGTTCACTCCATTGACAAAACGTCCTCATGATACTGCCAAACATTATCAGATTGATGGGTTTAATGGAACATTTGCGGTGATTAGTACTATGAGTGCACCTTTTTGTGGTGATTGTAATAGAATTCGACTAACGGCAGATGGGAAGATCAAAAATTGTTTATTCTCGGCAACTGAAACAGATATACTTTCGCCTTTTAGAAAAGGTGAGGATATCATTTCTATCGTAAGACAAAATATTTCTGCTAAAGCAAAAGAATTAGGCGGTCAATTTACATCTGATCTTGAAAAAGTAGAAGCGTCGCATATTCAAAATCGGTCAATGATCAGCATTGGAGGGTAAAATAATAAGTATGATCTCTGTTGAACAGGCAAAGCAATTCATCAACCAATATATTCAAGCGCTACCACCCGTCAAGCTGCCCCTGGATCAAGCTTTTCATAAATTGTTAGCAGAGGATATCTATGCACCTATTGACTTGCCTGCTTTCGATCAGGCTGGCATGGATGGTTACGCATTTTGCTTTGAGGAAAATAAAACGGAATATAGGATCATTGGAGAAGTGGCCGCTGGTGATGATGTTCAACTAACCCTTCAACCAGGTGAAGCCGTTCGTATTTTCACAGGTGCTGCCGTTCCAATGGGAGCAGATACGGTTATCATGCAAGAAAAAACAGATGTAAGGGGGGCTATACTGATACTGAAAGATGAGAATATAAAAAAAGGGCAGAATTATCGATTTGCAGGTTCAGATATTCAAAAGGGTAAACTGGCCGTAAAAGCAGGATATCTTGTGACACCTGCCATTGCTGGCTTTCTCGCCGCATTGGGGTTAGACCAGGTTACCGTATTCTCATCACCTCGTGTGGCTATCCTCGTAACAGGTGATGAATTGCAACGTGTTGGTGAACCATTATCTTTCGGACAAATATATGAGGCTAATTCGTATTCCTTACGAGCGGCTTTACATTCGATGGGTATCACTTCTGTGTTCATTCATGTTGTTCCAGATGATATACAACAATTGGAGAAATGCATAAATGAGGCCATGAAGCTATCCGATATGTTATTGATAACGGGTGGAGTTAGCGTTGGCGATCATGATCATACACTTAATGCGTTACTTCAAAGTGGGTTCAAGATCATTTTTCATGGGGTTAGACAAAAACCAGGAAAACCGTTGTTATTTGGGATGAAAGGGAGTAAACCGGTTTTTGGTTTACCAGGAAATCCATCATCTGTTTTGACTTGTTTTTATCAATATGTTTATCCGGCTATCGCTCAGCTTATGAAAAGAGATGTAAAATTAGAATCAACTTCTGCTATAATCCAAACGGATTATCAAAAACCCGCTGGCATTACTCATTTTTTAAGAGCTGAATTATTGGATGGAAACGTGAATATCCGGAAAGGGCAGGAATCCTATCGATTGGAATCATTTGCTTATGCAGATGCATTTATTGTATTGCCGGAAGAAGTTACTCAAGTCAATGCTGGCGATCAGGTCATCGTTCAAAAAATTCCTTATTGATGGAGTTGATATTGTTTTACATATTATTATTTGTGGTAGCATTTCTCTATGCAGCAGTAGGGCATGGTGGTGCTAGTGGTTATTTAGCTTTAATGGCATTATGGGGAATCGCACCTGAATTAATGAAACCCTCAGCTTTATTTCTGAACCTTTTTGTTTCCATCATCGCTTTCATTCAATTTTATCGAAACGGATATTTCAACTGGAAATTCTTTTTACCATTTGTAATTACCTCTATTCCGTTCTCCTTTATTGGTGGTTCGATAACTATTGATGCGGTTATATATAAGAAAATATTAGGGGTTCTACTATTGATACCGGTGGCCCGTTTCTTTATGATTCCATCTGCAGATTCATCAGAACTGAAGCAATCATCTTTCCCTTTATCTTTATTTATAGGGGCTAACATTGGTTTTTTATCCGGGCTGATAGGCATTGGAGGAGGTATCATTCTTTCTCCCTTGATCCTTTTGCTAAAATGGGCGGATCAAAAACAAACTGCGGCAGTAAGTGCATTATTCATTTTCGTAAATTCATTGGCTGGATTGGGAGGGCAATGGAATTCGGGAATACAACTGCAATCCAATATGCTGATCTGGGTTTGTATTGCTTTATTGGGTGGTTGGTTAGGCGGCTGGTTAGGTGCTAAGCGATTCAAGCAGCAACAACTTCAAGTGATATTAGCTGCTGTATTATTGATCGCCGCCTGGAAACTTTTATTTACATAGTATGTTGAAGATATTGGTATTCGGGCAGTTAAGGGAGATCATCGGCTCATCGGTTATTGAGGTAGATAATGTAATGGATACAACGGCATTGCATCATCGATTAATTGAGGTCTATCCTGCATTGGTGAACTACACGTTCCGAATTGCTGTAGATGGAAAATTAACTGATGGGCAAGTTCCTATTTTCCCCGGATGTACTATAGCTTTATTGCCCCCTTTTTCAGGAGGATGATATGAACAAAGAATATTTTGAACGTTATAGCAGACAATTGATCCTCCCTTCATTTGGTAAGGCAGCACAGGATAAATTAAGTGCAGCTCATATTCTGATTATAGGTATGGGTGGGCTTGGCTGTCCGGTAGCGCAATATTTAGTAGGAGCAGGAGTAGGGAAGATTACTATTGTGGATGATGATGTGGTTACATTGTCTAATCTGCACAGACAAGTTTTATTTACAGAGTCTGATATAGGAAAGAATAAAGTTGATGTAGCTAAATCAAAATTAAAAGATCTGAATAAAGATGTTTTGATTGAAACAATCCCTGCAAGATTTGATAAAAACCTTGGTCTAAAGGTTATACCAACGGTTGATTTGGTCATTGATTGTTCCGATAATTTTGAAACAAGATACTTTTTGGACGATGCTTGCAGGCTATTAGACAAACCACTTGTTTTTGGAGCTGTTTCAAAATTTGAAGGCCAGTTGGCTTTTTTTGCACCAGGACATTCGTATTATCGAAATATTTTCCCCGACCCTCCTTCAAGTGGTTTAATAAGGAACTGCTCAGAAGAAGGAGTATTGGGGATGTTGCCCGGGATAATTGGATCGATGCAGGCCATGGAAGCCATCAAATATATCACGGGTATTGGTGAAATATTAATCGATAAAATCATGACCTATGATGCTTTACATCAACAAATATTGCTGGTTGATGTTATGCCTTTAACACATAATGGGCCTGTTTCAATTGAAGAATTGGAGAAAACAGCTTATGCAATTCCAAAATGCATCAATTCATAGTATGTCAAAAGGTAAGATGACCAATATATTTGTTCAGGGAGCGATTGCCTCTTCATTTATTGGAGAGTGTATTCAAAAGCATGAGACTAAAACATCCATTGGCGCACATAGTATTTTTTTGGGTCAGGTTCGTGCAGATAATATTGAAGGAAAGACAGTTACTTCAATTGAATATACCGCTTATGAAGAGATGGCTTTGGAACAGATGATGCTGATTAGAGAGGAGATATTCAGTAAATATACCCTCACATGTATGCATGTGTATCATAGTTTAGGACAGGTGAAAGCTGGGGAGATATGTTTGTTTGTATTCACATCTTCTCCGCATCGAAAAGCAGCTATTGATGCATGCGAGGAGGTTGTGGAACGAATTAAAAATGAGTTGCCCATTTGGGGCAAAGAGTGGTTTGAAGCAGCAGGGTATCAATGGAAAAAAAATAATTGATTATGGTTGACATCACACATAAATCCACAACACATAGAGAGGCAATCGCCCTTGCAGAAGTTAATGTTTCAAAACAATCTACTATAGATGCAGTGCAAAGTAAATCAGTTCCTAAAGGGGATGTTTTTGAATTCAGCAGGGCCGCTGGTTTACTGGCGTGTAAAAAAACCTATGAAGTCATTCCTGATTGTCACCCTTTGCCAATTGAATTTGCATCTATCACCTATGAGATAAAGGACTTGACCATTTTGATAAAAGTGGAAGTCCATACTATATACAAAACGGGTGTCGAGGTAGAGGCTATGCATGCTGCTTCGATCACCGCATTGACTATTTATGATATGCTGAAACCCATCGATGATCGTGTGGCTATTGGTTCAATTAAGCTGATTGAAAAAAAGGGTGGTAAAGGCGATATAAAGTATGCTTATCCTGAGACACTGAAGGTAGCGGTGTTAACTATAAGTGATAGTGTATCCCAATCTTTACAGCAAGATATTAGTGGCGATTTGGTTCAGCAAAAATTAAGTCAGTATAATCTACTTAATATTCATCGGGAATATGTGGAGGATGATCTTTTATCCATTCAAAACTTGACAAGGAAGTTGATACAGGATGATTATGAATTGATCGTTTGCACTGGTGGAACTGGTCTTTCTGGTCGTGATGTAACTCCTGATGCCATTCTTCCATTGATCGATCGGGAAATTCCCGGAGTTATGGAAGCTGCCCGGGGTTATGGGCAGCAGCGTACCCCTTATGCTATGTTGAGCAGAGGCATTGCTGGTTTTAGCGGAAATTGTTTGATACTAACCCTTCCGGGTTCTCCCAGGGGTGTTGAAGAGTCGATGGACGCTATTTTCCCCTATATTCTCCATGTTTTCAGGGTAAAAGATGGCGCCCGGCATACTTAACGGCTATAAAATGACTTTCAAAAGCTGCTCGATGCCAAAAAAATAAATAACTTGTGGGTCGGGGGTAATAAATTTTATGAAAGTTCGGGTGGACATCATCCTTCCTGCCCATAATGAGTCAGGTAACATAATGCCCATTTATGAAGGACTGGTTCGTCATGTAGATCCGGAGGAATTCGCATATAGAATACTCTTTGTAGATGATGGTAGTACGGATTCTACTCTTCAAGAAATAATGGCTCTTTCGGAAAAAGATGAAAGAGTGAAATATATATCCCTGTCGAGAAATTTTGGACATCAAAATGCCATAAAAGCAGGATTAGATTGTAGCGATGCAGAAGTAGCTATCATGATGGATTGTGATATGCAACATCCACCAGATCTTATCACTCAGATGCTGCAAAAGTATAGAGAGGGGTATGATGTAGTTCGTACTTTTAGAAGGGAGAATCGATCTGAAAGTTATATTAAAAGAAAAACATCCTCTCTTTTCTATACGATTGTCTCAAGTTTTTCAGAAGTAAAAATAGAAAAAGGTTCAGCAGATTTTAGACTGGTTTCAGGAAAAGCGTTACAGCATCTCAAATCATTTAATGAATTCGATTTGTTTTACCGGGGTTTGGTAAAATGGATAGGTTTCCGACAAATAAGTATTGTATATCAACCAAATGACCGTTTGCATGGAGAATCCAAATATTCATTTGTCACAATGGTACGATTTGGATTAAAAGGGTTCACTTCGTTTAGTACTAAGCCATTATATTTTTCGGCATATATTGGAATTATTACATCAATGATTTCAGTTCTTTATGTCCCTTATGTCGTTTTTGCCATAATTAATCATGAACAAATTGCCGGCTGGGCATCAATATTGGTTACCGTTGCTTTTTTTGGCGGTTTGAATCTGATGATTTTAGGTATCATTGGGATCTACATATCCAAACTCTTTTTACAAAGTAAAGCTCGACCTCATTATATTGTACATCATTCTAACCTATGAATAACATCCTTCTAAGTTTTGATGTTGAAGAATTCGATATGCCACTAGAATATGGGCATAAGATATCAAGTATGGAGCAGATGGAAGTAGGATATCGAGGCCTGGATGCCATTGCGCCAATTTTACATGAAGTCCCTACTACATTATTCACTACAGCAAATTTTGCAGATCACTTTCCGGAGAAAATAAAATCGTTGGCCGATACTCATGAGATCGCCTCTCATACTTATTATCATAGTTCTTATGCTTCCGCAAACTTACTCAGATCACGAGTTAGATTAGAAGAAATAACGAATAAGAAGATTTATGGATTGAGGATGCCTAGAATGAGAGCTACTTGTGCAAAGTCTGTACTTGATGCAGGGTATGCTTATGATGCGTCAATTCATCCGACGTGGCTGCCGGGCAGATATAATAATTTACATCTTTCAAGGTTACCTTATATTGATCAGGAATTATGGAGAATTCCAGCATCTGTAACACCGAAATGGCGGATACCATTATTTTGGCTTAGTTTTAAATGCTTTCCCTTTTCGTTATATAAGGAATTTGCCCTGCGCACCTTAACACATGATGGTCATCTTAGTCTCTACTTTCATCCCTGGGAATTTACTGACCTTAAAGGATCCGGACTACCATTATATACCCGATTGATTTGTGGCGATAGATTAGTTGAACGCCTGATCAATTTGATCAATGTTTTATCAAAGTATGGAACATTTACTACAATGGCTTCTTTTGCTAAGATTGATCATGCGGTATTTAGATTGGATTCCTTGAAGAATAACAGTCTCCAGGAAATAACGAGCCAGGTTACTACGCAGGGAAATGCTTTTAATGCATAGCGTTTAATAACTTCATTTCTGAATGTTTTAGGATATATATCTGAATAGGATAGTATAGTTAATAAAAACATTAAGATTAACAATCCATAAAGCCATTTGGGTTTTTTATCATCCCACTGTGCAAACCAGATGGCAAATCCACTTACGGCTATTATATAGGTTGGCGACTCTGCGGAAGTAGAAAAAATAACCAGTCCGATCATTACCTGGGCTAAGTACGTCAATTGATAGGATTTGCTTTTATAGTGATCAAATTTAAAAATGGGTATGATCAGTAGTACTGCAGCCGGAATAATGAACCATAGATTAGAAAATGAAGTTAAGCCTGTAATTCTTCTTACCATTCCCATAAAACTAAGATCTTGCATGCCGTCAGTAACATTAGTATGTATATTCTCCTGGTTCTTCATGACTAATCGTTCAAACCAATCCATATAGCTTTTTATGATGTAGGATGGATCTGACCATAGCATCGGAAGTACAAACAGCATGATAATGGCTATTATCATCCAAATGGTCATCTGTTTAAATCTACCTGAAAACGGCACAAATGCCAGTCCAACAATACCATATAATTTGGTTAATATACCTCCAGCAATAAAAAATGCTGCAGCCGGAATATTCTTCTCATAGAGATAAACAAAGGATAGCATTATCCCTGCACATACAATAGTATTGAATTGCTGGTTTTGGACCGTGCCAACCATTTCAATTAAACAAATTAACATAACGATCCATTTCGATTTTATGGAAATGGGTAATCGTTGGATAGCATAGAACAAAACACCAGCACTGGCTATCGACCATAATAGAATGCCTATTGCATCTGGCATTAAGGCAAAAAGGCCGATCACTGCACTGAAGGTTGGCCCATAATGATTTTGATATAAATGTTGATCAGGATAAAAAGCAAACATGGGTTGTTGAAACCAGCTATGCCAGAACACATATTTGTAAATGAGATAATTGTTATAGGATTTTGGACCGGCAATTATCTTTGGTAATACAGCCATTATGGGTAGAATAAACCATAATAAATAAAGCAGGCGTTTAGACGCCTTTTCTGAAACAGGATATATAGAGGACATAACCTAAGTTAGTGATTTGTGCCAAGTGATTCCCAGTTTTTCTTTATTTTGAATTATGGATCGTCAGTTTTTAAATGATTATTACCAGTTGGAACGAGAGCATTGGTGGTTTCAAGTGCGAGAGAAGATCATAATTGAGCAAGTTGAACGAATATATTCTGGCCAGCAATCATTAAAAATCCTGAATGTAGGTGCGGCAACCGGCCGATCCAGTGAAATCCTTCAGCCTTTTGGTAAAGTTGATTCCTTAGAATACGATCGTCCTAGCTTTGAATTTTGTCGCGATGAACTTAATATGGAGATTAAGAATGGATCTATACTTGAACTGCCATATGAAAGTGAATATTATGATCTGGTTTGTGCGTTTGATGTAGTAGAACATGTAGAAGATGATGCTACCGCCATACAGGAATTGTTCAGAGTATGTAAACCGGGAGGGAAGATTTTAGTAACCGTACCAGCTTTTATGTCATTATGGAGTACACACGATATAGTAAATCAACATTTCCGGCGTTATACAAAAAAACAACTACTATCTCTTTTCAGGGAAAATAAGGGGAATATAATTCGGGCGACTTATTTCAATTCTTTGATGTTTATACCGATTTGGATCATTAGGCGATTACAATTTATTGTAAATGGTACTAAGAAGGTGTCTGATCTAAAACCAGACAATAATTGGACTCAAGGCGGGATCTTATCAAAAATATTATACTGCATATTTGATCTTGACCGCATCATGTTAAAGAAGATGGATTTACCCATAGGTGTGAGTTTTATGGTTGCCTGGCAAAAGTTGAAATAAGTCGTTCTTTTGCTTCTCTACGGTATGCATTTTGCATTTCCATCTGAAATGAAGATGGAATGAGAAAATTTTATGTTAAAACAGCTTTGTTGATCATTTTTCTGTCGATCAACTTTGCTCCTATTGCTCAGGTAAGATATGATAAACTTGATCCTGATCCCTTTCCTGACCTAGTTCCGGGAAAAACAAATAATCAGTTTTATGCGCAGGATTTCGATAGCGATGGAGATACCGACTTCGTTTTCTGGAATGGTTCACTAGATCAGTATTATAAGAATAATGGAGATGGAACCTATACATTGATTTCTGATAATACCTTAACTCCATTTGCTGGTGTTCGCATGCCTGTATTTGGACAAGAAAATACAGTTATGGAGGATTTCGATGGCGATGAAGATCTGGATATTCTTTATTTTGATAATCTGTTGCATTTCCATATCTATCTTGAAAATAATGGTAGAAAATTCATTCCATCCTCGAATCCGTTTGCCAATTTTATTCCAGGTAGCGACTGGAATAAGGCAACGGTGAATCAGTTTCTACCTGGAGATTTTGATAATGACGGGGATACAGACATGCTATATTCAACAGGTAGTATAAATAAATATTACCAGAATAATGGAGCTGGCACATTTACACATTTTGATGATTTGATTCAAACACCATTCGCCATTTTGCCTTCTAGTGCTTTACCTACAAGGGGTCTTCAATTTATGGTTAAAGCAGATTTTGATTCAGATAATGATATTGATATTTTTTATTATAATCCGTTAACCGGTGTTCATCATTATCTGCTCAATCATAATGGAGTGTATAATGATGTAATTAGCCCATTCCCGAATGTGATCAGTGGGATTAATGGTGGAACTTCTACAGCTAATCGATTTCAAGCAGGCGATTTTGATGCTGATGGAGATGTAGATCTTGTGTATTGGACACCTTCAGTAAATCAATATTATGCAAATAATGGGAATGGAACATTTACCTTTTTCCCCAGTCTGATGAATACACCATTCGAAGGAATAAACGGACCGAGCTATGGACTACACCAATCCCAGATTACAGATCTGGATCATGATGGTGATATTGATATTATCTCTAATGAGGGGCCAGCATATTCTGCACTTTCACTTCGATCTTCTCCGCCAATGATAAAAAGTGTTGATCCGGAAAATAATGCTTTGAATGTGCCTCTTAATAAGGATATTATCTTGACATTTTCTACTCCAGTTATTATAGGGAAAGGGAATATCTATATACTGAAAACGGACGATGATACTATTGTAGAGACAATAGCTGCAAATTCTCCTGCCGTTACCGGTTCTGGCACCAATACCATTACTATAAATCCAGTTTCAGATCTTTTACCTGAAAAGGAGTACGCCATTTTATTCGATTATAATGCGTTTAAAGACATACAAGAACGGGCATTTGGGGATTTAGATCTAGGATTAAGACGCATAACAGACATTATGTACACATCCTATTATGCTTTTACGACTATTCCTGCAGGGTTCCCAATGAAATTAAGGACATTTTATGCAAAACGGGATCGTCATATAGTGGAGTTGAATTGGGAAACGATTGCAGAATTCAATGCAAAGGAATTTTTGATCGAACGGAGCAACGATGGAATATTATTTACCAGCATCGGAAAGATTTCGGCAAAGGGTATGCCATCTGCTTATACTTTTATGGATACCATTTCTATGTATGCATCCTACTTTTATCGCTTGAAATTAATAGATCTTGATGCAAAATTTACCCATAGTAACGTGGTTCAGGTCAATGCAGAAAAGACGGTTGTTTCTCTTTCCACCTATCCAAATCCTGTAAAAATGGGAAATTATATTTCAGTTCAATCTGCAGCTAAAAAAGGGATTGTCAAGATCAGTGGTCTTTCAGGAAACATTTTTACAAGTCAACTTTGGATGCATGGGGGGCTGATCAGTACAAAAGATCTACCTGCTGGAGTTTATATTCTGGAATTGGAGTCGAATGGGAAGTACGAAAGAACAAAAATAGTTGTGTATTAGAATTAACTAATTAGTGAATTCTTTTTCCAGCTTCTCTCTTTCAAACATATTTTCCATATTCGAGATGGCTATAGTGGCTACGCCATTACCAATAAAATTGGTGATGGCTCTTGCTTCAGACATGAAACGATCCACACCAATCAATAATGCAAGTCCCTCAGTTTGATTCGGAAATACCTTTACAGCACTTAAGGTTGAAGCCAAAATTACAAACCCACTACCCGTAACTCCAGCAGCTCCTTTTGAGGTAACCATTAATACTCCAATGATGGTAAGGATCTGTGTAAAGTTCAGATCAATCCCAAATACCTGTGCCAAAAAAATTATGGCCATAGATAAATAGATAGATGTACCATCCAGATTGAAGGAATAGCCAGTAGGCACTACCAGTCCTACAACGGATTTATGGCACCCCATCTTTTCTAATTTATTCATAAGAGTAGGAAGTGCTGCTTCAGACGATGATGTGCCCAGAACTACGAGTAGCTCTTGTTTGATATATGAAAGAAATTTCCAGATACTAATTTGATAATATTTTAAAATACCCCCAAGTACGAAAACTATAAAGAAAAACATGGTAAGATAAACCGAGAACATCAGTTTTGCCAGTGGTACCAGAGCTGCTAATCCATATTTACCAATGGTAAAGGCCATGCCTCCAAAGGCTCCTATTGGTGAAAGCATCATGACTCCATGTAATATATCAAATATGTATCGTGAGGCGATTGAAATTACCGCAGTTACTTTATTTTTTGATTCACTAAAATGATTCAGGATTAGTCCTGTTAGAATGGAGAGAAGTAAAACCTGAATGGTGATATTTTCACGAAAAAAAGCTAGCCAATCGATTCCTTTGTTTGTATCAACCTTAATTGATTCTATAACCTTAGAGCTGGTATTTGTAGCACTCACATTCAGTCCAGGTTCAACGAAATAACCAACTATTATTCCTATAACGAGTGCAAGGGTAGTAACGATCTCAAAATATAGTAAAGCAATCCCGCCAACACGTCCAACTTTTTTCATACTATCCATACCCGTTATACCGAGAACTATGGTGATGAAAATGATGGGATTAATAAATAGTTTAATGATGGTGATAAAGCCCTTACCTAGCAGTTGCATCGCTACCCCGGCATCTGGATTGTAATGGCCTAGTAAAATACCAGCTGTAATCGCAATAAGTACCCAAAATGTCAGGTTCCGGAATAGATGCATGTTCAAATGTACTTATTACTCTCTATATTGTTTATCCTCAACATGGAGTTCAAGAGTATTGAATGTAAAATCAGTTACTATTGATTTTTAAATTGAACTATTTAGGTATATTCATTCCAAAATGGAAGATTAGATATTATGTAATCCAATTTTACCTATTTTTAATGGTATTTTATTTGTTATTCAATATTCTCAACATAAGTAATTCGCTCAATGAGATTTAAGTGTAATAAGCCGTTATTGTTTTTTCTTTTTACTTTATTGTTACTATTTCCCTATTCTTTCACGCAAGCTCAGAAAAATCTTCTAGTCTCTCTTGGCGATAAGGCAGCTGTTCAAGAGGCCCTTCTTCCAGTTGATAGATGGGTGTCATATCCCAAGTATAGTGATAGATCGGGGTGGGACAAACTTACGGGTGAGAACAAATGGGAAATCATTAAACAAGGAGAGCAATATCTCGGCTATGAATGGAAGGTAATAAAAGCAACGGATTACCTTGCCTATGAACGTGATGGGACGCGAACGATCATGGAGAATCCCTTTAACGCTAATAATACAGCATTGATGCATCTTTTTTTGGCTGAACTAGCAGAGGGTAAAGGTCGATTTCTTGATCAGATTATAAATGGTGTATGGCATACTTGCGACATGCGTTCGTGGGTATTATCGGCTCATCAACCTGTACAAAAAACGAAAAGATCATTACCTGATGAACATGAAGTGATCATCGATCTTACCTCTGGAGATCTTGGTTCCATGTTATCGTGGATCCATTTTTTCCTTGCTACCGAATTTGATAAAGTTGATCCTGTAATTACACAGCGCATTCGTAAAGAAATTCAGATCAGGATTCTTGATCCATATCTGCTGCGTGATGATTATTGGTGGCAAGCTTTGACTGGTCCTGAAGATAAAATGGTAAACAACTGGAATCCGTGGTGCAACTTTAATGTGCTCACATCATTCCTGCTTATGGAAAAAGACCAGAAAAGATTAGTTGATGCTGTTTACAAAACCATGCGTTCTGTAGATCGGTTTATAGATTATACTAAAAATGATGGCGCTTGTGAGGAAGGACCTTCATATTGGGGGCATGCAGCCGGAAAACTATACGATTACCTTCAGATACTATCTTATGCTACAGGTGGTAAAATAGACATCTTCAAACAACCCAAGATCAAATCAATGGGAGAGTATATCTCTCGCTCATATATCGGAGATGGATGGGTAGTGAATTTTGCAGATGCTTCTGCAAAAGGAGGCGGTGATGCAGGGTTGGTATATCGCTATGGAAAGGCCGTACAAAGTACAGAAATGAAACAATTTGCCGCTTATCTGCATAGCAAGGACAAAGAATCTTTTGTGCATGTTCGCGATGCTTTTCGTACACTAGAATCATTATGGTCACAACATGAGATCAAAAATGAAAAAGCGGCTACATCAACTGCTCCTTATACTTGGTATCCACAAACTGAATTTTGCTACATTCGTGCAGGCCAAGCATTTTTTGGAGCAAAAGGCGGATATAATGCAGAAAGCCATAATCATAACGACGTAGGTAGTTTTATTTATTATGTACAAAACAAACCATTCCTGATCGATGCTGGAGTAGGCACTTATACTAAATTCACTTTTGGCCCACAGCGTTATTCAATATGGACGATGCAGAGTAATTACCATAATCTTCCTTTGATCAATGGTAAGCCTCAGAAGGATGGAAAGACATTTCGATCACGCGAAGTTAGTTTTCAGCCGGATAAACGTCAGTTCAAGCTTAATATTGCCGGGGCTTATGAAGCCAATGCAGCAATTAAAGAGTGGGCTTTGGATTATACATTATCAGAAACAGGAACTCTTACTATCAATGAACGTTTCATGTTAAGTGAAGTCAAGGAAAATAATCAACTGAATTTTCTATCAGCAATTCCTCCACAAATACTTTCAGCAGGGAAGCTGCAGCTCACAAATGACGGCGTTTCTGTTATCATGAATTATGATCCAAAAATTTTTGATTATTCTGTAGAAGCTGTACAGTTAGATGATACGCGATTGTCAAGAGTGTGGGGTAAATCTATATATAGATTGATGTTTAGAGCTAAGCATCTAACTACAAAAGGAAATTATACTTTCACCTTAACTCCAACCAATTAAATTATTTTTAAACCAAACCTCATGATCAAGAAGTACGTAGTATTTGTAATGTCCATTCTGATGGCCTGTGGGTCTATTGCCCAATCCTTGTCTGGCAATGCATTAAAAAAACAAATAGCTTCTAATTTGACATTAGCTCTAGAACAATATAAGCTTTTGGATAAAAACGTTCCTGCGGATCGTATGCCACAGAACTTTGATATCAAAAACGGAAAACTCACAACAAGTAATACAAAGTGGTGGTGTGCAGGATTTTTTCCTGGTACACTTTGGTATCTTTTTGAATACAGTAAGAGCCCTGAAATAAGAAAGATTGCTGAGCAAAGATTAAATCTGATGGAGCCTGAGAAGCATTTCACAGGCAATCACGATCTCGGATTCATGATGTATTGCTCTTTTGGTAATGCCTATCGCATTACAGGTAATTCGTCTTATAGGAAAACAATTGATACGGCAGCTATGTCTCTAGCCACGCGTTATCGCCCTAAAATACAGTCTATACAATCCTGGGATTCCAGTAAGAATTTTAAATGTGCTGTGATTGTAGATAATATGATGAATCTTGAATTGTTGACATGGGTTAGTAATAATGGTGGAGATCCACGTTTCCGTGAAATCGCTGTAACACATGCCAATTCCACCATTGAACGACATTTTCGTCCGGATAATGCTGCATTCCATGTTTTGGACTACAGTCTGGCCAGTGGTCAGTTGTTGCGTAAAACAACTTGGCAAGGATATTCAGATTCTTCAGCATGGTCGAGAGGTCAAGCCTGGGCTTTGTATGGTTTTACCACGATGTATCGTTTGACAAAAGATGTAAAATATCTGGATCAAGCTAATAAGATCGCTACGTTCATTTTGAATCATAAATATTTTCCAAAAGATGGTATTCCATACTGGGATTTTGATGCTCCAAATCTTCCTAATGAACTTCGTGATGCCTCAGCTGGTGCGATTATGGCTTCTGCATTTTTAGAACTTTCAGACTATGTTAAAGGTGCAGAAAAGAAAAAGTATTTATCCACTGCTGAATTGATCTTGACTACACTTTCTTCGGATGAGTATCTTGCAAAACCGGGAACGAATGGTGGTTTTTTACTTAAACATAGTGTAGGAGCATTGCCACTGAAAGGTGAAGTAGATTTTGCATTGACGTATGCTGATTATTATTTTGTAGAAGCTATGCTTCGCTATTTAAATCGATAACTAGTCAAATTCATTAAATACAAATCCGATTGTGCGAAAGCTAATCGGATTTTTTTTATTGTATTCTCTTTAAGAAAAATTTTCCATCATCTGTAAACTGAAGATTGGATTCAGGTATATCTTGTTGGCTAAGGGTTGCCATCATTTTTGCAGCATGGTGTTGTGTATCGATCACCGGGCCACCCTCACCTTTTTGTACAAATGAAATTATCTGCCCTTCTATTATATCACCTTGTTTGGTTACTCTTGCAACAAGCATTGGGGCGTAACCACTGATACCCTTTAAATTAAATTTACCATAGGTGCAAAAATTCCCTAAACTGTAGGCGATTAATTTAGACTTATATACCTCCATAGCTCTTGGAACATGAGGTCCATGGCCTATTACCAAATCAGCACCAGCATCTACTACAGCATGGGCAAATGCATACACGTTTCCTCTATCCTGATTAAAGAAGATTTCTCTTTTGCGGGTAACATGTGTTGCACCTGAACCTTCGGCTCCACCATGAAAGGATACCATCAGTATATCTACTTTTGATTTCGCTTCTTTGACCAGTTTAATGGCCAGCTCAGTTTGTAACATGTTTAAACAGCCATCATGGGGTGCAAATGCGATCATCCCTATTTTAATTCCATTTCGAATTATGATGCAATACGGTTGTTGAGGAGTTCCAGCAAATGCAATCCCATTTTCCATCAATGTATTGGCTGTGCTTTCTATTCCTAAAGTACCAAAATCCTTTATATGGTTGTTTGCGATACTTAATAGATCAAATCCTGCACTTTTCAGATGAGTTGCGTATGATGTGGGTTGTCTGAAATTATAAACATTAGGGCCACTTCCCTTTGATTTACCTCCTGCATCTAGAAAGCAACCTTCAAGATTTCCGAAACTTACACTTGCATTTTTTATCAGTGCATCTGCTTCAGATAAAAGTAGTGCTCCATTTTTGGGTGGTAATGAGGAATTATCCGGAAAGTTAGTCCCAAGCATTATATCACCTACCGCTACAATATCTATTGATGTAGAATCTTTTTGATCATATTGCGCAACTAAAATAGATTGACAACAAATCATGCATATAAAAAATATGATGGAGGAAGGAATATTTTTCAGCATACTGCTAGTTTAATGGTTCTGCTGGTCTTTGGATAGAATAAATTCCCTTAAGATTATATGTTCCATATTTACCAGGTAGTTTTCTATTACCACCTGCATAACTTAAAGTAACTGCGATTCTTTTTTCTATGTCTTTCCAGCAAACAAAAATGGCGCTATGCTCAATGTTTTTATAACTATAATTGATATGATAAATCCAGTCGCCGGGTTTTACCATTTCTGGTTTTGCATAAGGTCCACCTTTTTTTGATCTGAATATAGATGTTTTTTCGGCCCCTGATTTTTTATAAACATAGTTTACAAAATCCCAGCATGAACCGGTGACGATCTCTTTGTTTATTATAGCAATTTCCCGCCCCACTTGGAGAACTTTTAACCCACTACTATTAAAATCTGAAGTATTCATGGATGTATCTGCACACTCACACTCAGGTAAACTTACCAGAACATAGCTACTGTCTTCCTGCGCAAGAATAGATGAAGAGCAGAAAACAATGACTAGTAAGAGACTTATTATTCTAACCATACCCAAAAATTTAGTCTGCGAAGGTACTTAAATTTATTTTTTTAGGTTAGTAAATTGTGATTAATATGTATATGAAATTTTGCAATCAACTGAAAATCAGTATAAAAAGAATTATTATTATTTTTAAAGGATACATTAATGGGATCGTGATTCTGTTATATTTATTGAGACAAAAACTTTGAATGCTTTTTTTTGTTTAATGATTTACCAAGATAAATTGAACTCTATATGATGCGTATTTTTTTTACCACCCTCTTTATTCTAAGTATTTCTGTTTGTTTAGGTCAAAAACGCCAGATCAGTAAGATCATAACTGAAATAAATGAGGGACAGTTTGAAAGTGCTGGTAAAAATTTAGATGAACTTGAATTGAAGGAGGGGAAAATACCTGAAATTTTATTCACCCGCTATTTTCTTTTAAAAACGACAAAGAGGTCAACGGATGCATTAGACACTGCCTATTCGGCTTTCGGTCAGGCATTTGATCAACTTCAACACATTGATATAAAAGACCAAGAAAAGTTTTGTAAAGATTTTAATTTTTGTAGTGATCAAAGAGCGAATTTGGAAAAAGAATTGCAAGAATTAATTTTTGATGCATATTCCAAATCAAGATCGAAAGAATTACTATTAAGTTTTCAAAAAAAATATCCAGAAAACAGTTGGATTACCAAAAGTCAATTTTTAGTTGATAGTATTGATTATGCGGCTGTAAAAGATTCAAAAGATTTATCTGTACTGACTAGCTTCATAAAAGGGCATAAGCAATCTGAATTCACCATTGCCGCACAGGAAAGTATTTTTAACATTGCTTATGAGATAGCCGTTAAAAATAATTCTATAAGCGCTTTTGAAGATTTCATATCTCGATATGGCAATGCTCCTCAACTGGAAGATGCCAAGAAGAAATTGGTTGATTTAGTTTGGATCGCTTCTAAAAGAGCGGGTGGTAAAGCCGATCTTGAAAAATTTATTAAAACGTATCCATCCTCTGCATACACTGGTGAAGCAAAAATCCTGCTTGAAAATATGGCATGGGCTGAAGCTGAAAAATTGAATACCGCTAATGGGTATAAAGAATTTGCTGCACAGTTTCCTGGTGGTGAAAAATCAAAATTAGCTATGCAGCGGTATGATGAACTTAGAATCAATGTTTTTCCTTTCTTAACTCGGGAGAAGAAATATAAATTATATGATATCGACTCAAAGCAGTTTAGAGGAAATGAAACATTTGATTTTATCAGTATAGCTTCAAAGGGGAAATTTATCGTGAAAAAATATGAGAAATTTGGTGTCGTTGATAAAAATGGGGAATCTATAATTCCAATCACCTATAATTGTATAGCACTTGAGGGCGATTTTTATAAAATCAAATTGGGTGACAAAAATGCCTTGTATAATGATTTAGGGAAAAAAGTAATCGACTTCAAGTATGATAATTTCATGATCTATGATCATATCATCATAGCTAATTCATTTTCGGATACTGCTCAACTAAACGATTATGATATTTATGATCGGGAAGGGAACTTACAGTTTTCAGGTAAATATTCTCAATTCAATTATGCTAATGATACGTTGTTTATAGCCTATTCAAAAGGGCAGGGTTATCTTGTAAATGGGAAAGGAAAAATTATTAGTCCTAGATATACTAATGTAATGGAAGTTATTCCCGGATATTTTAAAGTGTCAACCGGGAATAATAATGGACTGATGGATAAAACAGGAAAGCTAATCATTCCGTTAACATACCAAAATATTTACAGCATCAGTAGTACAGGATATTTTATCCTTGAAAGCAAGCTGGGTAATGGGATTGGCCAAAAAGATGGATCGATCATCTTGCCCCCGCAGCCTAAGCAAATAATGGATTTGACAGGTGGGATGTTTTTGTTAAAATCAGATGTTTCAAATGATGAGGTTGCTGATGGGCAACTCTATAATGCGAATACTAAGAAATTTATAATTCCAGGAAATTTCCGTTGGGTAAAAGATTTCCATGATGGTTATGCGTTAGCGGGAAAGAATGGGAAATCGGGTTATATCAACACAAATGGCGAATGGGTAGTAAACCCGATTTACAGTGATGAACTGAAGATGTTTGCTGAAATGCCAATGGATGGTGATGAATCTGATTACCTTGATGGAGGTGATGCTGAAGAGTGTTATTTGTCATTAAGTAGTAACTATGGTAATTCAAGATCCAATTATTATCCTGTTTCAACCACACTTTCTTTTTATGATGGATTAGCCATTGTAGGTATAGAAAGTGCTTATGGATATGTGGATAAAACCGGAGAGGTAAAGATTCCTATAGTTTATGATAATGTAAGTAATTTTTATAAAGGATATGCAAATGTGACCTTAACCGAAGATGGAAAGAGTATCAATTTGGTTATTGATAGAGCAGGAAAGCGCTTTCTAAATGATGCACAGATACTTTATTTCTTTGATAATGATGCTAAGGCACTCATTCAAATGAAGGATGAATATTCGATCTTAGACTTGGGATCGAATGAGCTTTCTGTTTTAACGACGGCACCAGGATTATCGTATCTAAGTCCTGAAATTGGGTATTTCACCTCAACATTTAAGGGTGAGTCTGTGGTAGTATTAGATAATGGTCAGATTTTAAAGGATCGTAATATTGATTTTTCAGATTATGATTTTCAGCAGGAGATTTATCAGGTTGATGCGAAATTTAATAATGGAGAATACGATGAGGCCATTAGCGAATATAAAAGGTTACTAAGCAGCAAGCCTAATAATTATCTATTGAATTATAAAATAGGTTTATGTTATGTTGAAAAAGATGATTCTTATAATGCCAGAAGTTATTTAACAGCCGCCGTAAATCTGAAACCAAAAGAGGTTAATGATCAGCAACCACTTAATGCTTTGGTCGAGTATAATTTTAAGAAAAGCTATTGGAGTGATGTGGTTAGAGATATAACTACTTTATTGTCTGAAAGTGATGTAGATTATAGTAATTTACTTTTTAAGCGTGCCTATGCAAATACTTTTCTAGGCAATTATGATAATTCCATTGATGATTATACTACCATAATAAATGGCAATCCTGGGGTTTCGGTTGAATATTATAACAGAGGCTTACTTTATATGCGCAAGAATCTTTATCAACAGGCATTAAGGGATTTTGAAAAAGCTCTTCAAAATCATCTTGGTGAAAATGATGAAAGTATAGCTACGTATAGTTTGAGTAAGGGGAATGCTTTATTCAATTTAAATAGAAAGTCAGAAGCCTGTATTGCATGGAAAAAAGCATCTTCATTGGGGAACACATCTGCGGCGAATAATATATCCCGCCATTGTAAGTAGAATTTGATCTTAAAATATGAGGATAGCTATTATTAGCTATAGTGAACTTTGTAGATAAAGAAAGTCGTACTTTGTTGGGTATCCAATAGACATAACGTGTTATTGACCCATTTACAAGCTATTATAGCCAAAACGTATGATGCTGAATATCTAAAGAAAGGCTTCCTTTCTTTACTGGTTCTGTTGATCTTCCAGAATAGTAAAGCTCAAACAACCGTATCCTCTATTCTTAATGTCACGGGATCTTCTTCAAGTTCGGGGTCAATCAATTTTGATTGGAACGTAGGGGAATCGGTGATGATCACCACAGCTTCCAACAATTCTGTTGTCTTAACACAAGGTCTTCTTCAAGGATTTGGAGCGATCAAGCCCATAATAGGGGATGTGGTAGCTTTTCAACGAAGTGAGATAAAGGTTTATCCAAATCCCGTAGTTACTTTTTTCAATTTAGATGTATTCACTACACTTAGAGGGATCATGGAATGGACGATTCTGGATAGCAAAGGTGCCCTCATCAAAACGGGTAAATTCAACTATTATGGAGAAGGATATACCACTACAGTGGATATGACCGGTATTTCATCTGGCACTTATTTCATAAAACTATCGATTTTCAATTTTGGTAATGGGTTTACAAAACCCTTAAGAGAAGTAAGTTTCAAAATAGTTAAGGTTAATCAATAAAATAACTTTTATGCAAAAAGGCATAACATCACTGATCAAAGTCCTCTTAATTTTAGTTATCTGTCTGTCAACAACAACTGTTGTATTTTCTCAGGCTCCTCAATTGCTAAATTATCAGGGAGTAGCGCGAAATTCAGTTGGAAATGCTATACCAAATAAGACCATGACGTTACGTATAAGCATACGTAATGGTTCGGCAACGGGCTCTGCTTTGTATGTAGAAACTCGCCAGATCAAGACGAATGGAGCAGGATTATTTGCTACTCAAATCGGAAGTAGTGGTAGTATTTCAACAGTGGGTTCACTAAGTGGAGTTAGCTGGTCAAGCGGATTAAAATTTTTGCAGGTTGAACTTGATCCAGAAGGGGGTTCATCATTTTTGGATATGGGTACCTCCCAATTGGTTAGTGTTCCCTATGCTTTGAATGCAGATAATGCGACCAATGTTACAGGGGTCATCTCTTTAGCCAACGGGGGGACTGGGGCTACATCTGCTGCAGGGGCTAAAACGAATATAGGTTTAGGAAATGTTGACAACACCAGTGATCTAAATAAGCCGATCTCAACGGCAGCTCAAGCGGCGTTGAATACAAAAGAGGATGCTGCCAATAAATCGACAAATACTGCATTAGGAAATAGTGATGTGCTGTATCCAACACAAAAAGCGGTTAAGGTTTATGTTGATGAACAGGT
>CAYTXC010000005.1:0-10648 GCA_964441425.1 uncultured Sphingobacterium sp. | reverse complement strand
GGAAATGCGGCCAATATAACGGGAACACTAGCTCTTGCAAACGGTGGTACTGGCGCAACAACTGTATTAGGTGCTAAAACAGCATTAGCATTAGAAAATGTTGATAATACCACTGATTTAAATAAACCTATTTCAACAGCTACCCAAACTGCATTGGATGCAAAGGAAAATAGTTCAAATAAGTCAACCGATGTTAATCTAGGAACAAGTGATGTTCTTTATTCTAGTCAAAAGGCTGTAAAAACATATGTAGATACTAAAGTGGCTACAAGTGTTACTTCGGTGGGATCTATTCTGACTGCTGCAACTGCTAATGGGGCATCTATAACATCTGGAGTTTTATCTCTATCTCCTGCGAATGGAACCAATGGAGGAATTGTTACTACTTCCGCCCAAACTTTTGCAGGTGCAAAAACTTTTGCTTCTGATATTGTTGTCAATGGTGTAAAAATTGGTAGGGGAGCTGGTAATAATGACCAAAATGTTGCCATTGGTGCAGATGCATTGGCATCAGGAACAGGAACTCGTAATACCGCCGTTGGTTATGGAGCAATGAGGAATTATTCAGGAACGAGTTTTGATAATAATACGAGTGTTGGCTATTGGAACATGCCTTCTTTAACCAGTGGTAATGGAAATACATCAGTTGGAGCAGAGGCAATGCTAAATATAACTACGGGTACTCAAAATACTTCAGTTGGTAATCAATCATTGATCAATACTACGGGTAATAATAATGTTGGTATTGGAAAACGATCTGGTGAAACCAATACAACAGGAAGTCAGAATACATTTATAGGTACAGATGCTAATGCAGGTTCTGCAACGTTATCCAATGCTACAGCTATTGGATATGGAGCAACAGTTGCAGCAAGTAATACTATACAATTGGGCAATGCTTCGGTAACCAATGTAAAAACAAGTGGTACCATTACTGCAGGAGCTATAACGTATCCGAATACAGCAGGAACTAATGGCCAAGTGCTCACAACTAATGGAAGCGGTACTGCGAGCTGGTCAACTCCATCTTACCCACAGTATGCCCAAAAAATTTTACAGGGTGTAAATGATGCTGCCAACTTAACCAATCCATTGACTCTTGGAGGGTTGTCTGTAAGAGTAAATAATAGTGAATTAGAAATAAGTAGAGAAAGCAATAGTGATCCACATACAATTGTGGTGTATGCTACAGTTTATAAAGGTTGCTGTGCAGCGTTTAATGCAGCAGCTGATAATTCTGGAGGGCCAGTAGCCCCAAAATTTGGAACTACCGTGATAAGTCCACCAGTAGGTACATGGACAAAATTTCTTGACAAAGCAAATGGACAAACTCAAACATTAGGTACGTATTACTTTAAAATAGTAGCGGATATATCTACATATGATAGTACAAAATCATATAGATTAACGGCACTTACAGATGGATGGGGTAAAGTGATTTTACGACTAGAGTATTTTCCAAATTAATTTGAGCAATAAATGAATGATTTTTGTTGATCTAACCCATACATAAAAAGTTGAAAAGTTGGATTTAGTCTGATTTCCGTTTATTCATTTTTATTATTTCCTCGGCATCTCTTTTGAAGCAGCATTATTCTAAATGCTGCTTTTTTATATATTTCACTACGTTATTGTCACAAGAGGCTCAAACGGCTTCAGATATTGTCCGCAAAGATGATGCTAAAATGAGGGGTAACACCTCCTGGTTCAAATGACCATTAAAATTATCCGGTCTGCTTGGAAGTATTTAATGAAAGTCAAGGCAATTAAAAAGTTAAGAAATCAAGGAACACTCTATATATTCGAGAAGAAAATAAGAAATGAGTATAAGGAAAGAAAATAAGGGGAATACAAACGCGAGGGAGCAGATGGAAAAGTATATCCAATTTTGGATGTCTTTGCAATGGGTATTGGATACCGATAATCAAGGTTCCTTGCATGATCAAGAGTTACCAGTCAATGATTCTTGGATCAGCTTGATTAGGAAATATTGTTTACATCTAAATGGATAGAAATGAAAAGAGTAATGTCTCTCTATTTGCTATTCGGGCTGATTTTTTTTCAAGTATTGGTTGCATCGGGTCAACCTATAGTCTTTAAGAAAACGGATAAATGGCATGGATTCGAAAGAGAGCAATTTGGATTTGAGAATAGGGAGGCCTGGATCGTGAAGCCTGCAAAGTCATTGGAGGGAAAACCTTGGATCTGGAAAGCGTATTTTCCGGATTGGCATACAGACATCGATTCAATTCTGCTCAGTCGTGGTTTCCATCTAGCCTATCTTGAAACAAATGATATGTTTGGTTCACCTGTTGCTATGCAACTTTGGAATCGCTTTCATAATTGGATGACGGCAAATGGTTTTGCAGAAAAAGTAGCATTGGAAGGAATCAGTCGCGGCGGTTTGTATGTTTACAATTGGGCAAAGCGAAATCCACTCAAGGTATCCTGCATTTACGCTGAAGCTCCTGTTTGCCACACTAGCAGCTGGCCAGGTGGAAAAGGTAAGAGTAAAGGTTCACCGAAGGACTGGCAATTGTTGATGGAACACATGAACATGAGCGATAGTCAGCTTGTGGCTTCATTTGATGATCCGATGGATAACCTTGAAGGACTAGCATCGGCTAAGGTACCGGTGCTGCACAGCATCGGTTTAAACGATAGAATTGTACCCAATGAGGAGAATAGTTTTCTACTTATTGAAAAATATATCAGACTTGGGGGTATTGCTACCATTATGCCGATGACCAAAGGCGTACAGCAATTGGAGGGTCATCATTTCCCTATTGAACAACCGGATAAGATTGCTGATTTTATTTTCAGCAATAGTTATCCGGTTAAGAAAATTTTATTGCCTTCCCTTTTTCACAACAATCGTTCTGGGTTGGAAAACAGTTTCAATCGATTTACCAAAGAAAAAAAGGGGAGGGTAGCCTTCATGGGTGGTTCCATCACGGAAGGAAAGGGATGGAGAGAGCTGGTTTGTCAGTACCTGAAAGAAAAATTTTCGGAAACAGATTTTGAATTTATTAATGCTGGAATATCATCGACTGGCAGTACACCGGGAGCCTTCAGGTTGGGGGTTGATGTATTGTCAAGAGGACAGATCGATCTTTTCTTTGAAGAAGCAGCAGTTAATGACAGAACCAACGGCTTTCCTAATCAAGCCCAGATTAGGGGTATGGAAGGCATCATTCGGCACATGCGCCTCGCTAATCCACAGGCGGATATCGTTATGATGCATTGTGTGGATCCCGACAAAATAAATGATTATCGTAATGGCAATGTTCCACTAGAAATTCGCAACCACGAGACCATTGCCGAAAGGTATCGGGTGAATTCGATCCATTGGGCTAGAGAAGTAGCCCAAAGGATTGATGCTGCTGAATTTACCTGGAATGAAGATTTTGTCAATCTTCACCCATCGCCATTCGGACAGCAGGTCTATGTAAGATCTCTAAGAGCTTTTCTGGATGCAGCATTTGAACAAGCAAAGGGAAAACAAACTAAGGATCATGCATTACCAGCTATAATCGATCCTTTCAGTTATGCTGGTGGTGATTATGTTGAGGTCAATCGGGCCAAACTTTTCAATGGATGGCGATTGGATCCAAAATGGAAACCCAACGATGGATTAGAAACGAGAAAGCAATATGTCAATATACCTGCTGTGATTGCTGAAACACCAGGTTCAAAACTGGACTTTGAATTTACGGGTACTGCTGTTGGTATATGTATAGCTTCTGGGCCGGATGCGGGAAAAATACAATACAGCATCGATGGAAAACCTTTTCAAACAGCTGATCTATATACTAAATGGAGCTCAACACTTCATCTGCCCTGGTACATCATGCTCGATGATGAATTGAAAAGAAAAAAGCACAAACTCACTATCGTAATATCGTCCGATAAGAATGAAAAGAGCAAGGGCAATGCCTGTCGAATTCTACATTTCCTGGTGAACTTTTAGACTTCAGTATTAATACAGGTACTTGAAATAGTTTACTGATTTTGAAGGTTCTCTCTAATAGATTTATGTTGATGAGAATTTCTAACAGTTGAGTTTGATTTTGCAAAATCTGATCAATAAATCTAATGTTCTTTTTCTGTAAAATTAAAATACCACAAGTCGTATTTAAATTGACCTGTGGCATTTACTTGTAGCCCGTACGGGAATCGAACCCGTGATTCCTCCGTGAAAGAGAGGCGTCTTAACCCCTTGACCAACGGGCCGTAAAGTTTTGGGATGGCAAAGATAGATGTATTAGCCGTTTCAGCAAAAAAATCACATTATTTTTTAATTTTTGCAAATCTTACTCCAACAGCTTTTTGCCTATTCAACATTTCCCTAATCTTTTTTACCTTCGCATTCCATTTTAAACATTAAGACCTCAATCATGAGTACAGTAAAAGTTGCGATCAATGGCTTTGGAAGAATAGGCCGACTGGTGTACAGAAAAATCTATAACATGCAAGGAATCGATGTGGTGGCCATCAATGACCTCACGTCTCCAAAGGTTCTCGCGCATCTTCTTAAATATGATACTGCACAGGGCCGTTTTGATGCTAAAGTCGAAGCTACTGAAAACTCGATTCTCGTTAATGGTGATGAAGTCAAGATTTATGCCCAAAAAGATCCTACTCAAATTCCATGGGGTGCTCATCAGGTTGATGTAGTACTGGAGTGCACAGGTTTCTTCGCGGATAAAGACAAAGCATCTGCTCACATCACTGCAGGCGCTCGTAAAGTAGTTATCTCTGCTCCTGCAACAGGTGATCTGAAAACGGTGGTATTCAATGTTAATCATAACATCCTAGATGGATCTGAAACGGTTATAAGCTGTGCCTCTTGCACCACTAACTGTCTGGCCCCAATGGCTAAAGTTTTGGATGAGCAATTCGGTGGTATCCAAACAGGTTTGATGACTACTGTTCATGCCTACACCAACGATCAAAATACTCAAGATGCTCCACACCCGAAAGGTGATTTGCGCCGCGCTCGTGCTGCTGCTCAAAACATCGTTCCTAATAGTACGGGTGCCGCAAAAGCAATCGGACTAGTACTACCTAATTTAAAAGGGAAATTAGATGGAACCGCTCAACGCGTTCCTACGCTTACCGGATCTTTAACGGAATTGACTTGTATTCTAGGCAAAAAAGTAACCGCTGACGAGGTAAACGCCGCCATGAAAGCTGCAGCAAACGAAAGTTTCGGATATACAGAGGATGAGATCGTCAGTGGCGATGTGATCGGTATTTCTTATGGTTCTTGGTTCGATGCTACTCAAACTAAAGTTCAAACGGTTGGGGATCATCAGTTGGTTAGAACCGTTAGCTGGTACGATAATGAAATGAGCTATGTTAGCCAGCTCGTGCGAACTGTAGATTATTTCGCGAGATTGATCTCTAAATAATTCAACTTCATGTTTATACTAACCGCAGCTCAATGATCTTATTTTTTTTGAGCTGCGGTTTTTTAATTAACGCTTACTATGACAGATTTTTCTTCTTTTTCCTTCGCAGGTTTAAAAGCCTTGATCCGTGTGGATTTCAATGTGCCTCTGAATAGCGAGTTCGAGATCACAGATGACAATCGAATGCGTGCAGCCATTCCAACTATCCAAAAAATTCTTAATGATGGCGGTTCGGTAATCTTAATGAGCCATCTAGGTCGTCCAAAAGATGGTCCAACTGAAAAATATTCTCTAAAACACATTGTGGCACATCTCTCCAAACTGCTTTCTGGAAAAAACGTTTTGTTTGCTTCTGATTGTGTAGGACGGGAAGCTGTTGATCTCGCTCATCAGATAAAAGCCGGTGAAGTATTACTTCTAGAGAACCTCCGTTTTTATAAAGAAGAAGAAAAAGGGGATAAAACTTTCGCTGAAAAACTCAGTAAGCTGGGTGATGTTTATGTAAATGATGCATTCGGTACTGCACATCGTGCCCATGCTTCAACAGCCGTAATAGCTGAATTCTTTCCTGCAGGGAAAAAACTTTTTGGTTTACTTATGGAAAAAGAGGTGCAGGCTGCTGAAAAAGTATTACATAGTAGCGATAAACCTTTCACGGCAATTGTGGGCGGAGCAAAGGTTTCAGACAAGATCCTCATTCTTGAAAATTTGCTGGAGAAAGCGACCGACATCATCATTGGTGGAGGGATGGCATATACTTTTGTAAAAGCACAGGGAGGTGAAATTGGTAAATCCATTTGTGAGTTAGACAGATTAGATACGGCTTTAGCATTTCTGGAGAAAGCAAAATCAAGGGGAGTAAATATTTATTTGCCTTCAGATACGGTTATTGCCGATGATTTTAGTGAAGATGCCAACATATCAGTTGCTCCAACCAATCAAATCCCTGATAATTGGGAAGGTTTAGATATTGGAGAACAGACATGCAACCAATTTGCCACCGTAATCCGTCAATCTAAAGTTATCCTGTGGAACGGGCCAATGGGCGTTTTTGAAATGAAAAAATTCCAGAAAGGAACACTGGCCATTGCCGATGCCGTAGCAGAGGCTACAGCTAAGGGTGCTTTCAGCCTGGTAGGTGGTGGCGACAGTGTTGCAGCTGTAAACCAGTTTGGATATGCGGATAAGGTAAGTTTCGTTTCGACTGGTGGTGGTGCCATGCTGGAATATTTTGAGGGAAAAGCATTACCAGGAATAGCAGCGATTAAAGCGTAAATAATAAAAAAAGAAAAATAAATATGAAAAATGTAACATTGATCGTAGTGATTGCCCTCATTCTTTTATTGGGTGGATGCGGTTGCAGTGGATATAATAAACTGGTAACACAAGACCAAAATGTAAAAGGGAAATGGGGTAATGTTCAAAGTGAATATCAACGTCGATTAGAATTAATACCCAATTTGGTAAATACTGTAAAAGGAGCGGCCAATTTTGAACAGCAAACGCTAATTAAAGTAGTAGAAGCGAGAGCTAAAGCAACGCAGACAACCATTAATTCTGGTGATCTTACTCCTGAGAATATCGCCAAATTTCAACAAGCACAAGGTCAGTTATCTGGGGCTTTAAGTCGATTATTAGTAACCGTTGAGCAATATCCAGAATTAAAAGCTAACACTAACTTCACTGCATTGCAAACCCAGTTGGAGGGTACTGAAAATAGAATCAAAGTTGCCCGTAATGATTTCAATACAGCTGTTCAAGAATACAATACAACAGTCAAAGTTTTTCCAAATAATATTTTTGCCGGCATTTTTGGTTTTCAGGAAAAAGGATATTTCGCAGCTGAAGCAGGCGCTGACAAAGCACCAACGGTAGATTTTAAAAATTAAGCCTATTACTTTGGGACTATTTTCATTCAGTAAAAAAAGACCTGAAATCTTTACAGCGCAAGAGCAGGAAAAGATTGTAAAAGCTATTGCCGAGCAGGAAAAACGTACAAGTGGAGAGATCCGTTTGTACGTTGAACCACACTGTGCATTTATTGATCCGGTGGACCGAGCTCGTGAATTATTCCATGATTTGAAAATAGATCAAACGAGAGAACGAAATGGTGTACTCATCTACATTGCTTATGTTGATCACCAACTGGCCATTGTTGGTGATGAGGGGATTTATCAAGCAATGGGAAATGAATTCTGGCATGCAGAGGTAAAAAAAATCCTGAGTCATTTCAGTGCTCATCATTTTGTAGAAGGTGTTTTAGAGATTATCTCAGATATTGGCACAGCACTTATTCAAAAGTTCCCCTACAATAGCGATACGGATAGAAATGAATTGTCTAACGATATCGTGTTTGGAAAATGAAGAAGAAAATCTTTCTACCCATTTGGCTGTTGATCAGCCTCAGTGTGTTTGCACAAATTGAAAAGCAAATTCCTGAAGCACCAGTTCCTATGCGCTATGTAGTGGATCTGACGGGAACGTTGACTACAGACCAGCAGCAGACTCTTGAGTATAAATTAAAGTCGTACGAGGATACAACCTCAACGCAAATCGAAGTCGTAATCATAGCCAGTACACATGATTACGATCCTGCTGAATATGCAACTGCGTTAGGACGAAAATGGGGGGTTGGTCAAAAAGGAAAGAATAACGGACTGATCTTTCTAATTGCCAAAGACGATCGTAAAGTCTTCATTGCACCAGGCTACGGTCTTGAAGGCGCCATCCCTGATATAACGGCTAAGCAGATCATAGATGACATTGTTGTTCCGAATTTCAAGGGTAATGATTTTTATGGAGGGATCAATCAAGGTATAGATGCCTTGATACTTGCTGCAAAAGGAGAATTTAAAGTCGATAAAAAGGCAAATCGTAAGAAAAGAGATCTTGATTTTCCAGTACCCGTTATCATTGTGATCATCATGATCATTTTAGCTATCTCCAGAGGTGGTGGCGGAAGAGGCAGAAGAGGGGGGCATTGGATGTATGGTGGCGGTGGAACTTCTTGGGGTGGTGGTGGCTGGAGTGGAGGCAGCAGCTGGGGTGGCGGTGGATCTAGCTTTGGCGGTGGTAGTTTTGGAGGCGGAGGAGCCGGCGGAAGCTGGTAAGGAATTACCCTAAACGCTAAATGGCTTACTTTCTCATTCGTCTAAAAAATAGCCAATTAGCTAATTTGAATTAGCTTTGAATTCATGCGCATCTTGACGTTATTCATATTAATGCTTCTGCCGGTGACACTTTCAGCTCAGCAGAAGTATTTTTTGTATGTTCAGGGAGAAAATCAGCAACCATTTTATGTAAAAATGGAGGGTGTGATTTTTTCTTCTTCGGCATCTGGCTTTATTCTTCTTCCTCGTTTGGGAAATGGTGTAGTTGATTTGATCATCGGTTTTCCAAGAGCTCAATGGCCGGAGTATTCTTTTTCCATAGAGATGAAATCAGCAGATCGCGGATTGATATTAAAAAATGAGCAAAATAAAGGTTGGAATTTATATGATCTTCAATCCAAGCAAATCATGCAAGGCGTCCAACTCCAAACAAAACCGAGTTCGTCTGACAATGAAAAGAAAAAGACAGATGATCCATTTGCTTCTTCTCTTGCAGCGGCAATCAGCGATCCGGGAATTAAAGATGTTGATCTGGTTACCACTAAAACGGGAATACCAAATAAGACTACAACTCCAGTTTCCCCTGTTCCACAGACCATAAAAGAAAATAAAGACAGTTTAGGGGTAGCAACACCTAAACCAGTTATAATCTCTGTTCCCGCTAAAGTGGATGAAAAGCCCATTTCCTTAGTACCCATTGAAAAGCCATTTATAAACATCGTAGAAAAGATAAAAGAGAATCGAAATACTAACACTATCGGATTGGTATTTCTTGATAAGAATGGTGATCAGACGGATACCGTTGAATTGATCATTGAAGACGTCTTGCCTGTTGAACCTGCAGTTTTATCTGTCACTAATTTAGGTAAAGATTCTGTGGTGCAGCGTAAGGAGTTATCCATAAAGGTTAGTGATACTGTTGAGGGTGTCCAAGCAACAGCAACGGCTATGCCTCAGGTTGTTACATCGAAAAAGGATAGTACACTCGAGATCAACTACGAGAAAACAGCCGCCACTTCTTTACCCACCAGAAAAGATTGTAAGCAGGTAGCGGTAGAAAAAGATATGATCAATGCTCGCAAGAAAGCGTATTCGTTGGGTTCAGACACGGACATCATTCTACTTTATACTAAAGAGGTTAAAAGTAAATGCTATACAGTTAGTTTAGTACAGGCATTAAGCTTTGCGTTTGTTCAGGATTCCTCCAGGTTTCAGTTTTTTCAAGAGGTGTATCCTTGGGTAATGGATCCTGCTAATTATCCTCAGCTAGAAAGATTATTTGTATCGAAAGAATACGTTTCGAAATTTAAAAAATTGATCAACGCAGAATAATGTCCAGATATTTTTTGGAAATGCGTTATATGGGTACGCGGTATAGTGGTTTTCAGATTCAGGAAAATGCTATTACTATTCAATCTGAAACAGAAAAGGCTTTACAGGTTTTATTACGTCAGCCTATAGCGCTTACGGGATCCAGTCGAACAGACGCGGGTGTTCATGCGCTGCAGAATTATTTTCATTTTGATCTGGAATACGATTTGAAATCCTCTTTTGTTTATAATGTAAATGCTATACTCCCACCCGACATAGCCGTTCGTTCAATTATCAAAGTAAAGGATGATGCACATTGTAGATTTCATGCTACAAGCAGAGCGTATGCTTATCATATTTACCGAGAAAAAGATCCGATGAAAGCAGATCGTGCCTGGTTTTATCCATTTTCATTGAATGTTGATTTGTTGCAGCGCGTAGCTGCTATTATAAAAGAGTACGATGATTTTACTAGTTTTTCAAAGCGCAATACTCAGGTCAAGACATTTTATTGCCAGATCATACATAGTGCTTGGGAGCAAACGGAAGATGGACTGATCTACAGGGTAGAGGCCAATCGTTTTTTAAGAGGAATGGTACGAGGGCTAGTGGGTACGATGTTACAGGTTGGCCGAGGTAAATTAACGGAACAAGATTTTAGAGATATTATTACGGCTCATGATTGCACCAAGGCTGATTTTTCTACTCCGGCGCATGGGTTATTTTTAGAAACGGTGAGATTAGTTGATGGCCTCATCAACTAATGTTTTTTTCATGATAAGAGGCGTAAGTGGTTTCTTTTTTTGTGTGGGT
>CAYTXC010000004.1:64827-155356 GCA_964441425.1 uncultured Sphingobacterium sp. | reverse complement strand
TCCTCCTTATTATCGATCATAAATGCTGGATCATTTATGTCAATATGATAGCCTTCATATCCCGCTATATTAGAATCAATTCTCCAAAAGTCGTAATCTGAAAACTTTAGCTCAGTACATGCAAAAAATGCATCCTCTTTATTCTCATAATCATCCCAGTTAAATATCATGTGACTGTCATCATACACAAGAGGCCAAAGTTTAAATGGGTCTTCAATCTGAGCATTTACGAAAAGGGTATGATGTTCTTTGTAGTTGGGTATAATGCCATCACTCAAAATCTTTTCACGATTATATGGATAAGATAAATGCCAAAGATATCTATCTGGGTATATTTTTGGGGAGCATTCAAGCATGTTTTGCTCATAACATATACGTATTCTATTATAGTCCCTAGTACTATATTTGATGAAATTTGTCGAGAAGATTCTTCTCAATTCAATGGTTTTATTTACTAAAGGAGAGTAATAAAATGTTTTCATGATTCAAAATGTACTTGTTAGCAGTTTATTCAATAATGAAGTATAAAAGAATGTCAGTTTATAATGGTTAATTCAGTGCTTACCGATAAGTATAGTGACAATTACATTATGGGTATTTTTAAATCATCCATAACTCTCTTTCTTGAGTCAATATTGGATTTCGATGCTCCGATTTTAGTCAAAAAATTCAATTCATAATTGTAAATATGAACATGTTCAATTTTAAGTTCTTTTTCGTAATCATTCATTGATGCTTTTTTGTAGATATTCATACTATAGCCTAAATGCATGGCTTCATGTACTATTATCGTTGCGATAATGTGTATTGAATTATTATTCATAAGTGTAGGATTGAGCATTATCCAATATCTTGGTTCAATTCCATTTTTTTCTGAAATGGCAAAGTTTACTCTGGGTTTATCTGGTAATTCACCAAATTGAATAATGGATTTAGTTATAATTGACTGATATATTTCAGGTTCATAGTAATTGATGATAGATAATGCCTTTTTTATTTTGGTAGTATCAGATGTTTGGATGAGTATAGTCTGTGTAAACACATTAATACTTATTATATTAAATGTGAAGAATAACCAATAAATTATTGTTTGTTGATAGATGCTTTTTTTCATTGTGCTATTGTTTATGAAATATTTGGAAATTTGATGTTGAGAAAGTACCTGATAGTAATTTTTTCAAAGCGGTTTTAGTAATTTGGTAGTACTTGATGTCAAATACCTGTACGGTAGAAATGGTAGTAGTAGGGATATTAATAAAGAAGATGTTGTTCAGTTTAACAATTTTGAAGGTTTTAAAACTGAAGGATTTGTAGCGGTTTTTAATCATTTCGTGTAATTTTAGATTTGGAATAGTTCAAGTTCAATGGCTTTTCTTTGTGCATTTTTCAATTCGCATCAAACATACTATTCAACTAGGCAAATCATTTGCACAGTTGAATAAGTTTCATTAAATTGACATTATGGAGCATTTGGAGTACACCTATACCATGCGTATTAAATTGATATGCAAGTTTTTAGATAAAAATGGGGGCACCATATCTGAAATGTTAGCAGCTGTGAATGATGGGTTAGAAGAATTAAACTTGCAACCTATAAAACTGCGTACGCTGAAAGAATGCCTTAAAAGGCTTAGAGAAGGAAATTTTGATCATACTCTAAAAGGTTCTTTATCAACACGAGATCCACTTTTTAAAATAAGGGTATCGAACAAGAAATTCTATTCTTGGGATAGTAATTCTAGAAAACCAATTTTTGGGGATTTGGAACTCGCTGAACGATTTACTGTTCCTTTTTTAGTAGGGATTCTACATAAATATCAGAATATACCAGCAGTTCAAAAAGTAATCGACAAGTTGCCTGAATTATTTCATCTGACAGAAGACGAAATGGAAAGTAGTAATGCTATTTTTCATTTGAGCCCCGATTTATATGATCATAAGAAAGAAGATTTTCAGGAGCAAGTAATCAAATGTGTGATCAAAATATTATATCATATTCATGAGGGAGAATTGATAACCTTTAACTATTCTCAAGTAAATAAGAGTGATTCACATAAAAATTTTGAGATAGCGCCTATTCAGATACGATTTTATGAGAATTACTATTATTTAATTGGTAAAGATTTTCAGAGCGAAGAAATATTGCAATTTAGAGTTGATCACATAACATCATTACGAGTAGATCCCTTATTAGATGAGAATGATATTCCGTTGATATTTGATTTAAAAGAATATTCAAATACTATAAAAAAGCGATTTGATTATTCATTTGGTATTTGGGTTGATAAAAATTGGAAAAATTATAAAATTGACATAGAATTTTCAAATTGGGCTGCTGCTTATGTAAAGCATTTGCGTTTTCATCCCAGTCAGAAAATTATTTCTGAGGATAAAGCCCATTCTAAAGTTGTAGTTAGATATAAGTTGCAACTTGATAAAGAACGAAGAGAAGGGCAGCCGCCTAATGAAAGGAATTTTGAATTGGCTTTCTTTTTAGGACGGTTTAGAGAATATGCACGCATATTGTCATGGGAGCGGGTGTAAAACATTTTAATTATCCACTATTGAGATTAAGTGTTTCATTACTTATATAGATTAAAAGTAAATAATTTGGTTTTATGGCTTTTGTAAAGTGGGAATAGCTCTAAATTTTTACTGCGAACTACTTAGGTAAGTATTTAGCTGATTGCATTTACAACGACGATATTATGGTCAAGTATCTTTTTATATTGGGCGATGAGAGACTAAATCGCGTTACCATAAAGTGAAGATGGCTTATATCCAGTCCTCGAGGGATATAGGAATGATAAAGCCTTGATACAAGTCATAAAATTATTATTTTGGTTTCTTTGAATCTTGTATTTTCATAATGAACAAAAATAGAGTTTAGCAATGATTACTGTACCGCCATTTGTTGAGAATTACCTGAATACCAATGGGTATTTGAATGTGCCTTTTACTAAAGTAATAGCAGCAGAAAATTACCCAAGTGGTTATGGCCACCTAAATACTTATTTCTATCGATGTCTTGCAGGTGTTGTTACAGCAAGGCCGCCTTCTTTTTTTTCAGAAGTTATGAGTGCTTTAGGCATCCCTGGAGCAACAGAGATGGATCAAATGGTTGAATTTTTAGACCGCGGTTATAGAATGATCGATTGTTTTAATCCTGCATTCGTCAGATATACAACAGCTGATATTTTGTCGGATCTAATGATACTTAATGCTGGCAAGATTGTCTTTCTCACTCAAAACAATAAAAATACTATACTGGATTTAGCCTCTAATCCCGGTATAGCGCAGAAAATTGTCCCTGATTTTACACGTGGTGAGGTTTGGCATACTTTCCCTGCAAGGTCTAGTGCGAATATTAATAAGTTTAATAATTCTATGCGATTCGTTGTTAGATATGGTCTTTTTTGATCACTTTAGCTTGCCCTTCCATCATTGCGTATATGCCATTTCAATGTCAAAGGATTGATAAAATATTCCTGCATCCAATAAGCGATATTCTTGGTTGGGAGGTCATTTTCAAACTATAAAAAAAACCCTCCGAAGAGGGTTTAGGCGTAGCGGGATCGGGAGTTGAACCCGAGACCTTTGGGTTATGAATCCAACGCTCTAACCACCTGAGCTACCCCGCCAAATGGGTGGCAAAAATAGTAAAATCACGCCTAAAACCAAAAGAAAGTTCACCCCTGCAGAACCATTTAACCAGTGTGGTTTAATCTCCCTGTTTAACAAAATAATCAACCGGTTTTGAGTTGTTTTTCCCCATTTATGCACTTGGCATCATTCTTTTAGCGGCAATGGAAAACATATTTATGGAGAACAACAACGAATTGCAAAACCGCCCTAATCCTGAGTCTAAAACATCTAAAAGAGGACTGGCTTCCGCCGATCCTCAAACTCGTGCTGCTGTTGCCCGTAAAGGGGGGGAAGCCGTAAGCAGAAATCGTGAACATATGGCTGCCATCGGGCGAAAAGGCGGACAAACCGTTAGTCAAGATCGTCAACACATGTCCATGATTGGACGTAAAGGTGGAGAAGCCGTAAGTCGTGATCGACAACACATGAGCGAGATCGGCCGAAAAGGTGGAGAAAATTCAAGAAATGCTGAAGCCCGACAGGAAAATAGACAACTCCTTAATAGAGAACCATCCGCCTCTGAGCAAAGACCAGAATAAGTAATACTTTTTGTTTCAGTTATCAATAGCAGCGTGCCTCTTCAGCCAGAGGTGCGCTTTTTATTTTTAATATCTTCTTTAAAACATTTTACAGAGCATTAGCTTTGCGCCATGAATGGATTACATGGCCATAAGTTGGTTTACCTTAAATTAATTGGTACTGCCATGTTTTGGGGTGGAACCTTTGTGTTCACCCGCATTGCCGCTCAAACATTAGGCCCTTTTACCGGGGCTGGTTTGCGCTATTCTATTGCATTAGTTTTTCTGATCCCCTTAGCATACCAGCAAAACAGACAAGCGTTTAAAATTTCATTCAAAACCTTTCCTGCATTATTCCTATCTGGTTTTGCTGGAGTATTCGCTTATAACTATTTCTTCTTTAAAGGATTGAAATCGATACCTGCCAGTAGAGGCGCTCTTCTCGCAGCACTCAGCCCAACTTTTGTTCTGATCATTTCTTCGATTATTGATAATGAGAAAATATCTTTTCGTAAACTCATGGGCATCTTGATTTCACTTTTTGGTGTCATCATAGTAATATCACGCGGACAATTCTTAAAATTGTTATCCAGTGTAGAAGCAGGTGATCTATTTATGTTGGGCTGTCCAATTACCTGGGCGTTATACACTCTTGCCGGGAAAGCGGCATTAAAAAATCATACTCCTCTGCAAACGACCACCTGGGCTTCTATTTCAGGCCTTGCATTGTTAGCCTTATTCTCGTTTACGGAACCAATACCTTCTCATATTCCCTTAAACGTTTGGGGCTCACTGGCCTATTTAGGAATTATGGGAACCGTTGTCGCTTTTGTATGGTATTATGACGGAATAAGGGCGATAGGCGCAACGCGAGCAGCGATTTTCAATAATCTTGTACCGGTATTTGCCGTGATTTTCTCGGTATTTATTTTACAGGAAAAAGTTTCCTGGTACACCTGGCTGGGTGGATTATTGGTGATCACAGGGGTATTATTTGTAAATCTCCCATTTACCCAATCTACTGATGCTTAATAGACCATCATTTGCTATAAACCTTGAGGGCTTCCTCTAAACAATCCATCGCGGCATTAATATCCTTTAGGTTTAGTACATACGCTAAGCGTACTTCATTCTTCCCCAAACCTGGTGAACTATAAAATCCTGTTGCAGGCGCCAACATTACGGTTTGCCCATTATGTGAAAAAGACTCGAGTAACCACTGACAAAAATGATCTGCATCGTCAATGGGCAGTCGAGCTATAGCATAAAATGCTCCGCCAGGATTCGGACAAAAAACGCCTTCCATAGCATTTAGTCTTTTCACCATGAGATCTCTTCTGGCTTGATATTCTGCTTTGGGCGCATCGAAATAATCATCGGGAAGATCAACGGCTGCTTCACCCATGATCTGGGCTAAACCTGGAGGACTCAATCTCGCCTGAGCGAACTTCAATACAGCAGTATAAACATCTTTATTCTTAGTAACCAGCGCTCCAATGCGAGCTCCACATGCTGAGTAGCGTTTTGAAATCGTATCCATCAGCACTACGTGTTGCTCTAATCCCTCTAAATGTAAAGCACTTATATAGTCACCACTATAACAAAATTCACGGTACGCTTCATCAGAAAATAAATATAAATTATGTTTCAGACAGATATCTTTCAAAGCTTCCATTTCTGTCCGACTATACAGATAACCGGTTGGGTTATTAGGGTTGCAAATGAGAATTGCTTTCGTTCTTGAGGTGATCACCTTTTCAAATGCCGATACAGGCGGAAGTGCAAATCCTGTTTCAATAGAAGAGGTGATGGGTATAACGTTAACACCAGCCATTACCGCAAATCCGTTGTAGTTGGCATAAAATGGTTCAGGTATGATCACTTCATCTCCCGGATCTAGGCAGGTCATAAATGCCATGATGATCGCTTCACTTCCCCCTGTAGTGATGAGTATCTCATTGGCATCCACCGTAATCCCTACTTTTTTGTAGTACTCAGTCAATTTTCGGCGATAGCTTTCATTACCTGCACTATGACTATACTCCAAAACTCGAATATCTGCAGTACGAACAGCATTTAAAATAGGAGCAGGAGTTTCAATATCAGGCTGACCAATATTCAGGTGGTAAACCTTAGTGCCTTTTTTCTTAGCCGCTTCTGCAAAAGGGACCAATTTGCGAATCGGAGAGGGGGGCATCATCTGCCCGCGCTGAGATACCTGTATCATGCTGCAAAGGTAGGTGAGCTGACTGATTTATTTAAGCTCTTCTGTATTCTTTAAAGAATAAAAAAGCCCACTCCAATGAGTGGGCTCTGCGCGTAATTTAGTTGGGATTATTTATTCGGAACTACCTCACCGGTGATGGTGATGGTTACTGGAGTACTTACTCCTTTTACCCGAACATATACTTCCTTATTGAATGGACCGGCCGCGGCTGCATTAAAACCTGCGGTGATCACATTTGAAGCACCCTTGGCAACAGGAGCCTGAGGCCATTTTGGTGTAGTACAACCACATGAGGCAGTAGCGTTTTCAATGATTACAGGCGCTCCACTGATATTGATGAAAGCAAAATCATGGGTAACAGGCGTACCTTGCTTGATCTTGCCGAAATCAAATTTCATTTCTTTGAACTTCACTAATTCCTCAGCTTTTTTCACGTTAGTTTGAGCAATAGTAGTAATGGCTAAGAAAGCAACGATCATCGTTAAAAAGGCTTTTTTCATTTTTGTCAGTTTATTGTTATGTATTAATATGAGAACTTCCTGATCTTCAGTAATCACCACAAATTTACTTATTCAATTTGAATATTATCAAACTGTATTTTTCCTTTTTGGTTGTCTAAAATAACGGCTTTTCAGATAGAATGGGTATTCATCCACATAAATATTAACATTTCCCCAATGGATGTAAAGCTGTGTATGGTTAACCAACTTTCAAAGCGTTAAAATACGTAGGTTTGCCCCATGAATAGTGAGATTTCATCTGAAATGTCAGCGGAAATGCTTTCCTATGAAGCTTTCCGTCAGCAGGTGTTGACCGATTATAAAATGGCCTGTGAAAGCAGAGAAGCTAGCCTTATGGGGAGAAAAGAGGTGCTTACGGGTAAGGCAAAATTTGGCATTTTTGGTGATGGGAAAGAGGTTCCGCAGGTGGCGATGGCCCGTTTTTTCAGACCTGGTGATTCCTATAGCGGATATTATCGTGACCAGACATTTGCTTTTGCGTCTGGTACAGCAACTGTAACTGAATTTTTCTCTCAGCTGTATGCTGATCCGAATACGGAACATGATCCGCATAGTGCAGGCCGCCAAATGAATTCTCATTTTGCGACCTCAAATATTGATGCACAAGGTAATTTTCTGGATCTGGTTAATCATAAATTTATAGCGGCCGGTATGGCCCCAACTGCAGGGCAAATGCCCAGATCAGTTGGATTAGCTTTAGCCTCAAAGATTTTCAGAAATACAGAAGAATTAAAAACCTTCACCGAGTTTTCAAATAATGGAGATGAAGTTTGCTTTTGCACCATAGGCGATGCATCAACCAGCGAAGGCCATTTCTGGGAAACCGTAAATGCTGCTGCGGTTCAACAAGTACCCCTGGCTATTTTTGTATGGGATGATGGATATGGAATTTCTGTTCCTACAGCTTTCCAAACGACAAAAGGGTCGATCTCTGAAGCCTTAAAAGGATTTCAAAAAACCGAAGGAGAAAATGGGATTAACATCTACACGGTAAAAGCCTGGGATTATGCTGGCATGTGCGAAGCATTTGAGGAAGGAATAAGCATAGCCAGAGAAAAGCATATACCGGTATTATTTCATGTTCAGGAAGTTACGCAACCACAGGGTCATTCCACTTCAGGAAGCCATGAACGCTACAAATCTCCCGCACGCCTCGAATGGGAACGTAAATGGGATTGTATAAAAAAGTTAAGGGAATGGATTTTGGAAAATGGATTGGCTGAAGAAGCTGATGTTACCGAAATCGAACATGAGGCGAAGAAATTTGTTCGCGATTGTCGAAATGATGCCTGGAAAAAATACTTTGATCCCATCCAGAAAATGCGCGCTGAAGTACTAACAGTTTTGGATAGTCTTGCATCCGCTTTGCCTGATCCTGCTTATCTGGAACAAATCATCACTGAGCTTAGGCAACACAAGGAGCCTCAACGCAGGGATCTCATGAAGGCATTGTCGAGAGCGATTCAATTTTCAGGTAGAGATTATACGCAGCATGCTCAATCACTTTTGTCAATATATAAGAACGAAAACAAATCTTTGTTTAATTCTTATTTATTCATAGATGGCCCGGGTTCTGCCCTACACGTGGAAGCAGTTGCGCCAGTATATGATGAAGATTCTCCGATGCTCAACGCGTATGAGGTGATCAATACATATTTTGAACTTGCCTTTGCAGCGAATCCACGGCTGGTGGCATTTGGGGAAGATGTTGGAAAAATTGGCGACGTGAATCAGGGTTTTGCCGGACTGCAAGAAAAATTTGGGTCTAATAGGATTTTTGATACGGGCATTCGTGAACTAACGATCATGGGGCAAGGTGTTGGTTTATCTATGCGCGGACTCAGGCCCATTGCTGAAATTCAATATTTAGATTATCTCGTTTATGGGTTACAGCCATTGACCGATGATGTGGCTACTTTGCGGTATCGAAGTGCCGGACGTCAAGCGGCGCCAATGATTGTTAGGACAAGAGGGCACAGATTGGAAGGTATCTGGCATAGTGGATCTCCCATGGGCATGATCATTAATTCATTACGTGGAATGCACATCTGCGTACCGAGAAATATGGTTCAAGCAGCAGGCATGTACAACACCTTATTGGATAGTATGGAACCCGGTCTGATCATTGAATCGCTGAATGGGTATCGTTTAAAAGAAAGACTGCCCAATAATCTTCTGGATATGCGTGTACCATTAGGGATACCCGAAGTATTGAAAGAAGGAAAGGATATCACCCTTGTTACCTATGGTTCTACAGTTCGGATTGTTATGGAAGCAGCAGAGCTGCTGGAGAATATAGGTATTGATTGTGAAGTGATCGATGTACAAACATTACTTCCCTTTGATAGGCATCAAGATATTCTAGCATCATTGAAAAAAACGAATCGAATAGCCTTTATTGATGAGGATGTTCCGGGTGGAGCTGCGGCATTCATGTACAATCATGTAATGGAAGTGCAGGGTGGATACCAATGGTTGGATGCCAAGCCTCGAACATTAACGGCACAAGCGCATCGTCCGGCATATGGAAGTGATGGAGATTATTTCTCCAAGCCTAACACAGAAGATGTGATCGACCTCGTTAAGGAAATGATGGCAGAATAAGTTTATTCTAAAAATTTTTCTGACCATTTTGCATCAGGCATCCAACAAGTTTCGCGTTTACCAAACCATTTATAGCGGTTTTTCGAGATGAAATTATAGACGCCATCTCGGATGGATTTTGGTATGAATATAAATAGGTACATGATTTGCCATCCATGTCCTAAGAGACGGAACATATTCAATGCACCAGTAGATCGTGAATAGATCTTATCACCTTCCGCTAAAATAAAACTGTCTTTCTCATCATCGGATAAAAAAAGATTCCGGCCTGCTTTTCCCTGGAGGGAGGCAAACCGGAATATATTTTTTGTATCTCGTTTTAATAAGAATTGTACTACTCCCGTGCAAAGGGCGCACTCACCATCAAAATAAATAATGGGAGTGTTTTTTTTCATTTATTTCAAATTATGGAAAACTTTTTGAACATCGTCATCCTGTTCCAGGCGATCAACTAATTTCAAAACTTCATTAGCTTCTTCTTCGCCCAATTCAACAGTATTTTGTGGGATCCATTCTACTTCTGCACTCAGCGGATTCAGTCCTTTATCTTCCAATGCCTTTTGCATGTTACCAAAATCAGCAAATCCAACACGAAGAACTAAAATTTCCTCTCCATTTTCACCGGTGCTTTCACCCATTTCCTCTAATCCATGATCAATAAGTTCCAACTCCATTTCTTCAGGATTTAAACCTTCAGGCTTCAATGTGAATACACCCATTTTCTTGAACTGAAAGCTTACGCTACCGCTATTGCCTAATGCGCCATTGCCTTTATTGAAGTGTGATTTAACATTTGCAACAGTTCGAACATGATTATCGGTTGCTGTTTCCACCAGAATAGCTACACCATGTGGGCCATAACCTTCGTAAAGAATTTCTTCAAAATTATCCATCTCCTTACCTAAGGCACGCTTGATCGCAGCTTCCACACGGTCCTTCGGCATATTTACCGATTTAGCGTTCTGTACGCAACGACGAAGAGCAGGATTAGTATTTGGATCTGGTCCGCCTGCTTTTACAGCAATGGCAATCTCTTTACCAATTCGGGTAAATTGTTTGGCCATTCTGTCCCATCTGGCGAACATGGTAGATTTACGAACCTCAAAAATACGTCCCATAACTATTGATGTTTGAGGTTGCGAAGGTATGAAGAATTGACTAATTAGCTATTGGGCTGGAGGCTAATTCTGTAAATGAAAAAAGTGGCTTAACGATTTACATTAAGCCACTTTTTATTTACTACTAAATTCGTTTACTACTGATTTAGTTTACTATTTTTCTTACTGTATGTGAAATACACAACTAAACCAAGTGCCATCCAGATCGCAGCGAATTTAAGCGTACGAGGATCGATGGCAGCGATCATTCCTAAGCAGATAATGGCCCCCAAAATAGGTACAATAGGAACCAAAGGTGTTTTGAAAGGACGTGCCATTTGTGGACTCTTGATACGCATGATCCAAACACCTAAACTCACCAGAACGAAAGCAAATAATGTTCCGAACGAAGTGAGATCGCCAGCCATGTGACCCGGAACAAATGCAGCAAATAATCCAACAAAAACAAACAAGATCCAGTTTGCTTTATAGGGTGTTTTGTATTTAGGGTGAAGATCACCAAACGCTTTTGGAATAAGTCCATCATTACTCATGGTGTAGAAAATACGACTTTGCCCCATCAACATCACCAAAATAACCGAGGAGAAACCGGCCAGGATTGCTACCGTGATACTGGTAGCTAGCCATCCGTATCCTTTCATATACGCAGAGATGGCATAGGCAACCGATGCTTCCTGTCCTTTTGTTGGATCGGTAAAATCTGTGTAGGGTGCAACACCAGTAAGTACATGTCCGAATAGAATGTATAATATCGTACAAACCACTAACGAACCTAAAATACCAATAGGCATATCACGAGAAGGATTTTTAGCTTCCTGTGCTGCAGTAGATACGGCATCAAAACCAATAAAGGCAAAGAAAACGATGGCTGCACCACCTAAAACGCCACCCCATCCATGTTTAAATACACCCTCATGTCCAGGACCTTCAGGGATTAAATATGGAGTGTGGTTAGCAGGCTCAATAAACTGCCAACCTATAGCAATGAATAATAGAACAATGGCTACTTTGATAAACACGATGATGGCATTTACCAATGCTGATTCTTGGGTTCCTTTAATTAACAGAAGGGTTAATAATAGAAGGATGACCAGTGCCGGGAGATTCATGATGCCAGTATAGGTAACGCCATCTACTACTTTACTTTCTAAGGGAGAATGGCTCCATGCATAGGGAATGGCATCACCTAAAAGTTTGTTTAAATATTCACTCCAGGCTATCGACACGGTTGCTGCACCCAATGCATATTCCATGATCAAAGCCCATCCAATGATCCAGGCGATCATTTCACCCATGGTAACATAAGAGTAGGCATAGGCACTACCTGCAATGGGAATCATGGCAGCAAATTCTGCATAACATAATCCGGCAAATGCACAACCGATAGCCGCTACAATAAAAGATAACGTAACGGCAGGTCCGGCAGCTTGTCCAGCAGCAGCAGCAGTTCGTACAAATAATCCGGCACCAATAATAGCACCAATACCTAAGGCGATCAGGTTGCCAGCACCAAGGGTTCTTTTTAAGCCTTTCTCCTGATCACGAGTCTGTGCCAACATGGACTCCAGATCTTTTGTTCTGAAAATACTCATAAATAATGTTGCAGTTTTTTGAAATTGGAAATGGAAAGATAGTAAAAACAATATATCTAAGAACTAATCCTTAAAAAATCTGTAGAAGGCTAAAAAGTAATGAGTTAGACTGAATTGTTTATATTGCATTATGCAGAAGTCTAACCGCCTTACGATATATATAGTCTTGTCGATGATCGTGGGTCTGATCATTGGCTATCTTATACATATTAATGCTTCTCGTGAATTCATCGCCGATCTTTCCCCGAAATTAAAACTGCTTACCACGATCTTTTTGCGATTAGTGCAAATGATCATTGCCCCGTTGGTATTTACTACTCTGGTAGTGGGTATCGCTAAATTGGGGGATCTGAATACAGTGGGCAGGGTTGGAGGAAAAGCTTTGCTTTGGTTTGTAACCGCTTCCTTAATTTCTCTGTTGATTGGAATGTTCTGGGTGAATTTGCTGCAACCTGGCGTTGGTTTTTCTGCAGGTGCTGGAGATCTTGATGCAGCAAAAGAAGTAGTGGGCAAAAGCACTAGTTTTTCTTTGGATGAATTCATTAAACATCTTTTCCCAAAGAGTATTGTGGAAGCAATGGCCACCAATGAAATACTACAGATCGTGGTGTTCTCGATATTTTTTGGTGTGGCGATGGCGCATATTGGAGAACGAGCGAAACCGGTACTCAATGCGTTAGATACGATTGCGCATGTGATCTTGACTATGGTTGGTTATGTGATGAACTTTGCACCCATAGGCGTTTTTGGTGCTATAGCTGCTGTTGTTGCCACATATGGTTTGGAAAGTATAGTATTTGTTTATCTAAAATATTTTGGTGCCTTTTTAGTAGGTATTGCTTCTTTATGGTTGATACTCATGATGGTGGGCTATATCATTCTGGGTAATCGATTATTCGCCTTGATCAAGCGGATCCTCAACCCCATGGCCATTGCCTTCAGTACAACTAGCAGCGAAGCGGTATTCCCAAAGATGGTTCAGGAACTCGAAGCTTTTGGATGTAAGAATAAGATCGTTTCGTTCATTTTACCACTAGGATATAGTTTCAATTTAGATGGTAGTATGATGTATATGACCTTTGCCAGTATTTTTATTGCGCAAGTATATCCACCTGAAGTACCACTTGATTTTCCTCGCCAGCTGACTATGTTACTGGTACTGATGCTAACCAGTAAGGGTATTGCCGGAGTTCCGCGTGCATCTTTAGTTGTGGTTACGGCCACCTGTGCGATGTTTGGTATTCCACCTGAAGGAGTAGCTTTAATATTACCAATAGACCACTTTTGCGATATGTTCAGAACAGTAACAAATGTTATAGGAAATGCTCTGGCTACCGCAGCGGTGAGTAAATGGGAAGGTGAATTAACGAAAGAAACTACTGCAGTAGGGGTATAAATTTTAATAGTGATGATAGATTTGTTACAGATTACGTTTCAAGACCTGCTTAATCCCCAATTTTATATTGATCATGGCGGATTATGGCTCATTCTTTTTATTGTTTTTGCAGAGACTGGATTGTTCGCTGGATTTTTTCTTCCAGGTGATTCATTACTTTTCGTGGCTGGCATCTATAGTTCAGAACTGGCTGCTGAATTGTACTCCACGGGAAATGAATTTTTGGATCTACTCTTGATCATGTCATTGATTGCCTCATCAGGTATTGCAGGTAATTGGGTGGGATATTGGTTTGGAGCTAAAAGTGGACCTTATTTGTTTAAACGAAAGGACACCTTCTTTTTCAAGAAAAAACACCTCTATACTGCGAAAGAATTCTACGATAAACATGGTGGAGGTGCAATCATATTTGCCCGTTTTTTGCCAATAGTAAGAACGTTTGCTCCTATCATCGCTGGTATCGTTGAAATGGATAAAAAGAAATTCACTTTTTTTAATATGGTAGGATCTGTTGCATGGGCTTTTTCTATGCTATTTGCCGGACACTATCTTTATAAATTTTTCCTGAACAACTTTAATCTGGATATTAAAGAGCGTTTGGAATTTATTGTCTTGGGTATCATTCTGGTTACCACTGCTCCAGTGATCATTAAGTTGATCAAAGGGTCTGATCGAAAGGCTGAACATTAATGTTAACATAGAACCCTCTTCACATGCCAACAAAAAACAACTCCATTCTTAATATTGCCGTTGTGGTGGCAGCACTTGGCTATTTTGTTGATATTTACGATCTACTCCTTTTTACTATAGTGAGAGAACCAAGCATTCGTGATCTCGGTGTTACAGATGCAGGGATGCTCGAAGCCAGTACTAAGATCATCAACTGGCAAATGATGGGTCTGTTGATCGGTGGTGTGGTTTGGGGCGTAATGGGTGATCGAAAAGGAAGGCTTTCTGTTTTATTCGGTTCTATATTATTATATTCTGTAGCTAATTTCCTTACAGGGTTTATCACGAGTGTTAATCAATATGCCTGGGCAAGATTTGTTGCCGGAATTGGTTTGGCCGGTGAACTTGGTGCAGGTATTACGTTAGTAAGCGAATTACTCCCCAAAGAAAAAAGAGGAATTGGTACTTCATTAGTAGCGGGTGTTGGTTTGTTCGGTGCCGTGTTCGCTTATTTTGTTCATGAACTAACCGGCGACTGGCGTTTATGTTATAAAATAGGAGGTGGATTGGGAATCGTTCTTCTACTGTTACGCATTAGTGTTGCTGAAAGTGGAATGTTTCATGGTATGAAAGACAAGGCAGTTAGTAAAGGTAATTTCTTTATGTTCTTTACCAATGGTAACCGATTTCGAAAATATGTTCTGGCCATCTTAATTGGATTGCCTACCTGGTATGTGATCGGAATTTTGGTTAATCTGAGTAATCGTTTTGCCGGTCAATTATATCCGGATAGTCTAATCAACTCAGGACGGTCTATCATGTTGGCATATGTAGGGATCGCAACGGGTGATATACTTATTGGATTTGTTAGTCAGTATTTTAAAAGCAGGAAAAAAGCCATGTATGTATTTTATACATTGAGTATTCTTTCTGTTATCCTATTTTTTAGTCCAATAAATTCTAATGATTCAACCATGTATCTGATCTGCGGTATGCTGGGATTCTCTACAGGTTTCTGGGCCATTTTTGTAACGATGGGTGCAGAACAATTCGGAACAAATCTTCGTGCAACTGCAGCAACTACGATTCCAAATATGGTACGTGGGGCGTTGCCATTAATGAATCTTATGTTCGTGGACCTATTTCAGAAAACATGGAATTGGCCTTTAGTGCAAAGTGGAATTATAACCGGAATAATCGTGATCCTGATCGGGTTGATTTCTATTTATTTTACTGAAGAGACCTTTCATAAAGACTTGGACTATCTGGAGCAATGATGAAGAAAATTCTCATTATCCGTTTTTCATCAATTGGAGATATTGTACTCACATCTCCCGTCATCCGTTGTCTGAAAAAACAACTGCCTTCTGCTGAAATTCATTATGCAACAGGTAAATCATTTGCAACAATAGTTGAAACTAATCCTTATGTGGACAAGTTACATCTACTCGATAAAGATTTTTCCGCTTTCATTCAAGTATTGAAAAAAGAAGATTTTGATTATATCATTGATCTGCATCATAATATTCGTTCAGCGCGAATCAAGTGGGCATTGAAAAAACCTTCATCATCTTTTCCTAAACTCAATATTGAGAAATGGCTTTATGTGCGTTTCAAGTGGAATCGAATGCCCAATGTTCATATCGTTGATCGATATATGGAAACAGTGAAAACTTTAGGAATCAAAAATGATGGAAATGGACTGGATTATTTTATTCCAGATCATGATCATGTTGATCTAACAAAACTACCATTCCAAAAATACATAGGCTTGGTTATAGGAGCTGCGCATACGACTAAGCGATTGCCCATTCATAAATTAATGGAGTTGATCAATAAGCTGGAACATCCAATCATAGTGCTAGGTAGTAAAGATGATAAAGCGGTAGGGGAGAAATTAGCTGCACTTGCACCTGATCGTATTTTTAATGCCTGTGGAGCCTATAATCTAAATCAATCTGCATCATTAGTTAAACAGGCAGCCCTGATCATTACTCATGACACCGGATTGATGCATATAGCGGCTGCATTTGAAAAGCCAATACTATCCGTTTGGGGTAATACAGTATCTGATTTTGGTATGTATCCGTATCTTACAAATAGGGATAAAATAGAGGTTCGGGCAGAAGTAAAGGGTTTGTCTTGTCGCCCCTGTTCCAAGATTGGATTCAAATCCTGCCCGAAAGGACATTTTAATTGTATGGAAAAGCAGGATATTATGGAAATTGTCAAAAGAGCTACTGAGATTTTATCCAAGTAAAAAACCCTGACATGCCATGTAGAGCGGCATCCCAGGGTTTGACCTAACATGAATTATCGTTGATCAGAGCGTTTTCAATACATCATTCATATTTCGAACTGCGTCTGCACTTTTATTGAATAATGCTTTTTCTTCATCGTTGAGTTTGAAATCAATGATTTTTTCCCATCCATTTCGTCCAATGATCACAGGTACACCCAAACAAATATCTTTTTGTCCGTATTCACCATTCAATGAAACGCAGCAGGTAAATAATTTCTTCTCATCGCGAAGGATGGCTTCAACCAATGCAGCTCCTGCGGCACCAGGTGCATACCAGGCAGAAGTACCGATTAGTTTAGTAAGCGTTGCTCCTCCTACCATAGTATCCGCTACTACTTGTTCTTGAGCTTGCGTATCGAGATAGTCTGTAACTGGAACGCTGTTCCATGTGGCAAAGCGAATAAGAGGGATCATGGTGGTATCGCCATGTCCGCCAATTACCAAGGCATTCAGATCGGATGGGCTACAATTAAGGCGTTGGCTCAATTGATATTTGAACCGACTGCTATCTAAAGTGCCACCCATACCAATAATACGATGCTTAGGGAGTCCTGTTGACTGAAGTGCCAGATAAGTCATCGTATCCATTGGATTACTGATTACAATGATGATCGCATCTGGTGAGAATTTTAAAATATTTTCGCAAACACCTTTAACGATACCCGCATTTGTACCGATCAGTTCTTCACGAGTCATACCTGGTTTACGGGGAATACCTGATGTGATCACTACAACATCGGATCCGGCTGTTTTTGAATAATCATTTGTACTACCTGTGATACGGGTATCGAATCCCAATAATGCGGCTGTTTGCATCATATCCTGTGCTTTACCTTCTGCCAAACCTTCTTTGATATCTAACAGAACAAGCTCATGGCAGATCTCTCTGCGGGCAATATTGTCGGCACATGTAGCACCCACGGCACCTGCACCTACTACGGTAACTTTCATGGTGAATTTATTTTGGTTGCAAAGATAAAGGATTGACGAATTGACTAATTGGTTAATTCTAAATCGACCAATCTGCCAATGCGCAAATCCGTTTTTTTCTGTAATTTCGCCACCCACAACAAGCAAATTATATGGCAAATACATCCGATATCAGCAGGGGTATGATCCTTAAACTCGACGGCAGTTTATATTCTGTTGTTGAATTTGGTGAGAACAAAACTGCACGCGCAGCGGCAAAAGTCTGGGCAAAACTAAAAGGAGTGGATAATTCACGTACAATTGAAAAAACCTGGAACTCTGGAGATACCATCTATCCGGTTCGTGTTGAACGAAAGGATTATCAATATTTATATAAAGACGAGAGCGGTTACAGTTTTATGGATAGTGAGACCTTTGAACAGATTACGGTTTCTGAAAGTTTGGTAGATGCCCCCCAGTTTCTGGTGGAAGGGCAGCAGGTTTCTGTGTTGATCAATACAGAGTCAGAATCCCCAATGTCTGTGGAGCTACCGGATAAAATTGTGTCAAAGGTTACCTATTCTGAGCCTGGCTTAAGAGGGGATACTGCTACTCGTACCCTAAAGCCAGCAACTGTTGAAACCGGTGCTACGGTAATGGTTCCCCTATTTGTAAATGAGGGAGATGTGATCCGAATCAACACAAAAACTGGTGAGTACATAGAAAGGGTAAAAGACTAAAAAATTGACCAATTTTTGATAAAAAAGGGCAAAAAATCATGATTTTTGCCCTTTTTTTTGCTTTTTTCGGGGAAAATAAACCTTTGGCGATTGGATAAGATACGTATCTTAGCCGCTCCAATTTAGGCCTCGATTTTTAATTGACTAAAACAAGTTTGCATGGATTTTAAAAAAATTCAGGACCTGATCAAGATGATCAATAAGTCCAACATTAGTGAACTGTCCATCGAAGAAAAAGATTTCAAAATTGTCATTCGTCAGAAAGAGGAAGAGAAGGTAACCTATGCGGCTGCTCCAGTTGTTCATACCGTTGCTGCTCCTGCCATCCCTACAGCCGCCGCTGCTCCAGCACCACAGGCTTCCGCACCGGCGCCATCTTCCAAGAACGATAACCTGATTACCATTAAGAGTCCTATGATCGGAACATTCTACCGTAAACCTGGGCCAGATAAGCCGTATTTCGCAGAGGTAGGCGATGAGGTGTCTCCAGGTAAAGTGGTTTGTATAATCGAGGCTATGAAGCTTTTCAATGAAATTGAAAGTGAAGTTTCCGGAAAGATCGTGAAGATCCTGGTAGAAGATTCTTCGCCGGTAGAATTTGATCAGCCATTATTCCTGGTTGATCCTTCATAGTAGTGACTTTTATTCTATTTAAAATTGTGATTAATACCGTACGATGAGTAAATCAACCGGGTTTAAAAAGATTTTAATTGCCAACCGAGGCGAGATTGCCTTACGCGTAATTCGTACCTGCAGGGAAATGGGCATTAAAACAGTAGCGGTTTATTCTACCGCTGATAAAGATAGTTTACATGTGAAGTTTGCTGATGAAGCCGTTTGTATCGGTCGGCATGCCAGTGTTGATTCCTATTTAAATATTCCTCATCTCATGGCCGCCGCTGAAATTACTAATGCAGATGGTGTTCACCCTGGTTATGGATTTTTAGCAGAGAATGCCAAATTTGCGGAAATATGTGGTCAGCATAATATCAAATTCATCGGCCCCACTCCAGATCAGATCCGCGCTATGGGCGATAAGATCACAGCTAAGGAAACCATGATCAAAGCGGGAGTTCCTGTTATTCCAGGAAGTGACGGTTTGTTGAATAGTGTTGATGAAGCAAAAAGCCTTGCCAAGGACATCGGTTATCCGGTGATCCTCAAAGCTACTGCCGGTGGAGGTGGAAAGGGTATGCGTGTAGTTTGGGAAGAAGCTGAGTTGGAGCGTGCATATAATACAGCCAAAACAGAGGCAGGTGCAGCATTCAAAAATGATGGGATCTACATGGAGAAATTCGTGGAAGATCCAAGGCATATAGAAATTCAAGTTGCCGGCGATCGTTACGGAAATGTTTGTCACCTTAGTGAACGGGATTGCTCCATTCAGCGTCGTCACCAAAAACTGGTGGAAGAATCCCCTTCTCCATTTATGACCGAAGAGTTGCGTGAACGCATGGGCGCTGCTGCCGTAAAAGCGGCCGCTGCCATTGGGTATGAAAGTGTTGGTACAATTGAGTTCCTCGTTGATAAGCACCGGAATTTCTACTTCATGGAAATGAATACTCGTATCCAGGTGGAGCACTGCGTAACCGAAGAGGTTACTAATTTTGATCTGATCAAAGAACAGATCAAAATAGCTTCAGGAGATAAAATAACCGGCTCTGCCTATTATCCTACCATGCATGCGATCGAATGTCGTATTAATGCCGAAGATCCCTATATGGATTTCAGACCTAGTCCAGGCAAGATAACGGTATTGCATCAGCCGGGCGGACATGGTATTCGAATTGATTCTCACGTTTACGCCGGATATACAATCCCTCCGTATTATGATTCTATGATCGCCAAGATCATCGCGGTTGCCCGAACTAGAGAGGAGGCTATAAATACGATGAGTCGTGCACTTAGTGAATATGTGATAGAAGGTGTTAAAACAACTATACCTTTCCATCAGCAACTGATGAAGAACGAAGATTTTCAAAAAGGAAATTTCACAACTAAATTCATGGAGACCTTTAAGATGGTGTAATCATCGTAATACGAATATTAAAAAAGCCGGCATCAATTGGATACCGGCTTTTTTAATAGGGTACGAATCTCTCATTATCTGAGGAAAAGCATTTCTCTGTACTTAGGAAGTTCCCAGATTGAATCATCTACCAACAACTCCAGTTTATCTACACTATAGCGTATTTGATCGAAATATGGTTTAACCTTATCACAGTATGCAAGAGCCTTCTCTTTAGAATGGGCAAGAGCGTTGGCAGCTTTACGTGCTTCAGTCATTTCACCTACTAAGTGTTGAACCTTTTGTATGTGTTCTGAAATTTCCTTCAATACATTCAATTGAGCATCGTAGGAAGATTTATCCAATCCAATTTCTTTTAATCCTTTGATATTCTGAATCAGCTCATTTTGATAACGAATAGCTGCGGGCAGAATATGGTTCCCTGCCAGATCACCAATTACGCGACCTTCGATTTGCACGCGCTTGATGTATTTTTCCAGTTCGATCTCATGGCGTGCTTCAAGCTCTACATGTGAATAAACTTTATGTTTCTCAAACAGCGATTTAGCTTTTTCTGTGACCATCGCATCTAAAGCCAGAGGGGTGGTCTTTACATTTGGTAACCCTCTGCGTGCAGCTTCTTTTTGCCATTCTTCACTATACCCATCACCTTCAAATAGTACTTTCTTGGATTCAGTAATATATGTTTTAATTACCTGCATGATGGCTATCTCTTTCTTTTCCCCTTTTTCGATCAGTCCATCCACTTCTTTCTTGAATTGTGAAAGAGTTTCGGCCATGATCGTGTTTAAAACGGTCATACCAATAGCGCAGTTTGCTTCTGACCCTACCGCACGGAACTCAAATTTATTTCCGGTGAAAGCAAACGGAGAAGTACGATTACGATCAGTATTATCGAGTAATAATTCAGGGATGCTCTTATGAATGTCTAACTTCAACATTACTTCATCTTGCTCGTCAAATTTATCTCCTACACGAGTTTCAATTTCATTCAATACTTTTTGAAGATAATGACCAATGTATGCAGATATGATAGCGGGTGGTGCTTCGTTGGCGCCTAAGCGATGATCATTACCTGCAGAAGCAATGGATGCTCTCATCAAGTCTGCATAATCATGAACCGATTTGATCGTGTTCACGAAGAAGGCCAGGAACATCAAATTTGTCTTTGGTGTTTTACCCGGTGCCAACAAGTTAACACCCGTATTGGTGGCAAGGCTCCAGTTATTGTGTTTACCACTACCATTGATTCCGGCAAATGGTTTCTCGTGGAACAATACTTTTAATTTATGACGCTTGGCCACGCGCGACATAACATCCATTAATAAAGTGTTATGGTCAACGGCGATATTCAATTCCTCGAAAATCGGTGCGCACTCAAATTGAGCTGGCGCAACTTCATTATGACGGGTACGAAGAGGAATTCCGAGTTTGTATGATTCATTTTCGAAATCGCGCATGAACGCATAAACGCGTTCTGGGATTGAACCGAAATAATGATCTTCCAACTGCTGACCTTTTGCAGGGGAATGTCCAAATACCGTTCTTCCCGTCATCACTAAATCAGGACGAGCATTCGCCAATCCTTCATCAATTACAAAATATTCTTGTTCCCATCCAAGTGTAGCGAACACATTGGTCACATTACGATCAAAATAATGACACACCTCAACGGCCGCTTTATTTAATGCTTCAATTGATTTCAATAGAGGGGCTTTATAATCCAGTGCCTCTCCTGTATAAGAAACAAATATGGTAGGGATACACAGTGTTTTACCATTGTTGATTTCCATTATAAAAGCAGGTGAATTAGGATCCCAGGCCGTGTAACCACGTGCTTCAAAAGTTGCACGAATACCTCCACTAGGGAATGAAGAGGCATCTGGCTCTTGTTGGATCAGCGCATCCGCTTCAAATTGCTCAAGAGGGGTTCCGTCTGATTTTAAGGTAAAGAACGAATCATGCTTTTCAGCTGAAGTTCCAGTCAGCGGTTGAAACCAATGCGTATAGTGGGTTACCCCTTTAGATTCTGCCCATTTTTTAATGCCGGCTGCAATCTGGCTGGCCATAGTGCGATCGATCTTATGATTCGATTTCATGGAATTCAGCAGACTCTTATAAGCTTCATCACTTAAAAAATCTCGGGCTGTTTTTAAATTGAATACATTCTCCCCAAAAATAGAGGTGATTCTAGTCGCGGAGGCTTCTTTTACCTCTCCACCTGAAGTCAGGTTGTCAATAGCTTTAAAACGTAAAGACTGCATTTGATTCGTATTTGAAAGGCGAAGGTCGATTATTTTTTGGGTTTAGTCAGAAGAAAAAATCGATATGTGGAAAAAAATAGAAAAATTGGACCAAATAGTTTAAAATGAGTGTGTAAATAAGTGGAAAAGTACATATATGAAATAAATTAATATGTTTTCTGTAAATCGTTTTCGTTTGTTGAGTTTGGATACTAAATGTTTATAAGTATAAGCATCCTAAACTGAAAAGGGCGGAACATTCAGCAGGTCAAGTAAGGGATTTAGTCCGCAAGGTTAAGCCTTTTAAGAATTAGGGATATAGGTACATGTTGTTGAATTTATAGAACAAAACCTGCGAAATTTAAGTGGATTTCTTTCCGGATAAGCCTTAAACTTTCCCGCTTTTCTTCGCTACTTTTGCTTTTTTATCCATCATGCATACAACTGTAGATACTGCCCGGCAGCTGGGCCTTACTGAGGAAGAATTTGGACTTATTTCCGACATATTGGGTCGTAACCCAAATTTTACTGAACTGGCCGCTTATTCTGTAATGTGGAGTGAGCATTGCAGTTATAAAAATTCAATCAAGTGGTTGAAGACACTTCCACGAGAAGGCGGTCGATTATTGGTTAAAGCCGGTGAAGAGAATGCGGGTTTGGTCGATATAGGTGACGGACTGGGAGTGGTATTCAAAATCGAATCTCATAACCACCCTTCTGCCATAGAACCATTCCAAGGTGCTGCCACTGGAGTTGGAGGAATTCATCGAGATATTTTCACAATGGGTGCGCGACCGATCGCAGCTTTGAATTCTTTGCGTTTTGGTGATCTGAAAGAACAAAAGACGCAACATTTATTGAATGGAGTCGTACATGGGATCGGACATTATGGTAACTGTTTTGGTGTGCCAACAGTTGGTGGTGAAATTTATTTCGAAAGTTGTTACCATACTAACCCATTAGTTAATGCTATGAGTGTTGGTATTGTAGAAGCAGGAAAAACAGTAAGCGCTACTGCTTTTGGAGCAGGCAATCCAGTATTCATTGTAGGATCAGCAACAGGTAAAGATGGTATTGGGGGTGCATCATTTGCATCTGCGGATATAACAGAAGACAGTGCACAAGATCTTCCTGCTGTACAAGTGGGTGATCCTTTCCAGGAAAAGAAATTATTGGAAGCTTGTTTAGAATTAATTCCAACTGGTGCACTGGTAGGTATGCAGGATATGGGTGCTGCAGGTATCATTTGCTCTACTGCTGAAACCAGTGCGAAAGGAGAGGTGGGTATGCGTATCGATCTGGAAAAAGTTCCTTCTCGTCAAAAAAATATGAAAGCTTGGGAGCTATTGTTAAGTGAAAGTCAGGAGCGTATGCTAATGGTAGTGAAGAAGGGTCGTGAAGCTGAAGTTTTACGCATTTTTGAAAAATGGGATCTTCCTTGTTCTCAGATCGGAGTAGTGACAGACGACAAAATGCTTCGCTTTTACATGAATAATGAACTGGAAGCTGAGATCCCTGCCGAAAGTTTGGTATTGGGTGGAGGTGCTCCTCAAAATACACGTGAATATCGTGAACCAGCATATTTCCAAAAGATCAATGCTTTTAATCCATCCACTATTTCGGTTCCAAAGGACCTGAAATCGGTTGCAGAGAAACTCATCAGTATTCCCAACATTGCCAGCAAGCGTTGGATCTATACACAGTACGATAGCATGGTGGGTACATCAAATACAGCTACCAATCAGCCTTCAGATGCACCCGTAGTTGCTGTAAAAGGAACAGATAAGGCATTAGCCGTAACAACAGATTGTAACAGTCGTTACGTTTACGCTGATCCTTTTAAAGGTTGTATGATAGCAGTAAGTGAAGCAGCACGAAACATAGTTTGTTCCGGTGGAGATCCGCTTGGAGTAACCAACTGTCTGAACTTTGGTAACCCATTTGATCCCGAGGTCTATTATCAATTTGTATATGCGATCAAAGGAATGGGAGCGGCATGTAAAGCCTTCAATACACCTGTAACGGGAGGAAATGTGAGTTTTTACAATCAAGGTCCGGAAGGCCCGGTATATCCAACACCCACAATTGGTATGGTTGGATTACTGGATAGCATCTCGCAAAAAATGACATTGGATTTCAAGCAAGCAGGTGATCAAATTTGGTTAGTAGGGGAAAGCCAAAATGACATTAACTCTTCTGAGTATTTACATAAGCTTCATGGGGTGGAATTTTCTCCCGCACCTCATTTTGAATTAGAAGAAGAAGTAAATCTTCAAAAAGCAATTCGTACCCTGATCCATTCATCTACGATTACATCTGCCCATGATATTAGCGAAGGCGGTTTGTTCATCACTTTATGTGAAAGTGGATTTAACCGTGCACTAGGGTTTACTGTGCAATCGAATGATCGTATTCGTAAAGATGCATGGCTCTTTGGTGAAGCGCAATCACGGGTGGTCGTTTCCGTTAGTGCAGATAAAGAAGAAGAATTTTTAAAGCTTGTTTCTGCAAGCGGGGTGAAAACAGAGAAATTAGGAACCGTAACTTCAGGTGATATTCAAATTGATGGCACATCCTGGGGGAATATCGTCGAGTGGAAAGATCGTTATGATACGGCGATTGAAAAATATCTTCAGGCTGAAACCGCAGAAACTGCTTTAACTGCAGTATAATATGGAAAGGGATAAGGCAATAATTATAACGGGTGCCGCAGGTTTTATTGGAAGTGTCCTGGTTGGATATCTTAACCATTTAGGTTACTATAATATCATCATCGTAGATGATTTTTCCAGAGCAGATAAATTATCCAATTGGGCGGACAAGAAGTTTGCTCATAAAGTTGAGCGTACTGAATTATTTACCTGGTTGAAAAATACAGATCCGAAAGTTGAAATCGTTTTTCATCTCGGAGCAAGAACGGATACCACTGAATTTGACTATTCCATTCATGAAGAATTAAATGTGCGGTACTCTCAGCAAATCTGGACATATTGTACCGTAAAGCATATTCCGTTGATCTATGCATCTTCTGCAGCTACATATGGTGGAGGAGAAATGGGATATAAGGATGACCATGCCTTATGCTACAAATTATCCCCTCTAAATCCTTATGGAGTCTCCAAAAATGAGTTTGATAAATGGGCATTACAACAGGAGCAGAAGCCTCCATATTGGTATGGATTAAAATTCTTCAATGTGTATGGTCCAAATGAATATCATAAAGGGAGAATGGCCAGTGTGATATTCCATTCATTCAAACAGATTCAAGATAATGGGTTTGTCAAATTATTCAAATCTCATCGCCCAGAGATCGAAGACGGTCAGCAACTTAGGGATTTTATTTATGTAAAAGATGTAGTGAATGTATGTGTGTGGTTGATGGAAAATCTACCTCAATCAGGTTTGTATAATTTAGGCACTGGTAAGGCCAGAAGTTTTGCCGATTTGGTAAAAGCCACTTTTGCTGCATTGGATAAAACAGCTGACATACGCTATATTGATATGCCGGAGGATATTCGGGATAAATATCAATATTTCACCGAGGCAGATATGTCTAAGCTCATAGAGGCCGGATATAATACGCCATTTCATAGTTTGGAAGAAGGGGTTAGCGATTATGTTCGTCATTATCTTTCCCCTAATTATGGATAAAACCCATGTCCCGAACGGATCAGTTTGGGTTAAAATCAATTTTTTCCACAAGAGTATCACATCCTTTTTTCATCCGATTTTATAGTCCTACCTTTACACGACCTCTAGGAATTCCTCCACCGGGTCCACAAGCATTTTTTATGGCAAAATACATCTTCGTTACCGGCGGGGTAACTTCTTCATTGGGGAAAGGCATTATTTCAGCCTCGTTAGCCAAATTATTACAGGCAAGAGGGCTGCGTGTAACCATACAAAAGTTTGATCCCTATATCAATGTTGATCCGGGTACGTTAAATCCTTATGAACATGGGGAATGTTATGTAACAGAAGATGGCGCCGAGACTGATCTCGACCTCGGACATTACGAGCGGTTCCTAAATATTTTTACGTCTCAGGCAAATAACGTTACCACAGGTAAGATCTATCAAACGGTGATCAATAAAGAAAGGGAAGGAGCGTATCTGGGAAAAACCGTTCAGGTCATTCCTCATATTACCGATGAGATCAAGCATAGAATGAAACTGTTGGGTACACAAGGCTATGATATCATCATTACGGAGATTGGGGGCACAGTGGGTGATATTGAAAGTCTTCCCTTTATCGAAGCGGTACGTCAGTTGCAGTGGGAGCTGGAGGATGAAGATTGTCTGGTTGTGCATCTTACGCTTGTTCCATATTTAAAAGCGGCAAAAGAGCTTAAGACCAAACCTACGCAGCATAGTGTGAAGATGATGAGTGAAAATGGCGTTCATCCTGATATCATTGTTTGCAGAACAGAAAGGCCGCTCTCCATTGAACTTCGAAAGAAGATCGCTTTGTTTTGCAACGTTAAAACCGAAGCGGTGATCGAAGCTGCAGATGCATCAACAATTTATGAAGTACCGTTAACGATGATGCGTGAAAAGCTTGATCTGATATGTTTGAAAAAATTAAATATCACCAACTATAAAGATCCTGACCTTGCCAAGTGGAAAGAGTTTCTGGATAAATTAAAATATCCAAAATCTAAAGTTAATATCGGTTTAATTGGTAAGTATATAGAATTACAAGATGCCTATAAATCCATTTTAGAAGCCTTTGTACATGCGGGTGCAATGAATGAATGTAAGGTTGAAGTGATCAATATTCATTCTGAATTTATCAGTCCTGAAAATGTTGCAGAAAAACTATCTAACCTGGATGGTTTACTCGTTGCTCCGGGATTTGGTTTGCGTGGTATAGAAGGAAAGATCCTCGCGGTAAAGTATGCCAGGGAAAATAAACTTCCATTCTTTGGAATTTGTTTGGGAATGCAGATGTCTGTTATTGAATTCGGACGAAATGTTTTAGGGTTGAAAGCGCATTCAACTGAAATGGATGCTCAAGCTGCAGACCCTGTCATTGATCTGATGGATGAGCAAAAGAAAGTAACCGCAAAGGGCGGAACAATGCGTTTGGGTTCATATCCTTGTGATTTAAAATCTGGTAGTTTAGTGGAAAAGGTTTACGGAGTAGCTCAAATTACAGAGCGTCATCGTCATCGCTGGGAGTTCAATAATAAATACCTCACTCAATATGAAGGCGCCGGAATGATGGCTAGTGGACGTAATCCGGAGACTGGACTGGTAGAAGTGGTAGAGCTTCCTGATCATCCATTTTTTATTGGCGTTCAGTATCATCCTGAATTGAAGAGTACAGTCGAAAATCCGCATCCACTTTTTGTTGGCTTCATTAAAGCAGCACGCGAAATGGCTGATAAAAAGGGACTTGTGAAAAATCGTGGAGCTTCTGCAGAACTATATTGATGAAACACAGCAGTACCTCCATTTTACCTACCTTTGCCGTTCAATTTGAATTATGAATCTGGATAGAAACTCTGTAATCGGGTTAGTGTTATTGGCCCTTTTGTTCTTTGGTTATTTTTATTATACCCGTCAGGGACAAATTGAACTTGAAGCACAACGCAAAAGAACTGAAGATTCCATTGCCAGATTAAAACCAAAAGTGGATATAGTTTCTAAAACCCTAGATTCATTACGTTCCGACACGTTAACCAAAACCGCATCAGCCGGTCAATTTGTAAACTCAAGTTTTGGTAAAGAAGAAATTATTGTTGTGGAAAATGATCTCGTTAAGATCGGTTTTTCAAATAAAGGTGGTCAGCCCGCATTTGTGCAGTTGAAAAAATATCTTTCTCAAGATAGTACTCCAGTTACGCTGGCTAACTCTGATTTTGATCGATTGACTTATCGTATTAATACTGGTCAGGCAAGTACTGCAGAAACGGCTGATCTTTTCTTTACCCCTTCCGGAATCGTAAAAAATGCTGATGGTAGCCAGTCTATAACTTATTCTTTATTGGACTCAACAGGGCGGACTGTTCGTCACGCTTTTGTTCTACCGGCTAATGAATACATGGTGAACTGGACCATTCAGCTGGATCAGGTTCCTCAATTATTAAGTAAGAATTCCATTGATTTCACCTGGCAAGTAAAAGCTAATCAACAGGAGAAAGATATAGTAGGAGAGCGAAGAGAAACACAGGTAGATATATTGAATGCTGATGGGTTTGATTATTTCACCATGAAAAACGGATTAGCTGAATCCTGGGAAAATGGGGTAAAGTGGATGAGTATCAAACAGAAGTTCTTCAATCATACCTTGATTGCCAAAAATGGATTTTCATCAGCGAAAGTAAGTGCTACTGTGCCTACTTCTGACACACTGCATGAAGTGGCATCTGCAACTATGAATTTAACCGCAACCATTCCTGCCGGACAAAAAGCGGAGATACCTCTTCAGTTTTATTTTGGTCCAAATGAATTCAAGCGATTGAAATCATACAATATGGAAATGGAGGATATGGTCAATTTAGGTCAGGGTGCATATGCTTTTGTAAAATATATTAACAGAGCTATCGTAATGCCCGTGTTCAATATATTCTCTGGGTTCTTTGGCAGCTTTGGATTGGTGATTGCGTTATTAACCATTATCATTCGCTTACTTACTTCTCCGTTGATCTATTCCAGTTATTTGAGTGGAGCAAAGATGAAGGCCCTTCGCCCGGAATTGGATCAGCTCAAACAGAAGTTCAAAGATGATCAGCAGGCATATAGTATGGAGCAAATGAAATTGTTCCGCACAGCTGGTGTAAATCCATTGGGAGGATGCATACCTGCATTGCTGCAGATACCTATATTCTTTGCATTATATAGTTTCTTTAATGCGGAAATCAGTTTGCGAGGACAATCATTTTGGTGGGCTCAGGATCTTTCTTCGTATGATAAGATCGTGTCATGGAGTTATGATGTTCCTGTAATTAGTTATGTTTTGGGTAATCATATCAGCTTATTCACCATATTGGCTGTTGTTACGAGTTTGTTGATTTCCATTTACAGTATGAGTATGACACCGGATCAGGATAATCCGATGTTAAAATACATGCCCTATATTTTTCCAATAATGTTGTTAGGTATTTTCAATGGCTTACCGGCAGCGCTTACCTGGTATTATACGGTATCTAATATCATTACCTTATTGATGCAATTTGTTATCCAGAATTACATCATCAATCACGATAAGATCCTTGCACAGATAGAAGAAAATAAGAAGAAGCCTCAGTCAAAACCGAAATGGCAGGAAAAGTTAGAGGCCATGCAAGAAACGCAGCGTAAGGTTAACGATATGCAAAACCGTACAAAGAAAAAATAAGCCTTAGGGAATTAGACAACCCTTGAGGTAAGTTTAGTATCTTAATGTTATGGTACGAATAAGCCTAATCCTTTTTTTTCTGTTTTCTGTGCGTATAGCTCAGGCTCAAAAATTACTTTCAGAAGGATCGATTCATTATGACATAAGTGTTCAAACAGGTTCCGAATTACCAAAGCTTGCTGATAATTTTGATGGTGCAACGGCATCGGTTTATATCAAAGGCAGTCAGTCTCGTTCGGATGTAATCACTGTTTTAGGAACTGCTATTACTTTTTTTGATTCAAGAACAGGGAATGGGGTAGTACTAAGAGAATTCGGCTCACAAAAGTTACTCATACGGATGAACCGCCAAAACTGGATAGAGAAAAATAAGCGGTATTCGGGTATGAAAATTACGCGTACAAGTGAGAAGAAGGTAATTGCAGGATATAACTGTACAAAAGCCATTGTGGAATTAGCAGATGGGACAAATTTCTCCGTTTTTTTTACTGAGGAAGTGTTAATGGAAAATAAAGAATATGATGCTCAATTCCGAGAGGTCCCAGGTACACCATTAGAATTCGAATCCACTGTTGGTAAGCTTAAAGTAAAGTATTCGGCTTCAAAAATTAGCTTTGATCCTGTTCCCATTCAAAAATTTGAAATTCCACGTTCAGGGTACAGAGAGATGACCTTTGACGAAACCATCAAAGCCGTTAATCAGTAAAAACCACTATTATTATTGAGGGCGTTCAGGAGTTTTAAACTTCTGAAGCATTTTAGATTTACCCTTGTAAGACATTCCTAGGGAGATATTATCTCTACGATAAACGATATAGAGACCATTTCTAGAGGCGTTTGCCCCTGATTTCATAGATAGGATTTTGTAAGAACTGTAGTTGAACCCATTTTTTAGAGAAAAGTTAATATCTCTCTTAAAGTTGGAGAACGTCTTTGACCTCCTACCACCATCGATCAAGTTATCTATGGCAAAAACGGTATTACACAAAGAGATGATTATCAAGGAGATAGTCACTTTTTTGAGGAACAAAACAGGAAAATATGTGTTTTTACGCATGGCCATTGTGGCGAAGATAGCAAACTTTATTCCAACAAATGAATTTTTTTTTGACATCATGTTAACACAAGTCGAGTCGCCGTTTTTTTTCGGATAAAAAAACATATTTTACGGATAACATGAATAAAGATTTCTTTCGTGACGAACAGGATGACATCCGAGATCTTCTGCGTAGATATGAAAACCTTAAAACCGGTCGTGCACAGGGTATTTTATATGAAGATGCATTTGAAAGAATCATCGATTATTATGACGAGCAGGATGATTTTGAAAAAGCTATGGAGGCAGTTGATGTAGGTTTGGAGCAATATCCTTGTTCGTCAACATTGATCATAAAAAAAGCAGACTTACTTATTGCCGGACGTCAATACAAAGAGGCACTAGAATACCTGGATAGGGCGTCTCTATTTGATTACCATGACATTGATCTCTACATACTCCGGACCGATGCTTATCTGGCATTAGATCAACAGGAAAAAGCGGTAGAACTATTGCAGGAAGCTATTGAACTTTTTGATGGAGAGGAGAGGATCAATCTACTTTTTGAACTGTCAGATGTTTACGATGACTATGAAGAATTTGATAAAATCTTTGATTGTTTGAAATTGATATTGGAATATGATCCCAATAATGAGGAAGCATTGTATAAAATTTGTTTCTGGACAGATTTTACGGGCCGATATGAACAAAGCATACGTATTCACCAGACGATCATTGACGAGTATCCCTATAATGAACTAGCATGGTTCAACTTAGCAGCGGCATTTCAGGGTTTAAAGCTATATGAGAAAAGTATTGATGCGTATAAATATGCTATTGTGATCAATGAAAAATTTGATTATGCATATCGAAACATGGCCGATGCATTTATTCGAATTCGGAAATATAAAGATGCTATTGAAGCATTAGAGAAAGTAGTGGAATTAGCCAGGCCTGAAGATGTGATATATGAAGCCATTGGTCATTGCTACGATAAAATAGCCAACTATGCCCAGGCACGTTTCTATTACAGAAAAGCATCGCACTTGAATCAGGATGATGCCAAGCTTTATTATAAAGTAGCCCTAACGTATATGAACGAGTCTCAGTGGAAAAAAGCGGTTAAGTATCTTGAAACGGCGTTGAGAATTAGTCCTGGTAATAGAGAATTTAATTTAGCAGTGGGTGATTGTTATAAAAACTTGGAGGACATTGATCTGGCCATTGAGTATTATACAAAGGTGGTGAATGCCAAGCCTAAATCTATTTCTGGTTGGGAATCTTTTATCCGTTGCTTATATGAGGTTGGCTATATTGAAGAGGCCTTTAAAAAAATTGAATTGGCCGAACAACTAGCTGGTAAAAAAGCGATATTCAGATATTATAAAGCTGCGGTATTATTTACGTTAGGCATGAATAAGGAAGCATTGATCCAGCTGCAAATTGCCCTTAATGAATCTCCGGGGATGGTAAAAAAATTCATTTCATTAGCGCCTACTCATTTACAACATCCTGGTGTAAGCGAATTGTTGGCTCAAAGTAAACGTAAAAAGTAAGCCATATATTTCTCATTATTATGAGACAAGTTTAATTCCTATTTTTGCGGCATTTAAAGCAGCTTCTATGAATTTTAAGTTAAGCCAGATCCCTGAACGTTTTTCCAAGCCCCGGGCAGCAGGTATAACTATGGTGATGGATAAGGGATTGAGTATGGAGGAAGTAAGGAATTTTTTAAGCATCTCACATCCTCATGTTGATATTGTTAAGCTGGGATTTGGTACATCATATGTAACACCAAACCTGAGGGAGAAAATAGACATATACCGCTCACATAACATACCCGTATATTTTGGCGGAACATTATTTGAAGCTTTCTTGATTCGCAACCAGTTTGATGATTATGTTGCTATTTGTAAAGACTATGGAGTTGAATTTATGGAGGTGAGTGATGGATCGATCACCATTCCACATGCAGAGAAATGCGGGTATATCGAGAAGCTTACCAAATTTGGAAAAGTGTTGAGTGAGGTCGGTAGCAAGGATGCCGCACATATCATTCCTCCATATAAGTGGATAGAGCTTATGCAGGCTGAACTGAAGGCAGGTTCTTCATATGTGATCGCAGAGGCACGCGAGGCTGGTAATGTGGGTATATATAGGGGTTCCGGAGAAGTTAGAGAAGGACTGGTTCAGGAAATTCTCACTCAAATTCCTGGTGAGCGTATTTTATGGGAGGCCCCACAGAAGGCACAGCAACTTTACTTTATAGAATTGTTGGGACCTAATGTAAATCTGGGCAACATTGCGCCTACCGAAGTTATTCCGCTGGAGACCATGCGGATAGGTTTAAGAGGCGACACATTTCATATGTTTCTCGATAATAAACATGCATGATGAGAAAATTTGGGTTGATAGGTTTCCCGCTTACCCATTCTTTTTCAAGAAATTATTTTACTGAACTTTTTTCGGCAGAAGGGATCAATGCTATATATGAAAATTTTCCATTGGCAAAAATTGACGAATTGGTTGCCTTATGTAAAGATCCACTATTGGAAGGATTAAATGTTACTATACCCTATAAGGAGGCAGTTTTGGCTTATTTGGATGACGTATCTGAAGCGGTTAAGGAAATAGGAGCTTGTAATTGTATTCGGATTCAAAATGGCAGGAAAATAGGCTATAATACAGATGTTATTGGTTTTGAGAAGACACTTGATGTTAAGTTAAAACCTTCCCACAAAAAAGCACTTGTGCTTGGTTCCGGGGGAGCCGCCAAAGCAGTTTGTTATGTTCTGAAAAAAAAGAAGATACCTTATTTGCAGGTAAGCCGCAATAATGATTCTGGAAAAATTCCCTACGCATCCATTGATGCTGATATCATGTATGCGCACACGCTGATCATTAATACTACTCCTTTGGGAATGTATCCAAATGTTGATGAATGTCCTGATATTCCATACGATCTCATCACATCAGAACATTATCTATATGATCTGATTTACAATCCCTCAAAAACTACATTTCTTAAAAAAGGGGAGGAAAAAGGAGCAGTTGTTGAAAATGGGGCGAAGATGCTGGTCATTCAGGCAAATGAAAGCAGGAAAATCTGGATGGTCTAGTTTTTATCTTTCTCCTCTAACAACTTTACCATTTCGGCGATGTCAAAAAAGTTATTTGGGGAAGGTATATAAGGGGAGGTTATTAATTTCTCTTGCCATTTTTGTACTAAAGAATCATTGGATACTGAATGATTGGTGAGAATAGTTTTTAATTTCGGAGATAGTTTGATTGAATATCCAATTGAGTTAGTATATAGATTATGTTGTTTTGATTTAGATTGATTCGTATCCATAACTTGAATTACCGAGGTTCCTACCTTAGGTTTATTATCGGGAGTACTGATGGTGTATAGGATAGTTAATGATAAGATAACCGCTATACTGGCCACTGCTACTGCTTTAGATCGTTTAATCTGGAAAATGGCGGCCTTTTGTTTTGAAAGCCTATTGAAAATTATTGGCTTGGATTCTTCCGGGGCAAGTTCACTGTAAGTATAAAGTAAATTCCTTAATTCGGGAATTTCCTGATCAAGCCTATCGTTCACTTCTTTCCAACAATGGCTTGGTGGATTTTCTTCAAGATGGTATAGTGCTTGCCTCCATTCCATAGTTAACTTTTTTTACTAGTTGATTTTCTACTTCCATGTAATATTTGCTGTAAAGTATTTTTAGCACGTGCGAGTTGTGATTTACTTGTTCCCTCACTTATTCCCATCATGGCTGCAATTTCTTTGTGCCCGTATCCTTCGATTACATATAGATTAAAAACGGCTCTATAACCAGGTGGTAATTGCTGAACGGCCTGAATAATATCCTTTACGGCAAGTTTATCCAATATCGACCAGCTATTATCTTGAATTTGCTCTTCGTGTGAGTCGCTTACTTGGAGAAGACTAACTTTCTTTCGATAATGTTCTATGGCTGTATTCACAAATATCCTGCGCATCCATCCTTCAAAAGATCCTTCAGAGCGAAATCGATCCAGGTGGCGAAATACTTTTACAAAACCATCCTGTAAAATATCCTGGGCATCATCAGCATCACCGGCATATCGCAGACAAACACCATACATTTTTGGTGAATAGATTTGGTACAATAGTTCCTGCATTCTTCTTTCGCCTTTAATACATCCCTGTATTAAGTCGCTTTCACTGATATTATGGTTGTCTGGGATCTTCATTCTTTTTTGGATATGCGCATTAGTTGATGGTCTCAAGAAAGGCAATCAGCTTGTCCATCGCTTTTCGTCGGTGACTATATGTATTTTTTTCGGCCATCGACATTTCAGCGAAAGTGCGTGTGTCTCCTTCAGGCACGAAAACAGGATCGTATCCAAATCCATCCGCTCCTTTTACATGATCGATAATGTTGCCTTCACAAATTCCTTCAAAAAAATATTCCTTTCCATTTAACTGAAGGGATATCACCGTTCTGAATCGTGCACGTCTGTCTGATTGATCTTTTAATTCAAATAAAAGCTTACTGATATTATCTGAAAATGATCTTGAATCTCCTGCATATCGAGCTGAATGTACTCCGGGTGCTCCTTGGAGTGCATCAACTTCCAATCCCGTATCCTCACTGAAACAATTTTTACCGGTTATCTGATATATGGTAGAAGATTTTTCAGAAGCATTTTCCTTCAGTGTTTGATGTGGTTCAGGAATGTCAATGAAAATGCCCGCTTGTTGTAAGCTTAAAACATGCCATTTACTATCTAAAATGGATTGTACTTCTTCAACTTTATGTTGATTATTGGTGGCAAAAATTAACGTGTCCATACTTATAATGAAAAAGCCTTTTGCAAACTTTTCCATAGGGATAGTTTGATGTTTTTATCATTGGCTACTAGCATTAGATCAGGCGAGGTTAAATAGGATACCCCTTCCACCATTTGTACTTGAAAGTCTGGGAAATAGACAGATAATCCTATTTCGGAAGAACCTACTCCAAACATAATTATATGTGAAGGGGTATATTTTTCCAAAAGAACTGCATTGGTTAGATCAAAAGTGAAGGGGGTGATTACATTGATTTGTTCAATCGATAATTTGCATGCTTCAAGGAGTTTGATGAACATCTCATAGGTAGCGGATTCAGGTTTTAGTTGATCCCGAATGACCACCACTACTTTTGGTCTGATTCCAGATTGGTTAGTAGATATTTTTTGGGTGGTATTTTTTATGGCTGGACTTTGTTGGGGTGTTTCGATTTGATATAATGATGTTCCGAATAAAATCGATACACTCTGATCGTCAAGTTCTTGATGTTTTGAAGGCATTTGATTACGGATAACTGTTCCTTTTTTTGTTTCTTTGTCCAACAAATGTACAGTATTATGGCGGGGACTACTGCGATTCGGACCGAGCGAGTTGAAAGAAGTAAATTAGATCAGCTGGATGTAAATAATTTACCCTTTGGGAAATATTTCACGGATCATATGCTGGAAGTTGACTTTGCAGATGGAAAATGGGGAGAACCCGTTATTCGGCCATACCAGCCAATTGCCTTTGATCCTTCACTGGCAGCGCTGCATTATGGGCAAGCTATTTTTGAAGGTATAAAAGCCTATAAACTTCATAATGGGGAGGTGGTGATCTTTCGTCCGGATATGAATTTTAAACGTTTTAATTTATCGGCTGCTCGACTAGCCATGCCGGAAATACCTGAATTCATTTTTATGGAAGGGTTAAGGCAATTGATCAACTTAGATAAGGATTGGATCCCGTCGCGACCTGAACATTCGCTTTACATTCGTCCGTTCATGTTTGCTACCGATGAGTTATTGGGTGTAAAACCTTCAGATACGTATAAATACATGGTCATCTTATCGCCAGCTGGTCCTTTCTTTTCCGCCCCATTAAAAATATATATTGAGGATCAATATGTTCGCGCGGTCAAAGGTGGGGTTGGGTATGCAAAAGCTGCAGGTAACTATGGAGCAGCCATGCTTGCCACTGCAGAAGCCAAAAAAAAGGGATATGATCAGGTATTGTGGACTGATGCTAATGAGCATAATCTCGTTCAGGAAATTGGGGTGATGAATGTCTTTTTTATTGTAAAGGATAAAGTATATACACCCGATCTTGCACAAGGCACGATTCTGGCAGGGGTTACCCGAGATAGTGCGATTACTGTACTTAACGAAATGGGGTTAGAAGTTGTGGAAAGAAGCTTAAGCCTGGATGAGATCAGAGAAGCAAGTGCTAGAGGTGAGCTGCAGGAAGCATTTGGAACGGGCACGGCAGCTACTATTTCGTATATAAAACAGCTTGATGGAAAGGATTTTTCCATTCATTTTGAACCTGAGAAATGGGTTCATGCCCCAGCGTTAAAATGCCGTTTAGATGCCATAAGGGATGGATCTCAAGCCGATACACATGGCTGGTTGTTTAAAATCTAAAAAATCTGTTTGTAAAAAATTTGGGTGGCAAATAAAATAGTTTACCTTTGCCTCCCGTTTAAAAACAAGGTAACGAATGCCTACTATTCAACAATTAGTAAGAAAAGGAAGAGAAATCATCAGGGCGAAGAGTAAATCTAGAGCGCTCGATGCTTGCCCACAGCGTCGTGGTGTTTGTACGCGTGTATATACAACAACCCCTAAAAAGCCAAACTCTGCGCTTCGTAAGGTAGCTAAGGTTCGTCTTACCAACAAAGTAGAAGTTATTGCTTATATACCAGGTGAAGGTCATAACCTGCAAGAGCACTCGATCGTTTTGATCAGAGGTGGTCGTGTTAAAGATCTTCCGGGTGTACGTTATCACATCGTTCGTGGTAGTTTGGATACTGCTGGTGTTAAAGACAGAAAACAAAGCCGTTCTAAATACGGTACCAAGCGTGAAAAAGCTAAAAAATAATCGCCCATCCCATACAAACTGATCATCCATGAGGAAAGCAAGAGCTAAAAAATTACCAATCGCACCAGATCCAAAGTTCAATGATACACTGGTGTCTCGTTTTGTGAATAACCTAATGTGGCAGGGAAAAAAAGGAGCATCGCTTACTATTTTCTATGATGCTTTGGACAAGGTTGCTAAGCAAACAAGCGAGGATGGATACGAAGTTTGGAGAAAAGCGTTGGCTAATGTATCTCCAGCTGTTGAGGTAAGAAGCCGTCGTATTGGTGGTGCCACGTTCCAGATTCCTTCTGAAGTACGCCCAGATCGTAAAATTTCTTTAAGTATCAAATGGTTGATCCGTTTTGCTCGTGAGCGTAACGGAAGATCCATGGCGGATAAATTAGCTAATGAAATTGTTGCTGCAAGTAAGGGTGAAGGTGGCGCATTCAAAAAGAAAGAAGATACACATAAGATGGCTGAAGCAAACAAAGCTTTTGCTCACTTCCGTGTATAGTACGATAAAAGTATTTTTTAAAAAAGCCATCAACGAATTGATGGCTTTTTTTTATTTCATAAAACGGCTAAATTGGCAATTTTGCCATTCGCTAATTATTTGTTTATTCTCATATTTTCTCCCTACCTTTGCGCCCTAAATTCTTAACCAAATTGTCATGGCAGACTTAAGATTTCAAAGGAATTTCGGTATCGCTGCTCACATCGATGCTGGTAAAACCACAACAACAGAGCGTATTCTGTACTACACAGGAATGTCCCATAGAATAGGTGAGGTGCACGATGGTGCAGCTACTACTGACTGGATGGAGCAAGAGAAAGAGAGAGGTATTACGATCACTTCAGCGGCGGTAACTTGTTTCTGGAACTTTCCAACGCAACAAGGTCAACCCGTACCTGATACAAAGAAATATAAATTCAACATCATTGATACTCCGGGTCACGTGGACTTCACCGTAGAAGTGGAGCGTTCGATGCGTGTATTAGATGGTCTTGTAGCTTTGTTCTCTGCCGTTGACGGTGTTGAACCCCAGTCCGAAACAGTATGGCGCCAGGCAAACCGGTATAAGGTTCCACGTTTAGGTTTCGTAAATAAAATGGACCGTGCGGGTGCTGACTTCTTAAATGTAGTAAAGCAGGTTAGAGAGATGCTGGGTGCGAAGTCTGTTCCTTTGCAATTACCAATAGGTGCTGAAGATAATTTCAAAGGTGTGGTTGATCTGATCACATTGAAAGGTATTATCTGGAAGGATGAGACACAAGGAATGACCTATGAGGAAGTAGCCATTCCAGCAGATATGCAGGAAGATGTCAACTACTGGAGAGCTCAGTTGATCGAGGCAGTAGCTGAATATGATGATACATTGATGGAGAAATTCTTTGAAGATCCAAACTCTATTAGTGAAAACGAAATACATGAAGCCATTCGAAAAGCTACGATCGATATGAGTATCGTTCCAATGCTTTGTGGCTCTTCATTCAAGAATAAAGGTGTTCAAACTATGCTGGATTGCGTGGTTCGTTACCTGCCTAGTCCAGTTGACATTGACGCTATACATGGTACAGATCCAGATAGCGGAGAAGAGATTACCCGTAAGCCAGATGCGAAGGAACCATTTTCTGCATTGGCGTTCAAGATCATGACAGATCCTTTCGTAGGACGTTTGGCATTCTTCCGTTGTTACAGTGGTAAGTTAGATGCCGGTTCTTACGTTAAAAATATGCGTAGCGGAAAGAACGAGCGTATCAGTCGTATCATGCAGATGCATGCCAACAAGCAGAATCCAATTGACTTCATCGAAGCCGGTGATATTGGAGCTGCTGTAGGTTTCAAGGAAATTAAAACAGGTGATACCCTTTGTGATGAGAATCATCCAATTGTTCTGGAGAACATGTTCATTCCTGAGCCGGTAATCTCTATTGCGGTAGAACCAAAAGCGCAGGCGGACGTAGATAAAATGGGTATGGCAATTGCCAAGTTGATCGAAGAAGATCCAACTCTTCGCGTTAAAACAGACGAAGAAACTGGTCAAACCGTATTAAGTGGTATGGGTGAGCTTCACCTGGAGATCATCGTGGATCGTATGAGGCGTGAATTCAAAGTAGAGGTGAACCAGGGTGCTCCTCAGGTTGCGTATAAGGAAGCATTCCACGCTACCATTGAGCATCGTGAAGTATTAAAGAAGCAGTCGGGTGGTCGTGGTAAGTTCGCAGATATCATGTTTGAGCTTGGTCCAGCCGAAGAAGAGTGGTTGAAAGAAAACGCTGGTAAGCAAATGCAATTTGTGAACGATATTTTTGGAGGATCAATTCCACGTGAATTTATCCCTGCTATACAAAAAGGTTTCGAGCAGGCCATGAGTAATGGTGTTTTGGCAAGTTATCCTGTAGAGCATATGAGAATCAGAGTATTCGACGGAAGCTTCCACCAGGTTGACTCCGACTCCATGTCTTTTGAATTATGTGCACGTAGCGGTTTCCGTGAAGCAGCTCGTAAGGCAAAGCCAGTGTTATTAGAGCCGATAATGAAAGTAGAGGTTATTACGCCAGAACAATATATGGGTGATGTAACCGGAGATTTGAATCGTCGTCGTGGGCTACTCGAAGGTATGGATAGTCGTGCCGGAGCACAGGTGATCAAGGCTAAAGTGCCTCTGAGTGAAATGTTTGGATATGTTACACAGCTTCGTTCACTTTCATCTGGACGTGCTACCTCAACAATGGAATTCTCGCATTATGCGCCAGCGCCGAATAACATTGCAGAGGAAGTGATTGCCAAAGTGAAAGGAAAGAATGCCTAATAAATCTTAAAAACCCCGCACAGCGGGGTTTTTTTATAAGGGGCGGATATTTTAATAAAAATCCAACATTTCTTAGCAGAATATTTGGCTGTCCCAAATTAACTCCCTACATTTGCCACCCCGTTGATAAGGGGTATTAATTGTATGTCGCAGAGAATTAGAATTAAATTACAATCTTACGATCATAATCTGGTTGATAAATCAGCGGAAAAGATCGTAAAGACCGTTAGAAGCACGGGAGCTGTTGTAACTGGTCCTATTCCTCTTCCAACACGGAAGAAGATCTTTACCGTTCTTCGTTCACCGCACGTGAACAAGAAGGCTCGTGAGCAGTTCGAATTATGTACGCATAAGCGTCTGTTAGATATTTATACTTCATCTTCACGTACAGTAGATGCACTGAGTAAGTTGGATCTGCCAAGTGGTGTTGAAGTTGAGATCAAGGCTTGATCGTAGGATAAAGTCTTTTTTAGTTCTTTTTATTCATCTCCCAATTTTCCTGCCGGTGGCGGGAGAAAGTAGGAGCGCTGAAACAACGTATTTTCCGCTTCGGCGGATCAGAAATATGAACAAGCCCTTCGAGGTTTGTTTACTGCCGGTACTTCTTTCCCATGGTGGGAAACAAAAGAAAAGGTCGGCAGCAAACCAGGATTGAAGTATGCGGTCTAACCGCGCTGTCCTCGTAACCGGGGAGGGGCAAAAACTAAACGAAATGAAAGGTATCATTGGTAAGAAAATCGGGATGACCAGCATCTTCAGTGCTGATGGAGTACAAACCGCCTGTACCATAATTGAGGCTGGTCCCTGTACAGTAACACAGGTTAAAACTGTGGATACGGATGGCTATAATGCCCTCCAGCTCGCATTTGGCGACAAAAATGAGAAGCACACTACAGCTTCTGAGAAAGGACATTTTGCAAAGTCTGGTTCTGATTTCAAAAAATTTATTAAAGAGTTCCGCGATTATTCCATTGATAAATCTGCCGGAGAAACGGTAACTGTAGATATTTTCACGGAAGGTGAGAAAGTAGATGTAGTGGGTACTTCAAAAGGTAAAGGTTTTCAGGGTGTAGTTAAGCGTCATGGATTTAGTGGTGTTGGAGAACAGTCTCACGGTCAACATGATCGTCAGCGTGCTCCGGGATCCATTGGTAATTCATCAGACGCTTCTCGCGTTTTCAAAGGTATGCGCATGGCAGGCCGTATGGGTACAGACCGTGTTAAGATTAAGGCGCTTCCTATCGTAAAAATATTCCCAGAAAAGAACTACATCCTAGTAGCAGGATCTGTGCCTGGTCACAATGGTTCCATTGTTTACATTCAGAAATAATTAAACGGATTACAATGCAAACAGACGTTTTAAATATAAAAGGAGCAAAAACCGGTAGAACAGTTGAACTGCCTGATGAGATTTTTGGTGTTGAACCGAATGAGCATGTGGTTTATCTGGCTGTTAAGCAGTATCTGGCCGCTCAGCGTCAAGGTACGCATAAAGTGAAGACACGTGCAGAAGTGCATGGTGCCAGTCGTAAACTTCATCGTCAAAAAGGTACTGGTGGTGCCCGTAAGGGTAATATTCGTAACCCTTTATATAAGGGTGGTGGTACAATATTTGGACCAAAGCCGCACGCATACGATTTCAAATTGAATCGCAAGGTGAAGGATCTTGCTAAGATAAGTGTACTGAGTGCAAAAGCTAAGGAAAACAATATTGTAGTAGTGGAAGATGTGCAGATGGATGCACCAAAAACGAAAGACTTTGCTGCTGTATTATCAGCATTGAATATTGCAGATAAGAAAGCGTTATTTGTTATTCCTGAATATAACGATACCGTTTACTTGAGTTCCCGCAATATTCCTTCTGTACTAACCGTATTGTTGTCTGATCTGAATACATACGATCTCGTTAATTCAGACGTAGTGGTATTTACAGAGAATGCTGCAAAAATTTTCACCGAAGAAGATGCTACGGTAACTGCATAAGTTAACGGAGTAATTATAAAAAATTATTAAAGGGTTAATAATGAAACTTAGCCAAGTATTGATCAAGCCGATCCTAACTGAAAAAGCAAACGCTCTGCAAGAAAAAAGCAGAATATTTTCTTTTCGTGTAGCAAGAGAAGCTAATAAATTGGAGATCAAAAATGCCGTAGAAAGTTTTTACGGTGTAACCGTTGAAGATGTACGTACTATTGTTGTTCCGGGAAAGAACAAGAGCCGTTTCACTAAAGCAGGTTTTGTACAAGGTCGTAAGCCAGCGTACAAAAAAGCGTTGGTTGTGGTAGCAGAAGGAGAAACAATTGATCTGTATTCAAATATATAATTGAAGAATGGCCGGCAAGGCCGCAAATATTGCAAACTAAAGTATGGCACTAAAAAAATACAAACCAATTACGGCCGGAACACGCTGGAGAATTGGAAATGCATACGCAGAAATCACAACAGATACTCCAGAGAAGTCTCTGTTGGAAAAGAAATCAAAGACTGGTGGACGTAACGCTCAAGGTCGTCGTTCAATGCGTTATATCGGTGGTGGTAACAAGAACATGTATCGTATCATCGATTTCAAGCGTAACAAAAAGAATGTACCTGCAACTGTTGCTTCTATCGAATATGATCCAAACCGTACGGCATTTATTGCTTTATTGAATTATGCTGATGGTGAAAAGCGTTACATTCTAGCTCCTCAGGGACTAGAAGTAGGTATGACGGTTATTAGTGGTGACGAAGTCGCTCCAGAAATTGGAAATGCATTGCTGCTGAAAAACATGCCTTTAGGTACAAATGTGCACAATATCGAATTACAGCCTGGTCAGGGGGGTAAGATCTCTCGCAGTGCTGGTGCTTCTGCGCAATTAACCAATAAGGAAACAGCATATGCTGTTTTAAAAATGCCTTCTGGTGAATTGCGTAAAGTGCTGATCAATTGCTATGCAACAGTGGGTGTGGTTTCTAATTCAGACCATAACTTGGAGAGCATGGGTAAAGCAGGACGTAATCGTTGGAAAGGTATCAAGCCAAGAAATCGTGGTGTGGCGATGAACCCTGTAGATCACCCGATGGGTGGTGGTGAAGGTCGTTCTTCGGGCGGACATCCACGTAGCCGTACTGGTAAATACGCTAAGGGAGAGAAGACAAGACAAAGAGGCAAGTCTAGCGACAAGCTTATCATCCAGCGTAAAAACGGTAAGAAATTAGCCAAATAAGTTTACCCAATTTAGATCAACAAATCATTACAATAGTATATGGCTCGTTCAATAAAAAAAGGTCCTTACGTTTTCGCGAAACTCGAGAAGAAGGTAGTGGCAATGAATGACGGAAAAACAAAAAGAGGAGTAGTAAAGACATGGAGCAGAAGAAGTACGATCACTCCAGATTTCGTCGGACATACATTCGCTGTTCATAACGGAAATAAATTTATTCCGGTTTATGTAACGGAATTCATGGTTGGTCACAAGCTGGGGGAGTTCGCTCCAACCAGGAATTTTAAAGGACATTCCAGCAAGAAAGGTTAATAACGTAAGTCCGTAAGGTCTTAGCTTATAAAAGAATTAAAAGACATGGAAGCTGTAGCAAAACTTAGAAATTATCCCACATCACCCCGCAAAATGCGTTTGCTGGCTGATGAGATCCGTGGAATGAAAGTAGAGAACGCTGTTGCGTTGCTTGAGCATCATCCACAACATAGCGCAACTCCACTGCGCAAACTGGTACTTTCAGCGGTAAGCAATTGGAGAAATAAGAATGAAGGTGGTGATGTCGGTTCACTGGTGGTGAAAACCATATTTGTGGATGGTGCACGTTCTATCAAACGTATGTTACCTGCACCACAGGGTCGTGCATATCGCATGCGTAAGCGTAGTAATCATGTTACAGTGATCGTAGATATTAAACAATAACTCAGAACTATTTCAAAATCTATACATGGGTCAGAAAACGAATCCGATTGGTAATAGGTTAGGTATCATCCGCGGATGGGAGAGTAACTGGTACGGTAATAAAAAGGATTATTCCGTAAAGCTCATCGAGGATCATAAGATCCGTACTTACCTTACTGCCCGTATTAACAAAGGCGGTATAGCTAAAATCGTTATCGAAAGAACGCTGAATAAGCTTATCGTAACCATCCATACCTCTAAGCCCGGTATCATTATCGGTAAAGGTGGTGGAGAGGTAGATCGCATCAAGGAAGAGTTGAAAAAACTTACCGGTAAGGAAGATGTTCAGATCAACATTCTGGAAATCCGTCGTCCGGAATTAGATGCTAATATTGTTGGTGATACTATTGCCAAGCAGATCGAAAATCGTATTAACTACAAGCGTGCTATCAAAATGGCGATCGCGTCTTCACTGCGCATGGGTGCAGAAGGGATTAAGATCAAAGTTAGTGGACGTTTGGGTGGTGCTGAGATCGCTCGTACGGAGGAAATTAAACAAGGTCGTGTTCCTTTGCACACCTATCGTATGGATATTGATTATGCTTCTGTATTTGCTCTAACCGTATATGGAAAGATCGGTATCAAAGTATGGATTTGTAAAGGTGAAGTATTAACGAAGCGTGATTTGAATCCAAACTTTATTGGCGGAAAGAGTGATGTGAGTGATCGCAGAGATCGTCGTGATGGTGATCGTGGTGGTGATCGCGGAGATCGCAGAGGTGGGGAGCGCAGAGATCGCAGAGATTCAAAAAGATAAAAAATTAAAACATTAAGGTCATAATCATACGATCATGTTACAACCAAAAAGAACCAAGCACAGGAAGATGCAGAAGGGCCGAATCAGAGAGGTGGCCAAGAGAGGTACATTGTTATCTTTTGGAACCTTTGGACTGAAAGCTCTGGAGCCTATCTGGCTTACTAACCGCCAGATTGAAGCAGCGCGTCAGGCGATGACACGTGCGATGAAACGTGAAGGTAATGTGTGGATCAGAGTATTCCCTGATAAATCGATCACCCGCAAACCTGCAGAGGTGCGTATGGGTAAAGGTAAAGGTAACCCTGAATTTTGGGCAGCTGTAGTTGAACCAGGAAGAATTTTGTTTGAGGCAGATGGTGTTCCGGAGCAGGTAGCAAAAGATGCTATGGCACTAGCAGCAGCAAAACTTCCCATTAAAACAAAATTCATCATCCGTCGGGATGCTTAAATAATAATCGCTTAAAAACTGTAAAATGTCTAAGAAGTACGATTTTTTAAAGAGCCTTGCCGGATTGAATATTCAGGATCTGAAAGCAAGAATTCAAGAGGACGAGCAACGCCTGAAAAAGTTGGAGTTTGCTCATGGTATCTCTCCTTTGGAGAATCCAATGAGTATCCGCGGCTTGCGCAGAGATATTGCGCGTCTGAAAACAGAATTGAAGAAGAAAGAACTGAGCGCATAAAAGACAACTGATAAAAAAGACTGGTAACAGTCGGAAAAAGCTAAAACAGCAAAAAAATGTCTGAAAGAAAGTTACGTAAAACAAAGATCGGAGTGGTTAGCAGCAACAAGATGATGAAGACCATCACCGTTGCCGTTGAACGAAAAGTTAAGCACCCCATCTACGGAAAGTTCGTAAAGAAGACGACGAAGTTCCACGCCCACGATGAGAATGGAGAAGCGACTCCCGGTGATGTAGTTCGCATCATGGAAACTCGTCCATTAAGTAAAACGAAGCGTTGGAGATTGGTTGATATCATCGAAAAGGCGAAGTAATTTCCGTAAGTAGCAAATTATTCATTGTTTCAATTGTTCTTTAAAAAAGGACACAAAGTAAAATAAACATGATTCAGCAGGAAAGCAGGCTCAACGTAGCTGATAACAGTGGTGCAAAGGAAGTTCTTTGTATCCGCGTTCTTGGAAACAGCGGGCAGGATTATGCCAAGATTGGCGATAAGATCGTGGTTACCGTAAAAGATGCCATCCCTGCAGGTGGTATAAAAAAAGGTACTGTTTGTAAAGCCGTGATCGTGCGCACGAAGAATAAACTGCGCCGTAAGGATGGAAGCTATATTCGTTTTGACGATAACGCAGTAGTTCTCTTAAACCAGTCTGATGAGCCACGTGGTACACGTATCTTCGGCCCGGTAGCGCGAGAACTAAGGGATAAGGGATATATGAAAATCATTTCTCTAGCACCTGAAGTACTTTAATTACATTATCATTCTCAAGGGAGAATTAAACTATAGTTTAAAACATGAGCAACAGATTCAAAGCCAAGTTCAATATCAAGAAAGGAGATACCGTTGTGGTGATCGCCGGTGATGATAAGGATCTGAAAAAACCTCGCAAGGTGTTGGAGGTATATCCGGATGACGCCAGGGTGTTGGTGGAAGGGGCCAATATTGTTACCCGTCATACCAAACCATCTGCGCAAAATACCAAGGGTGGGCTTGTAAAAAAAGAGGCACCAATTCATATTTCTAATGTGATGATTTGGGATGCCAAGAAAAGTGAGCCAACCAAAGTTCAGCGTACTCGCGAAAATGGTAAGCTAGTTCGTATTTCTAAAAAATCAGGGGAGGTTATTAAATAATGAAAACAGCAGCATATACTCCGAGATTGCAGAAAAAGTATCATGATGAAGTGATACCCGCTTTGCAAAAGAAGTTCAACTATAAGAGTTCAATGCAAACTCCAAAGTTGATCAAGATCTGTGTAAACAGAGGTGTGAATGGTGCGGTAGCAGATAAAAAGCTGATCGACATCACTGTAGATGAGTTATCTACCATCACGGGTCAGAAAGCAGTAGCTACCAGCTCTAAGAAAGACATTTCAAACTTTAAGCTTCGTAAGGGAATGCCCATTGGGGCACGTGTAACCCTAAGAGGTGTAAAAATGTATGAATTCCTTGACCGATTACTCGCCGCTTCTTTGCCACGTGTACGTGACTTCAAAGGCGTTAGTGAGAAAGCGTTTGATGGAAGAGGTAACTACACCTTAGGAGTTACCGAGCAAATCATTTTCCCTGAGATTGATATCGATAAGGTAAATAAAATAACGGGTATGGACATCACCTTTGTGACTACTGCCAAAACAAACGAAGAAGCATACGCATTGCTCAGCGAATTGGGTATGCCTTTCCGTGACATGAGAAAAGAAAAAGCTTAAACGAATAAATACTATCAGTAATGGCTAAAACCTCAGTAAAAGCCAGAGAGGCAAAAAGGGTAAAAATGGTAGAGAAGTATGCTGAAAAGCGGGCTGCACTTAAAGCTGCCGGCGATTATGCTGCACTTGACCAACTTCCCAAAAATTCATCCAAAGTTCGCCTGCACAACCGTTGCCAGTTGACCGGACGTCCTCGTGGATACATGAGATACTTCGGAATATCAAGGGTAACTTTCCGTGATATGGCACTGGCTGGAAAAATCCCAGGTGTAAAAAAGGCAAGCTGGTAAACAATACCAGGATCGAATTAATTGATAACGTCAACTGAAAATTATTATGGTTACAGATCCAATAGCAGATTTCCTGACAAGAATACGTAACGCCCAAATGGCTGGACATCGTATTGTGGAGATTCCTGCATCTAATCTGAAGAAGCGTATCACCGAAATTTTATATGCACAGGGGTATATCCTGAAATATAAATTCGAAGATGATGCTAAACAAGGTGTGATCAAGATTGCCCTTAAGTATGATGCTCAAACAAAAGAGCCAGCTATCAAAACTCTGGAGCGTGTTAGCCGTCCTGGATTACGTCAGTATGCCAGTCCAGCTGAATTCCGTAGAGTAAAGAATGGACTTGGTGTAGCTATCATCTCTACTTCACGTGGTGTGATGACAGACAAAGATGCCAAGGCCCAGAATGTTGGTGGTGAAGTTCTGTGTTACATTTATTAATATTTTTTAACGTCAGATACATTAAGCTGTTCCTATAGCAGCTGACCGGTCTGGCAAAAATTAACAACATATGTCTCGTATAGGAAAAGCCCCGATAGCAGTTCCAGGTGGTGTAACCATCACCGTTGGAAATGACAACGTGCTGACCGTTAAGGGTCCGAAAGGTGAATTAAAAGAAGCGATCGACAGGGATATTACGGTTGCTGTTGAAGACGGCAAAATCGTTTTTTCTCGTCCAACTGAACAAATCCGCCATCGTGCCTTGCATGGTTTATATCGTGCATTAGTGGCAAACATGGTTAAAGGTGTAACAGAAGGATTCAAGAAAGAATTAGAACTGGTGGGTGTGGGTTATAAGGCAGCAAATCAGGGCAATGTTCTTGATCTTTCTTTGGGTTATTCACATAACATCATTTTCGAAATTCCAAAAGAATTGAAAGTTGCCACCACTCAGGAAAAAGGGGATAACCCTCGTATTTTTATCGAAGGTATCGATAAACAATTGCTGGGACAGGTTGCTGCCAAGATACGTTCTCTTCGTAAGCCAGAGCCTTACAAAGGGAAGGGTGTTAAGTATAAGGGTGAATACATCCGTCGTAAGGCTGGTAAAGCTGCAGGTAAGTAAGTTTTTTAATTTAAAATTTTCAATATCATCCCTGGCAGAATCAGGGATCTAAAATAAGAAATCATGAATACAAAATCTCTGAGGAGAAAGAAGATCAAATTCAGAATCCGTCATAAGGTTTCTGGTGTATCGTCAAATCCTCGTTTGAGTGTTTTCAGAAGCAACAGTGATATTTACTGTCAACTGATAGACGATGTAAACGGATCAACATTAGTTGCTGCGTCTAGTCGTGAAAAAGATATCCTGGCTCAGAAAGTAAATAAATCTGAAAAAAGTAAGCTGGTTGGTATGTCTCTCGCTAAAAAAGCTTTGGCACTAGGTATTCAAACCTGTGTTTTCGATCGAGGTGGTTATCTCTATCATGGTCGTGTTAAAGCAGTAGCGGAAGGTGCACGTGAAGGTGGTCTTAAATTCTAATTCAACTCTTAATTGACGAAATAATGTCTAAGGTAAACTTGAACAAAGTAAAGGCGGGCGATCTGGAACTTAAAGAAAAAGTTGTAGCGATCAATCGTGTTGTTAAAACCACTAAAGGCGGACGTGCCTTCAGTTTCTCTGCTCTAGTAGTAGTGGGTAATGAAAATGGTGTGGTAGGACACGGTCTGGGCAAGGCGAAAGAGGTTCAGGAAGCGATTACGAAAGGTATCGAAGATGCCAAAAAGAATCTGATCAAAGTTCCTGTAATGAAGGGTACTATCCCTCATGATCAACTGGCAAAAGAAGGTGCTGCAAAAGTACTTATTAAGCCTGCAGCTCATGGTACTGGTGTGATCGCCGGAGGTAGCATGCGTGCTGTCTTGGAATCTGCCGGTGTAACCGACGTATTGGCTAAATCACTTGGTTCTGCTAATCCTCATAATGTGGTGAAAGCGACTTTCAAGGCGTTGGCTATGTTGCGTGAACCAATTCAGGTTTCTAAGTCAAGAACGTTAAGCCTGAAGAAAGTTTTCAACGGCTAAACTATTTACTAATCATCAGAACGCGCATACAATGAAAAAAATTAAAATCACTCAGGTTAAAAGTGTGATCGATCGTCCGGAGCGTCAAAAGAGAACAATGGAAGCGCTTGGTCTCCGGAAGATGAATGCAGCTGTGGAAGTAGAAGCTACTCCTCAGATCCTCGGTATGGTTCGTAAAGTGAACCATCTGATAAAAGTTGAAGAATTAAATTAAATTCGTCCCGAATATTTAAAACCGCGAGCAGCCGGGACGCTGCGTTGAGTAAAAAAATAATATATGAAACTTCATACGTTAAAGCCTGCAGAAGGTGCCGTAAAAAGAGATAAACGTCTAGGTCGTGGTGAAGCCTCCGGTCATGGTGGTACCTCAACCAAAGGTAATAAAGGTGCTCAGAGCCGCACGGGTTACAAATCAAAATATGCCCACGAAGGTGGCCAGATGCCTATCCAGCGTCGTATCCCTAAGCGTGGATTCAAGAATGCTCATCGTGTAGAATACAAAGTATTCAACCTCGGCCAGATTGAGCAAATTGTCGAGAAGTATGGTATTACAGAATTTACGCTGGAAACTTTATTTATCAATGGTTTGGTGAACAGAACGGACAAAGTTAAAGTACTGGCAAACGGCGAGATCAAGTCTAAGATTGTTTTCAAAGTGAATGCAGTTAGTGAAAAAGCAAAATCAGCTATTGAAGCCGCTGGCGGATCAGTTGAAATCCTGAAATAATTCCCGATATTTACAGACGCATCTTAACATGCGTCTTATCTTTTTAGCATAAAATATTTCCTCAGTGAAGAAATTCATTCAGACCATAAGGAATATCTGGAGCATTGATGAGTTACGTTCGAAAATCGTCGTAACACTGCTTCTTGTATTGGTTTACAGATTTGGTTCCCATGTGGTACTCCCAGGTATTGATCCAAATAAGCTGGACCTCTCCAGCGCTAAAGAAGGTTTGCTAGGTTTGTTTGATACATTCGCTGGTGGATCTTTTTCGAATGCATCAATACTTGCTTTAGGAATCATGCCTTATATCTCTGCTTCTATCTTCATGCAATTGATGACCATTCTGGTTCCACAAATGCAGAAGATCCAAAAAGAAGGGGATAGTGGCCGACAAAAAATTAATAAGTGGACACGATACCTTACCGCACTGGTAACGGTATTGCAGGGTGCTGCCTATGTTGCGTACTTACGTAATGTGAATCGTGAAGCACTCATAGATTCATATGCACCTTATTTCTGGATTTCTACCGTTTTTGTTTTAACTGCAGGTACTTTGTTTGTAATGTGGTTAGGTGAAAAAATTCAGGATAAAGGGTTAGGTAATGGTACCTCTATCATCATTATGGTAGGTATCCTTGCTCGTCTTCCCCAATCATTCCTCGGTGAATTTGCTTCAAAGCAAACTCGTGGTGGCGGTGGTCTGTTGATCTTCTTAGTGGAGATTGCTATCCTTATCGCTATCATTCTTGGATTGATCATCCTCGTTCAAGGTGTGCGCAAGATACCGGTTAACTATGCTAAGCAAATTGTTGGAAACAAGCAAATCACCGGAGCTCGTCAATTTCTTCCATTGAAGGTTAATGCGGCTGGGGTAATGCCTATCATTTTCGCCCAGGCGATTATGTTCTTGCCAACATTGATCTCTTTTACGAATCTTGAGTCAGGTAAAGGTGTTGCTCGAATCTTTAACGATCACAGTAATTTTTGGTATATGGTCATATATAGCGTAATGGTAATTGGATTTACCTTCCTATATACGGCATTGATCTTTAATCCTAAGCAGATGTCTGATGGTTTGAAGCAAAGCAATGGCTTCATCCCGGGAGTTCCTCCTGGTCAGCCAACCGCAGATTATATTGGTCAGGTTATGGATCGTATCACACTACCTGGTGCAATATTCCTTGCCATGATCGGTATCCTTCCTGGCATAGCACAGCGCTTAGGGGTTACACAAAATTTCTCAACTTTCTTCGGTGGTACTTCTTTATTGATCATGGTTGGTGTGGTATTAGATACCCTCCAGCAAATTGAAACGCATTTGCTCATGCGTCAATACGATGGCCTTATGAAAGGTGGTCGAATTCAGGGAAGACAAGCCGCAACTACTTCTTCGTTATAATGGTTTATATTAAAACGAATGCGGAAATTGAATTGATCCGCGAAAGCAGTTTATTAGTAAGCGCCACCTTATCACAGGTGGCTGCTTTTTTAAAGCCCGGTATCACTACGCTTGCAGTTGATCAATTAGTTGAAAATTTCATTCGTGATCATGGTGCTGTCCCTTCTTTTCTGGATTATCACGGATTCCCCTTTTCCACCTGTATCTCTGTCAATGATGCAGTAGTACATGGTTTTCCCAATAAGTATGAATTAAAGCCTGGAGATTTGGTTTCCGTAGATGTGGGGGTATATAAAAATGGTTTCCACGGGGATAGCGCCTACACTTTTGCAATCGGTGATATAAGTCCTGAAATTGCCCAGCTAATGTTTGTAACCCGAAATTCTTTGACATTGGGTATAGAAAAGGCCATTGCAGGAAATCGTGTGGGTGATATTGCGAATGCCATTCAAGAATATACGGAACGAAAACATAAGTATGGCGTAGTCCGTGAGTTGGTTGGTCATGGTCTGGGTCGGAACCTTCATGAAGATCCTCAAGTCCCAAATTTTGGGAAAAAAGGCTCAGGGCCTAAGCTTAAAGAAAACATGGTTATTGCTATTGAACCGATGATCAACATGGGTGTAAAAGATGTTTATACGGATTCAGATGGTTGGACCATTAAAACAAAAGATGGGAAAGTATCTTGTCATTATGAACATACGGTTTGTATAAAGCGTCAACAAGCTGATGTACTATCTTCTTTTGATACGATTATGGAGAATGAGAAGAAAAATCCGGAACTTTTCAGTGATTACTGACCTCCGAAATACGTTCTTCGTATAGAATAAAAAATGTCTAAGATTACGGTTATTATAGGTGGCGGTGCCGCTGGTTTTTTTTGTGCGGTTAATCTTGCCCGCATGGTGCCTGAAATGCGTGTGGTCATTCTAGAGAAAACATCCAAACTATTAGCCAAAGTTAGCGTAAGTGGTGGTGGACGTTGTAATGTTACACATCATGATGATGATATCATTTCCATGTCGGGTAAATATCCAAGAGGAAAAAATTTTGTACGAAAAGCGTTTCATGAGTTTTTTTCTTTAGATACCATTAAATGGTTTGAAGAGAGAGGGGTTCAGTTAAAAACTGAAAAGGATGGTCGAATGTTTCCTGTTACAGACAAGAGCGAAACCATTATCAATTGTTTGATGCGGGAAGCAGATCGATACGGTGTTGAGATCATACAGCAAGCTGTGGTGAGTAAACTTACGGCCAATAACACACAATGGAAAATTCAGTATCAAAAATCCGAACAATTAAACGAGATAGTAGCAGATTTTGTACTCGTGGCAACCGGTGGTTATCAAAAAGCAGAACAATATAGTTGGCTACAAGAAACAGAACATACGATTATTGATCCTGTTCCCTCTTTGTTTACCTTCAACGCCCCGCAGGATCCTGTCACTAAATTAATGGGCATTGCTGTTGAAGATGCTGAAGTTCGCATTCCAATTTTAAAAGCAAAAGAACGTGGTCCTGTTTTAATTACCCATTGGGGACTTAGCGGTCCTGCTGTTATCAAATTATCTGCCTGGTTAGCACGCGACTTACATGATCGTTCGTATAAAGCATTGGCCTTGATCAATTGGTTGCCCAATTTTAATGAGCAAGAATTCAGGGATCATATTCATCATTATAGAAATACGCATGGTGCTGATTTAGTATCTCGATCTCCTTTTGGATTACCTAACCGTTTGTGGGAGTATCTTCTATTTAAAGCCGATATCAAGACTGAAACTTGGGCTACATTACCAGCAGCTAAGCAGAATAAGCTTATTACACAGATTATTTCTTATCCATTGGAAGTTTCCGGTAAAACCACTTTTAAGGAAGAATTTGTAACCGCAGGTGGTGTGTCAACCAAAGAAGTAAATCCCGATACGATGGAAAGTAGGAAAAAGCAGCATCTATATTTTGCTGGGGAAGTATTGGATGTAGATGGCGTTACAGGGGGATTTAATTTTCAGCACGCTTGGACCAGTGGCTTTGCCGCTGCGAAGCATATTGCGTCAAAAGTTGTATCTTAATACACCGTCGAGGTAAGGTTAAAACAACAAACGTATGCAAAGAAGAAAATTTCTTGGTACAGGATTAAGTTTTCTAGCACTGGCTAATCCTGCATTTGCCAAGCAAGCTGAATATCACATGGCCCGAATAGCCAATTACGGCAATGGAGGAGATGTGGATGATGAAGATTTTTGGGGTTGGATTCGGGAGGCCTATACCATGAGTCCGAATATCATCAATTTCAATAATGGAGGTGTAGCTCCACAACCTAAAGTGGTACAGGATGCACATATACGATATTACCAGTATTGTAATGAAGCACCAACTTATTACATGTGGCAAATACTCGATCAGGGAAGAGAGCCGCTTCGACAAAAATTAGCTGAGGTAGCAGGTTGTGATGCTGAAGAAATTGCCATTAACCGAAATTCAACAGAGGGCTTGAATTCAGTAATCTTTGGATTAAATCTCAATAAAGGTGATGAAGTGGTACTTTCCAAAATGGATTATCCTAATATGATCAACGCTTGGAAACAAAGAGAAAAGCGGGATGGGATTAAGTTGATTTGGCTTGACTTGCAAATGCCTATGCTACATGATGATGATATTGTAAAAGCATATACATCAGCGTTTACATCAAAAACTAAAGTTGTACATGTAACCCATTTGGTTAACTGGACTGGTCAGATTTTACCTATCAAAAAAATAGCCGATGAAGCACATAAGAAAGGAATTGAAGTGATAGGAGATGGAGCTCATACATTTGCTCATTTTGAATTTAAGATTCCCGATCTTGGTTGTGACTATTTTGCGACATCACTGCATAAATGGTTGAGTGCACCATTTGGAAGTGGATTGTTATACATAAAAAAAGAAAAGATCAAAAACGTTTGGGCATTATTGTCGAACAATGAACCAGACGGGCCGGATATTCGAAAATTTGAATCATTAGGTACACGTTCTTTTGCCTCAGAAATGGCCATAGGGACAGCTGTTGACTTTTACCAAGTGATTGGTGCGAAAAGGAAAGAAGATCGGTTGCGTTTTTTGAAAGACCATTGGGTGAATAAAGTAAAAGATCTCCCGAAAATCCATTTTTATCAGCCCAATACTAAGCATCAATCCTGTGCTATCGCCAATGTTGGTGTATTGGGTAAAAAGCCGGAAGAGGTATCAGGAGAGTTGTTTTCAAAGCATAAAATACATACCGTTGCCATCAACTGGGAAAATGTGCATGGCGTGCGCGTTACCCCAAATGTATATTCTACAACAAAAGAGTTGGATAAGTTGGCATCAGCATTAGGCGCTATGAAGTAAGGATCCTTACTATACTTTGATTATCAATATATTGTATCGTAATATTCTGATTCTAAAAAGGGCTGAAGATCTGCATTCCTAATGGGCTAAATCCATATGAAGAGATCATATTTTCTTTCATTTTGCAAAAAGAGGTAGAGTCGGCATTTCGTCACAAAAAAATCGACAAAAATGGTGGAAACCAGATAAATAAGGTTAACTTTGCCCTCCCAAAACAGGGCCCATAAAAACCCCTGTAATCTACACAAAAGGAGGACATATTAAGTGGAAGAAAACAAATCACTAGAAACAGTTCCCGTGGCAACTTCAGCTCATGATGATTTTGACTGGAGTGTCGACAAGAAAAATGTCACTTCCTACACCAAGGAAGAGAAAGAAAAGTACGATTCAGCGTACGAAAACACGTTCCGTACCATTACCGATGGCGAAATGATGCAAGGTACTGTGGTAGGAATTACCAAGACTGATGTTGTAATCAACATTGGATTTAAATCCGATGGTCTGGTATCCCTCAACGAATTCCGTGACCTGCAGAATTTAAAAGTAGGTGACGAAGTTGAGGTTATGGTTGTAGAAAAAGAAGACCGTGAGGGTCATCTGCATCTCAGCCGCAAGCAAGCGCGCATTACCCGTGCTTGGGAAAGAATTGTTGAGGTACACAAAACTGGCGAAGTCGTTAGCGGTTTGGTTACCAGTAAAACAAAGGGTGGTCTTATTGTGGACATCTTTGGCATGGAAACATTCCTTCCTGGATCTCAAATTGATGTTAAGCCCGTTACGGATTATGATCAGTTTGTAGGTAAGAATATGGAGTTCAAAGTGGTTAAGATCAACGAAACCATTAAGAATGCTGTAGTATCTCACAAAGCTCTAATTGAAAGTGACATCGAAGCACAGCGCATGGAAATCATGAGCAAGCTTGAAAAAGGTCAGGTACTGGAAGGTACAATCAAGAACATCACCGACTTTGGTGCGTTCCTTGACCTGGGCGGTGTAGATGGTCTCTTGTATATCACCGATATCAGCTGGGGACGTATCAACCATCCTGCTGAGGTGTTGAAATTGGATCAAAAACTGAACGTAGTCGTATTGGATTTTGATGATGAAAAGCGTCGTATCAGTTTAGGTCTGAAGCAACTGACTCCACATCCTTGGGATACTTTACCAGAATCACTGGTAGAAGGTAGCCTGGTAAAGGGTAAGGTTGTGAATATTGAAGATTATGGTGCATTTATCGAGATCCTACCAGGGGTTGAAGGACTTGTACACGTATCAGAGATCACTTGGGCTAATACTCCCATCAATGCGAAGGAATTCTTCAAATTAGGGGATGAGTATGAAGCGAAAGTAGTAACGCTTGATAAGGAAACTCGTAAAATGAGTTTGTCGATTAAGCAACTTACTTCTGATCCTTGGAACGAAATTGAAAGTAAATTCCCTGCGGACAGTCGTCATAAGGGCACTGTTAAAAATATAACTCCTTATGGTGTGTTCGTTGAACTGGAACCAGGTATCGGTGGAATGATTCACATCAGTGACCTAAGCTGGTTGAAGCGTTTCAATCATCCATCTGAGTACACTAAAGTTGGTGCAGAGATTGATGTCGCTATTTTGAATATTGACAAAGAAAATCGCAAGCTTCAACTTGGACATAAACAACTGGAAGAAGATCCCTGGAATACACTTCAGGAAACTTTCCAAATCGGAAGTATCCATGAAGGAACTATTTCTCGTAAAGACGATAAAGGTGCAACGGTTCATTTACCTTATGGTCTTGAAGGATTCGCTCCTGGTCGTCACCTGATAAAGGAAGATGGTAAACCTGTAATGCTAGATGAGACAGCTCAATTTGTGGTGATCGAATTCGATCGTAATGAAAAGCGTATCGTAGTAAGCCACTCTCGCATTTGGGAACAAGCAAAAGCTGATGAGAAAGAAGCTGTTGTGAAAGAGAAAAAAGCTGATGCTGCCAAGACCAAGAAAGCGGTTAAGGATGTTCAGAGTAAGGTTGAGAAAACAACTCTGGGTGACCTTGGAGTTCTTGCAGAGCTAAAGAAAAAAATGGAAGATGGTGGAGAAGAAGCAAAGTAATCCCCACTTCTACAAAATAAAAACCCCGGCAATCGTCGGGGTTTTTTATTTACGCTAACATTTCTTTGGTGAAATCATGTAATGAATGCAATAAATGATCAGCTGCTCTGAAACGTAATTGATCTCTCACATCCCTATGAGGTATGACTACACACCGCATCCTGGCAGATTTGGCGGCAATCATCCCATAAAAAGAATCTTCGAAGCAAATACAATCAACAGGTTTGCTTTGAAGGGAGGCCGCACAATCCAAATAAACCTGTGGATGTGGTTTGCCAAATTCAAGATGTTCTGCAGAACTGAAGGCGGAAAAATAGGATCTGATATTTAGTTTGTCAACGATAACATCTATTAATCTATAAGGAGATGATGTTGCCAACCCAATGTTAATTCTTTCTTTTTGTAATAATTCCAAAACATATTCCACCCCTGGTAAGGCCTCACCTTTTTGTTTGATCTTTTCAATTACCACATCGTTAATTGCTTCAATTGTTGCGGGAGCTTTCAGCTGATCGAAAGCATAATATTTGAACCAATGTTCAACAAATTCTTTTGTCCGTAAGCCAACTGAATCAGCATATAATGCTGGGGTGAGATTAATACCTAAAGGGTTAAATACTTCTACTGCAGCTTCAAACCATAATGGCTCTGAATCAATCAGGAGCCCATCCATATCAAAAATCGCGGTCTGGATCATGGCTCATTATACGCATAATTCACTGGATAGCAAAGTAAAATCAACGTATAGAACTAGCTTTTTTTAGCTGGGCATACATGTCACTCATTACGGACAAGTGAGGTGCAGTTAAAATAGCCACACCTATAAATAGTGACATTAAGGTAATCGACATCCCAAACATGTTATACAAAACATATCCAAGGATGAGGATAAATAGGATGGCAATTGCAGTAAAAGGTAATGCTTTTTTACATAATGTATTCCAGCTCATCTTTTCCTGATTAACACTTAAATGTTGTCTTATAAAATCCATAGAACGAATGGAATGCCAGCAGCCAAAATAAAAAGTAAAGGCGAGTAATAATGGCAAGTTATACATCAAAAATAAAATGATACTAGTACGCAATACCAATTTTAATTTTATATCCATTGGTTTAGAATGGATAAGAATCATGATTATGGGTAGTATGCTGGAAAATATCAATAGCGGTAATTTATAACGAACCAATTCAGATGGATCAAATGAAGTTAGTGTAGGGATACTTCTAATGATTGGGGATACAAATTCAACATGTGCAGTCAGTAAAAAAAATAACAAACCTGTTCCGTATAAAAATGTAGAAACCGAAGTATCATATAGGTCTGTTTCTCCAAAGTGTAGGGCTGAAATCCCAAGAAAAATAATTAGAGCGAGCAATGGGGATATTATCCAGACTAAAGCGAAGATCAGCATTCTGAGGATGTAGAAAAATAGAAAGTGTGCAATCGAAAAGGCGTTGCCTGCTGATTCTTTATTCTTTTTTTCTACCAAGTGATCAAGAGCTCCATGAGGAATGCCCATTGCGATCATGCTGATGAGAAAGATAATGTATTGTAAAAGGTCTGGAATCCGAATGCCTGAGATATATAAAATGCTTAGTATTAGCCAAGGTCCTATGAGTGATGCTTCATGAAGAAATGATCTATTTCTAATATGGCTAAGCATACGTTCCATTAAAGAGAAAAAAAAGAGGCAGACCGAAGGTCTGCCTCAATGTGGAGAAAATTAAGCCTTATCTTCCGAACGGCTTAATGCATAAATAACTAAACCAAATCCAATTTTATTTACAGCATCACCTATGTTGTAGATGATATCCATAGAGGCTTGAGCAGCGGCAGGGTCTGCAACTAATTGCATTCCGAATAATCCACCTTTAGTACCCAAAATGTATCCTAATGGATAGATTGCCCAACCTACTAGAACGAACCATGCAAGTGTTTTATTAGCCTTAGCTACAGCAGGACCAGCGTTTCCAGCAAGCTTAGCAACTTCACCTGCCCATACTAAGTAAACGATATAGAAATACGCAGCACCGCTTATTGCTCCCCAAACCCAGCTTTGTGCTTCAGCTCCATAGATAGCTTCTCCCACATAACCGGTGATTAGCATCACCAGAGAGGCGAAGATCAATTTCCATAATAATGACTGTGTAGCACCTACTTTTCTGGTGATTAGATAAAACTCAACACACATCAAAGGAACAGTAAGAATCCAGTCCACATAACGGAAGAAAGTTGGTGATTCACCAGTCTCGAGGTTATAACCGCGCATGTAATAGTAGTGTACAGCAGCGATAAAAGTGATCAAACCAGATACCAATACAGAGGTGCGCCATTTTTTGTCTGTATTCGGTAATTCAAAGAAAAAGAAGGCAGATGCTGCCATCATGGCCATCGTACCGATAAAAAAGGTAAAGGCTACGTAATTGTCTTTCGCAATAGCCGTTACATCAAGCAATTGAGTGAGCATACTAAAATGGATTTTGGTTAAAAAATTTTGTTAAACCAGTATAAATGAACGAAGAAAATCGTTAAAAGTTTAGTTTTATTTCATTTTTGATGTTGAAATTTCCAAATTTAGAATGTTTAAACATCCTATATTAATACTTAAACAATTCCATTGTCTTGAAAATGAAGATATTATCTTGTCAAGGGTTGCAATTATTGAATTTAGTTATTTTTCATAGCCAGCAGCGATAATAACCTGTTGTTAACTCTTTAAAATGCAAATTGAGTATATTGCACGCCACGACCAGTTAACTTAATTAACGTACATGCTACGACTAAGAGAATGGCGACCGCTCCGAAAGCTGGTTTATGCTGTAGTAGGGGCTTTTACTTATCCTGGGTTAGTTCTTATTAATAAAATAAGTATTTCAGGAACGGAAAATCTGAAAGGTCTTCCCCGTAGGAATGTCCTTTTTGTCTCCAATCATCAAACCTATTTTGCCGACGTCATTACCTTTTTACATATTTTCTGTGCTATAAAATGGAGGAAGAGGAACCGATTAGGGCTACCTTACTATTTACTTCATCCTTTTACCAATGTATATTATGTGGCTGCTGAAGAGACCATGAAAGGAAGTTTAGTTAGCCGAATATTTGCTCTGGCCGGTGCCCTTACCGTGAAAAGGACTTGGCGCGCTAATGGTGAGGCTATTCAGCGTGAGGTGGATGCCACTGATACCATCAAGATCGACCAGGCTTTACAAAAAAGCTGGGTGATCACCTTTCCTCAAGGCACTACCAAGCCGTTTGCACCTGGAAGAAAGGGAACTGCGCATATCATCAAGACCAATCAGCCGGTAGTCGTTCCAGTCGTTATTAATGGTTTTTGGCGGGCATTCAATAAAACAGGATTGAAATTCAAAAAGAAAGGCTCTCTGCTTTCTGTTCGTTTCAAGGCACCTTTAGAGATTGATTACAATGAGCCTGTAGAAAAAATCCTGGATAAGGTTATGGAGGCAATCGAGCAAAGCCGGAACTATATGCTAAAAGGGAAGCATCACGTTAAGGAATTTTTAGACAAATAATTGATCAATCCTTTACAAATAAGGCTTTTAATTCTGCCGCTTCATCAGGTTTCATCTTGCCTCCTAAGATCAATCGAAGTTGTCTGCGCCGCAAAGCTCCATCAAATAACTTCTTTTCCTCATCATTTACCGGTTCCAGTTGTGGAACAGGGCGTGGGTTTCCATTTGGGTCTATAGCAACAAAAGTATAATAGGCCTCATTACTTTTATAACGGTATTGATGGGTATTATCTTCTCCCCAAACTTTTAGATACACTTCCATAGATGTGTTAAACGCTCGAGTAACTCTAGCCTCTATATGTACTACATTACCCAGTTTTATGGGAGATTGAAATGATATATTATCTACAGAAGCCGTAACTACAGGGGTATTACAATGCTTTCCAGCAGCAATTCCCGCCGCAATATCCATCCAATACATTAATCTGCCTCCCATAAGATTTCCAAAGTGGTTCGTATCATTAGGTAGTACTAATTCTGTCATAACCACTAAACTCTCAGATGATTTTTTGATATTCATATTATATAATAATGGATGTACAATTTTTTAAAAATGAAGGGTCAATGTCGGCAGCAATTCCTGGTTCATCTGAAACTACAACAAAATATTGATCGTACTGCGCTCCACCCACAACTGGATCCTCCAACTGACCCAGCAGACAGGTATCCAAATCGTAAAATTGGATTGCTTCATGTGACATAGCAAAATGTGCTTTAGCTGTAAGACCTAATCGGCTTTCTACCATGCCGCCAAGTTGGCAAGCGATACCACGCTTACCAGCTTCATCGGCTATCCATTTGGCATTGAGGATTCCACCTGATTTCGCAAGTTTGATGTTTAGATAATCACATGACCCTGTTTCAATAAGTCGAATAGCATCATGATGATCCGATACCGATTCATCCGCCATGATCTTAATTGGAGATTTCTTGCGTAGTTCGGGAAGTAAATGATCATAAATATGGGACATCGGTTGCTCACAGTATTGAATATCAAATGGGCCTAATGCCTGCAATGTTTTGTCTGCTGTATCAGGATCCCATCCTTGATTAGCATCGATTCTCAATTGAATGGACGGACCAACTGCTGCACGGATCAACTGTATCCTGCTGATATCTTCTTCACCATCTTTGCCGAGTTTCACTTTTATGATCTTTACTCCATCCGCAACAAATTTTTTAGCTGTATTGGCCATGCCCTCCGGAGTGTCTATTCCTATGGTGAGGTCTGTTTGTAAGGGCTTACGACTACCTCCCAGAAATTTATAAAGAGGTAAACCTGCATGTTTTGCTGCAATATCCAGTAATGCCATATCAAAGGCTGACTTGATCGTAGTATTATAGGCGATATACGCATCAAATTCAGCCAGTCTTTCTTTTATTTGAAGGGGATCTTTTCCTTTAGCAATTCGTGCCAGATCTTGCCCAACCACAAAGCAGGTTTCCTGTGTTTCCCCAACCAACATAGGAAATGCGGAACATTCACCCATACCCACTATTCCAGAATCCGTATGTATGCGAACAAATATGTTTTGAGTGAAATAGGAAACTTCTGTAGCGATTACAAAAGGCTCCATCTTGATCGTAAGCTTATAAAGCTCCGTATGCGTGATCTTCATACTGGCCAGTTTAAAAAACAGAACGAAGATAGTTCATTTGTCAGGCCCGAATGATCTTTTTATCCTGTAAAAATCCTGTTGTAAGGGGAATGCCATCATTCAAGTTTTTCCAAGATAGGATATCACAAATAAATAACTTATGATCACCTCCATCAATGGTATCTATAACTTTGCATTCCATAATGGCGAGGGCATCTTTTAGATAATAGAAATTTTCTTGTTCAGCCAATAACGATCTTTTTTTGAGTAGTGCAAGTTTATCTTTTTTGTGACCCGATTGCTGCCCTAAATGTTTGATCAAAGTATATTGGTCCCTTGCCAAAAGCTGAAGAATGAAATGTCCGTTTTTTTCAACCAATTCTCTTGTTTTAGTGCCATCATAAAGAGCAACCATAAAACGCTTGGGTTCCATACTTACGGCAGAAACGTAAGTACAGATGTGCATATTGTGGTTTCCGTTTGCATTGCTACTGACTGAATAAACGGGTAGGTCAACTCGGTTCCAGGGTCTTCGCATGAGTATCCATTTGGGTTAAAAAATCTTCAGCTTTTTTTAGCAGATTATGTCGTTTGGAGGTTTCCATTTTATCAAATGTTTTCAGCAACATCCCCATTCTTGGATTTTTACTGAATAGATCTCGTTGAACATGCATAAAACGCCAAAACAATCCATCCCATATTGCCTGCCATTCTCCTTTTGGCCAATCGCCCATTTTCATCAGATAATTACTTCCACTGATATAAGGTTTGGTCGTCATTAGTCCACCATCGGCAAATTGGGTCATACCATATACATTAGGCACCATTACCCAATCGTATGCATCTGTAAACATTTCCATAAACCAACGATATACTTCATCTGGGTCGAATTCACATAGCAGCATGAAATTGCCTAATACCATTAAACGGTTGATGTGATGTGTATATCCATCCTGTAGAGTATGATGAATTACGGTGTCAACAGGAATTATTCCCGTTGTTCCCGACCAAAATGAACGCGGTATCTTTCGTTTAAATCCAAAATAGTTAGTCGTTCGCTGTTTCACACCTTCGCGCTCATATACGATACGTATGAACTCTCGCCAGCCCAGTATTTGTCGTACAAATCCCTCTAGAGAATTTAACGGAATCTGATTTGCCTTTGCATATTGGATAGACTGATTCAATACATCATCAGGTGTTAAAATACCAATATTGATAAGCGGACTCAAAACACTATGATGAAGAATATTTTCTTTACTGACCATCGCATCTTCATATATGCCAAATTTTTCAAATCGTTCAATTAAAAAATCAGTTAACCATTTTTGAGCAGTAGAGAATTGAACGGGGTAGAAGAATTCAGCTGTATTTCCCGGGTTATGCGGAAATTTATTTTCAATATACGCAGTGGCTTCAACCAGTATGGTTTTATCTTTTGCAGCAGATATAGTGGGTACTATTTCATGCTTAGGAAACTTTTTTCGATTGTCGGCATCAAAGGTCCATTGACCACCTGTTGGTTTCTGCTTTTCATCGATCAATATATTTCGTTGCTTACGTTGTGAAATGTAGAAGTCTGTTTGAAAATACGTTTTCTTATTACTGAAGAATGCTTCCACTTCTTTCATCGAGTTTAAAAAATATGGAGTACGATGAAAGGTTATGTTGATATTTGTTTTTTGAATTCTGTTTAGTAACCAATTATCTACCACTTCAGCTATATTCAGATGGTTGAATCCTTGTTTAACCAGTGAAGGAATAAACGTTCGTACATCTGCATCTTCTATATATTCAACTCTAAATCCTTTTTTTTCCAGAAAAAGCTGATAGGCTTTCATGGAAGCCCTGTGGAGTATAAGTTTCTTTTTGTGGAAAGGATAAAGTTTGAAAAATAGATATTCTTCCAATAAAAAAACAGGATCACCCTCCACCAAAGCTGGATGTCGTTCAAAAAGTTGATGGGGGAAAATGAGGGTTGCTGATGACATGTATTGATAAAACAATTCAGCAGGGAATATGTTTATATAGTCAACATGGAAAAACTTAATCATAAGAACGTTCTGGTGGCCGGTGCTACCGGTGGTATTGGAGAAGCTACTATTCGGTTATTAGCGCAAAGTGGCGCAACTATATTTTTAGCCGGTCGAAACGCGGATAAATTGGCTGAAATCGCGGAATCGCTGCAAATCCCCTCAGAAAGGGTTTTTAGGATCGATATGTGCAATGCGGATTCTATTGTTTCTATGGGGGAACAGATCCATGCACAGGTTCCTCAAGTGGATATCCTGATCAATGCTACGGGTATTGGAATCATCAAGCCATTGGAGAGTTTATCTTTAGATGAATTCAGAAATTCATTACAGGTTAATCTGGAAGGAAGTTTTATACTGGTTAAGACTTTCCTCCCCAATATGAAAAAATCCGGGAAAGGGCTTATAATAAATATTCCAGGAGTATTGGGTAAAGTGCCAATGGCTGGTGCTGCGGCCTATTCTGCCTCAAAATATGGATTAGTAGGTATGATGCAGAGCATTCGTGAAGAATTAAAACGTACTGAAGTACGAATCACCAATATATTCATGGGTGGAGTGGATTCACCTTTCTGGGATACCATTGATCTAAGGGTTCAGCGGGAAAAAATGGTTCGACCTGAAGAGGCTGCCAGATCTATCTGGTTTTTATGTCAGCAGCCTGCATCTGGCGTAGTATCTGAAATGGTATTACAACCATTTAATCATCAGGCAATCTGATCAACTTAAGGCTAATTTTTTTGATTGATTTATCCGCTTAACTTTGAGCACTCAACGACTGGGTATGGGAGTGATTTCGTTTGATAATACGCAGAATGCTTTTGCCTATAAATCGGATAAGGAATTAAAAAAAGCAGATTTTTTATTTTCAGTCATGCACTATCCATGGCTGGTCAAAATAGGAACTTCATTAACGCCCTGGGCTATCCAATCGGGCTTACCTGTAAACAAGCTTATTCGCAACACCATTTTTTCCCAATTTGTGGGGGGAGAGACACTAGAAGAAACGGCCCCGGTTGTCAAAACTCTTGGCGATCATAATGTACAAGTTATTCTGGATTATGGTGTGGAAGGTGGTCATAATGGCGAGAAAGGCTTCGATGAATCTTGTGAGGAGTTTATTCGGGTGGTGAATTATGCGGCTACGCAGTCAAATATCCCATTTATGAGTATTAAACTCACGGGTATGTCGCGTTTCGGGTTATTAGAAAAATTAGATAGTTCTCTGGAAGCCTTTACAGGGTCATTATTAGAACGTTTTCATCAGGCAGTTGATGCATTGAGTGAAGATGAAAAAGCGGAATGGAAACGTGTAGAAGGCAGACTAAGAAAAATCTGTAGTTTGGCTGTTGAGAAAAATGTTGGCGTTCTGATTGATGCAGAAGAAAGTTGGATCCAGGATCCGGTAGATGTACTAACTATCCAGATGATGGAATCGTTCAACAAAACAAAAGCGATTGTTTTTAACACAGCACAGATGTACAGGCATGATCGCTTAGCATTTGTGAAAGATTCCATGGAAGCGGCTAAAAAGCGTGGATTTATACTAGGAATAAAACTCGTACGTGGCGCTTATATGGAAAAAGAGCGAGATCGTGCAAAAGTTATGGATTATCCATCGCCTATACAGCCGGATAAAATATCCTCCGATCGGGATTATGATGAAGCCGTTCGTTGTTGTATAGAACATATCGATTTTACTTCTATTATTGTAGCCACCCATAATGAGCAAAGCAGTTTATTGGCTGCTCATCTTTTAAAAGAAAAAAATCTTTCATTACATCACCCTCATGTTCATTTTTCTCAACTGTATGGTATGAGTGATCATATCACCTTCAACTTAGCTAAAGAAGGATTTAGTGTAAGTAAATACTTGCCATTTGGACCGATCAAAGATGTTATTCCCTATTTAATGCGACGTGCACAAGAGAATTCGTCAGTAGCCGGGCAAACCAATCGTGAATTAGCCCTAATCAAAAAAGAATTGGCTAGACGTAAGGGTTAAGGATTCCACCAATAGGTAAATTTCAAGACCACTGCTCTGTTCTTAACTGCAAATGGCAAGGACAGGTAATTATCGGTATAAACCAGAAATATATCCGATGCTGGTTTGTATCGCCATTGAAGTCTGGTATTGATATTTACGTTTTTCTGCTGGTTATTATATTGTACAAATGTGGTAAAGTATAATGTATTGGTCATGGTAAGATCAATACGTGGACTGATAAGCCATAGTTGTGTTCTATTCCATGGTGCAGGCATACGAATATCATTATAACTCATTCCTACACTAAATATGGCAATTGGCTGTAAACGATAACTGATCTCTCCAGAAAAATTTGTTCGTGTTCCACCCTGATAATAACCGCCAAAGCGAGTACTTGCATTAAACGTAAAAAGTTTTTGGGGCGGCGAATTAAATTCCAGACCATATGCATTCCACATATGTGATGTTCCTCTTGCAATAGTATCTTTACCGGAATTTGTAGGATCGAATGGCTGCGTCAGTTTTACGTAATCATATGCTATAAAAGAGGTAATCGAAGCGTTTTTTCTACTGGTTGCCGTATATACCATATAATGTACATTATCAAGACTATTGCCTCTGGTATTAAAGTAACTTACACTAACGGCTTTTATACTATGTGATAATACCAAACCTGATTTTGGGAAAAAAAGAATTCCAGCAGATGGATTAATCTTGAAATAATCTTTCCTGGGTACATATCCCACTTCTGCATTATAATTTTCTCCGACGTATTCATGCTGCCATCCAAAATTTAATCGTTTCGAAGTATATTGAATCGTTCCAGCATGTGCCCAATCTTTAGTACTAACCTTAGGGGTGAACGATTTAAATGTAGATAATTTTCCTGTCCATTTATTATTGGCTGATGCGAGATTGTATTCAATTCCAATATTTCGATTATAGCGATTTATCCTTTTGCCGGGAATCGTATCTGTGAAATTTATAGGGGCCTCCTTGTTAATCGCAATGAATCCAATATTTGATCTTGAAAATACTTTTCGTTGTAAGGATAAAACAGAAAAATTTTGGCTGGGTAAGCTTCTTTCCAGGTTCTCTTGTGTTTGCATATTTAATGCTCCAATTCGCCAGTCTTTATTTAATTTACCACTTAGCCTTGCACCGGCTACTATGTGCGATTCTAGGCCAATTCTACGGGAGAAAAATGGGCGAATACTGGTGAATCCGAAATTGGCAAAAAGATCTCCATTCTCCAAGAAGAACTGCCGACGTTCAGGAAAGAAAAGTTCAAATCTATCCAGATTTGTTACTTGTCGATCCACTTCTACTTGCGAGAAATCAGGGTTATAGGTAAGATCAAGATTTAGAGATGAGGTCACACCAATCTTTATATCTCCTCCCAATTCAGCATTAAGTTTAGTAGGGGTTTTCTTTTGATAGTTTTTATTCATTCCACTAAGCATATATGGAATAACCGAAATATTAGCCCCTGGTGAAGGAGGATCTTCTTCAAATACTAATGTTCCGGAGAAAGCAAGTGTTGACGTAGGAAATTGCCGGGGTACAGGAGCCCAAGCAGATTTTTCAGGTAAGCTGATATCATTCCTGCTAAGATTGATACCCCATTCTTTTATCCCTGTTTTGTAGCGAAGAGTAGTAAATGGGATGGCAGCTTCAAAAATATAATAGGAACCGTAGTCTTTTACCTCTGAGATCCATTTGTTATCCCAATTTAGATCTACTTTGTTGCCTTCTGACATGGATCCGTCCCATTGTGCACCAGCAGCGTTAACGCCGAAAGCCTGTCCATTAGTTCGGTCTTCAAAAGGATCTATGAAGATGATAAAGTTATCGTTTCGTTGAAAATTAAAGTCTCGTCTAAGGGATTCAACTCGATTGGCATATTGACTTGGTTTATGGCAAATAGCAAGTACATATAAGTTTTTATTATCGAAGCAGAATTTCACCTTTGTCTTAGCTTTGGCATAACTCGAATCCATGGGCAGGACTACAAAAAAATCTTCCGCTGTTTGAGCAGCTTCCCAGGATTGGTCATGGTGCAGACCATCAATAACTATAGGTTGCTCTATTCGTTTCGCAAGGATGCGGTATTTATGATTGACCTTTTGTGCTTGGGTTAACAGCGACGTCAGGGCAAGCAGAATGAATAGTGTAATTTTTTGCACGCCGCAAAGATAAGAGATGAGGGCTACATCACCGCTTCATACAATATTTCTACAGGGTGTAATGCTTTCTTTCCAGTTCCATCTTTGATCTGATGTCTGCAACTTGTCCCAGGAGCAGCGATCAAGGTTTCTGCATCAGCTTTTCGAACTGCAGGGAATAAGACCAGCTCTCCGATCTTCATGGATAGTTCATAATGCTCTACTTCATAGCCAAATGAACCTGCCATACCACAACAGCCGGAAGGTATAGATTGTACCGTGTAATTTTCAGGAAGTGATAAGAGTTTAACCGTAGGCGCAGTAGATGCTACTGCTTTTTGTTGACAATGTCCATGCAGGATAATCTTCTTAGTAGTACTATGGAATTGCTCCTTATGGATGTTTCCTTTCTCTACTTCATTAATCAGGAATTCATCCATAAGGAATGTATGTGTAGCCAAAGATCTGGCAGCATTCAGGTTCTCATCTGTTGCCAGATCAGGATATTCATCCCGAAAACTTAATATGGCCGATGGCTCAATTCCTACTAATGGCACATTAGCTGAAACAATAGACGATAAGATCGAAATATTGTTATTGATGATCTCTTTTGCTTTACGTACTAATCCTTTTGATAACCAGGTGCGTCCGCTTTCTAGATGATCAACCAATAAAACTTCATAACCTAATTTTTCTAGTAGTAGAATGGATTTTATCCCAATCTCTGTATCGTTAAAATTGGTGAACTCATCACAGAATAAGATCAATTTTTTATCTGATGTCTTCTTCTCATGCTCAGCATACCATTTCCGTAAAGTTGTTTTGTATAAAGTAGGCAGTGATCTTTCTTCAGCAAATCCCACAGATTTTTTAAACAACTTACTTAACAAAGGATTCTGAACGATGAAGTTGTAAGCAGATGGAAAAAGAGAAGCTAATTGAGAAGATTTTGTAAAGTTCCCAATCAACTTTGAACGAAAAGGTATTCCATTCGCATCGTAATAATGTTGCAGAAATTCTGCTTTTAACTTGGCTATATCTACATTAGAAGGGCATTCTGATTTGCACCCTTTACAACTCAGACAAAGATCAAGTACGTCATATATTTCTTTATGATCGAATCGGTTAACTTTATCTGAATGGGTTAAAAATTCCCTTAATATATTGGCGCGCGCACGTGTAGTATCCTTCTCATCTCGTGTGGCCATAAATGATGGGCACATTGTCCCGCCCGATAAATGTGATTTGCGACAATCGCCAGATCCATTACACTGCTCTGCATGTTGAAGTATATCTTGATTGTAAAAACGAAATATAGTATTAAATGTTGGTACTTTTTGATCTGGCTCATAACGCAACATGGTATCCATTGGTGGTGTATCCACGATCTTATTTGGATTGAAAATATTTTCTGGATCCCATAAATACTTGATCTTTCGAAGTAATTGATAATTCTGCTTACCGATCATTTGCTCAATGAATTCACCACGAAGTCTGCCATCCCCATGCTCCCCGCTTAATGAGCCATTATATTTTTTTACAAGAGTGGCGATTTCTTCTGCTATGCTGCGGAAACGTTTTTGTCCCTCTGTAGTTTTAAGATTAATGATTGGTCGCAGATGTAGTTCACCAGATCCTGCATGTGCATAATGTACAGAGTATAAATTATACTTTTTAAGAATTTCATTGAATTCTCTGATGTATGCAGGAAGATCAAGAACATCAACAGCGGTATCTTCAATAACCGGTACTGCTTTTTCATCTCCTGGGAGGTTACTAAGCAATCCTAAGCCAGCTTTACGGAGCGACCAAATCTTTTTAGTGTCTTCGCCGAAAAGAAGAGGAAAATGATAACCATATCCTGCAGCACGCATTTCATCTTCTACTTTTTTACAGATTTCGATAATTTCTTCACGTGTATTTCTGCAGAATTCAATAACGAGTATAGCTCCTGGATCCCCTTGAACAAAGAATCTATTCTTGGCTTGCTCACGATTGTCTTTAGTACATTCCAATACATAATGATCGATGAGTTCACTGGCACTGGGATTATATTTAAGGGCAATAAGATTAGCGTGTAATGATTCATCAACAGAATTAAAATGTACGCATAGCAATCCCATTTCTTTTGGAGGCAGATCGATAAGGTTCAATTCAATCTCTGTGATGAATGCAAGTGTACCTTCAGATCCTGCGATCAGTTTGCAAAAATTAAATGCAGGGCCGCCTGCTGTGAAGGGAGCAGATTCTAGCAATACATCAATGGCATAGCCAGTATTTCTTCTTTCGACAGAGGCCTTAGGGAACTCCTTTCGGATCTCTACTTGATTATCATAATTGCTTAGCATGGAACGGACTTCTCTATAGATAGAAGATTCTAATGTATTGCCTTCACATTTTGCATGAAAGCTATCGAGGTCTAATTCTTTACATTCAACTTCAGTTCCATCACTTAGTAATGCTTTTACGGAAAGTAAATGTTCTCTTGTGCTTCTATATACAACTGAATTAGATCCACAAGAATTATTGCCTACCATACCTCCGATCATAGCACGATTAGCAGTCGAAGTTTCGGGTCCGAATAATAAACCATATGGTTTAAGGAACATATTCAGTTCATCTCTTACTACACCTGGTTGTACCCGAATTTTTTTAGCCTTGGCATCGAAATCAAGGATCTTATTGAAATGTTTGGATACATCTACCACAATGCCATTCCCGACTACCTGTCCGGCAAGCGATGTTCCTGCTGTTCTGGGGATGAGTGAGGTTTTTTCCTTTCTGGCAAAGTGGATCAGTTTTCGAAGGTCTTCAACTGATTTTGGTATGGCTACTGCTAATGGAAGTTCTCTGTATGCAGAGGCATCCGTAGCATATAAAATTCGCATCTGTTGATCAAAATGCAGATCACCTTCAAGATTTTTTGCCAGTAAGGAAAGCTTGTTGGTCATGAGATAAAAATAAAAAAAGTAAAAAGTAAAAATGGGATATTCTTACTTTTTACTTCTTATTGTTCAAAGTAGAATTATCCTAACTTTTGCTGTAAGTTTTGATCGATTGCATCCAAGAACTCCTCAGTGTACAGGTAATGTTCACCATGATTCACTTTATTCCCATGGATACAAACGGCCAGATCTTTTGTCATCTTACCACTTTCTACGGTTTCAATACAAACAGCTTCCAGCGTATTGGCGAAATTAATCAGCGATTCGTTGGCATCTAACTTTCCTCGAAAGGCTAATCCTCTGGTCCACGCGAAAATAGAGGCAATCGGATTAGTGCTTGTTGGTTTCCCTTTTTGGTGATCGCGATAATGGCGCGTAACCGTACCATGAGCCGCTTCAGCCTCCATTGTCTTACCATCCGGAGTAACCAAAACAGAAGTCATCAAACCTAAAGAACCATATCCTTGTGCTACAGAATCACTCTGTACATCGCCATCATAGTTTTTACATGCCCAGATGAACCCGCCATTCCATTTCATGGCACTAGCCACCATATCATCGATCAATCGGTGTTCGTAGGTGATACCAGCTGCGTCGAATTGAGTTTTGAATTCTGCTTCAAATATCTCCTGAAAGATGTCTTTGAAACGGCCATCGTATTTTTTCAGAATAGTATTTTTCGTACTGAGGTAAAGCGGCCATTGTTTTTGTAGGGCTAGGTTCATACAACTACGCGCGAAACCCCTAATGCTTTCATCGGTATTGTACATGGCCATTGCCACGCCGCCTCCTTTAAACTGAAAAACTTCATGCTCGATAACTTGTCCATCTTCTCCCTCAAACTTAATTGTCATTTTACCTTTTCCAGGTACAACAAAATCTGTAGCACGATATTGATCACCAAATGCATGACGTCCTACGATAATTGGACGATCCCAGGTAGTAACCAAACGAGGTATATTTTTTATCACGATCGGCTCACGGAATACTGTGCCATCAAGAATATTGCGAATGGTACCATTTGGACTTTTCCACATTTGCTTGAGGTTGAATTCTTTTACACGAGCCTCATCAGGAGTAATGGTAGCACATTTGATTCCCACTCCATATTGTTTGATAGCATTAGCCGCATCAATGGTTACCTGATCATTTGTTTGATCACGATACTCAACACCTAAATCGAAATATTTGATATCCAGATCCACATAAGGAAGGATAAGTTTGTCTTTTATGAATTTCCAGATGATTCTTGTCATCTCATCTCCATCCAGCTCAACTACTGGATTGGCAACTTTAATCTTTTCTGCCATTTTCTTTGAATTTTAAGGGCTCCGAAGGTACAAAACGATTAGCTAATTTTCTAATCAGCTACTGAACTAATTGGTCAACTGAGCCATTATCCTAACGCAACATCGAGTATCATCATCACTATAAATCCTCCAATAAAGCCCATTACCGCAAGATCCGTGTATTTATCCCGTTGGGTTTCGGGTATCACTTCTTCTACAACAACATAGATCATGGCTCCCGCGGCAAATGCCAGAGCAAATGGAAGGATAGGCTGCATGTAAATTACGGCTACTGCTCCTAAAACCCCTGCTACGGGCTCTACAATAGCCGATAGTTGTCCAAACCAGAAACTCTTTAATCTGCTCATTCCTTGTCGGCGTAAAGGCACTGAAACCGCCAAGCCTTCAGGGAAATTTTGGATTCCGATACCAAAGGCAAGTGCAATAGCTCCGGCAATACTGGCTTCGGGCATTCCATTGGCAGCTGCACCAAACAATACCCCTACTGCTAAACCCTCTGGTATATTATGGAGGGTAATGGCCAAGATCAACAAGGTAGTTTTCCGCCACTGTGTTTTCATACCCTCTGATTCGTGATCTCCAAAATTGATATGCAGATGCGGCATATATTTATCCAAAAAGAAAATAAATCCAGATCCAGCTAAAAAACCCACTGCTGCTGGCATCCAAGTCATGGCAGGATAGAGGCGTTCCGACATTTCAATGGCTGGATTCAGAAGCGACCAAAAACTGGCGGCTACCATTACGCCACCTGTAAAACCCAACATGATATCCAATACCTTTCGATCTATCGTTTTAAAGAAAAAAACCAGTGATGCTCCTGCTGCGGTTACTAACCATGTAAATGTTGTGGCGGCCAAAGCAGCCCAAACTGGTCCAATTTCTTTTACAATATTTTCCAGTGCTGTCATTTTCCGTTCATTTTTTTCAACCAAATATGTTTGGCAACTGCCTCACTCAATATTAATGCGGCTTTATTGCCCGATTTTATTTCAATACTATTATCAAATGGGAATTTCTTTTTCACCTCCAGTATTGTACCAATGCCAATTTTGTTGTGCTTTAGTATATCAAGCAACTCCGGTGTTTGATTCCCTACATGACAAACCTCCATTTGATGATTCAATGGTATAGCTGTAATACAAATGCGATCGTGAGTCGCGATCTTCCCATTGCGGTCCGGAATAGGATCTCCATGAGGGTCGAACCGTGGGTAATCTAGATACTCATCCAGTTTGTCGATTAATTTTACACTGGTCACATGCTCCAATTGTTCTGCCACCTCATGCACTTCATCCCAATTGAATTTAAGTTTCTCCGATAAGAAATATTCCCAAAGGCGATGGCGGCGAATAATACCCAAGGCTACTTTTTTACCATCCTGGCTAAGCCGGAATCCCTGATATTTCTCGTACGATAATAGTTTTTTAGCCTTGAGTTTTTTAAGCATATCGGTAACAGAAGCCGGCCTTGTTTTTAATTCTGCCGATAAAGCATTAGTCGTTACCACATCATCTGCTCCCTGCAAATGATAAATGGCTTTAATATAATTTTCTTCCGTTGATGTATAAAGCACGAAATATATTTAGACAAATCTAAAAAATAATTTTTTAAATCCAAATTTTGTGATTTATACCCTGTATAGACAGAATGTTATAACTTGAACCCATGAAACGTATGCTTTTCATATTGACCGTTATTGGGTTTATTTATTCTTGTGGATCTGAGAAGAAAAGTTTATCCGATGAGCAGATTACTACGGTGGAGGAATTTGTAGAATCATTTCCTGACGTAAAGCTGCCCTTGATGATACATGATAGTATCCTGTCAAAAAAGGCCAATGATTCTTTTCGAATTGCCGATAAAGTATTTAAGCAATTTGTTCCAGATAGTATCTATAAGTCGGACTTTAAAGGTGCCAAACCCAAATTTTATGGTATTGGAAAGGTCAAAGACAAAAATGAAGATCATTATGTATTCATCAGTGTTCAGTCCTCATCCAAAAAAATAGCGTATTTACTTTGTTTTGATAAAGAGAAACAATTTAAGGCAGGCATGTCTTTAATGGCTAAATCCAAAAGGAAAGATGTAAGTTTTGAAGGAGGAATGGATAGGAAGTTTAATATATATAGAAATAGTTATCGTAAAGGAAAAGATGGCCAGCAGTACTACACACGGAATGCCTTTGTATATAACACTGCCGGTATGTTTACACTTATACTCAATGAATCAAATGATATTCCTGAAGAGGAAGAAATCTATAATCCAATTGATACACTTCCCAGAACGATGAAAAATACTGGTGATTATGGGAAGGATAAGCGAAATTTCGTAAGTGTCCGAAATGGTGCAAAACCAGGAAAGCTTTTATTTTTTGTGCATTTTGAAAAAGCGGATGACTGTATTGGAGAATTAAAAGGTGAACTTTCTATGGTAGATGCTAGAAGAGGGGTTTATTCAGAACCGGGTGATCCTTGTTCTCTGGAGCTGGAATTTACTGCCAATTCTGTAAGCTTGAAAGAGCTAAAAGGTTGTGGAAATTATCGTGGCATTAAGTGCTTTTTTGATGGAGAATACCCTAAACGGGCTGCCAAAAGAAAAAAATAATCTCAACGGTTTTATCGTATGTAAACCCCTTTTACGGCATATTGTGTAAAAAGTACATAATTTGCCGCCTGTTTTATTTTAATACGAATTATCTTGCAGTAGTTTTTTAGAAGAGAAATTTAGACTCATGACAAATTTTAGGCAGTACAACGTTCCTTACCCAGTTGATCCTCGTTATAGCACAAAAGTGGCTTATTTTTCGATGGAGTTTGCAGTTCATCAACCCCTTAAAATATATAGTGGAGGTTTAGGTTTTTTGGCAGGTTCACATCTTCGCAGTGCGTATCAACTTCGCCAAAATCTTATTGGTGTAGGCATTTTGTGGAAATATGGATATTATGATCAGGCACGCAATCAGGATCAGACCTTACAGGTTCAATGGAACGAAAAGATCTATAATTTCTTGCAGGATACGGGCATTAAATTTCAGGTTAATATTCACGATGCGCCGGTTTGGGTTAAGGTATGGTATCTCCATCCTGATACATTTCGTTCTGCCCCATTATTCTTATTAAGTACAGACCTTCCTGAGAATGATTATGTTTCTCAAACGATTACACATCGCTTATACGATGGTAATGTTGCTACCAAAGTTGCGCAGTTCATTTTACTTGGGATTGGTGGAGCAAAGCTCATAGATGAATTAAATTTTGCCCCAGATGTTTATCATCTGAACGAGGCCCATGGAGTATCTTCTGTTTTCTATTTGCTCAAAAAATTTGGAAGTAAAGAGGAAGTTCGTAAAAGGTTAGTATTTACGACACATACTCCTGAAGAAGCAGGTAATGAGAAGCACGATATGCATCTCTGTGAAAAGATGTCTTACTTCAATGGTTTTTCACTAGATGAAGTTCGACATTTAACTGGGATTCACGACAACCAGTTCAACCATTCGTTGGTGGCATTAAGATTTGCCCGTTTATCAAATGGAGTTTCTGAATTGCATGGCCATGTCAGTAGAAGAATGTGGCATAAATATGATGGAATCGCCAATATCATACATATAACCAATGCACAGAATTGGGGTTATTGGGCCGATAAGCAATTGTATTTTGCTATGGATGAGCAAAATGAAGAGCGATTCATCGATCGTAAGCGTTTCTTGAAAAAAAGAGCATTTGACATTGTCGCTGATCAAACAGGTAAATTACTAGACCCAGATATTTTAACCATTGTTTGGGCTCGTCGATTTGCTGGATATAAGCGTGCAGAACTGATCACTCGTGATAAAGCAAGATTTGAGGCGTTATTGAATAATCAAAAATATCCTGTTCAAATAATTTGGGCGGGTAAACCATATCCGTTGGATTATCCTGCCATAAGCGATTTCAATCATCTGGTACACTTGAGTAAATCGTACAATAATGTTGCCGTTTGTACCGGTTATGAATTATTCTTAAGTAAACGATTAAAACAAGCTGCCGATATCTGGCTGAATAATCCACGTGTACCACGTGAAGCTTCTGGTACTAGTGGAATGACCGCAGCCATGAATGGAGCGGTGAATGTATCAACAAATGATGGATGGATCGTAGAATTCATCGATCATGGTAATAATGGATTTGTTGTTCCACCAGTTGATTATGAACATATGCATGTACAGGACCAGGATCAATATGATCTAGATCAGTTATATAGATTATTCAATCACGAAATTCTTCCTCTATATTATGATGAGCCCGATACATGGCGACAAGTGGTAAAAAATGGTATGCGTGATGTGCGTTTCCAATTTGATTCAAATCGAATGGCTCATGAATACTATGAGTTGTTATATAACTCTGGAAAACACTAATATGGAAAGTTATATCAAATCTCAGGATGTTCGATGGTCTGACCTTGATCCAAACTTCCATATGATGCATTCAAAATATTATGAACTAGGTGCATATTGTCGTGTTTGTTTTTTGATGGAATATGAACTTACCGATCAAGTACTGAAGGAACATAAGATCGGCCCCATACTTTTGCGAGAAGAATGTAGTTTTCGAAGAGAGATCAAATTTGGCGATAAACTGGAGATAGATTTAAAATTAGCAAAGGCGAAAGAAAATATGTCGCGCTGGACAATCCGTCATGTCATATACAAAAATGGGGAACCTGCGGCTCACCTAGAGGTAGATGGTGCCTGGATTGATATGGATAAACGTAAAATGGCTGTTCCTCCGGAAACATTCAAAGCCACTTTCCTCCAAATGCCGCGTACAGAAGATTTTCATTGGTTCTGAAGTATTATTTTTGCTTCATGATAAGACCTCTTTTTACGATCCTTTTTTTGGGGATTACATTGCTTGTATGCGCACAACAACAGGATCTTGATGTCAATCAGTTTCAACTGAAGATCGCTGAACAGCATGTCCAGTTACTGGATGTTCGCACCATCGGTGAATATAATTCGGGATATATCAAAAATGCTTTTCAGGCTGATTGGACGAACCAGGTTCAATTCTTTGATCGGACACAGTATTTAGACAAATCAAAGCCAGTTTATGTTTATTGTGCATCTGGGGGTAGGAGTGCTGCTGCAACCATTGCCTTGCGTGAAAAAGGATTTATAGCGTATAATTTATCGGGTGGTATGATTGCCTGGAAACGAGCAGGAAAACCTGTAGAAGGTGTTTCTATGGCGGGTAAATTATCTGCTACAGAGTATAAGCGTATTATTGATCAGGCCGACTTGGTATTGGTTGATTTCGGTGCTGTCTGGTGTCCTCCTTGTAAAAAGATGGAACCCGTGGTAGCTGAACTGAATAAAAAGAAAATAGTCAGCATTGCTAATGTGGATGGGGCTGTTAATACTGAGCTGCTTGAATCCTCGAAAGTAGAAGCTTTCCCGACATTTATATTGTATAAGAAAGGAAAAGAAGTTTGGCGTAAACAAGGTATCGTAACACTCGCTGAATTTGAATCTGTAATCAAATCAACTAAATAATTAGCTATATAGCTAATTAGACTATTCGCCAATGTCTTCTAAACTTGAAATGTTCCGTAATCGCTTGGAAAAAGTGTTTAAACATCGATCTAAGCTTGCACGCCGACAAAACATTGAATGTTATCGATTATACGATCGTGATCTCCCGGAATTCCCTTTGATCATTGATGTTTATGGAAATGCTGTAAATGTTTCGGAATACAGTAGTAAGCATACATTGAGTGACGATGAATATGCTGAATGGCTGGAAGGCAGTTTACATATAATGGCAACAGTATTGCAGATTGAACCGGAATGGGTATTTTGTAAACAGCGTTATCGAAAAACAGATAGACAATCACAGTATCAAAAAGCTTCCGCACTTCGCCATGAATTCACAGTTAAAGAAGGTGGACTATCTTTTATAGTTAATCTAAGTGATTATTTAGATACGGGTTTATTTCTAGATCACCGACTTACCAGAGGGATGGTACGTGAATTAGCACAAGGAAAAAAAGTACTTAACCTTTTTTGTTATACTGGATCATTTACAGTTTATGCAGCGGACGGTGGAGCTATTGAAACTGTATCTATAGATCTCTCTAATACCTATACGGAATGGACGAAACGAAACCTGGAACTTAATGAAAGTAAAGGGCTAGAACATAAAGTGATCAAGGGCGACGTGTTACAACTGTTACCCCAGCAGCAGGATGAGTATTTTGATATCGTCATATTAGATCCTCCGTCATTTTCCAACAGTAAGATGATGAAGGAATTCCTGGATATTCAGCGAGATCATGAGATGCTTATCAATACTTGTCTGCAGAAGCTTAAGAAAGGAGGTATTCTGTTTTTCAGTACTAATCTGAGAGGATTTAAACTGGAAAAAGATCTGATACGGGCTTCATCTATAGTAGATATTACCCGACAAACCACTCCGTTTGATTTTGAAGGAAAACTGCAGCGATGGTGTTATAAGATCACTCATTAGTATTTATAGTAAATTGCAGCATGACTGTTATTGGCGTAGATATTCAAAAAGCAGCAGACTTGCTTAATGCAGGTGAACTGGTAGCCATACCTACAGAAACGGTATATGGGCTGGCTGGGAACGCCTTGAATGTTGAGACGGTAGGCAAAATATATGCAGCCAAAAAAAGACCTTTTTTTAATCCGCTGATCATACACTTGCCTTCGTTAGAGGCGGCTAAACCTTATGTGCGTGATATCCCCGAAAGTTTGCAAATGCTGGCAAAAGCCTTTAGTCCGGGACCAATCAGTTTTTTAATGCCAAAGTCAGAATTAGTTCCCGATGTGATCACAGCTGGATCTGATAACGTAGTAATTCGAATACCTGATCATCCCATGACACTTGAGTTACTTCGTAAACTAGATTTCCCTTTAGCCGCTCCTAGTGCTAACCCTTTTGGATATGTAAGTCCAGTCACGGCTCAACATGTGCTTGATGGATTACATGGGAAAATCGCTTATATTTTGGATGGAGGAACATGTAGAGTAGGATTAGAATCAACTATCGTTGGAGAGGAGGATGGACAATTGATCGTGTATCGATTAGGGGGTATAACAGTAGAGCAAATTGAAAAAACTACAGGCATTAAGCCAAGCTTATCCTTATTTCATAAGAATCCAGATACACCGGGTCAGTTAACATCTCATTATGCGCCTGGGAAACCAGTATTAGTCGGTGATGTAGCGAGTTTGTTAGCTGGTAAGGATGTGGCTAGAGTAGGGGTGATCACTTTTCAAAAAGAGCATGGAATAAAGAACTCCTATGTATTGTCTCCTTCTGGTAATTTGGCAGAAGCTGCTGCAGGTTTATTTCAGGCATTGCGAGATTTGGATAAAGCAGATATCGATTACATAATCGCAGAGCGTTTTCCGAATGAAGGAATTGGTATGGCGATCAATGATCGTTTGAGCAGGGCAAGTGCTTAAATCCCTTCTATCATTTCACTTAATTCCAGCCAGCGTAATTCTTTTTTGTCCAGCAGATTCGTGATTTCAACAATTCGTTGAGAAATTTTTTGTAATTCTTCAAAGGGTAGATTATCGCTGCCTAATTTTTCTGTGATCAATAATTTTTCTTTATTTAATGCTGCCATTTCTATTTCCAATAATTCAAATTCACGTTTATCCTTAAAAGAAACTTTTTTCTTTGGTTGTGCAGTATTTGATACAGCAGATATTTCTGTTTTTGTTGCTTGTACTGCTTCTGTCTTTTTTGTCTCTTCTTGTTCCAACCAAATACGATAATCTGAATAATTCCCAGGAAAATCTCTTACTTCACCATCCCCTTCAAATACCAATAGATGATCTACTAGTTTATCCATGAAATAACGATCATGTGAAACGATCATAAGACATCCTGGAAAATCTGCCAGGAATGTTTCCAAAACTGCTAAAGTAGGTAGATCAAGATCGTTCGTTGGTTCATCTAATATCAAGAAGTTTGGACTTTTAAACAATACGGTTAGGAGATGTAATCGTCTTTTTTCACCGCCACTGAGTTTGCTGATGAATGTATATTGTTGATCAGGTGTGAACAAAAATAGTTCCAGGAATTGAGCAGCACTTAGTGATCCTCCTTTGGCTAATGGAAAACTCTCTGCAATAGATTTTACATATTCAATGACACGCATATCCTGCTTAATGTCTAATCCTTCTTGTGAATAATTTCCAAAGACTACGGTGTCGCCAATATTAACTTTTCCGCTATCTGCTTGCTCTATTCCCTGTGTAACATTGATAAATGTTGACTTACCCACTCCATTTTTCCCTGCAATACCAACACGCTCTCCTTTTTTGAAGGTATAATCAAAACCTTTTAGTATGATTTTTTCACCATAATTTTTATATACTTTTTTTAGTTCCACCACTTTGCCACCTAATCGATTCATCTTCATTTCCAATTCCAATCGTTGTTCTTCAATACGTTGTTTTGCTTTAGCTTCAATTAAGTAGAAATTATCTTGTCGGCTTTTCGACTTTGTAGTACGTGCCCGAGGTTGTTTGCGCATCCACTCTAACTCTTTTCTATAGGAGTTTCGTGCTTTATCAATGCTGGCTACTTCACTTTCAATACGAGCAGCTTTCTTTTCAAGATAGTTGGCATAATCTCCTTTATACGTATAGAGATGTCCATTATCCAGTTCCCATATTTCATTGCATACTTCATCAAGAAAATAACGATCGTGTGTAACCAGGAGAAGGGTAATGTTCTCTTTGTTTAAATAGTGTTCTAGCCATTCCACCATTTCTACATCAAGATGGTTAGTAGGCTCATCCATGATCAACAGAATATGTTTATGCTCAAAGCCAATATCAATGAGTGTTCTGGCCAGAGCAACTCTTTTTCGTTGTCCGCCACTTAGTGTATTCATCTTTTGATGTAAATTATGAATACGCAGTTTCCCCAGGATCTGTTTAACTTTCGCATCAAAATCCCAAGCGCCCAGTTCATCCATTTTAACAATCGCTTCCGTTTGTCGAGTATGGTCTTCTGTTTCCATAGCATCCTCATATTCACGTATAGCATCCATGATTGGATGTTTATGAAAGAAAATATTTTGAAGGATAGAATCGTTCTCGTGGAATTCTGGATTTTGTTCAAATAGTGCTATATCCACATCTTTATTGATCCAGACCTTACCTGAATCTTCATATTCTTTTCCGGCGAGGATGCGAAGAAGGGTTGACTTTCCACTCCCGTTACGGGCGATAAGCGCAATTTTATCCCCTTCTGAAATATGAAAACTCAGATTTTCAAATAAAGGCTTTATACCATATGATTTCCCAATTCCTTCAGCAGAAACATAATGCATTATGCAAATATACTATTTGCGGAATGGCTAATACGCGAATTCACTAAATGGCTAATTTTTTTATCATGATACAAAGCAGGATTGTGATTATCAGTGCTAATGGGACTGTCAGCTTTTGCTGAAGATGTCGATTTCGTTTTTGTTGTTTTACTTTTTCGATTTGTTCTACTTGAGTTACATTTTCACCAGCAAGTTTCAATAATTTTTCCCAAAGATTTTCTAAATATGGATAGCTGAAAGGTTTAGTACATGCAAGCATGTGAAGGATTATCGTTTGATTGATCTCTTTTTCATCAAAGTTCTTTAGACAGTTTAGGTTTTCATCATTCAAGACATTTTCTAGATCTTTTACAGCGGTGAATTGATCCATTCTGTAGGCGTCCACCATGGAGAACTCTCGATCTAATTTCAAGACATTTTTTAAAATACGATCAGGAGTTAAGGGAAATGCCTGAGCTTGAAACGTATGGTGTACTTGATGAAGCCAACGTTCATTCAACCATGCTTCTTTACGTGTAGGCTGTGTAAGTGTTTCATAAGCTTCTTTTAGATCCTGAAAAATAGCGGCGGCATAAGGATCATTGGGCTTTTTATCTGGATGAAATTGTTGTGCCAGTTTTCGATATTTTTTTTTGATATCGTCTGCTGATGATAATGGTGTACATTCCAGTATAGCGTAATAATCTTTCATCCGTGGCAAAATTGCCAATTATTCCCGAAATGAGTATTGGTTATGTCACCAAATTTAAAACTATGTTGAATGCAGTCCTATCATAGTTCTCCAAATGCAGATTTATTATACCTGCTTATCATCATCAGAATATATCTTACCCTATTGGAAAGGGTATGGATCTATGCCTATGAACGACTATGCATATGCTTCTACAGGTTCACAGGTACACACCAGATTACGATCTCCATGCGTATTGTTTACCCTTGCTACACTGGGCCAAAATTTATTATTTCGAACATAATCAAGTGGGAATGCTGCTTCTTCTCGCGAATAGCTGCGTGTCCATGCTGAGGCCGTTACTACAGATTGAGTATGCGGTGCATGCTTCAATGGATTATCTTTCCGATCTTGTTTACCTTCTTCAATCGCGCTGATTTCTTGTCGTATAGCCAATAAAGCATCACAGAAACGATCAAGCTCTGCTTTATCTTCACTTTCCGTTGGTTCGATCATTATGGTTCCGGCAACAGGGAAACTCATAGTAGGAGCATGGAATCCATAGTCCATCAAACGTTTGGCGACATCTTCTGCTTCGATATCTGCGGATTTTTTGAAAGGTCTAAGATCAACTATGAATTCATGTGCACAGGTTCCATGCGTTCCAAGATAAAGGATGTCAAAAGCCTTCTGTAAACGTACCCGCATATAGTTTGCATTCAGGATCGCATATTCCGTTGATTTGCGTACTCCTTCGCCTCCAAGCATGCGGATATAACCATAACTGATCAACAGGATAGATGCACTTCCAAAAGGTGCAGCACTTACAGCAGTATTTTTACTATCGTTGGTAACATGGCCAGGTAAGAATGGGGCCAGATGTGCTTTTACACAAATGGGTCCCATACCAGGTCCACCACCACCATGTGGGATAGCAAAGGTTTTGTGTAAGTTGAGGTGACAAACATCAGCCCCTATTAGCCCAGGTGCAGTCAAACCAACCTGTGCATTCATATTGGCTCCATCCATATATACTTGTCCGCCATGAGTATGTGTGATATCTGTAATTTCTTTTACAGTTTCTTCATATACCCCATAAGTAGAGGGGTAAGTGATCATGATACCTGCCAGATTTTCGCTATGTTCTTGTGCCTTAGCTTTCAGATCTTCTAAATCGATATATCCATTGTCTAACGCTTTCACCACTACCACTTTCATTCCAGCCATAACTGCAGAAGCAGGATTGGTACCATGTGCAGAGATTGGAATCAACATTACATTTCGATGATGATCCCCACGACTTTGATGATACGCTCTGATCGTCAACAATCCTGCATATTCCCCTTGTGCACCACTATTAGGCTGTAAACTACATGCGTCGAATTTTGTAACCTCGCATAGATATTTGGATAGTTCATCGATAATAAATTGATATCCCTGCGCTTGATCAGCGGGAGCAAAGGGATGCATCTTACTCCAGTTTGCCCAACTGAGTGGCATCATCTCTGATGCTGCATTCAGCTTCATGGTGCATGATCCTAGAGAAATCATCGATGTGTTCAATGAAAGATCTTTATTCTCAAGCATCTTAATATACCGCATCATCTGGCTTTCACTTCGGTGTGAATTGAAAACCGGATGTGTTAAAAATAGAGATGTGCGCGTTAAAGCAGCAGGAATATGATCTGCAATAGAAGGTGCGTCGTTGGAAAAGTTCACTTGGGCATCTTCATTTCTGAAGCATGAAATAATATCATGCAGATCATGAACCGATGTAGTTTCGTCAAGTGATATACCAATATGGTTAGCATCTATTTTTCTGAAATTAATCTGTTTTGTAAAAGCCTTTGCATGAACTGCATCAGCATTTGTGCATTTTACTGTGATGGTATCAAAATAATGAGAAGAAGTAATGACATAACCCAATTTCGTCAACTCTTTTGCTAAGGTTTGGGTTAAATGCGTAACCCGCTTGGCGATATTTTTTAATCCATCAGGCCCATGATATACAGCATACATGGCAGCCATATTTGATAGCAGAGCTTGTGCCGTACAGATATTGGAAGTGGCCTTCTCGCGCTTGATATGCTGTTCACGTGTTTGAAGAGCCATACGAAGTGCACGATTGCCTTCTGCATCAATACTAACCCCAATGATACGTCCGGGTATGGAGCGTTTAAATTCATCTTTCGATGAAAAGAATGCAGCGTGTGGTCCTCCATAACCAAGAGGTACTCCAAAACGTTGAGCAGAACCGCAGGCTACATCAGCACCTAGTTCACCCGGAGGCGTCAATAATGTAAGGGCTAATAGATCTGTGGTCATTACCACATAAGCACCTTGTGCATGTACTGCTTCAATGAATGAACGATAATCTTCTACAGCACCTACATTATTTGGATACTGCACGAGTGCCCCAAAATAATGTTGATCAATGCTTGATGATCTATAATCACCCACAACAATTTCAATTCCTACAGGTACAGCCCGTGTATGAAGGACGTCTAAGGTTTGAGGGAATACATCTTTATCAACGAAGAACTTTGGACGATCAATATGTTCTTGTTTGTTTAGGGTATTAAAGAACATGGTCATCGCCTCCGCCGCTGCAGTAGCTTCATCCAATAATGAAGCATTTGCTATAGGTAATCCGGTAAGATCAGAAACCATAGTTTGGAAATTCAGCAAGCTTTCCAAACGGCCTTGAGCGATCTCGGCCTGATAAGGGGTATATTGAGTGTACCAGCCTGGGTTTTCAAAAATATTACGGAGGATCACACTCGGGGTTATCGTATCATAGTAACCTTGTCCGATATAGGTACGGAAAACCTTATTTTTCAGACTGATTTCCTTGATATGCTGTAGGTATTCGAATTCAGACATGGCTGGTGGGATATCAAGTGCTTCGGCCATACGAATGTTGGCCGGAACAGTCTTATCTACAAGTGCATCCAATGTTGATTCTCCAATGGCAGACAGCATATTGGCTGTATCTTGAGGGTTAGGTCCAATATGTCTTTGCTGAAATTCCTGTTGCTGATTCAGAATGTTCATAATAGTAGGATATAAGGTTCAAATTAGCGAGGCAAAGTTACGTGCAGATAAACAAGTTTTTTCGTTTTTGTTGAGCCTTTCTTTAATTGGGGATTAGATGTTAGAACATTTCAAAAATCTACTTGAACCTTCTTCTTTTAAGCCAAAAGGCTAATTTTGCTTTGTGGAAATGAAAAATTGGGAGAAACACTCCCGGGAACGACAAAAAGAATATGAGCGGTTTCTTAAAAAAGCCGATAAGAAGCAGATTTTGAGAAAACAGCAGGATTTTCATGATGAGGCAACCGAAGCAGTAGATTGCCTAGCATGTGCCAATTGCTGTAAAGGGTATTCCCCCCGTTTTAAAACCCCGGATATCAAGCGTATAAGCAAAGAGCTTAGAATGAAGGAAAGTGAGTTTATAGATATGTATTTGAGGTTGGATGAAGAGGGTGATTATGTAGTGAAATCCTCTCCTTGCCCATTTTTGGGTACGGATAACTTTTGTAGCATTTATGAAGCCCGACCATCTGATTGTGCCCGATTCCCTTATACGGATGAAGATGTTTTATTCAAGCGTCCCAAGATCACATTAAAGAATGCTACGTTTTGTCCTATCGTTTATAGAGTATTAGAACGATTTATGGAAAGCAAATAAGATCAATAATGCATCTTTCTAATCTCAGGAGCTTTGAACCAGGTAGTGATTACCACGGCTATGGTCATGCAACCTCCAAAAACAACTGCTGGAACGGCACCCATTAATCTTGCCGTTAATCCGCTTTCAAAGGAGCCTAATTCATTAGAGGACATTACAAAAATACTATTTAAAGAAGCCACTCTGCCACGCATATGGTCTGGTGTTTTCAATTGAAGTATAGTAGAACGAACTATAACACTTATTCCATCTAAAACACCGCTCATGAATAAAGCAAAAAGGGATAGCCAGAATAATTCAGAAACACCAAAAAGAATGATCATCGCTCCAAATCCTCCGACACAATACAACATTAATTTTCCCTGTTGTTTCTTTAAAGGGCGAATGGTTAGGAATCCTAATACCACTAATGATCCAATAGCTGGAGCCGATCTTAACAAGCCAAGACCTTCCGGTCCGGTATGTAAAACCACATCAGCATAATAGGGTAGTAGGGCTGTGGCACCACCAAAGAATACTGCAAATAGATCAAGACTAATGGTTCCTAAAATTTCTCTTGTCTTCCAAACAAAACGAAATCCTTGCTTTATACTTTCTAAAACAGTTTCTTCTCTGTTCGCGATCTGAGCAGGCTTGTTGGATATACCATAAACAGATAGTAAACAGATTAAGAATCCAATCAGGATTAAATAAAATGTATTGGTTATACCAATAGCACCATATAGAACACCAGCCAATGCAGGACCAGAAACTGCGGCAATTTGCCAGGATCCGGAATGCCAAGTAGTGGCGTTGGGAAGATGTTCTTTTGGGACAAGCTGACTTACTAATGCGAATGAGGTGGGCCCACTGAACGCTCTGAGGATTCCCGTTATAAAGACACCTGCATAGATCAACAGTAAAGCATTCGATTGACCAATCTCCGCTATGGTATCTGTGAATGTGGCTATCATCAATAAGCTACTCAAAGCAAAATTGGCAATGAAAGAATACAACATCATTTTTCGTTTATCGCTTCTATCGATAATATGCCCCGCAAAAAATGCCATGATCACAGCGGGTACAAATTCGGTTAATCCAATCAACCCAATGCTGAACGGGTCTTTGGTCATGTCATAGACCTTCCAGCTGATCATAGTGGCCTGCATGTTCAGTACCAGTATGAAAAAAAATCTTGAAATAATATATAAACGGAACTCTTTGAATTGTAGAGCCTGATTTGACATAAAAAATTAAGCAGGTAAGGTTATGAAATGTTGTCCCTGTTCATAGTCCTTATCCAATGCTGTTAATATGATCTGAACATGATCGGGTCTGTTCAGGAAGTCTGCATCACTTGTATCTACAAATAAAGTTTTGAAATTATGTTGTTTGATATAGTGGGTATAGGTCTCCTGAATATTGAACAGGTAATCATCCGGTATATTCTGTTCATATGGCCGATTACGTTTTTTTATATTCTTTTGCAATTGGCTTACAGGTGAATGCAGATAGATCAAAATATCCGGCTGCAGTAATTGCTGAAACATGATATCAAACAAACGTTGATATAAACGAAATTCATCTTCAGGTAAATTTACTTTTGCAAAAAGCAGACATTTGGTGAACAGATAATCGGAAATAGTGATGCTTTGAAACAGATCTTTTTGTAAAATCAGCTCTTTTTGCTGCTTAAAACGTTCTGCCATGAAAAACAATTCCAAAGGCAGTGCATATTGCTTAGGGTTCTCGTAAAATTTTGGCAAAAAAGGGTTATCCGCAAATTCTTCTAATACTAATCGGGCTTTGAAATGCTCCGAGAGAATATGAGCCAGGGTTGTTTTGCCCGCTCCAATATTTCCTTCAATCGCAATGAAATTATACTTCATACAGGCCTTCAAACTTAAGCATAGCGGCTAAACCTTCTTGTTTTTTTTATCAACATGAGATGAATCAGGACAGTTGGTCAACAATTCCTGTATTGTTTTTTCTAGTATCGGATGAGTATAATTGGGCGCGATCTCTGCAAGTGGAGCCAAGGCAAAACGGCGATTCGCCACTTGTGGATGTGGTATGGTCAACTCCCTAAGATCGAGAATGCATTGTTCGTAAAAAATAATGTCTATATCAATAACCCTAGGTCCATATTTTTCAATTCTTTCCCTGCCCATATCCCGTTCGATTTGAAGCAATTGATGCAATAATTCAACCGGCTCTAATGGAGTGTTTATGTGGATGGCCTGATTCAAAAAATCGGGTTGATCTGTTTTGCCCCAGGCGGCTGTTTGGTAAACGGAGGATACCATAATGATCTTCCCACAGGTTTGGGAAATGCTCCGTATAGCTTTATCCAGGTTTTGGGATACGTTGCCCATATTGCCACCTATCAATAAAAATGCATTATTCATGGAACGAAAGATTGGGAGCTGCACAAATATCTTTATTTTGCCGTTTAAACCTGTATATCGTGAGGAGTTTCCTAAAAATGTTTTTAGCCAGTTTTGTGGCCATAATTGTCTTCTTCGGACTTTTATTGGTGTTATTCTTTGGTATTGTTGGAGTTATGGTGGCTTCAGAAGAAACAACCATTGAATCTAACTCCGTTTTATTTCTCGACCTGTCGAAGAATTTTCTCGACAAAAAGCAAGAAAATCCTATACTTCAGATCATCGGTAAACAAGATGAGGAGGTTCCCGCCTTGTTTGAACTTACAAGATTGATTGAGCGGGCAAAAAATGATTCCTCTATAAAAGGAATCTTTATAAAAGCGGAGCAGAATGCGAACGGTTTTGCCGCTAGTCAGGAATTAAGAAAAGCATTACAAGATTTCCGATTGTCCAAAAAGTTTGTGATCGCTTATGGTGAGTATATCTCTCAAAAGGCATATCAGGTAGTAAATGTGGCTGATAAGATCTATGTTAATCCAAAAGGAATTGTTGAATGGAGTGGATTTTCTGTTGAATATGTATTTTTCAAAAATTTATTAGATCGTTTAGAGATCAAACCGCAGATCTTTTATGATGGTAAATTTAAAAGTGCAACAGAACCATTTCGGGAAACGCAAATGACGGAAGCTAATCGTTTGCAAACAGAAACATGGTTAGGAGATCTATATGCACGATTCCTTGCTGATGTTGCTACTGCACGGAAACTAGACTCGGCCCAGCTTCGTCAGTATGCCAATACATTCGCTATTCGCACACCTCAGCAGGCAGTAGCGTTTAAATTAGTAGATGGTGTTAGATATGATGATGAGGTTAAAAGCGAAATGAAGAAGCTTTTGAAACTAGCAGATGATGATAAAATCAATTTTGTTAGTCCAGGAGCGTATTTAAATTCCAAAAGTTTAAAAGAATTTGGAAAGGATAAAATCGCTGTTATATATGCAGAAGGAGAAATCATAGATGGTAAAGGACAGGATGGACAAATCGGTTCTGATACCTATCGAAATCTGATCCGTCAGATTCGATATGATGACCAGATCAAAGCGATCGTCCTTCGAGTGAATTCTCCTGGAGGAAGTAGTTTGGCTAGTGAAGTGATCTGGAGAGAATTGTCCCTCGCACGAAAATCTGGAAAACCTGTAGTTGTTTCAATGGGAGATGTAGCGTCGAGTGGCGGATATTATATTTCTTGCAGTGCAGATAAGATATTTGCCATGCCC
>CAYTXC010000004.1:54499-64817 GCA_964441425.1 uncultured Sphingobacterium sp. | reverse complement strand
ACCCAATATGCAGGATTTCTTTCGCAATAAATTAGGGGTAACTTTTGATGGTGTGGAAACGGGTCCTTATGCTGATGCGTTAACGATCTCAAAACCCCTGACTGAACAGGAAAAGCAGATTATCCAAAATCAAGTGGATATGATCTACGGTGATTTCAAGACACGCGTAGGCGATGCCCGCAAAATGACTCCTGAAAAAGTGGAGGAAGTGGCACAGGGGCGAGTTTGGACAGGTCAACGAGCATTATCATTAGGACTTGTAGATGAGCTAGGTGATATCAATGCAGCCATTGCAGCTGCTGCAAAATTGGCAAAATTAAAAGAGTATAACCTTTACGAATATCCTGAACCTAAATCTCCATTTGATGATTTGTTTGGTTCATACATAAATAATGTAAAAGTAAAATCGATAGAAGAAGAGATGGGTGCTACTAATTATAAACTCTGGAAAGAAGTGAAATCCATTCGTGATCATAGTGGTAAAGTTCAGGCTCGTTTGCCTTTTACCTTTTCAACTAATTAACGGCTTTCATGAAGCAGCGTACAAGTCAGATCAGAGCTATGCTTGCCATCACTAAGGCTAGCCTGAAAGCTTTGTCGCGGAGTCCTTCAGCGATTGTTTTCAGCGTTTTATTTCCGCTGATCTTTATTCTGGTTTTTGGATTTATAGGGGGCGGAGGAAGAATGACCTTTAAAGTAGGGTTTCATCCTCAATCTGATACAACAAGCCTGGTTCATATGGTTTTAAGGGATAGTGTTGGATTGAATGTGGTGTATAAACCGTTGGATGAACTCGAAGAGGATCTCGAACGGGGTAGGATCACTGCAATATTAAATGTGATTCCATCAGATAGTACCGGAAATGCTCCTTATGTTATTGATATGAAATCATCTGGCGCAGCCAATATTCAAAATGTCTTATTGCTGCGTTCTATTATCCAATCGGTGATTCTTCGGTTCAATGAAATCGTGTACGAAGGTCAACCTAGTGTGGCTGTTATTAAAACTAGCGAAATAAAAGGTAGAGAATACAAAACAATTGATTTCATTCTGCCAGGGCAGCTTGGTTTTTCATTATTAAGTGCTGGAGTATTCGGTGTAGCCTTTATATTTTTTAATTTAAGACAGGCCCTCGTATTGAAGCGTTTCTTTGCTACACCGATACATAAGTCTTATATCATAGCCGGTGAGGCATTGAGTCGGGTGATATTTCAAATGGTTACTGCTATCATAATCTTGACCTTAGGACATTATGTTTTTGGGTTTACTTTGGTTAATGGATGGGTAACCTTTTTAGAACTACTATTCCTTAGTTTTTTAGGATTAATTGTGTTTATGGGATTTGGATTTATAGTGAGTGGGGTGGCCAAAAACGATGCAGCTATCGCACCTTTTACTAATCTCATCACCTTACCACAATTTTTATTGGCTGGTACCTTTTTCCCGATCGACAATTTCCCAAAATGGTTACAGCCTGTTTCAAAAGTCTTACCCTTAACTCATTTGAACCAAGCAATGCGTGATGTGGCATTTGAAGGGGCACACATATCCGATTGTGTAGGCCCCCTGACTATATTACTACTATGGGGTGCCGCCTCCTATACTGTTGCGGTTATGGTATTTAAATGGGAATAAATGGAAAGATTGATCAAACCTTTGTTACTTGTACTTGTAGGACTATGTATGGTGATGCTTGCCGTATCCTTGTTTATGCCTAATCAGGTCATGACATCCAAATGGGTTATAATGGCCGGTCAAAAGGATAGTATCATCCAAGAGATAGCTGATTTGCATCACTGGAAGGAATGGAACGGATTATTGAAAAATGCTGAAAATATAACTTATTCGGATAGTATGATCAGTTGGTCTTCAGCAAACGGCAGACAAAATAATATCAAGCTGGAATCAATAAGTAAAAATGGATTATCTACTCCAATATCAATTGCTGACCGTGATTTTATGAAGTCTGGTTTCAGCATCGAGAAAAGAAGTGTGGATTCAGTACAAGTTGTATGGTTTCTGATTGAAGATTTGAAATGGTATCCTTGGGAAAAATTCTATGGAATGATGGCTGCTGATATGAAAGGGCCATTAATGCAGGAGAGTTTGGACAGACTTAAATATTACATGCGATCAAAAAAATAGAAATCACGAATTGTTTAGAAATGTTATATTTCTCATAATCCCAGTGTACTTGGCCCTTTTGATCGCTGAATCCTTAAATATTTTTTTAAAATTCTCTTCCGTTAAGGAGATCCATTCTTTATCCGTTAAGGACAATATTTCAGCATTCGGTTTGAGCTCATCATGTTCATGTGGAGAGGAGAATCTATTCCATGGACAAACTTCCTGGCAGATATCGCAGCCAAACATGCGATTCTCGAATTTCCCCTTAAATTGTTCTGGTATGATCAAATCTTTTAACTCTATAGTAAAGTAGGAAATGCATTTACTCCCGTCCACCACTTTATTAGGTTTTATGGCTTCAGTGGGACAAGCATCGATACATTTAGTACAATTCCCGCAAAAATCTTTAGCCAAAGGCTCATCTGAATTCAATTCCAGATCGGTGATTAATGTTGCTATAAAAAAATAGGATCCGTTCTTTTTGGTGATCAAATTTCCATTTTTCCCGATCCATCCCAAACCAGAACGTAACGCCCAGGAACGCTCCAGTACTGGTGCAGAATCAACAAATCCACGGCCACCAATATGTCCAATTTCTGCTTGTAATTGTTCAAGAAGAGATCTCAATTTTGGGCGAATAACATCGTGGTAATCTTTTCCATAAGCATATCGGGATACTTTGAATGTAGATTCAGCAGTTTGTTCAATAGCTGGATAATAATTGAACAATAATGTTATAACCGACTTTGCCCCTGGTACGAGCTTGGTAGGATCTATACGCAATTCAAAATGATCCTCCATATAGTTCATTTTTCCATGCATGCCTTTGCTCAACCAGTTTTCTAACCTTCTTGCATCATCATCCAATCGCTGAGCTTTGGCAATCCCACAATAGGAAAAGCCCAGCGTTCTTGCCAGGCTTTTTACCAGTGTAGTATTTTTTTCTAAACTCATTGCCCCTGCAAGATATTGATCAACTCATTTACGAGCTGTTTTTTCTTTTCACCATCCGGATCTTTTAAAAAAACTAAAATGGCCATATTATTTTTGAAATCAATTACTGCTTGAGTTCCTCCTGTACCTTGTCGAAGTACAACAGCATTCCCATTTTCATCTTTATCCATTACCCAGGTGGTAAGTGCATAATCATTTTCTTTATAATCCGATGGTTTGGATACGATACGTGCGTCTGTAAATTGTGGTTTCAAAAGTTCTTTTATAGATTCTTCACTTAATATTTTCTTCGAATTAAAGGTTCCTTTATTGAGCAGCATTTGGAGAAAATTCATGCAGTCTTGAGCAGAGGTAGTAGCACCATTGAAGGTATTGATATATCCATTATCATTAACATATAAAGTTTGACGCATACCTATCGGGCGAAATATTTTTTCAATGGCAATTCGATCAAATGTTTTCTTAGATGCGATCTCTGACACTTTAGCTGCAATAGATAAACCAATTCGGTTATAGGCAAATGCTTCACCAGGATTGGCTACTATATCTCGCTTAGAAATATATACCTCAACTTCTTCTGTAAGGCTATTGTAACTTTTGGGCATTAATCTGCTTACTACGTCTTTATTGTCTAATCCAGTTGTATGTGTCAACCCATGCCGAACCGTTATAAATCCTTTCATATATTGTTCAAACTTTGGGATGTATTTTGCGGCGGGATCATCTAGATGTAATTTACCTTCTTCTTGTTGTTGTAGAATTGCAGCGACTGTGAACCATTGAGTGATCTCGTCTGCAGGGGCAGAAGAAGTAATTAAAAAATCCTTACCTAAAATTTTTTTATAAATGGGTTTTCCATCTTTTTGTACCAGTACTACCAATTCACCGCCCAGACTCTTCATATTTTTCTGTAAGAATTGATCGGCCATAGTATAATCCTGGGCTATGGTAATCTGCAAATTCAGCAGAAAAATGGCGAAAAGACTGACACTAAGGCGGGTTGAACGATTTTTATCTGTCATATTAACTCCTATTTTCGATTGGTTTTTAATTTGATACGCATAAGTGTAATCAAACATATTCCGTGATGAATTTAAACAACTTTACCATAAAAGCTGCAGAAGCGATCCAGCAAGCTCAACAGTTGGCGTATAATTCACAAAACCCTAACATTGAGACAGAGCATTTGTTGAAGGCTTTGCTCGAACAAGAAGATTCACCTGTTGAATTTCTACTTAAAAAAAATAACGTCACCTTAAATCTACTGGAAAGCAAATTAGAAGACCGCATTTCACGTTTGCCTAAGGCATCAGGCGAGCCGGCACAAACAATCAGTCGGGAAACGAATAGTGTGGTTTTGAGGGCAGTGGCATTACTCAAAACGTTTGGAGATGAGTTTGTGACACCTGAGAATCTATTGTTATCCTTACTTCAGGGTAGTGATCCTACTGCTACACTTCTTAAGGACGTTGGGCTTACTGAAAAAGGATTAGTTACGGCCATCAAAGATCTTAGAAAAGGTGAAACTGTTAAATCACAAACTCAGGAAACACCATTCAATGCGCTGAATAAATATGCCCGTAATTTAAATGAAATGGCTCGTGAGGGCAAACTTGATCCGGTTATAGGAAGGGATGAAGAAATCAGGCGAACGTTACATATCCTCTCTAGGCGGTCTAAAAATAATCCTATTTTGGTAGGTGAACCTGGTGTGGGTAAAACGGCTATTGCAGAAGGGTTGGCTATGCGTATTGTAAATGGTGATGTACCCGAGAATCTAAAATCTAAGATCATTTTTGCTCTGGATATGGGGCAGCTGATTGCAGGTGCAAAATATAAAGGTGAATTCGAGGAACGTTTGAAAGGGGTAGTCAAGGAGGTTAGTACCAGTGATGGAGAGATCATCCTATTCATCGATGAAATTCATACATTGGTGGGAGCTGGTGGAGGCGAAGGAGCAATGGATGCTGCGAATATATTGAAACCTGCACTGGCAAGAGGAGAGCTGAGAGCTATAGGGGCAACTACGTTAAATGAATTTCAGAAATTCTTTGAAAAGGACAAAGCGCTGGAACGTCGTTTCCAGAAAGTAATGATTGATGAACCTTCTGTGGAAGATGCCATTTCCATATTACGTGGATTAAAAGATCGTTATGAGACGCATCATCATGTTCGTATAAAAGATGAAGCAATCATCGCTGCGGTTGAATTGTCACATCGTTATATTACCGATCGATTTTTACCCGATAAGGCGATCGATCTGATTGATGAAAGTGCAGCCAAACTTCGTTTGGAAATGAATTCTATGCCGGAAGAACTTGATAAATTAGAACGGCAGATTCGTCAGCTGGAGATTGAAAGGGAGGCCATCAAGCGCGAGAATGATGAAGTAAAATTGAAGGAGCTTAATACAGACATTGCTAATCTTTCCGTACATCGAGATACATTGAAATTGAAATGGACAGAAGAAAAAGAATTAGTTGAAAAAGTTCAACAAGCAAAAGCTTCTATTGAGCAATTAAAAATTGAGGCGGATAGAGCTGAGAGGGAAGGTGATTATGGGAAGGTGGCAGAGATCCGTTATGGTAAAGTAAAAGAACAGGAGGCGTTGATCGATTCACTTTCGAAAGCGTTGGAAGAAACCAGTGAAAAGCGTTTGCTAAAAGAAGAAGTAGATGCAGAAGATATAGCAGAGAATATTTCAAAAGCTACGGGAATACCTGTTACCAGAATGATCCAGAGTGAACGTGAAAAATTGTTACATCTGGAAGCTCATTTGCATCAGCGAGTTGTTGGACAAGAAGAGGCTATTACAGCTGTTGCTGATGCCGTACGCAGAAGTAGGGCTGGATTGCATGATCCACGGAAACCAATAGGCTCATTCATTTTCTTGGGTACTACTGGTGTGGGTAAAACGGAATTAGCCAAAGCATTAGCAGAATATTTATTTGATGATGAATCCATGATGACGCGTATCGATATGAGTGAATACCAGGAGAAACATACCGTATCCCGTTTAGTAGGTGCGCCTCCAGGTTATGTAGGGTATGATGAAGGGGGGCAATTAACAGAAGCAGTTCGAAGAAAACCGTATAGTGTCGTATTGTTGGACGAGATCGAAAAAGCGCATCCTGATGTTTGGAATGTATTATTACAAGTTTTAGATGATGGACGTTTAACTGATAATAAAGGTCGAGTGGTTAATTTTAAAAATACCATCATCATCATGACCTCGAATATTGGATCACATCTTATCCAGGAGGCATTTGAAGATGTGCATGAACGAAATGTAGAAGAGGCAACCGATAAAGCGAAAATAGAAGTAATGAATTTGTTGAAAGCTACTATTCGTCCAGAGTTTTTGAATCGGGTGGATGATATCATTATGTTCCATCCATTATTGAGAAAAGAGATCAGAAATATCATTTACATTCAATTAAATCAATTAAAGAAATTGGTAGAAGAATCAGGTATCCATATGGAATTCACTGATTATACCGTTGATTATTTAGCTGAAAATGGTTTTGACCCTCAATTTGGAGCGCGTCCATTGAAACGACTGATACAGAAAGAGATTGTGAATAGTTTATCGAAACGAATATTAGCGGGTGATATTGATCGTGAAAGAAAAGTAGTGGTGGATGTATTTGATGGAGTGGTAGTGTTCAGAAACGATGAAGCAACGGTTGAATAATATCCTGGCTGATTTTTATTAAACTAACTTTCTGTATCTTGATGTATAAATTAATTATACATGAAGGCTATATTCATTTTTCTTAATCTGTTCCTAAGCAATATAGTTATGGCCCAGCTGCCTGCGGCACCTGCAGCTGTTTCTATTCCTGGTGTTCATATTGTTTCCTCCAAGGGAGCTGTCACCCTTCTAAATGGACAAAAAATCACCTACACCACGCATACGGGTTATCTGGATCTAAAAAATGATACAGATAAAACTATTGCTAAAATGTTCTTTGTCTATTATAGAAAGGATGGGGAAGATGTTGGCAAACGTCCAATTACTTTTGCGTTTAATGGTGGACCTGGCTCATCTTCAGTTTGGCTGCATCTTGGCGGTCTAGCTCCAAAAAGAGTTTTATTAAAAGACGATGGTACAGCTACAGCACCTCCCTATCAGTGGGTGAATAATGAATATACCTGGCTTGATAAAAGTGATCTTGTTTTTATTGATCCGGTCTCAACAGGATATAGCCGTCCGGTTTCCGGCGAATCGGCTAAACAATTCCATGGATTTAATGAAGATGTTCAGTCTATGGCAAATTTCATTCGAAGTTTTCTTTCTCGTTATGAGCGATGGGGTTCACCAAAATTTTTGGCAGGCGAAAGTTATGGTACTACTCGAGCTGCGGGATTATCTAAATATTTGCAGGATCAATATAGAATTTATGTAAATGGTATTTTTCTGATTTCTGCTATTCTAAACTTTGGAACAAATGATTATTATCCTGGTAATGATTTGCCTCGCGCATTATATCTGCCATCATACACCGCAGCTGCATGGTATCATAAAAAATTAGCACCATCCTTACAAGCTGACCTATCTAAAGCTCTGCAAGAAGCTGAACAGTTTGCATTGGGTGAATATGCATCAGCATTGATTAAGGGAGGATGGCTTTCAGATCAGGAGAAACAAAAAATTGCGGAAAAGATGAGCTATTATACCGGCTTGTCCAAAGAGTATTGTTTGCAGGCGGATCTTCGTGTGGAAGAAAATCGTTTCTGGAAGGAATTGAGAAGAAAAGATGGTTTGATCATAGGCAGACTGGATGCGCGTTTCACAGGAAGGGATCTTGATGATGCAGGTGAGAATGAAAGCTTTGACCCCTCATTTACCAATATCGACGGACCTTTTACGTCTGCAATGAATGATTATTTCCAACGTGAACTGAATTTCAAGGAAGAGAAACCATATAATATATTTGGCGATGTTCGTCCCTGGAATTATAATAACGTTCAAAATAAATTCTTGAATGTTGCCGAAAGTTTACGGGATGCGATGGCTAAAAACCCTGCTTTGAAGGTTTATCTTGGTTGTGGTTTTTATGATTTTGCTACCCCTTATTTCACTGCCCAATATGATATAGAGCATATGCAACTTCGTCCAGAGCAACGGAAGAATATTAAAATATATACATATGAATCTGGGCACATGTATTATATCCACATGCCTTCGTTAGTGAAGTTTAAAAAAGATGTCGATGCGTTTTTTAATTTTTCCCTAGATAATAAATAATTAATTCTCTGGATATTCTTTTTTTAGTTTTTTATCTAAATAAAAAGTTCCAAAAGGAATAATAGAGAGTAAAAAGGCCATAGCGATTTTATCGTATGGCCATTTTACTTTTAGCCATACGCGTAATAGAGCGAACATAAACCAAACGAATAAAAATCCATGGATACTTCCTGTTATTTTAACGGCCATAGGCATATTTCCTATATATTTAAGTGGCATTGCCACACCTAATAAGAGCAGATACGATATGCCTTCTATATTACCAATCTTTCTTAAAGATTTTATTGGGTCCATGCGTTTTGATTTTATGCAAATTACATAAGCTGAAGCGTATTTATTTTAACTAATTTGCAGACTTAATAAATAATTATGCTTCGTGGATTTCTTCTGGTTTTACATCTTTGTTTTTTTATAGCATGTGATAACGTGCAATCCGAACAGCAAAAAAAGAATACAGCGCAACCTGCAAAAGATAATAATGGAAAAGTTGAAATAATTCCGCTTGATACAGCAGATTATAACGATCGCATAACCTATATGCTAAATGGTGATTCATCCGGTAAATGGCCGAGTAAAGCACCATATCCAAAAGCAGGAGCAATATTACCCTTTAAGCGGATCATCGCTTATTATGGAAATTTATACTCCAGGCAAATGGGCATTCTCGGTGAATTACCCAAACATCAAATGATTGCCAAATTAAATAGTGAGGTCCGTAAATGGGAGAAAGCTGATCCTAAAACTCCTGTCCAGCCGGCCCTTCACTATATTGCAGTTACAGCTCAGGGAACTCCTGGTCCAGGGGGTATGTACCGATTGCGCATGCCATTCAAGCAGATTGATACGGTGATGAGCTGGGCAAAAGAGATCAATGCATTAGTATTTTTAGATGTACAGGTTGGATTGAGCACGATTCAGAAAGAACTTCCAGAATTAGAGGCATACTTAAAACTTCCTAATGTTCATTTTGGTATGGATCCTGAATTCAGCATGAAAGGTGGAGAAAAGCCTGGTACAGTGATTGGTTCTTATGATGCTCAGGATATCAATTTTGTAGTTGATTATTTAACCAAAATGGTAAAGAAATATGATCTTCCACCCAAGGTTCTTGTAGTACATCGCTTTACACAAGGCATGGTAAAAAATTATAAACAGATCAAGAAAACCCCAGAAGTGCAGATCGTCATGCATATGGATGGATGGGGTGAGCCGGCAAAAAAAATGGGAACATATAAATATTTTATTCATAGTGAACCTGTTCAATTCACTGGATTTAAACTTTTCTATAAAAATGATCTAAAACAGCCTCCTCATCGTTTGCTAACTCCGGAGGAACTCATGAAAGCAAAACCTAGACCATTGTATATTCAGTATCAATAAGACTGAACATTCATAAAAGTATCGTAGATCTTTAGGATCCTTACATTTGTGCATGTCTTATGCTTTTTGTATAGTATCTGTTGCCCCAATCCGTGTCAAACCTGAACACGAAGCTGAGATGTGTAGTCAGCTCCTTTTTGGTGAACACGTAGAGATTTTATCCGCCCCGGTAAAGGGTTTTGTTGAAATAAGTTGTAGTCATGATGGATACAAAGGATTTTGTGCTGTAAATCAATTGTTAGAAACGAATGAAGGTTACATAACTAGTCATGCGTTAGCAGGCAACTGGTTGAATACAATGTACGATAGGTCAGGTCATGTCATACGAATTCCCTTTGGATCGCCATTACCAGAGGTATTAAGAATGTATTTTGATTTTTCCTCTATAGATAGTTGGGATACATCATCTTTTTCTGAAGATAAACTTCTAGAGATAGTAGGTATATATATGAATTCACCATATTTATGGGGAGGAAGATCTGTTTTTGGATTGGATTGCAGTGGCTTTTCACAAGCTGTAGCCAGGATATTTGGTGTCAGTCTTTTACGTGATGCGTGGCAACAGGCAGAGGCAGGAAAGGATATTTCATATGGTAATCATAGTGC